>DAOPZM010000001.1:0-183083 GCA_035353375.1 Syntrophomonadaceae bacterium
TTTTTATTCAGAACAGCCGTAAAGCAAATTCTCCTTTCCGCAATGGGAGGTAAATTCGTTTCCAAACTTGCCCAATGATTGGCTACCATAACAAAAAAGTTTTAGGTAAGCAATTCGGAGACATCATTTGTAATTTTCATCAGGCTAAATAATATGCTAACTGCTAATATCTTTGCTGAAAACATTATTTTTTGCATCTTCAAATAAAATTTTAATGTGAATATTTACACTTATATTAATATAATTCAATGTAAGTAAGTTCCCTCCTGCTTCGCTTTCTCAATTATAATCAATATTTATGACATGTATAATTTGTTGTCAAATTTCTGGCTAAAGCAAGCAAATATACAAATTAATACTAAAATATTATTATCCTCATTATATACTTTTAACTTCTGTCATTAATCTCGCTGCTATTTTTTTTATTTGAGTAATTACTTGTTCCTCGTTTAAGGTTTTTATCTGACGATTTTCCATAATAATATTGCCATCGATTATTACGGTATCTACATCACTTGCCCGACCAGCGTATACCAAATTTGCAACTAAGTCATAACGCGGTATTTGATGGGCTGCGTCCAAATCAATAATAATCATATCCGCTTTATAACCTTTTTGCAGTCTGCCAATCTGTTTACTTAATCCCAGGGCCTGCGCCCCGTTGACCGTTGCCATTTCCAGTGCTTTATAAGCTGGCAATACTGTGGGATCCATGCTGTTGACTTTGTGCAGCAGCGCGCAGGTGCGCATTTCCTGCAGCATATCCAGATCATTGTTACTGGAAGCCCCGTCAGTACCTAAGGCTACCGGTATTCCTGCCGACAGCAGCTTGGGCACCGGAGCAATGCCGCTGGCCAGCTTCATATTGCTTTCCGGATTATGTGCTACTGAAGCGCCGCTTTCTGCCAGTATGGCTATATCATTTTCGCTCATGTGGACACAATGAGCAGCCAATACATGATTTTTAAATAACCCCGCATCTTTTAATAATTCCACCGGCGTTTTACCGTATTGCCTGATTATATCGTTTACTTCGCCAAGTGTTTCCGCAACATGAATATGGATGCCTACATCCAGTTCACCGGCCAGATCAGCAACTCTTTGAAGGTATTCCGGCGGGCAGGTATAAGGGGCATGCGGACCCAGCATAACGGTAATCCTGCCGTCACCATGATTATGCCATTTGCTTACCAGATCTCTGCTGTCAGCAATAGCCTGTTCACTTTCCGGACCTATGCCAATCATCCCGCGGGACAGACAGGCACGTATACCAGTCTTGTCCACTGCCTGTGCTACTTCGTCCATACAAAAGTACATATCGGCAAAAGTTGTAGTTCCCGATTTGATCATCTCTGCGATGGCCAGCATAGTCCCCCAGTAAATATCCTCCGCAGTCAGCTTATCCTCCAACGGCCAAATCTTTGTTTCCAACCATTCCTTGAGCGGCAGGTCATCAGCATAACCCCGCAGCAGGGTCATGGCTGCATGGGTATGAGTATTGATAAAACCGGGCAGGACAACCTGATTTTTTCCTTTTATGACCAAATCGTAACCGGTGGGTTCCGTCTCCCCGCTGCCAATATCAGCGATGATATTGTCCTCAATAATTATAAAACCTTTTTCAATAACTTGAGTTCCGCCGTCCATAGGGATTATACAAAAGTCTTGCAGTAATGTTTTCATTCTTCTCCCCCTTTACCTCTTTAAAGCCAGATGCTGTTCAATATTTTCTTTATATGGAGGTCTTATAACCCCGCTCTCGGTAATTATCCCGGCTATCATTTGCTGAGGTGTCACATCGAAAGCCGGGTTAAAAACTTTAACCTCCGGTACGGTAAGATTTATACCTCTTAATTGCCTGATTTCCTGGTGTGCGCGTTCCTCAATCGGTATCTGGCTGCCTCTTTCTATGCTTAAATCAATAGTTGAATGGGGTGCTGCAATATAAAAAGGGATATTATGATAATAAGCCAGGACGGCCAAGGTATAAGTGCCTATTTTATTGGCAGTATCGCCATTAGCAGCAATCCGGTCAGCACCGGCAATAACTGCATCGACCAGTTTGAGCTGCATAATATAGCCGGCCATGCTGTCAGTAATAAGGGTAACCGGAATTTCATCCTGCATAAGCTCCCAGACTGTCAGGCGTGCTCCCTGCAAGACCGGCCTGGTCTCACAAGCCCACACCTGACTGATTTTGCTTTTTTGCCGCGCGGTTTTGATTACTCCCAGAGCAGTTCCGTACCCCCCGGTTGCCAGCGCTCCGGCGTTGCAAATAGTCAATACCCGGCTGTCTGCTTTCAGCAGTTCTTCGCCAAAACTGCCGATTGCTTTATTAATACTTATATCTTCGGCCAGAATATTCTCAGCTGTTGTAATTAAAGCTGCTTGCAAACTTCTTATATCGGTTTGATCATGTTGGCGATAGACCATCTCCATCTTATTTAAAGCCCAGAATAAGTTTACTGCAGTCGGGCGGGTGGCAGCCAGTAAGTTTTTGCACTTTAGAAAATAATCCTCCAGTTGCTCCGGGGAGCCGCTGTAATTATTTACAGCCAAAGCCAGGCCGAAAGCGGCTGCAATACCTATCAATGGTGCTCCTCTTACTTTAAGTTCTTTTATTGCTGCAGCAATTTCTTCTGCTGTCCGATATTCCTCATAAACCACTTCATCCGGCAGTCGGTTTTGATTCAGTATTTCTACAGCTGGTCCGGTAAATATCAGAGGTGCAATCATTTATTCATACCTGTTTCAGACAAAATATTGGAACAGGTGCAGCTTTTTGCGGCGGATATTTTTTTGATTCCTGCCATAATCAGGTGTCTTACGTCTGCGATTCTTAACTTCATCATTTCCACCACTTCACTATGGGTTAAAATTGAAGCAGATATACCAGCAGCAAAATTGGTTATTATTGAAATATTGGCATAACACATACCCAACTCCCGGGCCAGGCATACTTCCGGCACACTGGTCATGCCAATCAAATGTCCTCCCAGCATTTTAAACATCTTTATCTCAGCAGCTGTTTCAAAGCGCGGGCCTTCAGTGCACACGTATATTCCGCCATTGGTAATTTTAAGTCCCATTTCCTGCCCGGCAATCATCAATGCCTGCCTCAGTTCGGGACAATAAGGAACCGTCATGTCACAATGAACTACACCGCGAACTCCACCTTCATAAAAAGTATGCTGACGATTTTTGGTGAAATCTAAAAACTGATCTGCCAGTGCAAACATTCCCGGTTTGAATTCAAAATTCAGTGAACCAACCGCGGTAGTGGCAATAATGTTTTTAACTCCCACCTGATTTAAGGCCATAATATTGGCCCGATAGTTAATTAAATGGGGCGGCACACCATGGTCAGAACCATGCCGGGGGATGAACGCTACTTCAATGCCCTGATAAAATCCAGTCAATACTTTTACCTGACCGTAAACCGTATCGACTGCTATTTCTCTGGTATCATCCAGCAAATCAGGATCGTAAACCCCTGTCCCGCCTATAATCGCAGTTTCCAATCATGCAACCTCCTTTATTCCCCGAATAATGCTTCTGCAAATACTGCTGCCGAAAACTCCCGCAGATCATCCATAGTTTCGCCTACCCCTACATATTTCACCGGCAGTTTTAACTCATCAGCTATGGCTAATACAATGCCTCCTTTGGCGGTTCCATCCAATTTGGTCAATATAATACCTGATATGCCCGTAGCTTCCTGAAAAAGCCGGGCCTGACTTATAGCATTCTGCCCGGTGGCAGCATCAAGTACCAATAATACTTCACTTTCGTTTTCCGGCATTTCTCTTTCAATGATCTTTTTAACTTTCCCTATTTCTTTCATTAAATTAGTTTTATTCTGCAGCCTTCCGGCGGTATCTATTATCAATATATCACTTTTCCTGGCCTTGGCAGCAGCAATAGCATCAAAGACAACTGCCCCCGGATCAGAGCCTTCCTGATGTTTTATCAACTCAACTCCGGCCCGGTCAGCCCAGGTCTGCAGCTGATCAATGGCAGCGGCACGGTAGGTATCGGCGGCAGCCAAAAGCACTTTTTGTTTTTCATTTTTATATTTATGAGCCATTTTAGCAATGGAAGTTGTCTTGCCTGCCCCATTCACACCAACTACCAGAATAATATGCGGTTTGGCTGTCAATACTGTTTCCGCTTCGTTTTCTGCCAGCATTTTTTCAACTTCTGACCGTAATAAAGCAATAACTTCTGTGGCCTCTTTTATGCCTTCTTTCTTCACCTGACTGCGAATATTTTTTATCAGGCCCAGGGTGGTTTTTACTCCTACATCTGCCTGAATAAGGATATCCTCGAGTTCCTCCCAGAAATCATCATCGATATCGCCTGTTCTTCTAACTAATCCTTCAATTTTATCGGTAAGATTTTTCCGGGTTTTACTTAAGCCTGCCTTTATCTTATCTAACCAGCTGCGTTTGCTTTTTTCTTCAACATCAGCAGGAATTAGCCCGGCTTTATCGTCTTCAACTGCAGCTTCCGGTTCAGCTATTGTCTCTGCGGACGTTGTTGCTTGACTATCCGCCTGTCCATCTTTTTTTCTCCCTTTAAACTTGTCCAGCCATGCCATTTTTTTATCAATCCTTTATAATATGATTTATCCCGCCAGATTTTCAGCTTCCTCTAAATTAAGTGTCAGTATAGAAGAAATCCCTTTTTCCGGCATGGTAACTCCGTATATATTTTCCCCTGCCGCAATAGTAGTCTGCCTATGGGTAATAACAATAAACTGCATTTTATCAGACATCTTATTCAAAAAGCTGGCAAATCGCAGCAGATTTGTTTCGTCCAGTGATGCATCGATCTCATCCAACAGACTGAACGGCGCCGGTCTTAAACCTAACAAGGCAAATATAAAGGCAATACAGGTAAGAGCCCTTTCTCCCCCTGACAGCAAATCAAGCGGCTGCATTTTTTTACCTGGCATTTTTACTTCTATTTCTACACCTGCTTCTAATTTTTCATTATAGGAGTCCAGTTTTAATAAAGCTTCCCCTCCCCCGAATATTTCTTTGAAAGTTGCTTTGAAGCTTTCATTAGCCAGCAGGAGAAAATGAGCAAAGTCCTTCGTCATTATTTTTTCAGTTTCCTCCAAAAGTCTATGCAATGAGTCACGCGCCTGCACTAAATCCTGATGCTGTTGTTTTTGAAAATCATAACGGGCGGATATTTCCTGGTATTCTCCTAATGCCGTAAGGTCAACCGGCCACATACTTTCCATCTCTATTTTAAGATCGTCCATCTCTTTTATGAGGTTTTTTACATCAGTGCTTTTATAAACGGCCTCAGGCTGTGTTGCTGATAATAATTCCTGATATTTTTCCTGCCAGTTTTTGCGCATATTATCTGTCTCTGTTTCCAGTCTGGCAATACTAAGTTCCAAATTCCGCTGGTTGCTTTCAGCCTGAATAAGTTGTTGGCGCATAGGAATCAATTCCCGTCGATGTTGTTCGCTCTTCTGCTTTAAACCTTCTGAGCTTTTCAGGTTCCGGGAGATCTTTTCGCCCACTTCCTGTAAAAGACTGCTAACCTGACCGATTGTTTGTTCTCTGACAGCAATTGCTTCATATTCAGCAGTTATTTCTTTTTGCATGCGCTCTTTTATCTGATCTGCTGCTTGCAGTGACTGTTGGTATGACTGTTTGACCTGCTCAAACTGTGCAATATTCTTAGCACTGTTTTCCAGTTCTTTTCTTTTCATCTCCAACTGCTCTTTATAGGATTTTAATCTTACTTTGCCAACTTCCAGGTCGCGTGTATCAGTTTCAAGTTTCTGTTTGAGCATTTCCAATTCTTCGGAAAGAGCGGCACTCTCAGCCTGAAATAACCGTTTTTCTTCCTGCCAGGTCAAATTGCTTTCTTGCAGTCGCACTATTTCTTTATCAATGTGCCCTAATTGATTAAGATACGAGTCATGCTGCTGTTTAAGAAGGTTTTCTTCAGCTTGGGCTTTTTCCTTTTGTTTGCTTAACATCTCCAACTTGATATTTTGTTCCAGAGAGCTGTTTTTTACCTGGCTTATAATTTGCTCTAAATCTGATAATTTAGTCTTTTGTTGCTCAATCGCTGTAATAGTATCCGACAACTGTTTATTTAAATCCTTTAATGCCGCAGCTAATTTTTTCTCTTCCCCTTTGCGCTGAATAACCCCCATCTGTACCGTTCCTCTGTGGCCTCCGGTAATAGCGCCGCTGGTATTAATTATTTCCCCCTCCAGAGTAACAATCCTACCAGGGAAATCAAGTTTTTTATAGATTTTTATGGCAACCTCAATATTATCTACTATCAGCACCCGCCCCAGCAAATAATCAATAGCTTTTTTACAACGCGGTTCATACTCAACCAGTTCGGAACCCAAACCCACAACTCCAGATATCTTTTGAATTTTTTCCCGGAGCGTTGGGGGCAGTGGTTGGCTTTTCAAAACGTCCAGCGGCAGGAATGTAACCCGCCCCATTTTTTGTTCTTTGAGAATACTGATGGCGTCACGTGCATTATCGATAGATTCGACCACAATATTTTCCAGGCCTCGATTAAGGGCAGTTTCAACTGCCATTTCCAGTCCTGGTTCTACGTCAATTAATTCCCCGATAATGCCAACCAAACCGGACAATTTATTATCGCCTTTAAATCTGCTGACAATGGCCTTTACCCCGGATGAATAACCGGTCAGGTTTCTTTGCATTTCCTGGCTGGTTTTAAGTTTGCTGTTTACGTTTTGTATCTCTTCCCGGTTTCGGTCATAAACATGGCTTAAATGGCCGGCGATTTGCTGCAGTTGTTCTTTTTCTCCCGACAATTCTTCCAGTCTTAGATTAATATCTTGCTCCTGCTGTTTTAACCTGCTAATCTGTTCCTGCAGTTCAGCAGCCATAGTCTGATTTGAAACAATTTTAGCCTGGCTATCCTCCAAATGAATACTTATCCGCTGATTTTTTTCCTGAGCCCGTTTCAGTTCTTCCTCGCTGGCATTTATTTTATTGCCCACTTCTGTTTCCATCTGAACCCGTTCAAAGACTTCGCTCCTGGTGGTTTCAAACTGCTCTTTAAGCTGCTGGGTTTTTTCTGATAAAAGCCGGACTTCTTCTTCAGCTCTAAGGTACTCCTGTTGTTTTTGCTCAAGCTGCTGCTGGTCCTGTATGAATGCAGCTTCAGTAGCTTCCATATCCAGACTCAAACTGTTTAACATAGACAAATATTTTTCGCTGTCACTATCAGCGTTCATAACCCGCTCGCTGGCATTGCGAATTTTTTCCTGCCCCAGACGAATTTCGCTCTGACTGTTGCTGAGCATATTTTCATGGCTGTATTTTTGTTCTCTTAAGCTGGTAAGCTGCTGATTGTTCTCCTGAAAGCAGGCTTCAGTTTGCTGCAACTCATCTTCCATCCGGGCAGATTTTTTTTGCATCTCATCAATCCGGGTCTGGAGCGTGGCCAGATCATTTCTGCGGCTAACTACATCCTTATTGACTTTCTGCCATTCATAAGTTAAAACCTGTCGTTCCGCTTCTTCGTACCGCCGGAATATTCTTTGGTACTGGGCAGCCTTTTCAGCTTTTTCTCTTACTTCAGCCTTTCGGTTTTCCAGTTCAATTAATATATCACCCAAGCGCAGAATATCATTGCTGGTAACAAACAGTCGTTTTTGCACTTCATCACGTTTATGGCGATGACGTATGATCCCTGAAGCTTCCTCCAGTATTAAACGACGTTCCAACGGCTGGCCGTTTAAAACCTGTTCCAGTTCGCCCTGATTAATTATGGAATAGCCTTTTTTCCCTAAACCGGTCCCGGTAAATAAATCAGCTACATCCTTCATCCTGACCCGGGTTTTATTAAGGAAAAATTCGCTCTCGCCGGAACGGAATGATTTTCTTTCCACTGTCACTTCAGTAAAATCTACTGGAAGCAAATGGTCATGATTATCTACGGTTATTTCAACATACGCCATACCCTGAGACTTTTTTTTATCGGTGCCGTTAAATATTATATCTTCATTCTTCTGGCCGCGAATATGACGAACATTGTTTTCCCCCAGAACCCAGCGGATAGCATCGACAATGTTACTTTTGCCACAGCCATTAGGTCCGACTACAATATTTATTCCGGGTTTAAGATTTATCTCCGTCAAATCCGCAAATGACTTAAACCCTTTGATTTCCAGTCTTTTCAGGTACACTAAAATTACCTCCGCCTTGAGCATTAACTCATAAGCTATAATAAAGGTTTTGTCAGTTCTTGATACTAATCGCCCCAGTTTTTTAAGACACTGGATATTAAAAGCCGTGACTTGGGAAATGTAAGTAAATTTTTACTATTGGTTCAGATAAGCTTTTATAAACTTCAGCCGGGTAACCTCTATTGGCTGGAATAAAGATTGGGGACTAACGATACAGACAGCATCCCTGGGCATAAACTTATCCGACTGAACAGTAATATCTTCCAGTTTAAATTGCTGCTGCCAATATTCAATATTGCCTCGGCGAAAACCTATGAGTTTAGATAAGTCCCGCTGATTCGCAAACAGCTTCACCTGTTTAATATTCATTTTCGTTATCGGCAATTCCTGCAATATAAAGCTGACCTGTTCCTTATATGCTTCCTGCTGGACCAGTTCTCCGAAGCCAGGATGAAAGGGCCCGGCCATTACAGTGCTGCCCCGGGTCAATTCTTCATCTGCATGAAGGCCCATGCGTATCACATCAATATCGGCCTGCTGAAAACGCAGATACATCTGCAGACTGATTTTTACTGCTTCCGTTAAACTTAACGGCTGATATTTACCCGCTTTATACATAGCTGCCAAAGGAGTTTCCTCAATGACTAGAGTCGGATAAATCCTTACCATATCTGGTTTAAGCCCAATAGTCCTGGCTGTGGTCTCAATGTCAGCTGCCATATTATCTTCCGGCAATCCAATCATAAGCTGTATACCTAACTTAAATGGGTACTGATGGATCAGCGCCACCGCTTCATTAACTGCCTGGCTTTTATAACCCCGGCCCGAAGCTTTAAGCACTTGATCATCCAGGGATTGCACCCCCAGTTCAATGGTTGTAACTCCCGCTGACAGCAGCAATTCCAAACCTTTTCGGTCAATGAAATCCGGGCGGGTGGAAATACGTATACCTTTGATCGCCCCTAAATCTATATATGGTTTTACCAGACCCAGATAATGCTGCTGCTGTTCCTGGTTTATGGCAGTAAAACTGCCGCCAAAAAAAGCCAATTCCGCTTCTCTGTCCGCGGGCAGGGTCTTAATGGCGGTATCAATAATCTTTTGTATGTCCCGATCAGTAGCAATTTCACTTACAGAAGTGATTTTCTGTTGATTACAAAATATACATTGAAATGGACAGCCTAAATGGGGGATAAAAACAGGAATATTGAAATGTGACATAGATTTTCCTCTTACAATGTTTATAATATGCGATTAAGAATCGCCTCATCTTTCAGAGCTTTTTCAGCGGCATTTTGTTCCGCTTCTTTTTTGCTCTTACCGCTGCCTTCAGCCAGCAACCTGTACTGAAAATAGACTCCGGCGGTAAAAACTTTGGCATGCGGAGGTCCTTTTTCCTCCAATATGGTATAAGTTACACTTTGCCGGTTTTTTGCCTGCACTATTTCCTGCAGTTTAGATTTATAATCATAAAAATCACCACTGGCTGCTTTGCTGATAACGTCCTGAAAATGTTGCCTGATGAAAACCTGCGCGGCATCATAGCCCTTATCCCGATAAACAGCACCAATAATCGCTTCCACCGCATCTGCCAATATAGATTTCCGTCCGCGGCCGCCGGACTTTTCCTCCCCTTTGCCTAACAGCAAATAATTACCCAGATTTATCGATTTCGCTACCTGCAAAAGGGCTCTTTCGCAGACAATTTTAGATCTTATCTTGGTTAGTTCCCCTTCATCCTTATCGGGGAATTGCTCGAACAGAACCTCGGTAATAACCAGGCTCAAGACCGAATCTCCCAAAAACTCCAATCTTTGATTATCTGCTAAAAGGTTTTTATCCTGGTGATACGATGGGTGGGTTAAAGCTAAAGTCAATAATGAAGCATTGTTAAACTTCAGCCCCTGGTCCGCAGCAAAATCTGCAGCTTTATTTGTCATCTCGCACCTGCTGCAGGTAACTGTAAAGCGCCTTCACCAGTAATCCCATCACTGGATAATCTTCCAGATCCTCTTCGGGAAATTCCACATCATAAATATCTTCCAGGGCCATAATCATCTCCACAACATCTATAGAGTCAGCCTCGATTTCTTCAAAAGTAGTATCCATGCTTATATCCAGTGGATCAATATCCAACTGTTCGGCCAATATTTTTCTTGCCAGTTCAAAAAATTCCTGCATATTCTCTCCTCCTGCATAAATGGTATATATATGATTATATTCTATTCAGACAGTAATGATAAACTGTTCCCGTCTGTTTCTTGTCTTATGCAGTTAGTCATTTCCCTCGATGAAGCTCAGAGCTTTCTTTTGTGCGGTTACAATATCGTCCTGGCATGATTTTTCAGCAATCCTCATCCCGTTGTAAACTGCCTCTCTCTTCGAACTGCCGTGACAGACAATACTAATTCCTTCAACACCCAGCAGTGGCGCCCCGCCAATCTGCGTATAATCAAGTTGTTTAAAAAGCTGCGGCAATTTACCCGTTTCTTTAAGGATTGCTTCAGCAATAAAAGCTGCCAGTCCCTCAATGGTTTTTAAAACGATATTACCTGTAAAACCATCGCAGACTATAACATCAGCACTGTTATTAAAAATGTCACGTCCTTCCACATTACCGATAAAGTTGATGTTTTTCTGTTGTTTAAGCAGATTATGAGCTTCCACCGTAATGCTGTTGCCTTTTGTCTCTTCAGTTCCATTGCTCAGCAAGGCTGTTCGGGGGTTTTTTATATTAAGCGTTAACTGCGCATAGGCACTGCCCAAAAATGCAAACTGTACCAGTTGCTTAGACTTGCAATCCACACTGGCACCTAAATCGATAAGAAACGTAAAAGCGCCTGACAGATTTGGAATAGCTGTAATAAGCGGCGGCCTTTCTATCCCTTCCATTCTGCCTAAAATAAATATCGCCGCTGCCATTTGGGCTCCGGTACTGCCGCAGGATAATAAACAATCCGCCCGCTTTTCTTTAACTAATTTTGTCGCTACCACTATTGAAGCATCTTTCTTCCGGCGCAAAGCCAAAGCCGGTGACTCCTCCATGCCAATTACCTCTGCGGCATTCACTATCTCTACCCAGGCAGGATTATAATTAAAATTAATTAATTCCTCATTGATTACAGCTTCTTTGCCTACCAGCAATACGGTTGATGCAGCCTCCTGTGACCATTTCAAAGCTCCGGCAATTATTTCCCGGGGAGCATGATCTCCTCCCATTACATCAACTGCTATCTTCATCTGCAAACGCCTCCTTAGAAGACAAAAAGTAAGGTTTTTGCCTCTTTAGACTCCAACTTACTTTTTGATAATACTATTTATTTTACTTCTAAAACTGTTTTTCCTTTATAATTGCCACAAGCCAAACATGCATGATGGGGCATTTTCAGTTCATGACACTGGGGACATTCAACCAGTCCTGGTTTATCAATTTTCCTCCACTCAGCACGCCGTTTGTTTTTTCGGGAATGCGACTGCCTTCTCTTGGGAACTCCCATTTAACTTAACCTCCTTCACTATTAAACTTCTTCAGTTTTTCCCAGCGGGGATCGATCTCTTGTTTGTCGCAATTGCATTCTTCTATGTTTTTATCCCCACCGCAAAAAGGACACAGACCTTTGCAATTCGGGTCACAAATTGGATTTAACGGAACTTCCGCAAAAATTACTCCTTCAATATAATGAGTAATATCTGCCTCATCATTTTCCAGTAATATGACTTCTTCATCATAGCCGCCTTCATTCCCTGCTTCTGCAATTATAAATGCCAGTTCCAAGAAAATCGGCTCAGTAAATAATTTTAAGCAACGGGAACAGCTGAACTCTATTGCTGTCTTTATGGTCCCCTGACCGTAATAAACCTGATTTTGCCTTTTGATTACCAGTTCTATTCCGGCAGGCGACTTTAGACTTGCGCCGCTGGCAGTTAAAAATCTATCATCTATACTGCCTTCATAATTTAAATAAACAGCATCTTCCTGGTTAAGTTTCAGTTGCTTAAGATTAATTTTCATAGTATGACCCTCATAAAAACACCAAATTTATTATAGTCTGATGCGCTCAAGGTTGTCAATAAAGGACTCTTTAGCTCTATTATTCCATCGTTTTTGATCATTTAACCATATATGTCCAAAACAAAAGAGGCGGGGTCACCCCCGCCTGACTTAGGGAACTATTTGTTGGCCAATTGGAAAGTATCGCGGGCTATAACCAATTCTTCGTTAGTTGGTATAATAAAGATTTTCACTTTTGAATCTGCTGCTGCTACATCGACTTCTTTGCCTCTGACATTATTCTTTTCAGCATCGATCTTTACTCCAAGATAATCCAGGTTTGAACAAATGGTTTCTCTTACTTCAGCAGAATTCTCGCCAACTCCGGCGGTGAACACCAGGCAGTCGCAGCCGTTCAGCTTTGCCATATAATTGCCGACATATCCTTTGATTTTATTATAATATACGGCCAGAGCTATTTGAGCTCTCTTGTTTCCGGTTTTAGCTGCTGCCAGGATGTCGCGCAGGTCATTTGATACGCCGGACAATCCCAACATACCCGCTTTTTTATTAAAATAGCTGTTGGCTTCAGAAGAATTCATTCCCAGCTTATCCATCAGATAAAAAACGATTGCCGGGTCTATGTCACCGGAACGGGTTCCCATTACGAGACCTTCCAGAGGGGTAAAGCCCATGGAAGTATCAACAACTTTGCCGCCCTTGATGGCAGCCATACTGGCTCCATTGCCAAGATGTAAAGTGATGATTTTGCAATCTTCATATGGTTTGCCCAGCATTTCTGCAGCCCGATGGGAAACGTAAAAATGGGAAGTACCGTGGAAACCATATCTTCTGACTTTATATTTTTCGTAAACATCATAAGGAAGTGCGTACATATAATTTTCAGCTTCCATTGTCTGATGAAAAGCCGTATCAAAAACAGCTACATGCGGAACATTAGGCATAAGTGTCTGGCAGGCCTTGATCCCCATTAAATTGGGGGGATTGTGTAACGGTGCAATATCAAAACAATCCTTGATAACTTTTTCCACATGGTCATCAATTATTACTGAACTGGCAAATTCTTCACCGCCATGAACGACCCGGTGACCTACAGCTCCAATTTCATCCATACTCTTGAGGCATCCGTATTCCGGATTTACCAGAACTTCAAAAACTAATTTCATACCTTCGGTATGGTCAGGCAGATCTTTTTTTATTACAACTTCATCTTTGCCGGTCGGTTCGTGCTTCAAAGAAGTACCGGGGATACCTACTCTATCTACCAAGCCTTTGGCTAATACTGATTCATCTGTCATATCAAATACTTGATATTTAATAGATGAACTGCCTGCATTTACTACGAGAACTTTCATTTAATCGACCTCCTAATTATGTTAGAAATATTTTTTTATCTTAAATTAAGCTTTAACAGCTATCATAGCCACTACATTGACAACATCTTCTACGCTGCATCCTCTGGATAGATCATTGACGGGTTTATCCAGACCTTGAAGAATAGGACCTATCGCTTCGGCTTTGGCTAACCTTTGAACTAGTTTATAGCCAATATTTCCAGCTTGCAGATCCGGGAATATTAGTACGTTGGCTTGACCGGCCACCAGACTGCCGGGAGCTTTGGAAGCGCCAACCTTTGGTACCATGGCTGCATCAGCCTGTAATTCGCCGTCTAATTTTAATTCCGGAAATCTTTCCTTGGCTATATTAGTAGCATTGACCATTTTATCAACTACTTCATGACTGGCACTGCCTTTAGTGGAGAAAGAAAGCATAGCTACTTTGGGATCTTTCATACCACATAGATCAACTGCGGTACCTACAGATGTTTTGGCAAATTCGGCTAATTGTTCTGCAGTTGCTACTGGGGTTACAGCGCAATCAGCAAAAACGAAGGTACCCTTATCACCAAATTCACAATCAGGTACTATAACAATAAATGATCCAGATACTGCAGAGATACCAGGAGCAGTTTTAATAATCTGCAAAGCTGGTCTTAATACATTACCGGTAGTATTCTCAGCCCCGGCAACTTCACCGTCTGCATTACCCATTTTTACCATCATGGAAGCAAAGAACAGAGGATCTAACATGCTGGCTTTAGCTTTGTCGAGATCTACGCCTTTGCTCTTACGCATCTCATAAAAGGCCTGGACATAATCATCAAAGTATGCTGCCTTAACAGGGTCGACTATTTGTGCACCGGAAATGTCTGCGCCGAACTTGGCGGCGGCAGCTTTCACTGCACTCTCGTTGCCGAGCAGAATGGGATTGGCTATTTTTTTGGCAACAATGTCCTTAATAGCCAATAGTGTCCTTTCTTCCGTACCTTCTGGAAGAACAATGGTTTTACCTCTTGTCGATGCTTTTTCTCTAATTTCTGCTAATAAAGTCATCCTTCTACCTCCCCAATTTTTTAAGTAGCTGTTATTCTTCACCCATGCTTGTATTATTTATTAATTCTAGCATAAGTATCTTTGTAAGTGGTAAGATTTATAAGACTAATACAAAGCTTAAAGGAGTATGTTTTGAGCGTTCTTGGTATAGTTGCGGAATTTAATCCCTTTCATAATGGTCATCGTCATTTTATAACAACCGCTAAAAACAGCGGCTCTTTTGACGCAGTTATTTCTGTCATGAGCGGCAATTTTTTACAAAGATCCGAGCCGGCAGTTTGTGACAAATGGTCCCGTGCTGAAATGGCTCTTAAAAGCGGTGTTGACCTGGTAATTGAACTGCCTTTTTGTTTCGCAGTCCGTAGTGCTTATTATTTTGCCCGCGGCGCAGTGCAGCTTTTAGCCAGGACCGGAGTAGTTACTCATCTGGGCTTTGGCAGTGAACATGGCCAGTTGGAGTCTTTGGAAGAAATTGCCTCTATACTGGTCAAAGAGCCGGATGATTACCGGGCTCTGCTCAAAGAACTGCTGGCCCAGGGCTTAAGTTTTCCTGCCGCCCGTTCTCAGGCCCTGCAGAAATTTCTCGGGCCCCAATCAATTGGTTTGGAAAAACTGCTGAGCGGTCCCAACAATATCCTGGCCATTGAATACCTGCATAACATAAAGCAGGATAATTTAAACCTTCTGCCCTTTACCATTCCCCGCCAGGGTGAAGGTTATCATAGCCAAAATATGTCAGGTTCAGGGTTCAGCAGTGCCAGTGCCATTAGAACTGCCTTGCATAAAGACCCGGTGATCTCTGATGAGATTGCTCAAACTCTGCCCCCCAGCAGTCGAATAATTTTGGAACGGGAAATCAGTGCCGGCCGTTGTCCAATCCCTCCCGATGCCCTTGAGCAATTTATTCTGGCCAATTTGCGCAATATTTCTCTGTCATCTTTAAAAGATATTTACGAGATCAGCGAAGGTTTGGAATACCGGATCAAAAAAGCCTCCTTACAAAGCGGCAGCCTGGAAGAACTGCGGCGGAGAATAAAATCCAAACGATACAGCTTGTCACGGATAAACCGCATCCTCATATACTCCTTTTTTAATCTTACCAAAGAGCAAGTTGATGTCTTTGACCAACATGGTCCACTATATATTCATATACTGGCATTTTCGTCAAAAGGTCGTGAAATCCTGCAAAGAGTAAAAAATAAATCATCTTTAACTGTCTTGAACAGTGGCAGTCAAGTTAAAAAACTAAGTCGGGAAAAGGGTACAAGTACAGCTGGTGATATGCTGGCACTTGATATATTGTCCAGTGATATTTACAGCCTGCTTTCTCCCTTATCTGAGATGCGGGGGGGCGGGAAAGATTTTCTCACTTCACCATTGTTTATCGAGTAAGTTCAGCGATCGCGGCTAAAATATCATCTAACTGTTCTCTGGCTGCCTGACGTCCCATTTCGACAATCTGCACCGATTTATTAAAATCACTGGAAGCAAAATTACCTACCTTGGGCTGCAATAAAAAATCAGTGTTTTGGGCACTGTCTTCAAAATGCCGCTTTTGCATTAAATCGAGGGAACTCATTATTACATCCAAAACATTTCTTATCTCAATGCTCCTGTCTTCAGTAAATGTTACGTCAACTGCAATTACTATATCAGCGTTATTCTTAAGGGCTATATCCACAGGTAAGCGGTCGGTAATGGCACCGTCAACCAAAATCATACCTTCTCGTTTTACGGGATGAAAAACACCGGGAATCGATATGCTGGCTCTTATAGCCTCGGCTATCGATCCCTCCTGTATAACAATAGTTCTTCCCGTAATCAAATCTGTTGCCACTACCTGCAGGGTAATATCCAACTCATTAAACTGCTTTTTTTTAGTCAGCAGGTTTAATAGGGAACTGATTTTATTGCCGGCTACAAAACCCATACGGGGCACTTTTACATCAAAAAAAGTCCTGGTATCAATCTTGGCAATCGTTTTATCAAGCATTGCCAAATCAGCACCGCAGGCATATATGCCACCCACCATAGCCCCCATACTGCTGCCAACAATTATGTCAGGATATATCCCGTTTTCATTTAATACCTGCAGTACTCCAATGTGAGCCAATCCCCGTGCACTTCCTGCTCCCAGCGCCAAAGCGATTTTCGGTTTTTTCCCGGCCATAGAAATCCCCCCCTTGTAAACTTCTAAGTATCCCTGCAATCGTCATATATTTAGTCAAACACCTAAAGGAGTAAAAATGAAACAATATTCCGGCTTGTTTTTCTTAATTATAATATTAATTCTTGCCATTTTCATGATAATAAATCCGGATGCAACTGTTGAGGCTGCGGCTGATGGTTTAAAGTTATGGGCCTTAGTAGTGGTACCCGCTTTATTGCCCTTTTTCATAGCTGCGGAATTACTTTTTAGTCTGGGTTTGGTTTATTTGCTGGGTATATTGCTGGAACCAGTGATACAGCCTTTGTTCCGCCTGCCCGGCAGCAGTGCTCTGGTTGTCGTCATGGGCTTTACTTCCGGCTTCCCGGTGGGAGCATTACTCAGCCGCAAACTCTATGACGAAGAACTTCTGACCGCTGAGGAAACTGAGCGCCTTGCATCCTTCACCAATAATTCCAGTCCGCTTTTTATTTTGGGGGCGGTGGGGATAGGTATGTTCGCTTCCAGAGAAATAGGCTTTCTTCTGGCTTTCTCCCACTACATGGCCAATTTTCTGGTAGGAATTCTGTGGAGATTTAAGGCCATCACCAGAATAAAAATGCGCTCAGAACATATTAATAACAGGCATACATCCATGTCATTATTAAAGGATAAATTGCAGAACCTTAATATCGGCAGCGTTATGAGTGAAGCCATAAAAAACAGTATTAACAATATTTTAGCTATTGGCGGCTTTATCCTGATATTTTCTGTTATAACCCGCATGCTTACCTGTTGGGGATTTATGGGAATACTGGCTCAGTTTTTAGAGCTCCTTTTTTCCTTTTTGGGTATTTCCTGGCAAGGCGCTTATGGTATGGCTATGGGCTTTTTCGAAATGACGATCGGGGCCAGAACTATAGCAGCTTCTGACATCAACAATTTGTCTGCTCAACTGGCCGCTGTCAGTATTGTATTAGCTTTCAGCGGATTTTCGGTCATAGCTCAAATAATGAGTATTTTTGCCGGAACTCCAATCCGATTGTCTTTTTATCTTTTATCACGTCTGCTGCAGATGAGTTTTTCCTGCATAATAACTTTAATCGGTTATAAATACTGGTTACTAAGTCACGCAGTATTGCCGGCCTTAAAAATAGAACCCTATAAATTTCTCTACTCCTTTGATGCCTTAACTATTGCATGTTACAGTATTCTAAGCGCATTATTGCTGCTGGGCATTCTAATTATGGCTGCAACCTTCAGCCGTTATGATTAGAAATCGTCGTTTTCCAGTCCCTGCCTGATTTCATATTTGCCCTGATTAATCGTTTCCGCGGCTTTTTTAAGCACTATTTCCATATGTACTAGAATACCTTCGGCATATTCATTAGCATCTCTTCTTATTTCTTTGGCAATTTCTTCAGCATTGGCAATAATTTCTTCGGCAGTTATTCTGGCTGCACGGGTTATCTCATTTTCTTCGACCATTCGGGCTACTGTATCCTGTGATTTTTCCACATATTTTTGTGCTTCCTGATATGCTTCATTTACAATACGGTCTTTTTCGTTGATTACCAGTTTAGCGTGCATAATATCTTCAGGTAGTATAGCTCTTATTTTATCCAGACGGTCCAAAAATCTTTCGGCATCAACTATGGTACCATAACCGAAAGGTAATTTTCTGCTCCCTTTAAACAACACTTCCAGTTCATCCAGAATACGCAGAATTTCCATCGTTATTATTTACCTCCTTATATAATTGATAATAATTTAAGGTAGATTCACCGTAATGGTTTTGCCTTATGCGTCTGATGTTTTCAAAACTGCCCGGCAATTCCATTTTTCTTGGAGTTCTGATTATAAGATTTCCATTGACTTTTAATATATTGTTTTCATCAATTGTCTTCATTATCTTAAGAAATATTTTTTCCTGGGTAAAAGGTGGATCGATATAAATAAAATCAAAAAATATCTTTCCTTTTTCTAACTTGACAGCCGCTGCTATAACATCATTTTTAAAAATCTGATACCGATCAAAAAAATTACAATTATCTAAATTATCCCTGATAGTCTTTATGGCAGCCGGACTGTTATCGACAAAAACAACCATCCCGGCTCCCCGGCTGAGGGCTTCAATTCCTACACTGCCGCTGCCGGCGAAAAGGTCTAAAAACTCAGACCCGTTGACATTCTGGCCTAAAACATTAAACAATGCCTCTTTTATCATATCGGTGATCGGTCTTGTATCATTGCCTGGCGGGGCTTTTAAGCGTTTACCTTTAGCAGTACCGCTGATAACCCTCATAAAGTATCTCCTTCTAGCTGATTCGATTTTTAATGATATTTTCCTCTTTTAGGATTAACTTATTTTAGCATATAAAATATTTTTAAAAATTATTTGTATAATAACTTCATTATCGGGTAATGATATTATTACCAGAGAAAGTCTGGAAACAAACCCTCCCCAACAACTTTACAAAATTCTCCTCTCCCCAAAACGGCGACTTGAAAAAGTCGCTGTTTTATTTATCATACCGTATAAAACCAATCTTATTAACAGACAATATATGCAAAAAGGAGGTTTAAATGAAAAGGCTTATTGAAGAATTCAATCTTAATATGGATTTAGCCATTGAAGCCCATGATTTGTTGCGAGGTGCAACCCGTCAGGAAATAGAAGGTGTTAAAGAAGAAATTACTAAAGGTGAACACATTAAAACAACTACTATTACTATTTTAAATGAACAAGGTGCCAAATCTTTAGGCAGGCCTATCGGAAGCTATATCACTATTGAATCACCGCCCTTAAAAATAAATGACCCTTATGTAAAAGCTGAAATTATAGAGGCTATGGAAAAAGCTATGCAGCTTTTAACTGCCGGTATCTTAAATCCTGCGGATTCAGTTTTACTGGTGGGATTAGGCAATTGGAGGGCTACTGCCGATTCATTAGGCCCTAAATTTATTGAATACAGCCCTATCACCAGACATTATCATCAACATGCGCCGGATGCCCTGGTGGAAGGCATGCGTCCTACTTCCGGCATTGCTCCCGGAGTACTCGGTATAACCGGCCTGGAAACCTTTGAAGTGATTAAAGGTGTGGTCGAAAAAGTAAATCCCGCCCTTTTAATAGTAGTAGATTCACTGGCCGCAACTAATGTTGAACGTATTGGCACTACCATCCAGATGTCAAACACCGGTATTCAGCCTGGTGCCGGATTAGGCAACCAACGTCATGCTTTGACGTTTGATGGATTGGGGGTGCCGGTAATAGCTGTCGGCTGTCCCACTATTGTTAATGCTGCAGTCATAGCTGACCAGGCTATTCGTTCCTTCTGTTCACACGCCGGAACTATTTATAATGATAATAAGGCCATGGAGTCAATTAAAGAAATTTTATCCTTCTTTGTTGGAGGTTTAGCCGTAACTCCTAAAGAAATCGATGATATAATCGAAAATACTTCCCGGATAATTTCCCTGGGGATAGGTAAATCTTTATTCCCGGGTATATCAGAAGAGCAATTAATCCTGTATGCCACCTGATAAAATTTAAAATTTAAATCTAATATTGAAAACAAGCGGAGTATTTTCATCCGCTTGTTCGGTATAGTATATCAGTTTATTGCTGCTCTATTATGACAATCCGCCTTTTCCCTGCTCGTAAGCCTGAATCATCTTTTTAACCATTTGTCCGCCGATGCTGCCGGCCTGTTTGGAAGTCAGGTCGCCATTATATCCTTGTTTTAAACTTACTCCAACTTCCTGGGCAGATTCATATTTGAACTGATCCATTGCGGCTCTGGCTTGAGGGACAAGAATTCTACTGTTAGCCATTTATTTCACCTCCTTTTTGTTGATGTAATCTTATTGTTTCCTCGCACGCAAGTTATATGCTAGAAGTATTTTCAAGACTTTTTAAATTTTTTCTTTCTTTGAATTATCGTTATTTTTCTGCGGAGCTATGCCAATTTCCTGAGCCACTTCATTTTTCAATCTTTCCAGATGTTTAAGGTTATCTTTTTTCTCCATTTTTATTTCCTCCTAAAAAAATACTGTTAATAAAATTAACAGTATTAGCTTGGCTGATTCTTTCATTTTTTATAATCTCATTATCCGCTGATTGCTTCCGGCTCATTTTTAAATTTCAATCTCAGATATTCAGCCAAAAGTTCTTTGTTTTGCCACTGAATGTTCCTGGCTGCCTGGCGGGCTTTTTCGCTCAGTTCTGTATCGGCAGTTAAATCAGCTATTTTAAACTGCTGCAAACCGTGTTGCCTGACTCCCATAAATTCACCGGGACCGCGTATTTTTAAATCTTCCTGGGACAGGATGAACCCGTCATTAGTTGCTTCCATTGCTTTAATACGTCGCAGTGCTTCTTCAGTTTGAGGGTTACCCATCAATATACAATAGGACTGGCGCTCGCTCCGGCCAACCCGCCCTCTTAGCTGGTGAAGCTGCGCAATACCAAACCTTTCTGCGTGTTCGATGATCATTAGTGTAGCTGCAGGTACATCAATCCCCACTTCAATTACTGTAGTAGAAACCAGTATATCTATTTCTCCATTATTAAATGCATAAATTATTTTTTCTTTTTCCATCGATTTCATCCGCCCGTGTATCAACCCCACTTTATATTCCGCAAAGACTGTTTGGCTTAAATCATTATATAAACTTACTGCTGCCATCAAATCCTGCTTCTGTGATTCTTCAACCAAAGGGCATACGAAATAAGCCTGGGCACCAGTCTTAACCTGTTTGCGAATGAATTCATAAACTGATTTTCGCGCCGGAGTTGGGAAATATCTGGTAAGAACCTGTTTTCTTCCGGGCGGGAGCTCATCGATTACTGACATTTCCAAATCCCCGTACAAAGTAAGGGCTAGAGTTCTCGGTATGGGGGTAGCAGTCATGACCAGCATGTCAGGGTATCCGCCTTTACTGTTCAGTCTGGCTCTTTGCCGGACACCAAAGCGGTGCTGCTCATCAATAACAGTCAAACCTAAAGCGGAAAAAACTATGTCATCCTGGATAATGGCGTGAGTTCCCACTAATATTTTAATTTCTCCGCGAGCTAATGCGTCCAGTATTTGCCTGCGGGCTGCTATATTAGTCCCGCTGGTTAAACATGCTATGGCAACATTGGTGCCGGCGAAGAATTTTTGTAACGACTTGAAATGCTGGCGGGCCAGAATTTCTGTAGGCGCCATTATAGCGGCCTGAAAACCACTGGATACACACTTGGCCGCTGCCAGGGCTGCAACCACGGTTTTACCTGCCCCTACATCGCCCTGCAGCAGTCTTCCCATATTAGTGTTGGACTCCATATCGGCAAATATTTCTTTTACCACCCGTTCCTGCGCCCGGGTCAGCTTATAAGGCAAGTTACCGCTCACTTTTACTATTAAATCATCCTGCTCTTTATGGGATACACTGCCCGGCATTTTAATCAAAGCTGCTTGCTGACATAAGCTGAGCTGAAATAATATTAATTCTTCAAACGCCAACCGGCGGCGAGCCAAAGCATAACTATACCGGTCAGCCGGAAAATGGATATTCTGCAAAGCAAATCTTATATCGCACAGCCCCAGCTCCTGCCTGTTTTCAGCAGTCAATATTTCAGGGTAATCGCTCAAATGATCCTGCAAAACCGTGGTGACGATTTTACGAACACTTTTCTGATTCAGCCCCTCAGTTAAAGCATAAATTGCTGCAGTTTTATCGCCCGTGTCTTCTTCGTCCAGAATATCATATTCGCTGGCACTTATCTCCAACTTGCCTGCCATATTAGCCACTTTACCGTTTAAATAAATATTCATGCCGCTTTTCAAGCTGCTCTTCAGGAAGGGCTGATTAAACCAGACGGCGGTAGTTATGCCGCTATTGTCCTGCAGCAGAGCTTTAAAAATCGACATCCCCCGGCGGGTGCGGTTAATTGAAGTCCCCAAAACTTTGGCTTTGATGCTGACGATCCCGCCTGCCTGTAAAGCACTTATGGGTGTGACAGCATTGCGGTCAATATAGCCCCGTGGTATATGCCACATAATATCAAAAACTGTAGTAATGCCCAGCCTGGAGAGTTGCTTTACCCTGGCCGGCCCAACTCCTTTTACATATTGTATGCTTGCTTTCAGTCTTTCCATTTGACCTTCCTTATAAAAAAAAGGGACTTCCCCGCTTTTAGGCTGCCGGAAAAGTCTATAACACATGAGGGCGGCCAAAAAAGTCGAGAGCAAGGCAACCCGGAAGGGCCGCGATTGAGGCGTACGCAAGGTACTTCGATTGAACTGTCCTTTCGGGTTAACGTAGCTATTGGCATTTTTTGACGGTCTTAAAATTTATTTTTTTATTCTGCCGACAGCAGGAAACTGTAATGAGGCTGTCCTCCGTAATGTAATTCCACTTCCAAATCAGGATATGCTTCCTGAATCATTGCCTGAATAATCCTGGCTTCATCTTCGGATATATCGCCTCCGTAAAACAGAGTTATCAATTCCGTATCTTCGTCGACCATCCTCTGTAGCAACTGAATGACTGCCTCATCATTTTTTTGGCAGACTACAGCTATTTCCCCGGCCAATATCCCTAATACGTCTCCGCTTTTAATTTTCATGCCGTTCATGGCAGAATCTCTTACTGCATTAGTTACTTCGCCATATTTCACATTTTTTATTTCCTCCCGCATGGCATTGGCCACTTCATTGAGTTCGCCATCCGGATTATAGGCAATCAAAGCTGTAACTGCCTGCATAACAGATTTGGTTTTTACTACTTCGATCCGGCGTTCGCTAAGCTGCGCTGCCTGTTCGGCTGCCATAATAACATTGCTGTTATTTGGCAATATAATCACTGCTTCGGATTTAATTTCATTGCTGGCATTTAATAGTTCTTCAGTACTGGGATTCATAGTCTGCCCGCCTTCAACAACTATGTCAACCCCAAGGCTTTTCAGGATCTCTATTACTCCCTGGCCAACGCCTGCCGCTACCAAACCGATTTTTTTCATTGCTGCTTTTGAATTGTTTTCGGCTTCTTCCCAGTTCAGTATTTGTTCATGTACTTCTTCCAGCATATTATTTATTTTAATATCGGATAAACTGCCGTACTGTAAACAAGTTTCCAGAATCTTGCCCGGATGATTGGAGTGGATATGTACTTTGATTATTTCATCTTCCCCGACTACCAACAGTGAATCACCCATACTGCTCAGTTTCTCACGCAATTTTTCCGCATCAAGGCCAGTACCTTTTACCAGCATTTCTGTGCAATACTGAAATTCAAGGCTGGCAATTTCTTTTTCACCTTTAGCTTCAGCTGGTGTAATTTTTTCCTTATATTCCTGTAATTTTATCTCGTATTCCCCGGCAATAATTTCCAGCATACCTTCCAGAAAATAAAGCAGGCCTTGCCCTCCGGCATCAACTACCCCGGATTCTTTTAATATGGGCAGCATCGACGGGGTCTTGTCCAAAGTAACATACCCGGCATTTACCCCGACTAAAAGTGCAGAAGTTAGATCATTACTTTTTTTAGCTTCCATTTCACTGGCCCGGGATATTTCCCGAATCACTGTAAGGATAGTACCTTCTACCGGTTTCATAACTGCTTTGTAAGCAGTTTCTGAACCGGATTTTAAAGCCTGGGCAAAAAGCAGTGCATCCGCTTCTTCTTTACCCTCAAAAACTTTGGCTATCCCTCTGAATATCTGGGATAAAATTACTCCCGAATTACCCCGGGCTCCCATCAATGATCCTGATGACATGGCTTTCGCAACCTTCCCGAGCGGTTTATCCTGATTATTCTCCCCTTCTTTTACTGCCGCCAAGAGGGTAAGATACATATTTGTCCCAGTATCCCCATCAGGAACCGGAAAAACATTTAGTAAATTAACTTTTTCCCTGTTATGTTCAAGTTTTATACATCCAGCCTTAACGCTCCTTACTAAATCATTTCCGTTTATATATTGCAAACTCAAATTAGTTCTCCTCTCTTATTTTTCAGTTACTACTTTTACTCCCTTAACATTTACATTGACGGTTGCAACTTTTAAGCCGGCTTGTTTATCCAAGTCGTAAATTACTTTTTGCATAACATTGGACGCAACTTCTTTAATTTTTATGCCATAACCGACCATAATATAAACATCAACAATCAAACCTGCCTCTGAAGAACTAACCTGCACTCCTTTGCGGATAGATTCCAGCCCCAGGATGCTTGACAGGCCGGAGGTAATATCCTGAGCCACCATACCTACCAAACCATATGAATCTATGGCAGCCAAACCGGCAATTGTTTCCACAACTTCTTTAGCAACAATTATTTCTCCCAGTTCGGTAGTTTTTATATTAAACATTAAAATCCCTCCAATCTAATAATTTTATTCTACACCCTAATAATTAATCCTGCTTCTTGCCCTTTCACTCCCCTTTTGTTAAAATATCTAAGTGCATTGTTTATGAGAGGGGGCAAAAAAGTGGCCAAATGCGAAATATGTGGTAAAAGCGTTACTTTTGGTAAAAAGTACAGCCATTCCCATATCAGAACTAACCGGCAATGGAAGCCAAATGTTCAGCGAGTCAAAGCAATAGTCAATGGAAGTCCGCAAAAAATTTATGTCTGTACTCGTTGCTTACGTTCTGGAAAAGTCGAAAGAGCCGTCTAACGAAAATAATACCAAAATTGCCTTGGGCCTTAGCTGTCTGAGGCTTTTTTGTATATATTTATATCCTCTGCGCTGTAATTATAGACCTCATTACAAAAATTACATACTACTTCAATCTGGCCTTCATCATTCCACATCTTATTTATTTCTTCCTCAGATAACGACGACAAAATATTTTTCAGCCGTTCAAAACTGCAGCTGCATTTAAAAAAAAGAGCCTGACTGCCGACTATGTGATATTCTATCTCCTCCATAATCTGGTCCATTAAAGCCTCCAGCTGAGTAGTTTTTTCCAAAGCTGTACTTAATTTACCCATTTTAGCTATATTTTCTTCCAGCCGGGCCAGTAAAGCATCATCAGCCCCTGGCATAGCCTGAATTAATAAACCCCCGGAACTGATGACCTGAAGATCCGGAGCTACCATTACCCCTAAAGCTACCAGTGAAGGGGTCTGCTCTGATTTAAGATAATAACTGGCTATGTCTTCTGCAATTTCACCGCTGACTAATTCAACTTTACCGATAAAAGGTTGTTTCAACCCCAGATCTTTTATTACCTCAATAAAGCCATCTTTACCTACCAGATCTCCCACTGCCAGTTTACCTGGTTTTATCGGAGGAACATCCGCTCGAGGGTTGCTGATAAGCGCCCTTGCTGTACCATGTGCATCTGCCGAAGCAATCAGCGGTCCGGCTGGTCCATTGCCATCAATTCTTATGGTAAGCATATCCCTTTCGCCTTTTAAATCAGAAGCCATAATCAGCGCGGCAGTAATTACTCTTCCCAATGCTGCCGCTGCGGTAGCCGAAGTTTTATGGCGGTTGGCTGCTTCATTAACCAGTTCAGTAGTCCGGGCTATAATAACCCGCACCTGATTATTTTTATCCATAGCTTTAATTAATAGATCTTTTTGCACCTTTTATAAACCTTCCATAGTTATTTTCTTAAGTATTATACCCTTTATATCTCTGAAATCAACTAACAGATATAATAAATAAGAGCAGGAATTGCAAAGTGTAATGTGTAAATGTTATGAAACTATGTAACAGGAGGTGTCATTAAGTGCCGCGTTATGAATTTGAAGGGAAGCGACCGGCAATTCCAGAATCCTGCTTCATTCATCCTCAGGCTGTAGTTATAGGAGATGTGGTCCTGGGGGGAAACTGTTATGTTGGTGCAGGAGCTGTAATCAGGGGTGACTATGGCAGAATAGTCATTGGAGATGGCAGCAATATTCAGGAAAATTGTATAATTCATTCAGAACCTGAAACAATAGCTATTTTGGAAGAAAATGTTCTGGTAGGCCATGGTGCAATCGTGCACGGTCCCTGTTTAATAAAAGCAAATACTACTGTAGGAATGATGTCACTGGTTTCCGCCGGCTGTGAATTAGGACGGGAAAGCCTTCTGGCCGCCGGCAGTATACTTCCCCCGGGACGAATCATACCTGACCGTAAAGTTGCCTTGGGTAACCCGGCTAAGCCTATTAAAGATGTGACTGATTATATGGTCATGTATAATCAAGTGGGAGTTAAGCTTTATCAGGATTTAACCAGCCGCTGCAAAACCGGGCTGAAACTGATCGAGGATTAATACCTCCAGTATTTATTATCGGCTCAGGTCTCGTAAGAATCACCATGCCAGTTTTATTTTACTTAAAAAGGAAGGTGAAAACCTTCCTTTTGCTTTATTATTAAAATTTTCTTCAAATTTAAAGCTTTTTCAGCTTTTGCTCCAGGCCTTTTTCCACTGCCGACGGGACCAGGGAACTGACATCGCCGCCCAAATATGCTGCCTCTTTTACTCCGCTGGAACTGACAAAAATGTTCTTGCTGCTGGAAATGATAAAAACAGTTTCAACATCAGGTATGAATACTTTATTATACCAGGCCATATGCATTTCATATTCAAAATCATTAACGGTTCTCAAGCCTCTTATTATAGCACAGGCACCTTTATCTTTTACGAAGGTAGCCAATAACCCGTTAAAGCACTCGACCTCAATATTATCAAGATGTCTGGTGCTTTCGATAATCATGTGGCTTCTTTCTTCCAGACTGAACAAGGCCGTTTTGGTTACATTATGGACTACAGCAACAATTATTTTATCAAAAAGCTTGCTGGTTTTATTTAATATATCAATGTGCCCGTTGGTAACCGGATCAAAACTACCCGGATACACTGCTATGCGCATTTTATCCCGCCCCTTGCTTTTGGAAAATGGCTCACAATAGCCTTTTCGTTTTATTCGCCTTATAGTTTGTATTTTCCTGCCGAAATATCAGATTTTACCTGATTATTTGGGTTTTTTATCTTTTATTTTACCCTTCATCGGTCATTAATTATTAAGGCAAATTTCTGCTCAAGACAATTAAATGAGCAGCAAGCGATCATTGTCAAGCGTTTCCCCGCTTTTATGGCTGAATTGTTCGATTAATTTTTCTACCGTCATTTCTGCCCGGTCGTTTCCCAGTAAATCAAGGATAATACGTCCCTCATGCATCATGATGGTACGGGTGCCATAATCCAAAGCATTTTTCATGTTATGGGTTACCATAATAGTACTCAGGTTATGTTCGGTTATCAATTGCCGGGTAAGTTCCATAACCTGCCGTGATGCTGCCGGGTCAAGAGCAGCAGTATGTTCATCCAGCAGCAGTAATTCAGGCTTTATTATTGTTGCCAGCAAAAGGGTTAAAGCCTGGCGCTGTCCCCCCGATAGTAAGCCGACCTTTTGATATATGCGATCTTCCAGCCCTAAGTTCAGGCGGGCCAGTTTTTCTTTAAATAACTTGCTGTCAGTTTTTCGTATTCCCGGAGCCAGTCCTCTGGTTTTAGTTTTGCTATATGCAATAGCCAAATTCTCTTCAATAGTCATATCAAAAGCGGTACCTAACAGTGGATCCTGAAAAACCCGGCCGATATATTTTGAGCGTTTGTATTCGGGCGCATAGGAAATATCCTCATTATCCAAAAATATTTTTCCGCTGTCCAGTTCGAATACACCTGCGATGCAGTTTAACAAAGTAGATTTGCCGGCGCCATTGCCGCCGATTACTGTAATAAACTCTCCATCATTAAGGGTAAGGCTCAGGTTATCAATGGCTTTCTTTTCGTTAATATTGCCGGGAGAAAATATTTTAGTTATGGTTTTAATTTGCAGCATTTTCTTGTTCCTCCCGTTGGTGGTTATCATGATTGTTTTTTCTTTTTCTCCATATCTGGAACCGCTCTTTAATGATTGGCATGGCCAGAGCCAGTGCCACGATAATTGCTGAAACCAATTTAAAATCATTTGTTGGCATACCTAATTCATAAGCTGTTGCAATGACCAGACGATAGAGCATCGCTCCTAAAACTACTGCTATCAGTCGGCGCATTAATGATTTAATACCAAATATCACTTCCCCGATAATTACTGAAGCCAGTCCTATTATTACCATGCCGGTGCCCATGGTAATATCCGTAAATGATTGATACTGGGCAACCAAAGCTCCTGATAAAGCAACTAATCCATTGGCCACAGCCAATCCGATCAATATAGTCCAATCGGTATTTACCCCTAAGGCCCTGACCATTTGCTCGTTATCACCAGTGGCCCTGATTACTAAACCCAGTTCAGTTTTTAGAAAATAGTACAGCAGTAACATGAGTATAATGATAATTACCGCTGGAATAATTATAGTGGCATAAGTCTCCACAGCGGTACCATCCAGCAGGTTAAAAACTGTAGTTTTATTTATCAGCGGGATGTTTGCCTTGCCACCCATCACCCGCAGATTAATGGACCATAAACCCAACATTACCAAAATCCCTGCTAATAGCGGCTGAATTTTAAGCTTAGTGTGCAAAAGCGCAGTTGCACTGCCCGCTATACATCCGGCCAGGAATGCTGTCCACAAAGCTGCCTGAGGATGGCCTCCGGTGCACATTACAGCCGAAACGGCAGCTCCTAAGACAAAGCTGCCGTCAACTGTTAAATCAGGCATATTAAGAGTACGGAAAGAGATAAAAACTCCCAAGGCCATTATTGCATATAGCATTCCTAATTCAATTGAACCAAGCATTACCAATGTATTCATTTAGATCAATACTCCAAAAAATTAAACTTTAAAATACTTCTTTAGCTTCCGCCAGTACATCATCAGGAATGGTAATCCCTATTTCATCTGCTGTAGCCTGGTTTAAATAAATATCCATCTCGGTCATAGTCCTGACCGGTATGTCACCGGGATTCTTTCCATTTAATATTTCTGCTGCCATATCAGCTGTTTCCTGCCCCAGTATAACATAATTGATCCCGAATGTTGCCAGGCCGCCATCCTTAACCATGGAATCAGCGCCAACATAAACCGGTGTTTTAGCTTTATTAGCCACCTGAGCTACTATTGGCATTGCGGATGCCACAGTATTATCTATGGGAGAAAAAATACAATCTGCCTTGCCGGTCAATGATGAGGCTGCCTGCTGTACTTCCGAAGAATTAGTTACAGTGGCCTCCACAACTGTAAGCCCATTTTTAGCTGCATATTCTTTCAAATTTTCGATTACTGCTATGGAGTTGGTTTCACTTGAGGTATATAAAGCTCCAATAGTTTTTATATCCGGAGTAATACGCTTGGCCAGTTCCATAATCTTTTCCGCAGAAACCGCATCTGAAGTTCCGGTTATATTCGCACCCGGTTTATTCAAATCAGTTACCAGGCCTGATCCCAATGGGTCTGTACAAGCGGCAAAAACAATAGGAATAGTTTGGGTTTCTCCCGCTGCTGCCTGGGCTGAAGGAGTAGCAATAGCAATAATCAAATCATAATTATTATCAGCAAATTTCTGACAGATAGTCTTGAGATTGGTCTGGTCGTTTTGAGCGTTCTGGTAATCGATAATCAAATTATCGCCTTCTTTATATCCCTTAACCGCTAACTCTTCAATACATGCTTCCCGAATAGTGTTTAGTGAAGGATGTTCAACAATCTGAACGATACCTACCGTAACTTTGGAATCCTTATTAGTGCCGGTTTCTTTATTGCCTCCAGCACAACCGATAACAGAAAACAACATCAAAGATACTAACACTAAAACTAATATTTTTTTCATTTCTCTGATACCTCCCATTAATTTTTTAGAATAGTCCCGGTGTTATTTTCTCTGCAGTACTCTATTCATGCCGCGGTTATGAATGAAGTATAAGGGGGTGTAAAAATAAAACACCCGTCCTTGTATTTTAAGGACAGGTGTAAAACCTGCGGTACCACCTTAATTGATGCTGTTTATGAGCATCCTCTCTTGCAGAGTGCCATCACACCCTTAGCCCAATAACGCTGGCTCTGCGTCGGAAGCTACTAGGTTCAAAACTTTTCGCTCCGCCCTCCGAGGCCCATTTATCCACTCCATATCCTGTCAGGCTTTCACCATCCCTGACTCTCTGCAAGGCCGGTCTGTGGTTTTACTTCCTCTTCAACGGTTATAAAAAAATATAACCATAACCTTAAGTTAATGTCAAGAATAAGTTGTCTGCCAGAGGAATAGGAGGGATACAAAAAAACAGAGCCCGTCTTTTTATGACGGACTCTGTCAAACATCCAACCATTAATTACTCATGGATTTCCATAATACTTCAGCAACATCAAAGACCTTGGTCTTTTCTTCCGCTTCTGCACCTTTAACACCATCGGAAATCATGGTAAGGCAGAAAGGACAATTTGTGACAATCATTTCCGGTTCGGGTACCAGCAGTTGGTCTGTTCTGGTATCATTGATACGTTTATAACCTTCCACGGCATGCTCTTCAAGCCACATGCGTCCGCCGCCGGCTCCGCAACAGAATCCGAAGTTTTTGCCTTTTTCGATTTCAACCAGATTCGTTCCGGCTGCTTTTAATACCTGTCTGGGCTGATTATAAATGTTATTATGTCTGCCCAAGAAACAGGAGTCGTGGTAAGTTATTTTAGCTCCCAGTGCTTTGTCAGCTTTGAGTTTGCCTTCCGCTACCAGTTTAGCCAGAATCTCAGTATAATGATATACTTCAAAGTTGCCGCCCATCTGTGGATATTCATTCTTCAGAGTATTGTAACCATGCGGGCAGACAACGATTATCTTTTTGACCCCGTAATTATTAAATGAATCTAAATTGGATTGGGCCAGGGTCTGGTAAAGATATTCATTACCCAACCGGCGGGCTGAATCACCGCAACAGAATTCTTCTGTTCCCAGATAGCCAAAACTTACTCCGGCTTTATCAAGCAGTCTTACCAGAGCTTCACCGACTTTCTTATATCGATCATCAAAGGCAACTGCACAGCCGGCATACAGTAAATACTCAAACTCTTTGCCATCTTCTGGAACCAGGTTCACTATATCCCGAACGCCTCTTTCTGTTAACCAGTCGGCGCGGTTAGCAAAGCCAACTCCCCAGGGATTATAGTTTCTCTCCATATTGGTAAAGGCCATTTGTGCTTCACTGGGCATGTCACCCTGCCACATAACCAGATTGCGGCGCATTTCCACAATCTTGGGAATGTGTTCGATAAACATCGGACAATGCTCCATACAAGCTCTGCAGTTGGTACAATCCCAAATAACTTCGGTAGTAACTATATCATACAGAAGGCTTTGTTCCATGGGATTTACTGCTTCTTCGGGCGCTTCAGCTGCTTCACTGGTCATTGCCACTTCCGCCGCCTCATGTTCTCCTGCATCTTTTGCTGCAAGCAGATAAGGAGCTTTTGCTTCCAGATGTTTCTTCATATTTTGAATAATAGTTATTTTAGGATTAAGAGCTTTGCCCGTATTATAGGCCGGACAGTTTTCCTGACATCTTCCGCATCTGATACATGCATCTAAATCGAGCAAATGTTTCCAGCCAAAATCTTCTATATTTTCTACGCCAAAGGTTTCTGCTTCCTCAATGTTATAAACCATAGGAACTGCAGAAGGTCCTAAATCGCGGAAAAAATAATTCAGCATACCGGTAAAAATATGCCACAATTTAGTAAAAGGAACCAGCGCAATAAACAGGAAAGCGAGCGCCATATGGAACCACCACATCACGCGATGTGCCAAGAGAACTGAGTCAAGCGATGCATTCAGAAATGGATAAGCAAACAGCCATCCAAAAGGAGATGCGGATCTTTCATAGGCAATTTGTGCCATGGTGCTGGACATCGTAATCTGAGCACTGATTCTTAAACCCTCAATTACAAAACCAGTAAATAGAATAGTAAATATCAATAGAATAATCCAGCCGTCTGATGCTTTAGTATCATTAAGCCGAGCTGGTTTTTGTATATAACGTACTGAAGCCAAAACAATAATACCAATCAAGCCTAAAAATCCAAGCATATCAACTACCCATGAGAACCAGATATAAGAGCCGCCTTCGACACGCGGCCAGTGAATCCAGAAGTGGGCTGCGTCAACTCCTGCAGCAATTGCCAGGACTAAAAATCCCCAGAACAGCAGGAAGTGCATGAAACCTGGCAAAGGTTTCCTGATAACTCTTAACTGTCCCATAGTATTATTAAACCAGGATAATAACCGCTGACCAACGTTATCATTACGATGTTGATCGCCTTTCGCCAGCATCCATAATTGAATCCTCTTCCATGCCCCAAACAGAAAAACAGTAATAGGGATAAACATCAAAATATAGATTAGCCACTCATAGGGGACGTTTGCCCCTACGATACGCATCGGGACATCATAGCCGCCTTGCAGTTCGGTAAATCCAAAATACATATTATCTTATTCCCTCCTCTATCAACACCTAAAGGTTATCACGGGATATATGCAGACAACATATATCCCGTGTCCCCAGTCCCCCGTTAGCTGCTATTTCTTTAATTCATCAACGGCAAGAGGTACTACTTTAAATAAGTCTCCAACAACACCGAAGTCTGAAACATTGAATATCGGTGCTTCAGGATCGGTATTAATGCAGGCAATAAATTTAGAGGAAGACATCCCGGCCAGATGCTGAATAGCTCCTGAGATACCACAGGCAATATACAGATTGGGATTAACGACTTTTCCGGTTTGTCCTACCTGCAGTTCGTGTCCCAGCCATCCGGAATCTATGGAAGCTCTGGAACCACCCAGGGCAGCACCCAAAAGATCAGCCAACTGTTCAACGACTTTAATACCTTCGGGGCCTTTGCATCCGCGACCGCCGGATACTACTACCGGAGCTTCAGTCAGTTCCGGACGAGCTGATACGGTAGCTGCAAAATCTTTTATAGTCTGATAAACATCAGCAGCAGTAGCAACTACAGCCGGTTTTACAACTGCACCAGCCCCTGCACCTTCAACAACTTCAAATACACCAGCACGGATGGTGGCCAGTATCGGATCAGTAGTTACTTCAACTTTGGCTAAAACTTTACCGGCATAAATAGCTCTGGTAAATAAGCCTTTGCCCGCACTAATTTCTGCTTTAACCACGTCAGTAGCTAATCCTGCCTCCAGCTTCTGAGCTAACCGGGAAGCAAAATCTCTGCCGTTAAAAGTATGGGCAAACATAATTGCATTAGGTTTGTATTCAGCAATCATAGCCACCATTTGGGCTACATAAGCACCGGTATTATAGTCACCAAAAACATCTGCATCGGCGACATATACTTTGTCGGCTCCGTATTTAGCAAATTCAGGAGCTAAAGCTTCCACACCTTTACCAAAAACAACAGCACTAACTTCATCGCCGAATTTTTTTGCTTCAGCGAGCATTTCAAAGGTTACTTTACGGATATTACCGTCTTTTTGTTCTACAAATACCCATGTCCCTGCCATCTATTACCCTCCTTTTTTACTTTTAAGTAAATTATTTTTTAATTTCAGCTTTAGCAGTATTAATTATCCAGTCTGCTAATTTAGCAGCAGCCACATCAGGATCTTCTTCAATTTTGATTCCAGCCTGTTTAGCAGCAGGAAGTGCATATTCAACGATTTTTATTTTATTGTCTGCCGCTGCAGCATCAACAGTTGATACCGGTTTTTTCTTGGCTTGCATGATACCTTTCATAGAAGGATAACGAGGTTCGTTCCAGCTTACCTGACTGGAAATAACTGCCGGTAAACTGACTTCAGTAACTTGGGTACCGCCATCTGCTTCACTGCTGCAGGTTACTTTGCCGCCAGCAATTTCAAGAGAGGTAATAACATTAATATGTGGATAGCCTAAAATTTCAGCTATGCGGGTCGGCACCTGTGAAGAACCGTCATCAGCAGCAACATGTCCTGCTAATATTAAATCAGGATTTTCTTCTTTGATTGCCGCTGCCAGGGCAACTGCTCTGGCATATTCATCAGCCGCAGTATCCTGTTTAATTAAAATACCTCTGTCAGCACCCATTGCCAGTGCTGTGCGGATAGCATCCATAGCTTTGTCAGCGCCGGCTGAAACTACTACAACTTCATTTACAACATTTTTCTCCTTGAGCTGAATAGCACCTTCAACTGCTACTTCATCATAAGGATTAATGATTAAATTGATACCAGCTTCAGCAATTTTGCCATCCTTCAATTCAATCTTAGCTTCTGTGTCAAATGTTTGCTTAACACACACTAGAACCTTCAAGACCATTCCTCCTTTTTAACTTATAATTTTCGAGTTGACCTCTCACTCCCAAAGGATATTACGATTTCCCACCACCCCCAAGAAAGCGCTTATATCTTTTTTGCCTACGGCAAGTTTACCGCCTTAAATTATAATTTAAATTAATATATCAACATTTAACTTTCGATATTAAGATTAGATTTCCTGCTTTTTTACTGTTATAAAAACTTTATTATTGCCAAATCAAAATAAGCGGTCAACTTTCGATGAACTACAAACTTCAAAGATATATATAGGTTAGTACATGCAATTTTATCATAATTGCGAGCTCATCGCCACCCTGCGTCAGTATAAAGTGGCCGGTGGCAACATTTACTAACCCAGTTTTTCTAAAGCCCGGCCAAAAGCATTTATGGTAAGTTCTATATCTTCCAGTTCATGGGCGCAGGAAATAAAACTTACTTCAAACTGAGAAGGCGGTAAATAAACTCCTTCCTCCAGCAATAACCGGTAAAAGCGGCTATATTCCTCCGTGTTGCTCCTTTTAACGGCCCGGTAATCTTCTATGGTTTCATCCTGTTCATTAAAGAAAATAGTGAACATGGAACCAAAACGGTTAATAGTATAAAAACGATCAGCATCTTCAAATACTTTTTTCAGTCTGGTAGCCAGTATGTAACCTGCCACTTCCAATCTTTCATACCAGTCATTTGACTGCAATATTTTCAGCGTTACTGCACCGGCAGCCATGGCCAGCGGATTTCCTGATAAAGTTCCGGCCTGATAAACATTCCCCGCCGGGGAAACCAAATCCATTAATTCTTTTTTGCCGCCATAAGCCCCTACAGGCAACCCGCCGCCGATTATTTTGCCCAAGGTGGTAAGGTCAGGACTAATATCGATAAAATTTTGAAAGCCTCCATAGCAGGTTCTGAATCCGGTAATAACTTCATCAAATATAAGTATTGAGCCATAATCTTCGGTAATTTTACGCAGACCTGACAAGAATTCACGATGAGGCATCACCAGGCCCATATTGCCGGCAATCGGTTCAACTATAACTGCTGCTATATTTTTTCCTTCTTCAGCAAAAACCTTTTCTACTGAAGATAAATCATTATAGTCGGCCACCAAAGTTTGTTGGGCAATGTTTTCTGGAACTCCCGGACTGGACGGGGTACCAAAAGTTAACATACCCGACCCGGCCTGTACCAGGAAACTGTCTCCGTGTCCATGATAACAGCCGGCAAATTTCAGAATTTTATTTCGCCCGGTATATGCCCGGGCAACACGGATGGCACTCATTGTGGCCTCAGTCCCAGAGTTGACCATCCGTATCTTTTCCAAAGAAGGAATAGCCCCGGTAATAAGAGCAGCTAATTCTATTTCTTCCGGGCAGGGAGCGCCAAAACTAGTTCCCTTCTCTGCCGTCTTAATGATCGCTTCAATTACTTCCGGATGACTGTGCCCCAAGATAAGCGGCCCCCATGAACCCACATAATCAATAAATTCATTCTGGTCAACATCATATATTCTGCAGCCAGTGGCCTTATCGATAAACAAGGGATCCATTCCTACAGATCTGAAGGCTCTTACCGGACTGTTTACCCCGCCAGGCATTAATTCACAGGCTACAGAAAACAGTTCTTTTGATTTGTCCATTTTCAGCATATGCTATCCCCCTTTAAACAGGAAATATTTAATAGTAAGTCATACTGATCTTTTTATATTCATGCAGACTCTTAATAATGGTATATTCCGTTAATCCGGAAGCATTTGATAAACGATCAACTATTTCCTGCAATTCTTCTTCACTGCGAGCATGAATCATTGTAAATAAATTAAAGCCAAATTCAGGAGTCGTCTCCCTCAAATAGCAATGACTTACTTCATTGAAACCAGCCATTATTTCCCCGACCCGGTCAGCCTCTGCAGTTGTTGCCTGCCAGGCCACCATGGCATTGGAACTATAACCGGCTTTTTGATGGCGCAGTACTGCCCCGAACCTTCTCAACAATGACTTGGCTCTTAGATTGCATATCCTTGTTATTATTTCTTCTTCAGAAATACCCAGCTTATCAGCCAGACACTTATAAGGCCTTGTTTCCAGAGGCATGTCGTATTGGATAAAAGCGATAATCTGTTTGTCTATTTCATCGTGTTTGCTGTTATCATTATCCAATTACTTGTCTCCCATTTCAAAAAATACTTTTATTTTATATATTTTTTTAGCCGGCATGCTGCAAACTGCCAACCCACTTTCCTGTTCCAGCCGAACTAATATTTCATTTAGTTTCAGTTTGGATGGTGCTGTTACAGTAAACCAGAGATTGAATACCGGGTTTTCACGCAGGTAATTATGCGTTACCCCTTTTTGCCGATTTACAATTGCTGCTACCGTTTCGATTCTGTCTGCTGGTACCTGCATGGCGCATAATGTAGAGTGGTATCCCATACGGGGAGTATCAAAAATTCCGCCGATCCTTCTTATAATACCGGCACTCTTCATCTTCATGATACTCTCCATCACATCGGTTTCACTTACTCCCATAGCTGCTGCTATATCCGCATATGGAGTTGTTGTCAGGGGAAAATTCTTTTGTACCCGGTTTAATACTTCTTTATCCAAAGCTGATAAATCGATCACTTGCAAACACCCCGTGGTTTATAAAGACACCAATCGTCTTGCGCCATGTAGTTGCCTTGAGTATAATAATAAGCCCTGGCCCGGCATCCGCCGCAGCTGTCAATATAATCGCAGCTGCCGCATTTACCTTCATACTGCATGCTTCTCAATTCTTTAAACATCTGGCTCTCCCGCCATATTTCATCAAAAGGCTTTTCTTTAACATTGCCTACTGCTATATCCAAATAAGCACAAGGCTGCACATCACCTTTGGGGCTGATTATACAGTAGCTTATGCCTGCCAGGCATCCACGGGAAAAGCGCACCGGAATATTTTTTTGCTTTGCGATTCGCATAAATTGAGGAGCACAAGTTGGCTTTATCTCAATTCCTACTTCGGTTTGCTTTTTCATCAGTCTGGTAATAGTTTTTTCATATTCCACTTTTCGCAAAGCTTCTTCTTCAATGTTAACTGCCCGGCCGGTAGGAACCAGAAAGAAAACATGGTGCGCCATTGCACCTATTTCTATGGCAAAATCAGTAATAGACTCCAGTTCATCCACATTCCAATCCATAACCGTAGTATGGATCTGAAAGGGCAGGCCGACCTTTTTCAGGTTAAGCATGCCTTGTATAGCCAGGTCATGGGCATTTTCCATTTTACGGAATTGGTCGTTTTTTTCAGCATCCAGGCTGTCCAGGCTTACGCCAGCCGCCATGAAACCTGCTTGTTTCAATTTATACGCAGTTTCTTCGGTAATCAATGTCCCATTGGTACCTAAAACTGCCCTTAGACCAGCTGCAGTTGCATAACTTCCCAATTCAAAAATATCAGGCCGCATTATTGATTCACCGCCGGAAAATATCATTATTTTAAAACCAGCAGCTTTTATTTCCCGGATAAGCTTTTTTGCCTCTTCAGTTGACAGTTCATCATCCAGTTTAGCGCCCGCATCTCTGTAACAATGATCGCAGAACATATTACATTGATTAGTTGAATTCCATGATACCAGCATTTATATCTGTAAGCCGTTTTCATCCGGTCTTACATTTCACCTCCTTTATACCCTCAACTGTTCAATAACCTGGCAGCATCTTTGGCAAAATAAGTTATTATCATATCGGCTCCCGCCCTTTTTATAGAAGTCAATATTTCCATCATAACTTTTTCTTCATCGACCCAGCCTTTGAGCCCTGCCGCTTTGACCATGGAATATTCGCCGCTGACATTATAGGCAGCGGTAGGAAATTCAAATTCATCCTTTACGGCTTTAATAACATCCAGAAAGGCCAGCGCCGGCTTTACTATAATAATATCCGCTCCTTCTTCGATATCAAGTTTTACTTCCCGCAAAGCTTCCCGCCCATTAGCCGGATCCATCTGATAAGCCCGCCGGTCGCCAAACTGGGGAGCAGAATCAGCAGCCTCACGGAACGGCCCGTAAAAAGCCGATGCATATTTAGCTGCATAAGACATTATCAAGGTATCGATGCAATCATTGTCATCCAATTTTGCCCGGATATAACCTATCCGCCCGTCCATCATATCAGAAGGCGCGATAATATCGCAGCCAGCTTTGGCAAATGATAAAGCTTGCTTACCTAACAATTCCAGAGTCCGATCATTGTCTACACGATTATTTTCAATGTATCCACAATGACCATGATCTGTATACTCACACAGACATACATCACCGATAACCAGCAACTCCGGAGCATAAGACTTGATCTCCCTTATAGCCCGCTGTACAACTCCCTCATCCTGCCAGGAGGCACTGCCTATATTGTCTTTATAATCCGGCAGGCCGAAAAGCAGAACCGCTTTTATTCCCAGGGAAATAATCTCTTCAATTTCCGCCGCTAATTTGTCAACGGAAAACTGCCATATCCCAGGCATAGAGGCAATTGGCCGTTTTACATTTTCTTCACTGACTACAAACAAAGGATAAATAAAATCATCAACTGACAAGGAAGTTTCCCGTACTAGCCGGCGGATATTCTCATTGCTTCTCAATCTTCTCATTCGGGTTTGAGGGAAGGACATTATTATCTCCTCCTATACTTAGTTACCCGTCTCTTGTGCAGTAAGATAGCAGGCCGGATCTTCCGCCCATAAATCACCGTATACTGCCCTGGCTCTGATGCGGCAGCCTGAACAAAGCGCTTTATAATTGCATGCACCGCATTTTCCTTTGACATGTTTTTCTTTTTCCCGCAGTTTAACCATTAATTCATCATCGGATGTCCAAATCTCACTGAAAGGTTTTTCCCGAATATTGCCTACTGAATAATCCTGCCAGAACTGACAGGGATGAACATTTCCCAGGGGGTCAACATTGGCAAACTTGGTGCCTGCCGAGCATCCACCATGCATTTCCAGCAGTTTTATAATTTCATCACTGCGCTCTGGCTGACTATTTCTGATTTGGTTTAAAAGAAAAATTCCGTCAGCATGATTATCCGTAGTGAGTATTTCTACTTCTACGCCCTCATTATGCAGCTCAATCGTCTTTTGACTGACCAGTTCCAATATTTTTCTGGTTTCTTCAGTAGTAGTATCCATATCTATCATCTGTTCAGCGCGGCCGGCATAAACCAAATGATACATACAAAATCTGGGTATGCTCTCTCTTTTAATAATTTCGAAAATCTCGGGCAAATCCTGCTGATTATATTTATTAACTGTAAAGCGCAGACCGGTTTTCACCCCGTTTTTCTGACAAGCCTTGACCCCGCGAATGGCAGCATCGAAAGCACCCTTTTTATTCCTGAAATCATCATGGGTGGCCGGGGCACCATCAATGCTTATGCCTACATACTGAAAACCGGCAGCCTTTATTTTTTTTGCTGTTTCATCATTAATTAAAGTACCATTTGATGATATCACTGCCCTGATTCCTAAATCAGTCGCCAATTTCCCCAGTTCAAAAAGATCTTTTCTCATAAATGGTTCTCCGCCGGAAAAAAGCAATACTGGTGCTCCCATCTCCGCCAGGTCACGAATAAAAATCTTGGCTTCCGCATTGCTAAGTTCATTTCTATAATCGTGGTCTTCCGCATTAATATAACAATGCTTGCAGCTAAGATTGCAACGGTTGGTAGTATTCCATACCACCAAAGGCCGATTTTTATCCGAAAACTGCAATAATTGCGGCGGCAAATTGCCATCTTGGCTATGTTTTATTACTTCAGAAACAGTTGCTGTCCCGCACAGCAGCTTGGTACATCCAATCATTTTTTATCCTCCTCTGTTCTTGCGATCGTTTAACCAGACTCCAGTATTGCTTCAATTAAACCGTCAATAGTATACTGTTTAGCTATAATATCAACTTTTAATCCATGTTCGCCGGCTGTATTTGCAGTTATCGGACCTATACAGGCAATTTTACAGCGGCGATTAATCGTTTCAACATTCTGCCAGCCGATAATATTAACAAAATTACTGACGGTGGAAGAACTGGTGAAAGTTATGAAATCAACCTGGCCGCTTTTTATGGACTCCAGAATATTACTGCCTGCCTCTCCATTCGGTACTGCTTCATATATTATAACCTCATTAACATGAGCTCCCTCACTTTTTATAGCTTCCGGTAATATGTTCCTGGCTCCATGGGCGCGGGGCAGAAGAATCCAGTCTCCGGGTTTAATCCTTCCTGATAAAGCTTTGATCATGCCTTCGGCAACGAATTCATCCGGTACTACATCAACCTTTAACCCTCTATCAATAATTTTGTCCCTGGTAACTGCACCAATCGCAGCAATCTTAATGCCGTAAAGGTCTCTGATATCCATATCCTGTGCTTTCAGGGCCGTAAAAAATATATCAACTGCATTTACACTGGTAAATATAAGCCAATTATAATGTCTAATATCTTTAAGGGCTCTATAAAGAAGATTAAGGTTTTCCACGGGGCGGATAATTATGGAGGGAAACTCGATAGCTTCCCCGCCCAGCTCGGTAATTTTATCCACCATTATACTGGCCTGGGCCCGGGCCCGGGTAACAACAATTTTTTTCCCCCATAATGGTTTATTTTCCAGCCATTTTAATGATTGTCTCTGTCTGACTACCTCGCCGACTACTATAACTGCCGGAGGTTTAAAATCAGCCTGCTGTTTTTTAGCTGCAATATTATTTAATTCACCGACCAGAACCTGCTGGGCAGGTAAAGTCCCCCATCTGATCATGGCTACAGGAGTCGCAGGGTCGCGGCCGTATTTCATTAACTGTCCGCATATAAAAGGCAGATTTTCTACCCCCATTAAAAATACTATCGTATTGTTACCTGCCCCCAGCTCTTTCCAGTTAACTGAGCTCTCTTCTTTATCTTCTTTCTCATGGCCGGTCACTATTGTCAGACTGGAGGTGTCATCCCGGTGGGTAACAGGTATACCGGCATAAGCCGGGACAGCAACAGCGGAGGTGATGCCGGGCACAATTTCAAATTCAAAGCCGTGTTCTCTTACATATTGCGCTTCTTCCCCGCCGCGTCCAAAGACAAAAGGGTCTCCGCCTTTTAATCTTACAACCCGTTTACCTTCCGCTGCTTTAGAAACTAAGAGCTTGTTTATTTCATCCTGAGGCAAAGCATGATTGGAAGCTGCTTTGCCTACGTATATTAACTCAGCATTTTCCGGAGCATATGCCAGTATCTTATCGCTGACCAAGCGGTCATAGATTATTACTTCTGCCGATTCCAGCAGTTTTTTCCCTTTTAAAGTAAATAGCCCCGGATCCCCCGGCCCAGCGCCTACCAAATATACAAAACCTTGTCTTGCCATCCTTATCTTGCTCCCGCACTTCTGATATTATCCAATATAGCTGCTCCCCCTGCCTGTAATAGAAAAGAAGCCAGCTCCCGCCCAATTTTTTCTGCTTCCGCTGCTTTTCCCCGGCGGTAATCTTTCAAAATGGTCTTCCCATCCAGCGAAGCTATCAGACCCCTGATTTCCAGTTGATCATCGAGCAATTGAGCATTGGCTGCAACCGGCACCTGACAGCCTCCCTGAATAGCAGTAAGAAAACTTCTTTCCGCCAAAACAGCAATCTGGGTCGCATAATCATTTACAGATGATATTATTTTTTTAACTTCGTCCGCCGCTTCTCTTATCTCAACCGCAATGATTCCCTGACCGACTGCCGGCATCATCACCTCATGAGTTAAAAAATCGCTGATATATTCTTCCAGTCCCAGCCGCTTCACTCCGGCATAAGCCAGGATAATTCCGTCAAAATCATGTTCCTGCATTTTTCTTATACGGGTTTCTACATTACCCCTTATATCGACTATCTGTAAATCTGGCCTTACGGCCAGAATCTGTGCCCGCCGCCTCAAACTTGAGGTGCCTACTACCGCTCCGTAAGGCAGATCCTTAAAAGTATAATTTCGTGCAGACAGTAAAACATCAACCGGGTTTTCTCTTTTTAAAACTGCTCCTATTGTAAGTCCGGACTCCAATTCTGCCGGCATGTCTTTTAAACTGTGAACGGCCAGATCAATATTTTCAAGCATCAATTCGCTTTCCAGTTCTTTGGTAAATAAGCCCTTGTCACCTATTTGGGCTAAAGCGACGTCCAGCACTTTATCTCCGGTAGTTTTAATTATTTTTATCTCTACCATCAGGTCCGGGTTTTGCTGTTTTAATTGTGCCGCTGTATATTCAGCCTGCCAAAGGGCCAGTTTACTGCCCCTGGTTCCCAATCTTAATGTTTTCATATTCAGCCGTCTCCTCAATGTTCACTTCCAGGGCAAAAAGGTTTTTGACCATTTCCGCATAAAAATGACCATCACTGCAGGTTGCCATTTGTTTTAAATTTATAATTGGCGAATGCAAAAGCTGGTTTACTATTGCATGGGCCATAGAGTTTATAATCTTTTCTTCCTGCTCGGAAACCTCACCTAATCTATTGAAAGCTTTTTTCAGCTCGTTATTAGTAATCATTTCACTATGATTTTTTAAAGCAGTTATAACCGGCACCACACATAAACTGGCCAGCCATTCATTAAAAAGCTCCAACTCTTGTTTTATTATCTCTTCAGCAGCTGCAGATGCTTTAAGCCGCTGTTCATAATTAGCATCAACTACTCCCTGCAAATCATCAATATCCAATATTTGCACTCCGGCTATTTCCTGTAAAGCCGGGTCGATATCCCGGGGAACCGCTATATCTATCATTAAAATCGGTTTCCCCTGTCTTAGCTTCAGTATTTCCCGGGCCCGGTCAGTGCGAACCACATAATGGCTGGCCCCGGTACAACTAATAACAATATCTGCTGCGGTCAGTTCATCAGCCAGTCGGTCAAAACGAACTGCACGCCCGTTCAGATCCTGTGCCATATCCACCGCTTTATCAAAGGAGCGGTTGGAGACTATAACAGTTTTAACCCCGTTAGCCATCAGGCAGCGGGCTGATATTTCCCCCATTTTGCCGGCACCAATTACCAAAACTGTCTTGTCCTTTAAACTGCCAAAAGCATTCTCTGCCAATTGCACGGCAGCATGCCCGACTGACAGGGAGTGTTTATCGATTTCAGTTTCAGTTCTTACTTTTTTGCCTACATATATTGCTTTTTGAAATAATGTATTCAGCACACTGTCAGATACTTTAGCTTCCATCGCATACAGATAGGCGTCTTTTACCTGGCCTAATATCTCGGTTTCCCCAAGTATCATAGAATCAAGGCCCGATACTACCCTGAACAAATGAAGAATAGCTTCCTGACAGTTTGACTGATAAATATACTGACTTAACCACGCATCATCAAATCCGGCATATTCCTGAAGGAATTCCAACAGCATTTTTTGTCCTTTTTCAATACTACGAGTAGTTGCATAAATCTCAGTCCGGTTGCAGGTAGTTAAAATAACTGCGCCTTCAATTTCGCCTTTGGCGGTCAGACATTGATAAGCTCTGTTCAGTTCCGGTTCTGCAATAGCTAATTTCTCTCGGACTTCAACCGGAGCAGTACGGTGATTTAATCCAGCCAAAAGGACATACATTCCCTGATTCTCTCCCTTGCTTTTTCTTCTTCCCCCGCAGTAAGCAAATCCAGAACATCTGAATTGACCAGAGCTTTATATATTTCCTGTCTGGTATCAATATCTATTATCCTGGTTTTAATAATTTCCCGTTGTTCTCCCAATAAGTCAACAAAACGCCCCTGGGCTTCGGTAATAGTATCCTCCAACTCCCGGCGCAATTTTTGCGCATAAAGCGGGCTTTTGCCTTCAGTGGAAACTGCCACCACCAAAGAACCGCGCCTGATTACTGACGGCACATAAAAATCACAGTTGGGCGGATCATCCACCGCATTGACCAGAATTCCTTCCCGGCTGCATAGTTGCCCTATATACTGGTTAACGCTATTATCATCAGTGGCAATAAAAACCAAAAAAACATTAAGCAAGTCATTTTCAGCAAAATTTCTTTTATGCCAAATAATGACCCCTTGCTGCGCCAGCATTTCAATCCCATTCTCCGCCCGGGGACTGACAACTGTTATTTCCGCTTCATATTCGAGCAGATTCTCAACTTTACGCAGAGCCACCTGCCCTCCGCCGATCACCAGACACTGCTTATTCTGCAGGCTGATACAGATGGGAAATAAATGCACTTAATCTACCTCGAATACTTATTTTTAAGTCTGTAGCACTACTATTCTTCTTTTTCATCTTTATCTGCATTTTTTTTGGCACTTTGCAGCTCTTTTTTATCCTCATCGTCGCGTGCTTTTTTAAAATTCTTCATGGCTTTTCCAATCGATTCCCCAACTTGAGGGAGTTTGCCTGGCCCAACAATAATCAGGACAATAACCAATATAAATCCCAATTCCCATGGGCCAAAATTTCCAATTATTCCAAACATTAATATCCCTCCTGTAGCTTTATGATTTAAATGCTTTTTTCAACATGCTTACTACAATAAAAAATTAAACTTTAGGTTATTGCCTATTATGTCAAAAAACCGAATTATTGTAAAGAATACCGAACATTCAGCTTTTTCTGTCTATTGTTCAATTAATCTTCTGCAGTTTTTTTCTTTTTTCGTTCCGGATCAGCATATTTGGCTACCAAAATACTTATCTCAAACAGTAAGTAAACCGGTCCCGCCATTAAAAGCTGCGAAAAAGGGTCAGGTCCCGGAGTTAAAGCCGCAGCCAGGATAACTATGATCAATAAAGCATATTTACGATTTTTGGCCAGCATTTCATGTTTGATAACCCCTATTCTGGTCAGGAAATAAACTACCACCGGTAATTCAAAGACGATACCAAAAGGCAAAGTAAATGCTATTACAAAAGAAACATATTGATCAACCTTAAACATGGTCTCCAAATTATCCCCGGCAATATAAATAAAGAAGTTTAATACCATACGTAATATGCCAAAATAAGAAAACAGGATACCTGCAGCAAAAAGAACGATCGCGATGGGGAAAAGATAATAAATATATTTTCTTTCGTTCTTATATAAAGCAGGTTTAAAAAATCGCCAGATTGCCCAGATCACTACCGGGAAAGCAATAACAAAACCGGCCATAAATGCCAGCTTAAGTTTTACGAAAAAGGCTTCCGTAACTCCGGTTACAATTAATTCCTCATTCAAGGCAGACAAAGGCTGGATGATAATGGCTAAAATCTGTTCATTATAATAGAAGGCAAATACCGAGGCTGCCGTTATAGCAATTATACTTATAATTAATGATTTTCTTAGTTCCTCCAGGTGTTGGATAATCGTTTGTTTGTCTTCCACACTCAAATCTTTAAAAGCCAAAATTATCCTCCTTAATTAATACTCACGCACAGACAGGAATTCAGCAATATCAATAAACGTCTTGTGCAAAGGTGATGGGGGCAGTAAAGCAACTCTTCTCAGAGCTAAGTCAGCAAAATGATTCGCAGCATAAGAGGCGTAATCAATGCCGTCAGAATCAATTATAATTTCAATAATGCGTTCCATTTCATCTATGCATAACTCTGGTGACCCCAGCAGTCCTTTAAGTTCTTCCCGTCTGGGATCGTGATTAAGTGCATATATAGCCGGTAAAGTTATTACCCCCTGCCTTATATCACTTCCAGTAGGCTTGCCCAGAGTCTTTTCATCCGCAACAAGGTCCAAAATATCATCGGTTATCTGGAAAGCCATGCCCAGATAATAACCATATTCCTGCAGCGCTTTAATCTGCTCTTCTTTTGCATCACTGATCATTGCCCCCAACTGGCAACTTACTGAAATAAGCAAAGCGGTTTTGCGTTCGATGCGGCGCAAATAGCTTTTTAAGCCTAAGCTTGTATTATAGCAGCTCAGCATTTGATTTATTTCCCCATCACAGATCTTCATACTTGTATCAGCCAGAATATCAATAATATCTAAACGGTCATATTTTTCCAACAGGGTTAAGGCATGAGCAAAGATATAGTTGCCGGTATATATTGATGTACGGTTGCCCCACCTGCTTCTGACAGTAGCTTTCCCCCTTCTGAGGTCCGAATTATCTATCAAATCATCATGAACCAGGGTTGCCACATGAATTAACTCCAAAGCCTCTGCCATTGGTATAGCATCAATAATATCTTCTTTAAAATACTTGGCCGCCAGTAAAACAAATGCCGGACGCATTCTTTTCCCCCCGGCTTTAATCAAATGAGCAGCAGCATCATTGATTACGCCGACATTACTGTTAATATGTTTAGTTAAGCCATTCTCCACCAAATCAAGCTCATATGAAATGCTGTCAAAAAAACTAAAATCAGCCATTAATTTCCCCTCAAATTAAGCTATTTGTCCCCTTAATTATCATAACGAGTAAAAAGGTCATGTTCAATATGTATGGCATCCAAAATTTTGCCTACCATAAAAGCGACCATTTCATCAACACTGCGGGGCCGGTTATAAAAAGCCGGCATAGCCGGTATTATACTAACCCCCATCTCAGCTAAAATCAGCATATTGCGAAGATGTATCGCATTAAGCGGAGTTTCCCGCGGTACGATTATCAGCGGGCGCTTTTCCTTCAGCATTACATCTGCCGCTCTTTCTATCAAACTACGGGCGTTTCCATGGGCGATTGCTGCCACACTTGCCATTGTACAAGGAATTACAATCATGCCATCAGTTAAGAATGACCCGCTGGCAATACGTGCAGCTATATCATTATTGTCATAAACAATCAGATTATTATACGGCAGATAGCTTTTAAAAGTTTCGCCTGCCGTTTTTAAAAAGCACCAGCCCAGTTCCTGTTCAAGTACTATACAGGCTGGCTCACTTGCAATCAGATGTATCTGAATTCCCCGTTCCAAGAGTTGCCGGGCCAGTTCGATACCATATATTACTCCGCTTGCACCGGTCAGGGCAATAATATATTTTCCCAATTGATATCTCCCTCCCATTATCAGATTATTTCATTTATCTTGCCCTTAAATCAGCAAAAAAATATTTATCAGCGTCAAAACAAAAATAACCAACCCCATATAATGGTTGATGCTGAAAGAGGCAAAACCTACTCTGGTCAAATCACCTGGCCTGACTATAAGGTGCTGATAAATAAGTATAATCGATGCAAATCCTACTCCGATATAATAACAGATACCAAGTTTAAAAATAATACCGGTAAGAAGTAAAAACACAATTGTAAACAAATGAAACAGGGCGGAAAAAAGCAAAGCCCCTTTTTCTCCGAATCGGGCAGGAATCGAGTGCAGGTGGTGCCGGCGGTCAAATTCTATATCCTGACAGGCATACATAGTATCAAACCCTGCCACCCAGAATGCAACTGCCGCTGCCGGCAGCAGCGGCAGGAATGAAAAGGCACCGGTAATCCCCAACCATGCCCCCACCGGTCCTATACCTATCGCGATCCCTAAAAAAATGTGGCAAAGCCAGGTAAATCTTTTAGTATAGGAATAAAGCCATAATATGAGTACTGCCAGCGGTGAAAGGGCCATGCAAAGGGGGTTTAGCCTGGCAGCAGCCCATACCAGCACGGCCAGGAACACAAGCGCCACAATCCAAATAAAATTTGCCGGCAGTATGCCGGAGGGTAAAATCCAGTCGGCTGTACGGGGATTAGCCGAATCAATCTTTAAATCGATGACCCGGTTCAAACATAAAGCAGCAGTCCGGGCCCCAACCATAGCTACGGTAATCCAGAATAAGGCATAAAAAGTCGGCCACTCATGGTAAACCGTATAGGCTGCTAAAAATGCCCCTAAATAAGCAAACGGCAAACCGAATAAAGTATGCCCGAAATCAATCAGGGATAAAAAAGCCTTTACTTTATTCAATGCCGTATTCACTCCACTTTTTAGTAACCAGATCTTTGATATCTGCACTCATGATGATATCTTCCGGCCATTCGCGGGGATGTCCTTCCGCCACCAGTTTTTTAGTGGCATCAATACCTATTTTGGAACCTATCAGGGCTAAAGGTGCCGAATGATCAAGGACATCCAGCGGGCCTTCCACTATCATGGTATCCCTTTTGGGATCCACGTTATTAAATACTTTCCACATAACTTCCGAGGCGTTCATTACATCCACATTCTCATCAACTACGATTATGAATTTGGCAAACATCATTTGTCCCATGCCCCATAAGGAACTCATCACTTTTTTAGCTTGGCCGGGGAATGTTTTTTTAATTGAGACAAATACGCAATTATGAAATACCCCTTCCATAGGCAGATGCATATTTACTATTTCCGGCAGTTGGAATTTAATCAGGGGCAAAAATATTCTTTCTGTTGCCAGTGCCATATAACAATCTTCCTGAGGTGGCCTGCCTACAACTGTTGCAGGATAAACTGCATCAGCCCGATGCGTAATACATTTAACATGAAAAACCGGATATTCATCCGCCAGTGAATAATACCCGGTATGGTCACCAAAAGGTCCTTCGATGCGCCGCTCTGAAGGATCAACAAAACCTTCGATTACTATTTCCGCCTCCGCCGGGACTTCCATATCAATAGTTTTGCATTTAACTGTTTCAACCGATTTTTTACGCAGGAAACCGGCAAAAATAAGTTCATCAATACCCGGCGGTAAAGGAGCGGTAGCCGAATAAGTTATGGCCGGGTCGCCTCCCAAGGCTACGGCCACTTCGATAGGCTGACCGGCAGCTTTGTTTTTTCGATAATTTTCAGCTCCATCGTGATGAGTATGCCAATGCATACCGGTGGTTTGCCCATCATAAACCTGCAGACGGTACATACCCACATTTCTCTGACCGGTAACCGGGTCTTTGGTATAGACTTGCGGCAGAGTAATGAATCTGCCGGCATCCTGAGGCCAGCATTTTAAAACAGGCAGTATATCCAGTGAAGGTTCCATGTGAACTATTTCCTGGCAAGGTGCTTTTTTAACCGTATGTGGCAAAATGGATGCCAATTCTGCCAATTTAGGCAGCATCTTTAGTTTGTCTGTCATAGAATGAGGCAGATTGTCCTTCATGGCCAGCAAATCAGATATTTCCTGGCCGATATCATCAAGATTATCAGCATTAAGACTCATAGCCATACGTTTTCTACTGCCGAAAGCATTGATCAATACCGGCATCGAAGAGCCCTTAACATTTTCAAATAATAATGCCGGCCCGAACATTTTGCTGACCCGATCAGCAATTTCTGTTATTTCCAGCTCAGGATCCACCATAGTTTTGATCCTTATCAGCTCATGCTCTTTTTCCAGTTTCCTGATAAATTCCTGTAAATTTTTATAAGCCAACAAATAAACCTCCGCTCATATCCTTATACATAATGAAAAAAAATTTACTTATCAAAATACTTTATTAAAGCTCATACCACTGCCGCTGTTTCGATATCTGCCATTATTTGACTGATTTCACTGATTATATTTTCCAGCAAACTATTTTGTTTGCGGTACTGTTGGTTAATCTGCTTAAATAATCCCTGGGTCGCAGTCAAATACTTATAAGCCTGGTTCAGTGAAGCGCTATCGTTTGAAAGCTCTAATGCCATACCCAGATTGAAACCTAACTGCCTGTATATCTCGCAGAATTCTGCGTCTTTTTGCGTAATAAGCGCTGCTGACAAGAAAATCATAGCGTAAAGAGAACCATTTATTTTTTCAATTACCTGTTCGGTACTTGCTTTCATTTTGTGTTTTAATACCCTACCTTCATTCATAGTGCAAATCATTGCTGCAAATGGCACCATTAATTTGTTATTATCGGCATCAACCAGCAATTTCAGTAGGCGTCCAGACAGAAAATCACCTATTAAGATGGAAAACTGCATTTCCCGATTATGCTCCTGACCTTCTTCTTCGTCTCCGATAGCCGCATGAATATAGTTGGAAAAATAAGCTGTGTGGAAAATATTAGTAAATATAATACTTTTGTTGTCACAGCCCAGGTATTTATAAGCAGCAGCAACAACCGGCGTTAATGCTTTCCAGGTAGTATCTTCTTTTATTTGCAGGTAATAAACGTAGGTTGATTCCCACCAGGGTTCAATAGTTGCTTTGAATACCTTATCAATTTCCAGCAGTTCATCATATGATTCCCGGGAATTAAGCAAGTCCATCTCTTCCTCTCCAATATCACATTGTCATTAATGACTTATTATTTTAAAAATCAAATAGCAGTTATAAATGTCTAATATTATCTTAACATTATTATATTTAAAGACAAATATATAAGTAAAAAAGGTCTGCTGATGACATTTTTACAGAGCCAAATATAAATAACAAGACCTTGCTTCCTGATAAAATAAAGCAAGGTCTGTTAAAAATGATTCTTTTTAAAACTTCTTCGGTCTACTAAAATAGTATCCCTCCTAAATATTTACCACCAGGCGTTCATCCTTGTGCATTGGTAATCCTCTGATTACTTCGGATGCATCCACATGTTCTGCGCCGAACATTTCGGCTACATAATTACAGGCATCCCATGGGTTTACTTTTTCACCGCATGTAAATACATCAACAGCGGCATAACCCAGTTCCGGCCAGGTATGAATTGCCAGGTGAGACTCTGAAATAACAACTACTCCGCTTACCCCCTGGGGGCTAAATTTGTGAAACACAAATTCTCTTATTTCGGCGCCAGCCTCCAAAGCTGCGTTGACCATGATATCTTCTACCTGTTTGATATCATTCAACACCTCAAATCGACATCCATAAACTTCAGCTAACACATGTCGCCCTAAAGACTGCAATAATGTCGCCTCCCTCCTAAATTGTCTGCTTGGTTTCCCAAACCTCCTTTGATCTCAAAAAGATACATGTAGAATTTTAGCATATTTATTTGCCATGTCAATAAATTTGTTAAAGAAATTACCAACTTAAGCATCCTGATGCCGGGAACCTAAAAAACGTCAATGAATATACTTGCCTGTATAAGATTAATATATGCATTAACACAAAAAAAACTGAAAGCAACCTGTTTTTGTTACCTTTAATCCAGTCCGTTGATTATACTGTTTACACCCTGCAAAAATACTTCCTTATTTTCATCGGCAATTAACCCACGGAGTTTTTCATTAAAAGCATTGGCCATTTCCAATACTTGTTCTGCTAATTCTCGACCTGAGTCGGTTATAAATATTCTGATGGCTCTGCGATCCTGTGCATCCAGTTGTCTCTCCACCAACTTATCTTTTTCCAGTTTGTCTACTAACACAGTCATTGAAGAACTGTCAATTAAAGTTCGGTTGCCAATTTCCTTTAAAGTCGTGCCATTTTCCTCCAAAAGGCTTTTTAATATAAATGACTGAGGAATACTTATTCCGAATGGTTCTAAGTGTTGCCCCAGGTTTCTATCAATTTTTTTCATGGCCGCCCGCATGTTGAAACATAAAAAATCATTTAAATCTGTCATCTTAATAACTCCTTTTATAAGAATAGTTAGTATTTCATATATTACATTATGTGAAATTCTATCTATTTATATTATTACAATCCAATATTGTTGTAAAATTATTTCTTTATTTAAGAACTTAAATATAAATAATTATCAATATCTTCTCTCTGCCCGTGTAATCTTGAACTTCGTCCTGTATAATGTTATTTTAATTAACGTAGCTACAACCACAGGGAGGAAAATAAAATGGCGGAAAACAAAAAAAGAATATTAACTGGAGACAGACCAACCGGTAACCTGCACTTGGGGCACTATGTCGGCAGTTTAGCCAACCGGGTCAAATTGCAGAAAGAATATGACAGCTTTATTTTAATTGCTGATGTTCAGGCACTTACTACTCATTGGGAAAAAGGTGAGGATTTATCGGAAAACATATTTACAATTGCTCTGGACTATCTGGCCGTAGGCATTGACCCTGAAATATCAACTATATTAATACAAAGTATGATTCCGGAGCTTTGTGAGCTGACTATGTATTTTTCTCTCTATACTTCGGTCAATGTCTTAAGGCATAATCCAACTATTAAAAGTGAAGCTGCCCAGCACGGTTTTAAAGATATGACATATGGCTTTCTGGGCTATCCAGTCAGTCAGGCTGCTGATATTGCTATTTTTAAAGCTAATTTGGTTCCGGTCGGTGAAGACCAGGTCCCTCATCTGGAATTAGCCCGAAAAATAGTGCGCCGCTTCAATGACTTATACAGACCTGTCCTGGTGGAACCTGATACTTTAGTGGGTGATGTCCCTCGCTTAGTTGGTTTGGACGGTAAAACCAAAATGAGCAAAAGTTTAAATAATGCCATTTTCCTGGCCGACAGTTCTGATATTATAAAGAGCAAAATCAGAAGTGCCGTAACCGACCCGGCACGCATCAGGAAAGACGATCCCGGTCATCCTGATATTTGCACGATATTCCAATATCATAAAGTATTTAATAATGATGAAGTAACAGAAATTCAAACAAATTGCCGTCAGGGTTCAATAGGATGCGTTGATTGCAAGAACAGGCTGTTTAATCGGCTGGAACAGTTGCAGGCCCCCATGCGGGAAAGAAGAAATAAATATGCCAATAATATGCCTCTGGTCAGGGAAATATTGTATGACGGCACCAGCAAAGCCCGTTCAATTGCACAGGATACAATGCGCGAAGTCCGCGACGCAATGCAGATAAATTACTTCAACCAGTAAACTTTGACAAGAATAATCAAGAATTTAACGGCCTTTCGGTATATTTGGGACTGGCGGTTGTTTATAACTGGTTAAATGAAGCACATATACATAAGCAATTATTTTTTAAAGAACCTACACGGTTTTTCCTCAACCCACTGTTTAGCTGCAGCGGCAGGACATCTGGTTTAAGGGTATTTCAATTTCAGGAGAACATATTTATGCTTTCTGACAATCGCAAATTAGGTTATCTGGCTCTGGTGCTGACAATTTTGTTGTTCAGCACCTTGGAATTTGTCAGTAAAACCATTACATATGACATACACCCGCTGCAAATCAACTTTCTGCGTTTTCTGGCAGCGGGATTATTGATGCTGCCTTTTACCCTTCTATCAATGTACAAAAATCAGCAGCAGCTTTCCCGTCACGATTTTATAAAGATCTCACTACTGGGCATTATAAATGTAACTTTCAGCATTTCCCTGCTGCATGTAAGCCTTTTATACATAAATGCCAGTCTGGCAGCAGTATTATTCTGCACCAACCCTGTTTTCGCAAATTTTTTCGATTACCTTATATACCGTCAGAACCTGTCCCCGGTAAAAATTGCCGGGCTTTTCCTGGGAACTGCAGGAATGGTGGCAATTTTTTATACCGAAATTTTTTTCCAGTCCACCAACCTGACCGGGATTATTGCAGCACTTTTATCAGCAGCCGGTTATGGGTTGTATATCGTATTGGCTAAGTCTGTTTCCGATAAACTGGGAGGTATGATTGTCAACTGTTTCTCATTTATAATCGGGGCTCTGATTTTAATGCCGTTACTTCTATTATTAAAAATCCCTTTATGGCGTTTTGACCTATCCATATTGCCGCAAATGCTATATATTACCTTAATACTGACTATCGCTGCTTACGTTTTATTCCTCTTCGGGCTTAAATTCCTCCCCGCCGGAACGGGATCATTAATTTTCTTTGCCAAACCGCCCCTGGCCATTTTATGGGCTTTTCTCTTTTTGCAGGAAGCAATTACAGTACCTTTCTTAATTGGCAGTTTTATAATAATGGCAGGAATCGGCATTTACAATTATGATTCATATAAAAACAGCATAGCAAGTACAGCGAAATGATATTACCAGTTGTTTATAGACGTGTAAACAGATAAAATTTAACTACTTAGATTAAAAACGGAGTGATTAATAATGCAAACAAAACCATTCAAACTAGAATACCTGGGAGAGGAAACCCACCTGCTGCTCCCTAATGTCACCTCAATCATTCTGGCCCAAAACTTATATGATGTCCTGTTTCAATATGTCATCAGTCCGGAAAAGGAAGAGATGTTAATTTCATTCATTAAGCTCCTTGAAACCCATATTAAGAGCAAATCCCGGGCACCTTTTTCCCTGCCTCTGTCTGACCTGGCTTTTCTCGATGAGGGTTTGCAGGAATTGAGACTGTTAAACTGGATGGAAGTACCGGTTTCACTTTTTCACATTTCACTGTCCGCTGATGCAAGTGAGGAAGACTATGATAACACCTATGATTTTTTAAAGGGGGTCTTAACCTTTAATAAGAAAATAAAAACCAATGATATATATGTTTACCCTCTCGGCCTTACCGCTTATTAATTCCATAGCGGATTTTGCAGCAGAACAAACCAGTAAAGGCCGGGTTATAGCCCCGGCTCAGTTTGTCAAATAAGTAGGCAGACCGAAGAAAAAAAGTGAAGATCGAGGCACGAGCAAGCCCCACGATTGAGGCGTACTGAGGTACGGCGACTGAGCGGGGCTTGTGATGTAACAATGAGGTTCGCTTTTTTTGACGGTCTGGGCCGGGTTATATCCCCGGCTTTTCTCATGCTATTTTCGTTAAACAGCTTGCTCCTGGCAGATTCCAACTGACTGTAGGAGGAAAATTATCCGGCACTTCAATGCTTCCTGTTTCAGAAGACCACAGATGATAATCCCAATAAATAATATCTCCTGCTTCCGGCTCAGCCTGTTCAGCCCCTACCGGTGCTGCTTCTCCATTAACATAAAAAAACCAGTCATAGCAATCTCCCGAACTATTGGCAGACTCCAAACCGTTGATACCTATTATAAATCCGCCCCCAAAGCCAGTAGTGATCTGCCATTCTTCCTTCATATATTCCATCAGACTGTAACCAGGTTTAAGTTTTACCTGCCGGCTGTCCATAATTTCCCTGCCAAAATCACGGGTCATATATAAATCAAAAGTATCCTTACTATCTGACTTTATAACTTTATCATTAACAGTCTTATCAGCTTCAGCAGTCTGGTTTCCCAGCGGTTTTGGTTCAGCCTGTTCGTCTGTTTGGAGTTCAGTTGACGGGGCTGGAGACGTTACAATTTTGTTTTCTGTTTTTTGGGCCGGGGCTGCCTCAAGGTCGTTACTTTTTATATTATCTGTTCCGCAGCCTGCTATGGCAAACAATAAAAATATCAGCAGTCCTGCAGTTGTCAGCTTTTTCATCGTTATCTTCCCTTCTTCTGTGTTTTGTTAAATTCTTACATAGCGTGCAGTTATTATAGCACGAACATTCAGCAGTTCCAAAGCGAACAATATCCAGTCTGATTTTATACCAATAAAAAAGCTTTCCCGCCGATAATAATCATACTGTTGGGAAAGCCTTGCTTAATTCTCCGATTTTCGAAAAATAAATATACTCATATTTGCATGATAAGACATACGATTAGTAGGCCAGCAGAGCTTCTCTTATAATTTTGGCACCTAATATGGCTGTAATATCACCTTGATCATAAGGCGGTGATATTTCCACTAAATCAAAACCGACAACATTTAAATCACTAAATTGCATAAGGCCAGCCAGGAGTTCACGAGAAGTTATTCCTCCTGCTTCCGGTGTGCCGGTTCCAGGTGCAAAGGCCGGGTCTAATATGTCAATATCAAGAGAAATATAAACCGGCCGATCTTTTATCTTTTGTTTGACATCATCTATAGCCGAAGCAAACTGATCCAAATAAAGCTGTGTCTTTCTCGCTGCATACTCAATCTCTTCCCGGGTGCCCGACCTGATGCCCAGCTGGAATACTCGCTTATCTCCCAGAATTTCTGAAACCCGCCTCATGATCGTGGCATGAGATAGCTTTTCCCCCAGATAATCTTCTCTCAGATCAGCATGAGCATCCAGTTGTATTACAGCCAGTTCAGGGAAAAAGCTTCGGTAAGCTTTGATTAACGGCAATGAAACCAAATGTTCCCCGCCCATGGCAAATAATTGCTTTCCCTGCTGCAGAAAACATGCAGCGACCTGTTCTGTCCTTCGCAAAGTTTCCGCTACATTGCCAAAGGGGCTGATTAAATCTCCGGCATCCACAAAATCCAGCTCTGACAGACTTTTATTCTGATAAACACTAAATTCTTCAATGCCTTCCGATACTTCTCTGATCCTGTAAGGAGCCAGCCTGGTTCCAGGGCGAAAGCTGGTGGTGCTGTCCATGGGAATCCCAAACAATACTTTATTGCTCTTATCAGGTTCAGTACAGCTATCCATAAAAAATGCTTTTTGTTCCAGGTACTGCTTAATTGCTTCCATAATTATTTGCCCTGTCCAATAATATTTCCAACAAAAGCGGGAAGCTTAAAGGCTGCCTGGTGGACATCAGCAGTATAGTATTTTAAAGCTGATTGCGGCGCGGATAATACCTGTTCAGGGTCAAACTTCCGGGAACCAACTGTGAAACTCCACAAACCACTGGGATAAGTGGGCACATTGGCCAGATAAAGTTTAGTAATGGGAAAAACGCTATTGATACCATCATAAACCATTTTAATCACATCAGCATTGAAAAAAGGAGATTCGCTTTGAGCTACTATCATCCCATCAGCTTTCAGAGCTTTAAAAGCCGCCTGATAAAACTCGGGAAGAAACAGCTGAACTGCTGGCCCTACCGGCTCAGTTGAATCAATAATAATAATATCGAATCTATTATCCTGCTCTTTGATGTAATTAATACCATCAGCAATAATTACTTCAGCTTTGGGAGAAGCAAAGGAACAGGCCAAATCCCGGAAAAACTTTTTGGAGTTTTCCACAACTCTTTCATCAATTTCAACCAGCGTACCTTTTTTAACCTGCGGGTGCCTGACTACTTCCCGCAATGCTCCGCCATCACCGCCGCCGATAATTAAGACCTGCTCAGGGTGCGGATGGGAATTAAGCGCTATCTGTGTGATCATCTCATGGTATATAAACTCATCTTTTTCTGTAGTCATCACCATACCGTCCAACAGCAGCATTTTTCCAAACTGTTCGGTATCTACTACTGATAAAAACTGAAATGGTGTTTGTTCGACTGCCAAAGTCTCTTTTACTTTACAGGCAAAGCCAAGGGCCGGGGTTTGATATTCGGTTACCCATAAATCCACTCAATTTCCTCCTTTAGTACCACATTTATTATTAATACTATTTTGTTAGTACCATAGCGGAACTGCTGCAAAAGCACACCCTATCTTTACCACTCTATGCTCGGTACTGGCTATTTTAACTTCATTTAACTCCAAACCTCTGATACTGAATGCTTCTTCAATCATTTTGTTTACGGCCGCTTCAGCTTCTGCTTTGCCGCAATGGCCGGAAAACTCCATAATTACCCCAAAGCTGTCTTTCTTAATTCCTACTCCCACTGCAGCAGATATCAACTGTCCTGGTTCAGTGCTGGTAATAGCACCATAAGCAATGGGAAGCAGAGAACCAGCAGGGATGATCAAGTCCGGGCAATATTCACATCCTGGAGGTAATATGCTGCTGACTCTTAATAAATTGGTGTTCCCCACCCGGGCTTTAAGCAGCGCACCATCAAAAGCAGTCAATTTAGTATTTCCCTCAGCTGAGGCAGCAGTTACAAAATATTTTTTCGGTAATGGCAACATTTGTTAGAACCCCCAGACTCATTTATTTTCAAACAATAGATTTATTATATCCAATCGATTTATAAAATCAAGAACAATAAAATTTCAGTTGATCGTTTACTGATGCCGCTGTTTTCAAAACTTTTAACCTGAAAATTATCATCCCTTTAAATTTACGAACAAACAATCATTTAAAATTCCAGCAAAGTAAATAAAAAAAGGCGATTTTCTATATTAGAATCGCCTTAATCTGCCATCATACGATTTATTTACCCGGCACTTCATCCAGTTGTTTAATGTAGCTGAGGAATGCTTCGACCGATTTGCGTCTGGTCTTTTGTTTAGGATAGATCACATAAAAGGATCTTTTGGCATTTGCATCATCAATTATTAAACTTCTTATTCTGCGGTGAGCATCCAGCCTTTTGATCGCCCAACTGGAAACAATTGCTATACCCATTCCAGCCTCGACTGCTGCTAATACAGCTTCAGTACTGCCAGCCTCCAGGTAAATATTTAACGCATCGTTCCTGATTCCATTACTGAGCAGCAGTTCTTCGGCAGCTTTTCTGGTTCCGGAGCCTTTTTCCCTGAAAATCCATCTTTCGCGCAACAGCTCCGACACCTTCACTTTTCCGTCTCCGCTCTCCGGCTGAGCCAAACGGTTATTTTCAGGTACAATTAATACCAAATCATCTTCCAGCCAATTATAACCTTCAATTTTTCGGTTGCTGATCCAGCCGCCTACAATCCCAACATCAATTTCTCTGTCTGCCACAAGGTTAACAATTTTTTCAGTATCAGCTATATCCATACTGATTGAGATACTTGGCATCTTATCTTTAAACATTTTAATGATATAGGGCAGTATATATTGACCGGGAATAGTACTGGCTCCTAAATATAAACTGCCTTTACGGCTGTCTGATATTTCTTCCATAGCCTTTTCGGTTCTTTCCATGACTTTAAGAATTTCCCGGGCACATTCATACAAAGTCTCTCCTGCTTCAGTAGTTTTCAGTTTGCGCCCGGAACGTTCTAGCAGCAAAACCCCATACATATCTTCCAAGGCCTGGATTTGTTTGGTTACCGCTGGCTGAGACAGGTCAAATTCCTCGGCCGTCCGTGATAAATTCTGGGTTTCCACTACCCGTACATAAGTTTTAAACAAATTAAGATTCATGTTCTCTACCACCAAACTAAAATTTTATTTTAAAAATCCCTCCAGAATAGTATCAACTGCCTGCTCTTCCGTTAAACCAAGTGACATAAGCTTTATTAACTGTTCACCGGCTATTTTCCCGATAGCAGCTTCATGGGTCAGAACTGCTTCGGAATCCTCGGCTACAAGTTCCGGTACTGCCTTTATAGTTGCCTTATCCATAATGATCGCATCACATTCAACATGCCCCAGGCATTCATTTTGCCCGATCAAAGCCGCTTTAAATACCTGAGAAGAATTATCCTTGGCAACTGAACGGGATAAAATTTGCCCGCTGCCCCCCCGTCCTTCAATAGTTATTCTTATATCAGATACAGCATTTTGATCACCATGGGTCAACAGCCGTTCAACAATTTTAAGGCTGCCTTTTTGATGAATATGCGCTTCAGTTATCCTGACCGTATCATCTACACCTTTGATTTGAACAGTTTCAATTTCGGCTACAGCGTTTTTCCCTACTTCAATTTTAGTAGTTGGATATAAGACTTTCTGACCTGTACCGCTGCCTTCACCATAATGCTTTTCCACATACTTTAAATGGGCACCTTCTTTGACAATTATCTCATGCAGGCCTTCGTGACGAGAACGGCCGTGACTGTCATTGTGAATCCCGCACCCGGCCACAATAGTTACATCAGCATCTTCACCTACAATGAACTTATTATAAACTATATCATTTAAACCAGTTTTGGTAAGAATAACAGGAACATGTACTGTTTCGTCTTTGGTACCCGGCTTAATTTCCACCATAAGCCCGCCATTTTCGCCGGTATTTATTTTGATATTAGGTGAAGATTGACGGTAAACGGCTTGTCCGTCTTTTCTTATATTTACTGCCCCCCCGGGGATATCATTCAGATCACTGATAGTATTCAGTAAGCTTTTATCCAATTCTGCCAGCTTCATATAATTTCTTCACCTCTGCATGTATCTTGCACCTGACATACAATATCATCTCTTATTAATGGCCATATTTCATCACAACTACCCTGTTTTTTTATTTTTCCTTCATCAATTACCAGGATCTCATCACAAATTGGCAATATGTTGCGGTTATGAGTAATTAATACTGCTGCTGTTTCAGGATTCTTCTGATATTTTCCTATGATAATATCTATCAGTCTCTGAATAGTCCATAAATCAACTCCTGCTTCAGGCTCATCGAAAATCGCCAGTTTAGCATTGCGGGCTAACACCTGCAGTATCTCAATGCGTTTCATTTCTCCTCCGCTAAGTCCTGAAGCCATATCCCGGTCAAGATAATCTTCAGGGCATAAGCCGACATCACGCATTTTTTTCCTGATCGATAAACTCCCCAGTTTAGGCTGGGCAATCTTAACCAAATCCTCAACAGTAAGTCCCTTGAAACGCGGTGGCTGCTGAAAGGCGTAAGCAATACCAAGATTAGCCCGCTCTGTAATACTTTTATCGCTGATATCTTCCCCATCGAGATAAATATGTCCGGAGGTATGTGGTAAAATTCCCATGATAACTTTGGCGAGAGTGGTCTTGCCCCCGCCATTCGGACCGGTAATACCGTATAACTTCCCGCGCTGAATTTCCAGGTTAATATTGCTTAAAATATGCTTGCTTTCTCCATTGTTATGAACAAAAAACGATAGATCATCCAAACGCAGCATTTCATTTCCTCCTAAAACAAAGCCGACTATAATTTTTATTTATTGTATCATGACATTAAATAATAAGTCCAATGTCAAACATACATTTTGCAAAAATCTAATTATTTCCTTACAATAACAGCAGTAATGATAATCATTCTCATGATGCTGGCAAAATTTTTTTATTTGCATTGTGGGCAATAACCATAAAACTTCAGCTCATGATCTACTATCTTAAAACCCTGCATTTCAATCTGTTGTTCCAGGTCATTTAGCAGATCTTCCTGCACTTCAAATATCTTGCCGCAATTTAAGCAAATTATATGATGATGGTGATGATTACTGCTGATATCATAGATTTCATAGCGGTACTTTCCTCCGTCGAAAACCGACTTATATAGGACTTCCAACTCAGTAAGTTTTTCCAGAGTGCGATAAACAGTAGCTATGCCAATATTAGGCACTTTTTTCCGGGCCTTTTCCAGCACTTCCTCAGCAGAAAGATGCTTTCCCTTGTTCTTGAGCATGACTTGCAGAACCGCTTCCCGCTGCTCGGTCAGTCTATAATCTTTTTCCTTCAGTTTCATATCAATACTGTTCTTCATCCTGCTGACTCCTTACTGCTGATAATCATATTATATGACACAATTACCATAATTACAGCCAAACAGCTTAAAAAATTATTCAGTTATACTTAATCGCAGGTATAACTTCTCTCCCATTCCAAAACCTAACTTTGACAAGCATAGATTTTTTAAGGTAAAAAAGAAACAAGCCGGATACCTACATATACTTTAAGAAAGGCAGGTACATATTTTGAGGAGAATCTTATTTTCTGCTACAATAATAATATTCACTGTATTTCTGACCCCTTTGTTTCCAGCCACGGCCAAAGCAGATGTTTACAGCAGTTACAGCGGATTGGCCGCCCATCAGGATAATGGCAAGGATTACCGGATAACCTTCTACAATGGCCCTTCGTCAACTGCAGTTATCGCTATTCATGGCGGCAGCATTGAAATCGGTACATGTAAACTTGCAAAATCAACAGCCAAACTTACCGGTTCTGACTACTATACTTTCGAAGGTATAAAAAGCAGCAATAACAGTGTTCTGCACATCACTTCCACCAAATTCAACGAACCCACTGCCTTAAAGCTAGTGGCCAAGTCGGAAGAAACCCTTTCCATTCACGGCTGCAGCGGTAAAAACGAAATGACTTATGTAGGCGGTTTAGATAAGGAACTCTCAGCCCAAATAAAAGCCGAATTAAAAAAAGCCGGGTTTAAAGTGGCTTTCCCTCAAAATAGCCTTTCCGGCACCAGTCAATATAACATATGTAACGAAAACGCCAATAATAAAGGCGTACAATTAGAATTAACCTATGCTTTGCGCCAGGCTTTGTTACAAAACCAAACCCTTTATAATGATTATGTTGATGCTTTAGCCAGGGCTTTATAAATTATTATTGATATAATTCCATTGTGATTATAAGGTTAGGATTATTCCAGCCCCAAAAACGAAGTTTATTCAACTTCGTTGAAAGAAATAAACCTTCCCCGATCCAAATAATCCCGATAACTGAATACAGCCATAAGATTGCCGTTTGTATCCAGTTGTAGATGGTAGTATTCATCAAAATATAATAATACCTTTACACTCAAGGTTTTTTCAGCTCCCAAATAATTCCCGCTGGTTGAATAGCAATATGTACAGGAACTCTCATTCTGCTCTTCACAAATAACAGTGCTGGTTTCCATTATCTTATCCTCATCAAAAACAGATGACCAGTTATTTCCCAGTGTTATAGTCGCAGGCAATTCTTCCGCATAAGTATAATTATCCCGCAAAATCATATTGATTTCTTCCAAAGCCATCCAGGCAGCCGATTCAGCCAGTTCCCGTGCCTGATTGGCACGGTGCTCGTAAAGACCCATTTTATATTCCATAAATGCCAGGCTGTACATTGTTAAACTGATTGTGATCGTAAAGATTAAAAATAGCAAGGAATAGATAAGGATACTGCCTCGCTGACTATTTAAATGCATAAAACCACTCCTTAAAGGAGACTACGGAATTACTGCCCGCGGGCTGCAGCTCATTTCCACATTATATTCGTAATTAACCAATCCTGTAGTTACCGAGCAAGTAATTAAGTTATCCTGTCTGCTGAAGCTCAAATCAACTACTTTTTCGGCTATTGGTATTTTTGTTTTGCCATGACGGTATGCCGTGCCGTTTTCCTGATAATAGGAAACACTTGTATCCTCACCGGTAATAATTATTTTTTCATCTCCTATAACTTCTATTTGCTTAGCACTTCTAATATCTTTATTTATATTGAATATGATCATACGCGCATTATATTGAGCATCCATACCATTAGTATTGTTCTCATATGCACGGGCAATAAAAGAAAATATCGTAAAAAGCAAAGTGATTATTATACTCCACAAAGCTAAAGCTATAATTATTTCCACAGCTGTCATGCCCTTGTTTCCTGCCATATTAATTAAAATCCTTCCTGATCAAGCTCTCGATTTTAAGCTGCTGAGGCCGCCCTCTTTCCAGCCAGTAAACCGTAACTTCGATTAAAAACAAAAAAGGATTATCCTCAACTGCGATTACCGATACCTGAGCCTCCATGCCATCCGGCGGTGTAATCCCATTTAAGTTGCCGCCTTCTGGAATTTGATATGAACCGGTGTCAATATTACCTTCAGCTCTGATTGATTCAATCAATGACACGGCGTAATAACTGGCGGAAGTATTATGGCGGGCTCGAAAAGTCTGACTGGTGGAAAATGCTATAATATAAGTCAGTTGCAGTATCAGTATTACTATAAAAAGTGAAACCAGAACTTCAAGCAGTGAAGTACCTTTTTCCTTAATCAACGCTTTAACAAGTTGTTTTTGGTGAAAATATAAAATTTTTACCATTTTAATATTCTCCCGGTTATCATCCTCCGCAACTTCTGATTGCGGCAAGTTTCGGTGATAATTGATTGTTTTCTTTCGAATATATTTATAATTTTTTTGATTAATCATCCGGAATAAATGCAGTTGTCTGCCGTCATAGTATATATTTATATTATTTGTAAATTTTAGTACTATTAGATACATTTTAGCATAATTTCTAAAAATTTTGCACTAATTTTCCATAATTTAAAGTATCATTTTTGTTCACATATAATTCATCTGTTTTATGCTAAAATAAAGCCAATACATTAATTGTTGATTGCGGGGGTTTGGCGATTGTCTTTAGACTTGATTCGTTATTATTTTTATTTGGATGAAGATATACATTCTATTGGAGAGTTTCAATCTCGTCTCAGTGAAAATAATATTTTTTGCCAGTCATCCTTCAAAAAAAATGACTATGAAAACTCTCAAACCCAGAGTTATTACCAGCAGTTAAAAAGCAGCAATATAAACATTCTTGTGGTTCGTCTTTCAGGTGCGACACGTTCCCGGGAAGAAAGCGAGCCATTACTGCAAAGCCTTGAAGCCGAATCAATGCTTACAACTGATAACCTCTTGGGCAAAGTGACTGTCTGGACTGCTTATAATGAAGATTATTCCCAACTGAAAACCGCACTGCAGAAGAGTAAAAAAGAAGCTATTCAGATAAAAATGATCAACGGGTGTTTATCACGGATGACATTATTTTGGCCCAGAGGACATGCCCAATATATTTGTACAATGACCCGGAAGGATGACATATGCGAGAAATTTCTCGCCAACAGCCTGCCCATGATTGAAGCTGGTTTGCTGCAGTTGCATCTTATAGACAATCTTTACAGAGAACGCCGCATGGCTATTGACAAGCAAACTCAAAGTCTTGATAAACGCTTAAGTGTGATTTTGCATACTGACTTGGTTTCCCGTCAAAGTCAATTAAAGCAAGTTGATGAATTGGAAGAGCAACTAAATGAGTTGGCAAAATCATATGGAATAACTGCCGGTAACAAAAATGTGATTATGGAAGGCATATATAAAATAAAACCTCAAATTGACAGTATAGCCAGACAGATTAGAGGGGAAGAAGCGCTGCTGATCAGTCCGGAAGCAATCAGAAAAGTTCTTGAACCTTTTAAACTTCACCTGGATAATTTAGTCAAGACTTCTGAGAACCTGGATGTTTCAATGCAAAGTCACCAGGCTGCCATTGATGTTGTTGAAAGCAAAGTAGCGATAATGAACAGTCGACAAAATATTGCTACTCAGGAAAAGATAAGAGATTTGCTGCAACTTAACTCAACTTTGCAGAAGCAAAGCCTTATTTTTCAGATTTCCGCTGCAGCCATTGAATTTATTGTTATTGCTTATTACAGCCATTCATTATGGAAAGCTATGGCTGCTGATGCTTATCATGCTATTCCCGGCTGGGTACAATTGATTTTTGTGCTTCTGTTTTCCGGCAATATAGTATACTGTACTCATTTGATAGGAGAATATATTCAGGATAAAAAAGATAAGCATGTCAAAAAAAGCTTGCTCATCTCATTAATACCTTTGACGGTTTTATTTATTGCAGTGCTGGTCAGCAGTTTTCTGCTGGGTAACAGCGCTGCACATTAATGATTACTGATAATCAGCTCATCAGCTTCAAGGCTTTTAGTCTTTCGGAAAGTTTCTTATAGTGTGCATCTTCTTCCAGGGCCAGTTGCTCGAACAACAGCCTGGTTTCATTGTCTTCAGCGCTTTCGGCCAGATCTCTATATTTTTTAGCGGCATTTATTTCTTCATTAATAGCAATCTTCATGGCTTCAATAATCGTCATTTCTTTCCCTTCTTCCCCGGCATGTTATATTTTTAATAAATTTTACCATACCTTTATATACTACAAAATAAAATTTGGCCTTGGATTAACCCGGAAGTCTTTTGACTGCTATTTACTTCCGGTAATCTTCATCATTAAATTTTATTTGTTGGCCGCCAGATTTTCATTTCCTGGGCAGATCTTATCAGTTCATCTCTGAAACCAGGATGAGCGATTTCAATTAAGGCTTCGGCTCTTTGCCAGGTTGATTTTCCTTTAAACTGGGCAATGCCATATTCAGTAACTATATATTGGTTCAAGGAACGAGGAACTGTTACTACTGAGCCCGGTGCCAAAGTCGGTTTTATACGTGAATGGATCTTTCCCTCTTTATCACTATAAGTCGAACTCATACAAATCAATCCTTTACCGCCATGGGAATTAAAAGCTCCAAAAATAAAGTCAAGTTGCCCGCCAGTGCCTGATATTTGCCTTGTACCTGCTGTTTCCGAACATACCTGGGTAAACAAGTCAACTTCCAGGCAATTGTTTATGGCCACAACTTTATCGTTTAGGGCAATTATGCGCGGGTCGTTGGTATAATCAGCCGGGTAAGAGGCACAAAAAGGATTGTTGTCTAAAAAATCATATACTTTGTTAGTTCCCATAGCAAACGTATATACCATCTTGTTTTTATCAATTGTTTTTCTTGCCCCGGTAATATGGCCTTTGTTATATAAATCAACATAGGAGTCAACCAGCATTTCGGTATGGACACCCAGGTCCTTAAGATCACTTTCGGCAATCAAAGCTCCAACAGCATTTGGAAGTCCGCCAATGCCTAATTGCAGGCAGGAACCGTCTTCAATTTCATTCATTATTATCCCGGCAATTTTTTCATCAGTTTCACTGATCTGCACCACGGGGAGCTGAATAAGCGGTCGGTTGCCGCCTTCAATGATATAGTCCACTGAAGATATGTGGATAGATTCCTGATTGCCTCCCAGGCACAAGGGAACCGATTTATTTACTTCCAAAACAATAATCTTACTTTTATTCATTACTGCCGGAGTAATTGAATTTGAAGGCCCCAGGTTAAAAAAGCCGCGGGCATCCATAGGACCGACCATAATAAACGCTGCATCTATATCGTTATATTTTCGAACCATTCTGGGGCCTTGATGATAGGTAAAAGGTACATAGTTGCATAAGTTTTTATCATGCAAGCACCTTGATACAACACTAAAATGGTAATCCTCCATGATAAAATGTTTACGTTCCGGATCAGCAACAATTGGTTCAGGAGCCTTGGTAAAACTTGTGCTCCTTATGGTTACATTTTCCAGTTCGTCCTTGCGCTTAGCCAATGCTTCATCTAATGCATCGGGAAACATTGCAAACTCACTATATTGCACCATGTCCCCTGATTTAACCAATTGTGCCGCCTGGTCTGCCGTTATTAGTTTCTTTTGGTATTGCCGCATAATATCTGCCATGAATACTCCCCCATTTTCTGTAATTATTGCTGTATAAATTCTTTTGATATCTTGCTGCAGACTCAGTGATCATTTTAAATCTTTGTTATTTTATTTTTTATAATTATGCCCTCCTTTTGTGAATGTTTTCTTTTACTGTTGAATTATTAGTTTAAAAATTAGCTTTTCTTATTTTTGGGCAGCTTTAATCGCAGTTTCTATTTGTTCCTCAGTAATATTGTCTGTGATGATATAGTCACCTATTCCATGAGGCAAAATAAAGTTTATTTTTTTATTTTTAACTTTTTTATCACTTTGCATAGCAGAAATGACATCTTCAGAATTAAAGGATGGAAAGCGAGTGTTAATATTGAGATTGGCAAATAAGGTTTTTACCCGGCTCAGGTCATGGGATGACATTGAACCAAGTGTTACCGCCAAATGAGAAGCTGCTGCCATTCCAATCGCTACCGCTTCCCCATGGCGGTAAAGTTTGTAATCGCCCAGTTTTTCTACAGCATGTCCAAAAGTATGGCCTAAATTTAAAATTGCTCTTTTTCCCTGTTCGGTTTCATCTGCGGCCACAATTTCACTTTTTATGTGACAGGAACGATAAATAATTTTTTGCAGGCAGTCTTTTTCCTGCTGAATAATATTAGGGACTTTTGTTTCCATAAAACTGAAAAACTCCTCATCGTAAATAAGGCCGTATTTTATTACTTCCCCCAGACCGCTTAAATAATCCCTTTTATCCAGAGTTTTTAAAACAGCTGAATCAATTATGACTAATTTAGGCTGATGAAAAGCTCCCAGAAGATTTTTCCCCTGCAGATGATTTACCGCAACTTTACCGCCCACACTGCTATCAACCTGAGCTAAAAGAGTGGTAGGTATCTGGACAAAATCAATGCCCCGCTGATAAATGGCAGCAACAAAACCAGCTAAATCGCCAACTACTCCGCCTCCCAGCGCAACGCATAAACCCGAACGTTCTATTCTGCCATTCACAGCTGCATCTACAATGCCCATAACTTCACTAATGTTCTTATGCTCTTCCCCATCTGGCATTAAGGCTGAAATAATTTCGAAGCCGCTGTTTCTTAGTGATTCAACACAGATATTGCCGTACAGATTATAAACCAAAGGATTACTGACCAGCAAAATTTTATTGGCCGTGGTAACCGATTTTATCATTTCTCCAGCTTGTCCCAAAAGATTGGAACCAATTACAATATTATAACTGCGGGGGCCTAAATCAACAGTTAAAGTCGGCATTGATAAAAGTCCTCACTTTCAAAAATACTAACCAGTTTTCTAACCACCCTGTTTTTGAATCAAACCTATTATTTCTTTTACAATAGAATCCAAATCCTTACCACTGGTGTTTAATCGGTAATCTGCTTGCTGGTAAAAAAACGAGCGATCAGCTAACATTTTCTTTATATCTTCGATGGTCAGATTTTTTTTTAATAGCGGGCGGGTTCCCCGCTTACGGTTTACCCGGGCAAATATATCTTCCGGGTCTGCTTCCAGGCATATTATGAGACCGTTTTCTCTAAAGGTTTCGATATTATTTTCCTGCAGCACAGTTCCGCCGCCGGTAGCAATCACCAGGTTCTCTTTTTTCGCCAGCTTTGCAGCCATCAGGTTTTCCTCGGAACGAAATCTGATCTCTCCGTAGCGTTTAAAAATCTGGCTTACAGACATGCCGGTTACTCTTTCTATCTCCCGGTCCAAATCCACGAATTCCATTTTAAGCCGCTCTGCCAGTTTCATCCCTACTGTGCTTTTACCGGTACCCATGAAACCAGTTAATACTATATTTTTCCCCATTGCCACACCTTTTTAACATATTTCCGGTAGCTATTATAATTACGCAACATTTGTCCCATATTATCTCCTCCCAACTGAACAAGCAAAGCCTCAGCAATACCAAAAGCCAGCATAGCCTCTCCTACAACAGCCGCAGCAGGAACTGCACATACATCAGACCGTTCCACGGTTGCTTTTTCTTCCTGCCATAAAGCAGTATTAATACTTTGCAAAGGTTTATATAAAGTTGGTATTGGTTTCATATATGCCCGGCCAAGAATAATTTCTCCATTGCTGATACCGCCTTCTATCCCTCCGGCCTTATTGGTTTTACGGTATATGCCCCGTTCGCTGCTGTAATAAATTTCATCATGCACCAATGAGCCAGGTTTTGCCGAGTTATCAATTCCCTCTCCTATTTCTACCGCCTTAATGGCAGGGATGCTCATCAAAAGACCTGCCAATCTTGCATCCAGGCGCCGGTCAAAACTGATATAACTTCCCAGCCCAGGCAAAACTCCAATTGCCCCCAGTTCAAAAACTCCTCCCAGTGATTCTCCCTGACGGCGCGCATCATCTATCATCTTTATCATTTTATCTTCCTGATTTAAATCCGTACAACCGAGCTGCGACTTGCCTGTCAGTCGATAAAACTGTGCTAAATTTTTGTGATCCGGCCGAAAAGCTTTGCTCTGTAGTCCTCCAATGGCAATAACTTCACTATAGATATATATGCTGAACTGCTGCAATAGTTTCTTGAAAAATACGCCGGCTGCTACCCGTACAGCAGTTTCCCGTGCTGATGCGCGTTCCAGCACATTGCGCATATCTGTATGGTTATATTTGATGGCTCCGGCTAAATCTGCATGACCGGGCCGGGGCCTGGTCACCACCTTTTCATCTGTTGAATCTAAAGGACCGCTGTCCATTATTTGCTGCCAGTTCTTATAATCTTTATTCTCAATAAAAAAGCTTACCGGGCTGCCCAAAGTCATACCATTCCTGACCCCTGACAAAAATTCTGCTGTATCAGTTTCAATAAGCATGCGTCCACCGCGTCCGTATCCCTGTTGTCTTCTTTTAAGCTCATCATTGACTTCATTTTCACTTATCTTAAGCCCTGCCGGCAGTCCTTCTATGATACCGGTCAGCCCTTTGCCATGTGATTCTCCTGCAGATGTAAATTTCAGCACCGTCTTCCTCCTATTTCTTTTTGATATAACCGCCGCTGAATTTTTTCGGTTCCATCATTACTATAAAAGCCTGGGGGCATCGGTTGAAGATATGCTCAACAACTGCTTTGGCTGTATCCCGCTTGACAATAATATTCAACATCAGTTTGGGCCCGGTTTTACCATAAGCCTGCCAGGTAGTTACCGGATAGCCTTCTTCCCGTAATTCATCGATTAAACCGTACTCTTCAGCTTCGATTGTTACTTGAATTCCCCGGTAACCGAGAGCTAATTTTTCCTCGATAACACTCCCCAGCAAAACCCCCATGGCAAAACCGGTACAGAATATCACTAATTTAACCGGATTATCCAGCGAACCAATAACCATACTCAGGGCTACTGTATAAACCATTATTTCCACAAAACCGATTGCTGCTGCCGGAACCCGGTCCCCGCGAATAACGAAAATCATACGTATCGTTCCTAATGTTACATCGATGACCCGGGCAAAAAAGATAAATAATAACTCCAAAATCATTGTAAGTTCCATGTTCAAACTCCTTGCTCCCAACTTGTCGGCGGATTATCATCCACTCGTATGCGTGCTGCCACTGGATTTAAGATCACGTAAATTTTCTTATTATATTTATTGCTCAGTGTAATTGTACCGCCGGAACTTGGTGCTCCGGCAGCCGAAAAAGTACAGGCTGGTGCAGTGCCGATTTTTTTTGTAAAAGTTGTCCGTCCAGTATATCGTATACCATTATTCAAGTATTGCATAGATTTGCCGTATACACGATAACAATTGCTGTCGGGATAAAATAAAACCGACTGGGCTTCACTTTTGTATATGGCTTCCTGCCGTGTCCCTCTTAGGGTTGCTGCCAGCTGGTCAGCATCTGCTTTTAGCAGCCAGACTTGTTCAGTCCGGTCAAGCACCGGTGTGGCTAAGCTGAACAGGATAGCAACAAGGGCCAAAACCAGCAATAATTCAATTAATGTTACACCTTTTTCCCTCGAGCTGATTGCTGATCACTTCCTTCATGAAGGCCAAAGGCGGAGTGATGCCAAGTATTATCTCCAAAGTCAGAGCTCCCTGGTGAATAAACATAGCTGTTCCATTTACTGTTTTCAGCCCCCTTGCCTGTCCTATCTGTAAAAAGCGGGTCATAGGGGGATTGTAAATCAAATCACAGATGACTGCATCTTGCATTACCGCTGTCAATGAATCCACCGGAGACTTATCTATATGAGGCATCATCCCAACCGGTGAGCAGTTGACGATTAGTTGAGCATCAGCAGCAGCGTCATTAAAATTGGCTTGAGTCATTACCCGTGGCTGCGTCTTGCAGCTTGATGAATGCTCAATAAAAGCTGCCAAGTCTTCTGCTTTGTCTAATTCTATATCCAGGATTTCAATTATCCGGCAGCTGCTTTTAGCCAGATAATAAGCTACTGAGCGGGCTGCGCCGCCGGCACCAATTATGACTGCCCGGCTGTCTGGCTTGACCCCCGCCTCTTTTAAAGCACTCATAAAACCTTGTCCATCTGTATTATAGCCAGTCAGCCGTCCGTTCACATTCTTTATGCAGTTTACCGCCTGACAAGCTTCTGCCTCAGGGGACAGTGCATCAAGGTATTTAATTACTTCCGACTTAAACGGTACGGTAACATTGATACCGGCAAATCCCAATACCCGCACTGCTTCCAATGCTTTTCCCAAATTGTCCCCGGCAATTTCAAAAGGCAGGTAAAGGCAATTTAGTCTTAATTCTTTGAACACTGCATTATGCATAAGCGGTGAAAGGCTTTGGGTTAACGGGTTTCCTATGATACCCAGCACAGATGTTTTCAGATCAATCTGCATATTATAAAAACTCCCGATGAAAAAATAGCGAATGTTTGAACATTCGCCTTAGACAAATTATGTCATTTAAAGAATTAATTTTCAAGTCGGGTTTACGGCTGGTCAACTTCAAATTCATTATAAACCTCGCCGGCAATGCTCATATTCTGCGGATTATAACTACGCTCCCAAAAGCAGATTTTATTATTGCGGTCAACCAGTAAAATGGATGTCAGGCGAGTACCGTAATCAGCACTTATAATAAAAGCAGGAGCCAGCCATCTTTCCATCTCCGATCCTACTCCGGTATCAGGCAAGTCTTTGTCCTCGGGCATATCCCGGTTTGTCATCAGAGAAAAAATCTCTTCAGCGTTTACATCTATATCTTTCTTTTGCAGGATACTGGCCAAGCCTTTTATTCCCCGGGTAACTTTGGGCCAGGGTACGTCCAGCAAACTGTTGCTGACAGCATGTATCCCCTTTTCGGTTTTACGAATTATTCTTTCCCGGTTGGAATAGTAATAAAGCTGGTCAACGCTGCCAACCAGAAGATTAAAGCCATTATAAGCCTCTCCCCCATCCGGCAGGTTGTTCAGATAAGCAACCGGTGAAAGCTGACTATGCAAATAATCAAGTACCAGGTGTCCACGGGACGGAGCCTGGGCTTTAAAATTTTGCGGATCGCGGTAATTAGTCAGAGCAGCAAAACGTCCCTGGCGGGTTACTCCCATCCATGTACCGCCCTCCTTAATATCCTTTCCCGCCAGAATATCAGGATTATCCCGCCAAAAGCCTGCACTTAACGTCGGGCGTTTATAAAATTCATCCCGGTTGGCTGCTACTACCAGTTTATAGCGCGGATGAAAATCCTGGGCCAAAAGAATTAGACACATATTTCCTCCTAAGAAATCACTTTGCTGCACTTAAATGCTTCTTTATCTGCTTCAAGACGAAATATTCCAGCGCACGTGAAATTTTAGTGCCGATAAACTCCCGCCTGGCAATAGGCTCTACCAATATTGTAAAAAGGCCGGCACGATTACCGCCCATTATGTCGGTAAAAATCTGATCACCTATCACAACTGCTTCATCAGGTTGAACTCCCAGCAGGGAGACAGCACGCAGGAATGCAGCACGGCGAGGCTTTACCGCACGGGAAATGAAAGGTATGCCTAAACTTCCGGCAACTTTTTCGACTCTTTTGGCGCCGTTGTTGGATATTATGCAGGCTCTGAAGCCTTCTTCTTTTATTTGTGCAAACCAAGCGGTTACTTGCGTTGATATTTCGTTGCTGTTCCATTCGGTAACAGTATTATCAAGGTCTAAAATAAATGAATTTTTCCCTGCTTCTTTAAGCTGCGCCAGCGGGATGTCAGACAGGGAATCCACATAAAGGTCAGGGTACAAAATTTTTGCCATAAGCCCCCCCTGATGTTTATTATTATTGTTACTCATTAACCACCATTTGCTCAGCAAAGAATTTTCTTAATAAAACAGCAGATAATTCCGGTGCTGCAGGATTTATAAAATACCCGGTAGCTATTTCCACACCGGCATTGACCAGCAAGCGTGGGTTGATTTCCAGACACCAATGGTAACCTTCCTGGTGCGGTACATTAACCGGTGCAGTATTTATTACTATGTTATAAGAAGGATTGTACAAACCTTCGATGATAGCGGCAACATTTTTTTTGGTAAGCAGTGCTGCTTCCTTGAGCTCTTCCTCATTGATATCGCCAAAATGGCCGGAGTGCCGTTTGGGTATTATCCAGCTTTCATAGGGGAAACGGGAAGCATACGGGCAGATTATAATAAAATGCTTGCCTTCATACACTATCCTTTCCTGATTTACCTTCTCTGCCTTGATCATTTCACATATCACACAACGATTATGTTCGTTATAATATTTGGCTGGAACCCCCTTATTTTCCGGAACCAAAGGAACTGCGACTATCTGGCTGTGACTATGTTCCAGAGATGCACCACCAAAAAGTCCCCGATTTTTATAAATTTGAATATATTTTATGCGCTTATCACCGGCTAAATCAATATAACGCAGCTGCATCATTTTAAAAATCGATTCAATCCTATTAAGCGGCAATTGGTGAAATTCCTCGCCGTGAAGCGGTGTTTCGATAAGCACTTCATGTCTCCCGAAACCATTGCCATGCTCAAATATTCCTTGTTTTTGCATGTCCAGTTCTCCGCTTATATCCAAAGCAGAATATTTATTTAAAATGGCCCTAACTGTCCAGCCTGGCTTGTTGGGCTCAGTCCCTTCCCGCCTGAAGGCTAGTATTTCATCAGTTGTAACTGCTTCGTTGCCTTCACAGAAGGGACAATGCGGGCTGTAACCAGGCTCTGGGCTGCTGTCATCCGCCATATTTTTTTTTATCGGGAAATCACGTGGTTTCAAAGCGAATTCAGTTGCTGTAATAACCCAATTATCTCTTATGACATCTTTACGAATTTCATGCATGTATGATCCCCCCAGCTTCTTCCATGTACCGGTTAATTTGTTGCTAAATTGAAATTATTATGTATTTTTAATTCAAGTCTCATAAGCTTTTTCCCTTTTAAGTTATATTTTTTATCAATATTTAATTAATGAAACCATTCAGTTATGAAAATAAACAACTTTCTCAACAGAAAGTTGTTTTTATTTAGTCTTTATTTATTGGTTTGAGTTTATTATAAAATGTCATCACTTTATGAAATTTACACTGGCTGTAGAGTATTTTTTAAAGCAACAGTTTATTTCCCTCCAAAGTCCATCTGGTTAAATATTAATCATTAAGCCGCCTACACCTGCGTAAGTTCCTATAGTTGCTCCCATCTCGGCAATAATAATCTCCTCTTTTGGTTTATACAAGTCCTTTATTACATCAGCTAATTTAATTGCATCCTCCGGACAGCTGACATGACTTATGCCAATAAGTTTTTCTCCCACCGAGGTCACTGATATTTCCCCTAACATATTGACTAATCTTTGCATAGCTTTTTTTCTGCCTCTGACTTTTTCCACTACTACGGGAACCCCCTGATTATTTCCCCTTAATATAGGTTTAATATTAAGCAAAGTACCAGCCATACCCTGAAAGCTGCTGAGGCGCCCTCCTTTTACTACGTTTTCCAAAGTATCCAGCGTAAATACAACTTCCCTTGTATGTCTGATTTCAGTAAGCCACTCGATAATTTTATCGGCTTTAAGCCCCTGAGCCGCCATACGTGCTGCTTTAATAGCAGCAATGCCTGTACCTAATGAGGCAGTTAATGTATCAAAGACCCGGATATTATTATTGCCCAGCATATCTTTGGCCAATAATGCAGTTTGAAAAGTACTGCTAAGACCCGAAGACAAACTTACAAAAATAACTTCTCCGGCTTCTTTTAGTCCTCTTTCAAAACTGGAAATGATCGTCTGGGGATCAGGAGTCGATGTTTTTGGCAATGTTTTAGAGTGCATCATTTTCCTCACAAATAATGCCGGGCTGATTTCTACCCGGTCCAGATAAGTCTCCTCCCCAAAGGAAACTTTTAGCGGTATCATTTCAATATTATACTGCTCAAGCAGCTCTTCCGGTAAATCGCAGGAGGAATCGGTAATAATTTTTACACTCATATTTTCTCCATTCGTAAATTTAAATTAATAATTAGTTATTTAATACTATTTTAGCCAATCATTCCCCTGCTCTCAAGAATTTGTTTTATTCAAATAATTGTCAACACAATTGCTGCATAAATACCTCATTATTTATAGATATTTAATTATACTTCCGCACTTATTTCCTTAATTAGTTTTTTTAGTGCCCGCTTTTCAATACGGGAAACATATGAACGAGAAATACCCAGCTTTCTGGCTATTTCCCTCTGGGTTTCTTTTAACCCGTCAAACAGGCCATAGCGCATTTCTATAACCTGACGTTCCCTTTTATTCAAAATACTGATCTTGCCGCGAATTTTCTCCTCCTGAAGTTTAGTCTCCACCAACTCCACTATTTCGTTGTCAGTTGTCAAAACATCTATTAGTGATATTTCGTTGCCTTCCTTATCGTAACCGATCGGGTCGTACAGCGAAACTTCTTTTTTAAGCTTTTTGATATTGCGCAGATGCATCAATACTTCGTTTTCCACACAGCGAGCCGCATAAGTCGCCAATCTTACCCCTCTTTCATCGTTATATGTCTTAATAGCTTTTATCAGGCCGATGGTGCCGATGGAGATCAAGTCCTCCATATCTTCGCCGCTGCTTTCGTATTTACGCACTACATGAGCTACCAGTCTGAGATTATGTTCAATTAATCGGTTGCGGGCATCTTCGCTGCCGTTTTTCATAAGGTCCAGACATTCTTTCTCTTCCGCTTCTTCCAGAGGATGAGGAAATACCTGGTTGTTCAGATATGCAAAGAGAAACAGAGCCCCGTTAAGAATGGCCTTAAATGCCAGTATCCATCCCAGGATAGCCACCTTTACCACCTCCATAAAAATTGGGCGCTTAATACTTTATGAGGGCAACAGTCAAATAGTGACTACTTTTGACAGGTATTTTATACCAGCCTATACTACTGAGCAATCTACATATTATCTCTCCTTGCGTGATATTAACTTTGATTTTTTTCAGCGATTGTATTAATATAATTATATATTTTGTGAAATATGTTACAATATATCTTATAATAGTCAAATAATTTTATTTTTAAAGATTAAATATCGTGAAAATATCATATTATATATTAATCAGAAAATTTGATTATGAAATTATTAAATTTCAGTTTATTAAAGACATTTTAAATATGAAGCTTTCTGCTATTGACATTAATTCAATAGTTCGAGAATATAAGTAAAGCAATAATTTTGAAAAAGAGGTTTTTTATATGCAGGATTTCACCACATTTATCTGCTATTCAATGAAAGCGGCCATGAAAAAAGTTGAGAAGCATATCGGTCAGGAACTTGAAAAATATGGTGTAAGCATGGCCCAGTCCTTTGTGCTTTTTTCCCTTTTGGAAAATGATGGAGCAACACTTTCTGAAATCGGTGCTCTGGCCCACATTGAGAATTCATCATTAACAACCATGGTCGATAAACTGGAAAAAGAAGAGTTGGTAGAAAGAAGTCTCTTTCCACAGGATCGCCGTGTTATTCGTCTGTTTTTGACTGATGCCGGACGTAAACTGGCATTGGAGGTTTTGTCTGCCGGTGCCGCATTAAACCAGCAGTTCTGCAATAATTTAGGTGATTTGCAACCGAATATGATCGAAGGTTTAAAAATAATCGCTTCAACCATTGACGATTTGAACAAAATTTAATGCCATTTTTAAATTTTGAAGATAGTTTTATGTTGTGCTGCAGTTTTATTTTCTTTTTGGTTATCATCCTTTAATAAGAAGATGAGTATAATGGCAGCAACTTACGGGCGATAGCTTTAAATATAGGTGCCGCTTCAGCGGCGCCGGAACGTCCTTCTTCCACTAAAACAACAATTGCCCAGCGTGGTTCATCAGCGGGCAGATAACCTCCAAACCAGGCATTTAAAACTTCCTGGTTTTCTTTTATTATACCAGTTTGACTGGTAGCCGTTTTTCCTGCTACCATCACTTCGTTTAATGCTGCGCTTTTACCAGTGCCTTCACTTATGCATTTTTCCATTAATTTTTGCACTGCATGTGCTGTTTCAGCGTCCAGGACTCTTTCACCCTTGCCTGCTGAATAATTTTGGCGGTTTCCTTCGCTGTTAACTGTATACTTAACCAGGGAAGGACTTTTATACCATCCATTGTCAGCTATAGTTGCAATCAGTGAAGCAATTTGCAGCGGAGTTATCATGACCCCCTGCTGCCCAATACTTGCATTAGCCAAGGCGGCTTGGCCGGCATTGATTTGTATAAAACTGCCCACCTGGCAATCAGGATAGCCGATGACGGTAGGATCAGTAATCTTAAGCTGCCGGGCATATTTTAATAAATCAGCCCTTCCCAGTTTCAGGCCGGTCTCAATAAAAGCCGGATTGCACGAATTGGCAAAAGCCTCAGCGAAAGTTATTTCCCCATGTCCTTCTTCCTGCCAGCAATTGATAGCAACTTCCTTATTAATATTTATTTTGCCGCTGCAATAAAAACTATCCTTCAATGTAACCTTTTCTTCAGCCAGTGCAGCTGCTGCCAACAAAATTTTAAACAACGAGCCGGGATGATAACAATTTAAGGCCCGGTTTATTAACGGACTGTTTTCCTCCATTTGCAATGCTTGCTCTATTTTATTTTGATCGAAGGCCGGGCGGCTTGCCATTGCCAATATTTCCCGGGTTTTAATGTCCAGAACTACAACTGCTCCTTTAGGCAAACTGTCTTCTATAACCTCTTCAACAATTTGCTGAACACGCCGGTCAATTGTCAGTACTACTGTTCCTTGTTCACTGGCCTGCTCCTGCCGGATCTTAAACATCAACCCTTGAATTGCCATGCCTCTGGCATCTAATACAGTTACCAGTTCCTGTTCAGAACTTTGCTTCTGCAAAATATCATCATATACTTTTTCTAATCCGGCCTGACCTTTATAATTATCCTTATTGCTTATATACCCTGTCAGGTGGGCGCAAAATCCTTCGCTGCCGTAACGTTTGCTGATTGGGGCTACGACCAGCCCTGCAGCAGAAGAACGACTTATTCGTGCTGTCTGCTCAGAAGTCAGATCCATTGCAATCCTGACAAAAGTACTGCCGCTCTTCTGTCCTGCCTTCAGTTTTTGCAACACCTGCTGATTGCTTATATTACCCAGAGCATAGGATAATTCAGCAGCGACCTGTTTCATATTTTGCGTTTGAGAAGTTTCCCGGGTAAATAAGAAATATACTGCCTGGGATTGCTGAGAGCTGGTCAGAGAGATAAGATTGCGGTCCAGTATATCCCCACGGGGATATTCCTTAAGCTCCACCTTTTTGGAACGCATGGCTACTGCCTGTCTGGCCAATTCGGGTCCATTATAAAGTTGATGGTAACCTGTCGCAGCAGCCAGAACCATAAATAAGGCTAAAAAGCTGAACATAACCTGTATTATTCTTTTGCGTACCAACAATATAAAACTCCCAACTGTTTTTGAAATTAAGATTCACCAATTGGGAGTTCTTTATGCTTTTATCTGCTTATTTCAAAGGGAAAGGGCAGATTAGCCAGGATTATTCCCAGCTCCGTTACTGTGTCTGCCGTTCCGTGTATTATTATCAGTCCTTTTTTACTGTCAATCGTGGAAACAACGCCCAAATGTTCATAAGCTTCGATTATTTTCGTCAGCATATCAATGTCTTCAGGGGCGACTCTGCCCTTAATATCAGTCTGAATTTGCCTTCTCCCTCCTCCGCAGTATGCTGTAAGGTGCAATCTCCTGCTGCAACGGAATTAAAACCATCTGCTGCGGATGGCGTGCCCGGTCAATTTCATTTAGCTCCTGGTCATACAGATGTTCCAAATTAACCGCCACAACCTTGCCGTCGGGCAGCAAAAATTCCAATTGCTCTCCCGCCCCGAAATTAGCCCGCTGCTCGATTACTGCCATCATAATATCCGGCTGGTAGCTTTTAACAATGCCGCAAAACAGGTCTCGCCCCGGCATTTTTTCATTGTCTATATCCTGAATAAGCTTTGATTCTCCCTCAATAAAGCCATTAGTAAAAGGCCTGGTTGCACTGCGCCGCAATTCTTCCATCCAGGTATGCAATTGCCAGGGAGTATAATCCTGCCCGCTCTTAAGATAATGATCAATGGCTGCACGGTAAACACTGGCTGCGCCGGCTATGTATAAAGGGCTCTTCATTCTCCCTTCTACCTTGAAAGCATCAACTCCGGCGTCTATTAACCGAGGTATGTACTCCAGCAGGCACAGATCCCGGGAATTTAAAATATAGCTGCCCTGAGAATCCTCATCCAGAGGATAATATTCACCCGGTCTTTTTTCTTCTACCAGTGCATAACGGTAGCGGCACGGATGGGCACAGGCCCCAAGGTTAGCACTTCTTCCCGTCATATAATGGGAAAGCAGACATCGTCCCGAATAACTTACACACATAGCTCCATGGACAAATACTTCAATTTCAATACCGGTTTTTTGTTTGATGTCAGCTATTTCATCAATATTCAATTCCCTGGCTAAGACTATTCTTTTAGCCCCCAGCTCCTGATAAAAGGCAGCCGTTTCGTAATTGGTAACATTAGCCTGGGTACTGATCGTTATTGGTATCCGCGGCGCATATTTCTGCGCCTGACGCAATACCCCCAAATCAGAAATAATAAAACCATCCACATCAAGACTGGCGAGTTTTTCCAAATAAGCCGGGATTTCAGTCAAATCTTTATTATGTGCCATTACATTTACGGCAATAACAACTTTTTTCTGTAAAGAGCGGGCAAAATCCAGGCCGGCCTTTATTTCCCCCATGGTAAAGTTACCGGCATAGGCACGCAGACTGAAATCCTTGCCTCCTATATAAACAGAATCAGCCCCAAATAAAAGCGCAGTTTTCAGTTTTTCACCGTCACCGGCAGGTAATAGTAATTCGGGCTGGAGCATTATTCTCCTCCCCTGGTCAATTATATTTGCTGATTGCCTGCAGGTGCTCAGCAAAGGTTCTTGTAAATTCGTGGGTACCATCACCCCTGGATACATAGTAATAATAGGAATGCTGTTCTGGATCTAAGGCAGCACTTATAGATTCCTGCCCCGGCGCAGCAATAGGCCCGGGAGGCAGGCCGGTGTGTGTATAAGTATTATAGGGTGAGTCAACCTTTAAATCAGCATTGTTCACCACTTCTTTATGTTCATTCAGGCTGTATAAAATCGTAGCATCAATCTGCAGAGGCATACCAATTTTCAGACGATTGGCAATTACTCCGGCAATAGTTCTTCTTTCTGCCGGTGCGGCTGCTTCTCTCTCGATTAAGGATGCAATTGTCACGACTTCCAGTACGCTCATATTCTGTTCCGCGGCCTGAGAAGCAAATTTCTCCTCCCACAAATCCGCAAACCGGTTCAGCATTAAATTCACCATCTGTTTCCCATCATCATCTGCAGTGATATTGTAAGTATCGGGAAACAAAAATCCTTCCAGCCGATTTGCCCGTTCCAGGGGAATATCTTTTAGAAAACTGAATTCATAAGGTTCGGCAATCGCTTCCTCCCATTCTTTTTCACTTACTAATCCCTGCTTTGCCAGCAATATTCCTATTTCTTTCAATGTGTAGCCTTCCGGAATGGTAAAAGTTATATAGTCTATCTTCCCTTCAACAATAATATCAATTATTTCTTCCATAGTCTGGCTGCGGCTAAACTTATACTTGCCGGCCTTCAGTTGGCTATCGAGACCGTTCCTGCTTAAATAGTTCAGAAAAATCCTTTCACTGCGAATTAAATCTTCCTTTCGCAATATCTGCGCAATCTGTCGTGCTCCGGCATCTGCCGGAATATTGACTACCTTGAAGGTTGAGTCATTTGTATCCACTGCCTGCTCCTGCAATGACACAAACTTCCAGGTCCCGAATAGCATTGACACTATAATAAGCACAACCAGGAACCAGAGAGAGCGTCTTTTTTTATGTATTAATTCAGTCTGCAGCATTTTTCCACCTTGTTTTAACCTTGTTAAATATTTTAACAAACTACTAACCAGCTTATTCTTAGATTTAATCAGTCAAGTATATCTCCTGACTGTATGTCGTCGTCTGAAAGCAGCGCATCATATTCTTCCTCCGGTTGCGGTTCAGGCTCAACTTCATTTGGCAATTCTTCCCCAATCGGGCTTTTATTCCCGGGCAGCTCAGCTTCAGCAGACATCTCTGCCGATGGCCCTATAAAGATTATTTTGTTCACCGGTTTGTAATAATCAGTGGACAATTGTTCCGTCATGATAATTTCCCCGGTATTATCATCAATAAAATTTCTGAATGCCCTGGCTACATAACCGGTAACACCTTTTTGTTCAATTATTTCCGTACCGGGAGCAATGTCTTCTTTCACTTCTGTAATTTCTGTAAAATTTATAACCCGATCCACCACATTAGTAACGCTGACGTTCTTTTTATAATTAAGATGCCCGTAAATACTGACAGTTAATCCCCCACCACCTGCTGCTGCTCTAATATAGATCGGATAGTCGGTATTATTCTTAAATTTAAAATCTTGTATTCCATAGGAAACGGTCGCATCACGCCCCAGCGGCACATAAGTTACTGCCAGCGCGTGGTTGTGCCGTTCGGTTATCTCCATTCCTGCCAACAATGCAGCATTGTAGATAGTAGATGATACCTGACAGATTCCTCCGCCCAAACCCGGTTCAAACAAACCATTGTTGATTATCATAGCATCCCGGTAGCCGTTCTTATAGGTTCTTTCCCCTACTGTACGGTTAAATGAAAACTCTTCCCCGGCAGGAATCGCAGTGGCGTTTACAATCTTGGCAGCCAAGGCCAGGTTATGTGAACGATCAACTTCGCTGACTTTGTACCAGGTGGTAAATGAGGCCAGTTCTCCCATAACGCTGAGTTGCTCCTCATTGACTACCGGCTCTGTTTTTTTAAGTACGATGGGAATTTTTAAGACAGAGAAATCCCCCCATTGGGAAGGCATAGCGGCGAAAGTAGCATCTATATCAACCTTCTGCCCCTGAATCCCGGGAACTATTATTAGTCCATCTTTACTGTCAACCTCCAGGCGGGCATTTACAAAATCCCGGTTAAGATTGGTATTCATTTCCTCAACAATAGTTTGGGTTACGGAAGGTTCAAATGATAATTTTACTGGATAAATCGTTGCTTCGCCGCCATCCATAGACATAATTTTACTTTTAATACCCCGTTGTTTTTCTTTTTCCCATACTTCCTGAACTATTTGAGCGGCATCAGGCTTTATGCACAGTTCTTCAAGGTTGATTTCATATGAATAATCATTGCTGATAAAAAATACCGGAGTATTGCTGGATAAATTAATCCATTCCCCAACTTTGGCAGTTGCCTCCCTGGCATCAAGACCGCTGACTGATACCGAAGCTATCTTGACACCTGGTAAAAATTTATCAAAATGATAAAATGCCTGATAATAATAGAACGATACTGCAGTGATCACTATGGCGATTATTACCGTAGAAAGCAGCTGTTTTTCATGCTTCAAAATCCCAGCCCCCAAATCATCTATCCTCTACCTTGGTCTATTATATAATATTTTCTCATCAACTAATATATTAAAGACCCCTCATACCATTTTAAGCAATTTACAAAAAAGACAGCTTGTTTGAGCTGTCTTAGATTAATGTATTTATACTGTTATAATTAAAAATCTTCACTTTCCGCCAGTTCCTGCCAGGCATCAGCCACTTTTTCCCATTCGTCATCATCTTCTATATCACTGAGAAATTCGTTGCCTTCTTCGTCGACTACAACTTTCAGAATTACTACTTCAACTTCTTCTTCCTCTTCATTTTCTTCATCAGTTAAAGGTATTAAAACACGATATTTCTCATCATCGATTTCCAGTTCTGCCAGCAGTTCAAATTCGTGTTCTTCTCCTTCTTCATCAACAAGTATAAGTATAGGAAATTCCTCATCAAATAATTCTTCGTCGCTCATTAAGTCACCTCTTTCTAAAGACTAAAGCTATTCTAATATGCCTTAATATCTTTGTCAAATCATGCAAAAAAATACTAACCGGTAGAATTTAAATAAGCTTGTAAAATGTTAACTGCTGCTACTTTATCTATTACCTGTTTTCTTTTTTTCCGTGAAAGGTCTGCCTCCAGCAAAGTTCTTTCCGCACTGCGGGTTGACAGTCTTTCATCCCATAGTTCCACGGGCATCTGGCATTTATCCTGCAGTATATCTGCGAACTTCTGCATTTCAATGGCTTTGGGCCCTATCGTGCCATTCATATTGAGGGGGTACCCTACAACGATTTTCTCCACCTCATATTGGCGGCAAATTTTAAGCAACTCGTTAAAATCGCTGGTATTATTTTTGCGCTGCAGAACTGAGTGCCCCTGGGCAGTCCATCCCATCGGGTCGCTTAAAGCAATCCCTATCCTTTTCTCGCCCACATCAAGGCCCATAATTCTCATATAATACTCCCGGTTTCAAGCTTTTAAATATAATAAAGCCCTATGCTCTTGGCACAGGGCTGAAGGGTTATTACTATAAATTAAGATAATTTTTTAAGAGTACCTCCATTATTTCATCTCTTTCAACCTTGCCAATCAGTTTTCGGGCATCATTATGGCTGGTAATGTAAGCAGGTTCACCGGATATCATATAACCAACCAGTTGATTGATGGGATTATACCCCTTATCTTTCAAGGATTCACAAACCGACTGTAATATAACCCTTACTTTATGTTCACCTTCGCGTTCCAACTCAAAATTGACTGTTTCGCCAGGTATTTTTTGAGGCATTACCATCACCCCCTTATCTGTTATTGTTTCTACATAATGACCAGCAATTCCTTCATTTATGTCAAGGTTTTTTCTGCTGATTGCTGTGCTGCTGTTAATGCTTCCATTAATTTTGCGGTATCCTTTCCGCCCGCCTGAGCCATGTCAGGACGGCCTCCTCCTCCTCCGCCAGCTATTTTGGCTGCCAACCCAATGAGTTTTCCTGCATGCAGACCTTTTTCCAGCAAATCCTTGCTGACAAAGCAAACCAGCACTGCTTTTTCTTCAATTACTGCTCCCAGCATAACTACGGCACTGCCTAATTTGTCCCTTAACATTTCTGCATTTTGTCTCAGTAAATTGGCATCTTCTTGTTCGACCTGCGCAAATAGAAGCCTGGCTTCATTTATTAATACAGCCTTACTCAAGATGTCATCATTTCCTGCCTGGGACATTTTAGCTTTCAGATGGTCGATTTCTTTTTCTTTATCTTTTAATATCTTATTTAAAGACTCTATTCTCTCATTTACTTCTGCCGGAGCAGTCCTAAGCTGCTGAGCAGCTTTTTTCAAATTGATTTCCGCGCTGCGCAGATAGTTATAGGCATAAGACCCGGTCACGGCTTCAATTCTCCGCAAACCGGAACCTATGCTGGCTTCACTTAAGATTTTAAACAGTCCTATTTGTCCAGTGTTTTGTACATGGGTCCCGCCGCATAATTCCATACTGTAATCACCTATTTTAACTACCCGGACTTCTTCACCATATTTTTCCCCAAACAAAGCCATCGCGCCCATTTGCCTGGCATTTTGGACATTCGTCAGGGTAGTATTCAAATCATATAAACTCCAAATAGCACGGTTAACCCGGTTTTCAATTTCTTCCAGCTGCTCATCAGTGAGCGATGATAACTGCGCAAAATCAAAGCGTAAACGGCTTGCCTCAACCAGGGAGCCTTTCTGCTGGGCATGTTCACCCAAAACTTCCCGCAATGCTTTATGCAGCAAATGGGTAGCAGTATGATTCCTGGCTGTATCCAGCCTCTTTTCCGGGTCATTTTCCAGGCAAACCGTTTCACCCTGAGTTATTTGACCTTCTAAATGCCCATAATGAATAATCCAATTGCCTACTTTTTGTACATCCAAAACTGTTAAATGTCCTTTGCTTCCCCTGATTATTCCTGAGTCTGCAACTTGTCCGCCTGACTCGGCATAGAACGGAGTGTAATCTGTAATTATCATTACGTCTTCATCAGCTGCGTTGGCGGTCAGTAAGTTATCCTTCAACAAAGCCAGAACTTTGCCATCCGCATTATAGTTTTCATAACCGACAAATTTGCTTTCCGCGGTTCCGGTTAATATTTCATGTAAAATACGTTCCCCGGCAAATGCACTGCCGGTTTTATTGGCCTGACGCGCCCGCCGGCGCTGTTCTCCCATCATGGTATTAAAGCCTGCAGTATCGACTTTCAAACCATTTTCCGCTGCCATATCCTCTGTTAAATCTAGAGGGAACCCATAAGTATCATAGAGCATAAAAGCTTCTTCCCCTTTTATCAGGCTGGCCCCCTTTTCCTGGTTTACGCGGATTATCTCCTCTAATTTTTTTATTCCTTCACTTAAGGTGACAAAGAACCTTTCTTCCTCCAGGCGGATGACTTTTTTAACAAATTCCTGCTTTTCAGCAACTTCCGGATAAGCATCTTTCATTATGTCAACAATCACATCAACATTTTTATAGAGAAACGGCTCCTCAATGCCCAGCAGTTTGCCAAAACGGACCGCCCTTCTTAAGATACGGCGCAGGACGTAACCGCGTCCGTCATTGCTGGGAAGAACCCCGTCAGTTATCAGAAACAGGCAAGCCCTGCTGTGATCAGTAATAACCCGGAAAGGAAATCCCTTTTCCCCGGGGTCGTAATTTTTCCCGGTAAGCTTCTCAACCTGTTTTATAATCGGAACGAATAAATCTGTATCATAATTGCTTGATTTATTTTGTAATACTGAGGCAAGCCTCTCCAGCCCCATGCCGGTATCAATACTCGGTCGGGGCAGCAACGACATTACTCCTTGTTCATCACGGTTGTACTGCATAAAAACCAGGTTCCAGATTTCCAGCCAGCGGTCACAATCGCATACTCCTACTGCACAATTATCACTGCAGGCAAATTCAATTCCCCGGTCATACATTATTTCACTGCAAGGCCCGCAAGGACCGGTATCGCCCATGCTCCAGAAATTATCCTTTTCTCCCAGGCGGATGATCCTCTCGGTTGACAGTTCTGCAATCTCCAGCCACAAGTTAAATGCTTCCTCATCATCTTTATAAATAGTAATCCATAAACGGTCTTTCGGCAGCCCAATGACCTCAGTAAGCAACTCCCAGGCATAAGTGACAGCTTGTTCTTTAAAATAATCCCCGAAAGAAAAATTGCCCAGCATCTCAAAAAAAGTATGATGACGCGGAGTTCTGCCAACTGTATCCAGGTCATTATGCTTGCCGCCCGCCCGCACACATTTCTGTGCAGTGGTGGCACGGGTATAACTGCGTTTATCTAAACCCAGGAATACATCTTTAAACTGATTCATTCCGGCATTGGTAAAAAGTAAGGTAGGGTCATTTATGGGCACCAGTGATGAACTGGCTACTACAGTATGCCCTTTTTCACGAAAATATTCAGTAAATGTATTTCTGATTTTGCTGCTGGTCCACACGGACAATCTCCTCTTTCCTTGAATAGATTTACTAGTCTATTTTCATTTATAAATACCATTATGTCAATATTGCCCCCTTATTGCCGCTTTAAATTAAATTGCCCTATTATTTAAGGAAAATTTTCTCTGTTATTATTACTTGGCTATTCTACTATTTTAAGGTAGCACCAACTGATAATCACTTTCATTACAGCCGCTCCCGGTACCGCCAGCAATAATCCCCAAAAACCCATAATTTTACCCCCGGCTAATATGCTGAAAACGATCAGTAAAGGATGCATGCCCAATTTGTTACCGATGATTTTCGGAGTAATTATGCTGCCTTCGATTTGCTGAATTACTACAACAGCGATAAGCATATAGGCAGCATCAACCATTGACTGTGATAAAGCCAATAGCACCGCCGGCAGGCCGCCCAGAAAAGCGCCAAAATAAGGAATAAGATTGGTGACAGCAGCAATTATCCCCAGCAGCAGAGGCAATTTCACCCCTATGATCAATGCAGCAATTCCAACTGCTATACCAACAAAAAGGGCTACTAAAAGATGCCCTTTTAAAAATTCCAGCAAAACATTATCTATCTGGTTAAATACAATGCTTATCTCCCTGCGGGCTTTGGGAGACAAGAGTTGTAATAAACCATCCCGGATTTTTTCCCAGTCATTTAATATATAAAAAGCCAGGATAGGTGAAAAAATAATAGCCACCACCTTGCCCAGCAGCGAATAAAGACTGGTGATAAAAGCTCTTAAACCATGATAAACATAACTGTTAACTTTTTTTATATTTTCGTCAAATATTTTCTTGACTTCCCCGGGAATATTAAGGTCATCAACTTTGGCCGTCATATCCTTGGCTTCTTCAGCGTATTCGGGTATAAGCTCTGTCAATTGGCTTAATTCCGAAACTATCCCGGGAACTGCAAAAGCCAAAAGTGCTGCGGCTGTACCAAACAGCAGAAAATATAGAATAATTATGGCAATAGGTCTTTTTATCCCTTTAGACTCGATAAACAAAACCGGACGGAATAATAAATAAGCTAATATTGCGGCAGCGACAAAACTAAAAAGCACCTCCCGCACCAGATATAAAAAATAAATGGTGGCTGTTATAACCACCAAAAACAGAATATAGCGGGCTAATTTATTAAACGTCGTCCCCATCTGAATCAACCTCGCCTAAACTAAATCTTCTGCTTCTTCCTCCATGTCTCTGAAGCAATTCAATGCTTCTTCCGACCGGGATTTTATCCTGCTGACAGCACCAGTAATTTTATCTTCATTATTAATAAAATAATATGTTGCTGCTGCTCCTATCAGGGCTCCGGTTATCATGGCCCCCCAGTAATTGTTCATATTTGTTCACCTCCATATGATTATAAAATTTGCCCGACAGAAATATCCTCCATCGCCACCAGAGTTCCGTCTTCGGCTACGGAAAAAATATTAGTATGCCCCTGGTTAAAATTAAACTCCAGAAAACAGTTCCAGCAGTAATATTGATCAGTACCCACTTTGCCGGTTTGCAACCCCCTGCAGACCGGACATTTAACTGTCATTTACGTCGCTCCCTTCGTTTCTTGTCACGGCTGTTAAATCGCTTTTAAAATATACCTGCTTAAGAGGTATTTCCTGTCGTCCTTCTAACAGATCTTTTATCGTCCCAGAGCACAGTTCGATTCCCCAGACCTTTTTATTCCGGCGGGATAAGATAAAATCGCTGACATATCCCATCTCCCGCCCCTGATCATCAAAAATAGTGTCTTTAAGCTTTTTATCATATACTGATAATTCTTCCCCATAAGCATAAGATTTAATCTTATCCGGACTGTTGATAATAATAGCTTCTTCGCCAATAACCAAATCATCAGCTTTTATTAATGCGGGACCATTTTCCGTATTGGTGACAATGTAAGCTAAAGTAAAATCATCACCAATTACCGCTTTGTCAACCTGCCCGATAATCTCCGCCTTGCCTTCGCTGAATACAGGAAGGTTTTTCATATTGCGCAGTTTCACTTTGCATTGCCCCCCTTCAGGTTTATTTTCCCTGCTTAAAGCAAAAATAATACGAAAAAGGCACAGGATATCCTATGCCTTTTTAATTTATATTTTCATTTATCATTTTTGCTGCACCAGGCAGGAAAGCATATATACTCTCATTATTAAAATGCTTTTACAATAATTCCCCCGCCTGTCACATAATCATCCTGATAATAAACTACAGACTGTCCTGGCGTAATCGCCCTTTGGGGATGGTCGAAATCAACTTTGACCAGCTCACCTGCAGTATAAATAGTTGCGGGAGCAGCTTTGGCTCTATAGCGAATTTTGGCCAGTACCCGCATATCCCCTCGCAGTTCAGCTTCCATGATAAAATTGTTTTGTTTAGCCATTAAAGACTGGTTGAACAAATATTTTTCTTCATCCACCACCAGCAGATTCCTGGCTTTATCAATTGCAATCACATATACAGGCCGTCCGCTGCTTATTCCCAGGCCTTTTCTCTGTCCAACCGTATAAAAAGGCAGGCCTTTATGATGGCCAATGACATTCCCTTGCCTGTCAACTACTTCACCCGGTTCATATGCTGTTTTTCCGGTTAAAAATTCCTGATGATCCTGCGTAAAACATATTTCCTGGCTGTCACGTTCTTCAGCCACCTTTAAACCAAACTGTGCTGCTATTTCCCGTACCTTGATCTTGGTCAATTCCCCTAAGGGAAAGATGGTCTTAGCTAATTGCTCCTGAGTTAAAGCATATAAAAAATAACTCTGATCCTTCTTCCCGTCAACACCTTTACGCAGCAAGTGCCGCTTGCACCCGCCATCGTAGTCTATTCTGGCATAATGTCCGGTAGCAATCTTCTCTGCCCCCAATTTTTCAGCTGCTGATAACAATGCCCCGAATTTGATGCAGCGGTTACATTCAACGCAAGGATTCGGAGTTTCACCTTTTTCATAGGAATCACAGAAGTAATTTATAACCTTATCCTGAAACTGCCGGCGCAAATCTATTACATTGTGTTCGATGCCGATACTGGCTGCGACTTCTTTTGCCTTAACGGCCGCTTCTTCATTATAATTAATCATTGTCAGACCGGTAACTTCATAACCTTGTTCTTTCAGAAGCAGGGCAGCCACAGTGCTGTCAACGCCTCCGCTCAATAAAACAGCAACTTTCATTGCCACATCTCCTTAAATCTGATTTCATATATATAGCACCTATAATTTACATGTGCAAGCATTTGCTGAAAATGTCGTTAACAAGCACCTTTGAATAAGGAGGTCACTAATTTGGATTTGTTTGATATCAGCCAGGCATCTGATAATGATTTATATGCTCCCCTGGCTTACAGAATGAGGCCTAAAAAGCTGGACGAAATAATCGGCCAACAGCATATCGTGGGTCCTGATACAGTACTCAGAAAAGCACTGGAGCTTGATCATCTGCATTCCTTTATCCTTTACGGCCCGCCCGGGACCGGTAAAACAAGTATTGCACGGATCATTGCAACTATGACCCGGTCCCATTTCGAACCTATGGCAGCAGTTACCGCCGGTGTAAGTGATATACGTAAAATTGCCCATGATGCTGCCGAACGTTTAAAATTTTACCGGCAGAAAACCATTCTCTTTGTTGATGAAATCCATCGTTTTAATAAATCCCAGCAGGATGTGCTACTCCCCTTCGTGGAGGACGGCACCCTCATTTTGGCCGGTGCCACTACAGAAAATCCTTTATACGAATTAAATAACGCCCTTTTATCCCGAATAAAGATTTATATCCTGGAAAGCCTTAATGATGAAAATATTATAGCGGTAGTAAACCGGGCACTGCAGGATAAAGAAACCGGGCTGGGTATGATGAATATTACCATTTCTCCTGAAGGAATGCAGATAATTATTAAAGCGGCAAAAGGTGATGCCCGTATGGCTTTAAATATAATCGACACCATAGTTAATTCTTTCCGGGATGGTGAACAGCCTTTTGTGATATCAGCGGAACTGCTGCAAAAAGTTGTCGGCAGGCCAATGGTCAAATACGACCGGACCGGTGATTATCATTATGACACTATTTCCGCTTTTATTAAGAGTATCCGCGGTTCTGACCCCCAGGCCGCTCTTTTCTGGTTGGCGGTTATGCTGGAAGGTGGGGAAGATCCGAAATTTATCGCCCGCCGCCTGATAATTCACGCTGCGGAAGATATTGGCCTGGCTGATCCCAACGCCTTACTGGTAGCCAATGCTGCCGCATCTGCCGTACAATTTGTCGGCCTGCCCGAGGGACGCATCCCTTTAGCCGAGGCTACAATTTATCTGGCTGCTGCTCCAAAAAGCAACAGCAGCAAAACTGCTATCGATAATGCAGTCGCTGCTGTCAGGCAAAGCAGCAAAATTGCAGTACCTCCCCACTTGGCTGACACTTCTCACCCCGGGATAAAAAGGCTCGGTAAAGGAAGCGGTTATAAATACCCCCCCGATTTTGGCGGATATGTTGAGCAACAGTATCTCCCTGACCATTTAATAAACGCACATTTCTATGCAGCAGGAGAAAAAGGCTATGAAAAAACTATCCAGGAGTTCCTGAATCGTTTAAAGTCTAAATGATATAGCCCAAATTGTACCTCCAAATAAAAAACCATCTTCTTGTTTTGAAGATGGTCAAATCATTATTGAGCTGTCATTTATAAAACCTGGTTGATAGCACTTTGCAGTTGACTTTTATTCTGGGCACCTACAATTCTTTTTACTTCCGCCCCGTCTTTGAAAAACAGTAAGGTTGGAATACCTCTTATGCCGTATTGTGCTGCCAGGCTTTTGTTTTCATCTACATTAACTTTGGCTACCGCCAGTTTGCCTTCATTTTCTGCTGCCAAAACTTCAACAATCGGCCCTACCATTTTACACGGGCCACACCAGGGTGCCCAAAAATCAACTAATACTGGCAGTCCTGCCTGAATAACTTCCTGTTCAAAATTATCTCCAGTTATATTTTTTACCGACATTAATTTACCTCCTTTTTATTTAATTAATTTCCCCATCATTTCCACCAGTTCATGGAAAGTATCGTCGGCATTTTCATCGATTGCTTTGGCAATACACTGTTGGGCATGGTTTTCAAAAATAATTAATCCTGTCTGGGCTACAGCCGACTTCACTGCCGCAATCTGGGTCAAAATATCCCGGCAGTCTTTTTCCTCTTCAATCATTTTTTGCAGGCCTCTTACCTGTCCTTCAATCCTGCGCAGTCGTCTTAAGACAGCCTGACGTGACTCTTCCTGTATTGTTTTCATTTCAATACCCCCCTCGGGTATCCTTCAATTAAATTATAACGGCTGATTTATCTTTGTCAAATAAAAATGCTTATATTTAAATTATTTTTCTGCCTACCAAACAATAAAATACACGGCAGCAGCAATACCAAAAGCAATCAGCATCCAAAAAAATGTCCGGAGCATTTCATTTCTAACTTGTTTTGTTAGTGCTTCCACAAAAAAACCTCCTTAAGCTGATATAAACAAATTGATTATAACATATCTGCATCTCATGCATAATATTTCTTTGCTCAAGCAGTAGAATCAAATGTTTTTCATACTGAATTTAATTGAATAATTAATCTTTATAAATTTGTAAAATGTAAGAAGGAATATTCCTGATCGTATAGAATACATTATTGAGTGGTTGGGCTTTTTTTTAAGCCTTTGGTGTAGGACGATAACAAAATATTAAGGGGGAATTAACAGTATGAAGGACGTATTCGTAGTAGAAGCCGCGAGAACTGCTGTTGCTCGTGCAGGGAAACAATCTTGGTTTACCAATGTTCGTGCTGACGAATTATCAGCGATCGTTTTCAAAGAACTGAGAAAAAGAATTGGTCTGGAAGACAAAGCCAAGCAGGGTATTATCGATGACGTAGTATGGGCAACAACCGCCAATGCTTTCATGGAACAGGGCCTCAACATGGGCCGCCTTTCCTGGATCCTGTCCGACGGTTCCTATGATGTTCCCGGATGTACCGTAGACCGCTTCTGCGCTTCCGGCTTGAACTCCATCGTTTTCTCAATGAATACCATGATGACCGGCATGGGCGGAGATGTCCAGATCGCCGGCGGTGTCCAGCATATGAGCCATATTCCGATGGGCGCCGGCGCTGATGTTCATCCTGATCTGGGCAATTACATGAACATGATGGCTATCAACATGGGCTATACTGCTGAAATCGTAGCCCGCCGCTTTGGAATCACCCGTGAAGAACAGGATGCTTTTTCTTGTGAATCACATGCAAAATGTGCTGCTGCTCAGGATGCTAACCAGACTGCCAAAACAATAATTCCTATAACTGTAAAAGTTCCGGCCAAGAGCGTAGCCAAGAATGATCCCAACCCGCATAAAATGGCTTCCCTTTACACTGCCACTGACTATTTAGCCAAAGCTGCCATTGAAAAAGGCGAAGATATGGTTGAAGTAGTAGTAGCCGTTGATCAGGGCCTGCGCCGCGAGACTACCATGGAATCACTTGCTGCGATGGCTCCGGTATTCATGCAGGATGAAGTGGCAAGCGTTACAGCCGGAAACTCCAGCCAGATAAATGATGCTGCTGCCGGTGTCGTTGTAGCCACTGCCGAAGGTGCCAAGGCCCTTGGATTAAAACCCAAGATGAAACTGGTCAGCTGGGCTGTAATTGGTTGTGAGCCCGATATAATGGGAATCGGACCTGCCCTGGCTATTCCCAAGGTACTGAAGAGAGCGGGAATGACACAGGATCAAATCGGATTATGGGAAATCAACGAAGCTTTCGCTTCCCAGTCAGTTTATGTACGGAAAACCTTGAACCTGCCTGCAGACAGATCAAATATCTGGGGATCAGGAATATCCATCGGCCATCCCTTGGGATGTACCGGTGCCAGAATTGCTGCTGACATCACTTTGCTGTTTGAAGCACATCCTGATGTCGAATACATCATGGAATCAATGTGTATCGGACACGGCCATGGCGCTGCCGCTATCTGGCAGAGAGTAAAATAATATACCTACTAAAAAAGGGGTCAATTGACCCCTTTTTTTACTGCAAAAATCAAGGAGAGCATCAGCTCTCCTTTGCTGTATTATTTTTTGGTTTTGACTTATCAGGCTAAAAAACCTTTTACCAGGACCAAAGGAGTCCCGGCATCTGCCGAGCCGCTGATCAGGTCAGCCAGGCTGGCCATCAGATCTTCCGCTTTGCGGGGTGTAGTACCTTCCGTTTCAAAGCAATCATCAGCAAAGCTCTCTCCTTTTTTGGCTTCGATGGAATTTTCGATTTCATCAATATCTATACCCTCATCAAACAAAACGTCGACCATATATTTGTACTTTAAACCCTGGCGGTATTTGCCGGCCAACCCTTTTGTCATACCAAAAGCCGGCTGGGGATCAGCCAGTTCATAAATGCCGGTGGAAGGATCCCGGTAGGCACCATCACCATAAATAATTACTTCAGCATTAATTCCCAGGCCTGCTTTAACCTTAGCCTGGATTTTTCCCGCAACCTCATCAGCATGGCGGGGAGCCAGTTTCAATTTATCTCCGGACGATATATTGCTGCCCAGGACTCCCCATTCAGACCAGGCTTGACCGCTGTTGCAAAGTTGCTGCAAAGTAATGCAGTTTTGTCCGGCTGCCTTTATTTTACGGAAAGTTCTTTCCCGCTGGTGAATATTGGCTACTATTATGCCATCCAGGTCATATTCCGCTATTTTAACCGGGTCATTACTGAAAATGATTTCTGTCTCGCAACCCTGTTCAGCAACTATTTCCCGATACAATTCAACATAATCCACCTTGGTAATCGGATGCCTGAATCTGTCCGAACCGATTTCGTCCAGGGTAATTACATCTGCATCGCATTTACCTATTGATTCAGCAAAATCGTGGTGCAGAACCTGATTGCCCACTTCATCGGCCGGGTGGGATAACTGTATAACAACTTTCCCTTCTGTTACACTGCCGGCTATGCCTTTTAAAATCATCGCAAAGCGGTTGCGGCTTAAAATAGGAAAAAGGACCCCGATTTTACTGCGGGAGTTGATTTTAAGCTTGTCAGTTACTTCTCTGGCTATGTCCTGAGCGGTGACATAATTATTCTGCGCCCGGGCTACAATCGATTCAGTTACACAAACCGTGTCACCGTCATGAAGCAACCCATCCTGTTTACATTTTTCCAGAGAATCATATACCAAACTGACTACATCGCTGCCCGGTACGATTACCCCCATTTTTATACCGAAGGCTGAAACCCCTATGTAATCCGGTAACTTGCCCATCCGCAACACCCTTTTTTATCTTATTTGGAACATATCTGGAAAGTCCCCGATAAATATACCTCAAATTGAGGTTTTTATCAAGAATACCACGCATATTTTGTATACCTGAATACAAAATATTGCCTGAGGCTATCTAAGTTGTACTGCCGCAATGAATATGTTTAATGATTTTATAGAATAAAAACAACTATAAAAATAAAAGCTACTATAAAGGAGGTGCCGTTCGTTGCGGACTTTATGGAAAGGTGCAGTCAGTTTCGGTTTAGTCAATATCCCGGTAAAAATGTATGTGGCAACTGAAAACAAGGATCTTAAATTTAACTATCTGCATGAAAAATGTATGTCGCCCATCCAGTATCATAAATACTGCCCCAATTGCAAGTGTGAAATAGCCGCGGAAGAAATGGTTCGCGGTTATGAATACCAGAAGGGCTCTTATGTCATTATAAAGGAAGAGGATCTTGCGCGGATACCCCTTGAGACAACTAAAACCATTGATATCCTGGACTTCGTAAATCTTGACCAGGTCGACCCCATCTATTTCGATAAAACTTATTACCTTGAGCCTTCGCCGGGCGGTGAAAAAGCTTACACTCTGATCATTGAGGCTATGCAAAGAGCTAACAAGACTGCTATCGCCAAAGTAGTGATACGTACGAAACAATCGCTGGCAGCATTAAGGGTTAAAGACAGGACCTTAATTATGGAAACTATTTTTTATCCCGATGAGATCCGCTCCCCCGCTTCTCTAAGCAGTGGTATCGACCCGGCCAGACTGCATGATAATGAAATAAAAATGGCCGTAAATCTGATTGAAAACTTGTCAGTTGATTTTGAGCCGGATAAATATGAAGACAATTACCGTAAAGCCCTGTGGGAACTAATAGATGCCAAAATTGCCGGCCGCGAAGTCAGTCAGGTGCAGGAACCTGAAAATAATAATGTGGTCGACTTAATGGAAGCACTTAAAGTCAGTGTTGAATTAGCCCAAAAGAATAAGAAACCGGCTGCTGCTAAAACCAGTTCCAAAGGTACCAAAAAAACCAAGACCGGAACATGACTATGTGGAACATGTTCATTGAGCCGATGAGACCCGTTTCTCATCCTCAGGCGTTCAGCGATGAGCACTTTATTTTTCAGGTGAAATGGGATGGGGTCCGTATGCTTGCCTACATAGATTACGGTCAGGTAGTTTTAATCAACCTTAATTTGAAAAATAAAACCATGCAGTTTCCGGAATTATCTGCTCTGTCAAAATTGTTAAAGGGAAAGCGTGCTATTTTAGACGGGGAACTTATTGTATTAAAAGAAAGCAAACCTCATTTCCCCTCAATTCTAAGGCGTAACTTGTGTCAATCGCCGGGTCAGATTGATTTTTTATCGCGGGAACTGCCGGCAGTTTATATGATTTTTGATCTTATTTGGCTTGATGACCGTGATTTATGCCGGGATCCGCTGGAACTGAGAAACTCCCGCCTTAAAGATTGTTTAATGTGGGAAAAACCTTTCCATCTGGTAGATTCTTATGCCGATGGTCCGGGATTATTCGAGGCAGTAAAAGAAAATAATCTTGAGGGAATAGTAGCCAAGCGTAAATCCAGTCCTTATATCGCCGGTAAAAAACATAATGATTGGTTAAAAATCAAACACCGGCGTCGGCAAGTTTTTATAATAGGTGGTTTCACCTGTCATCAGGGCAAGGTGAATGCTCTTTTAATTGGTTTTTATGATGAAAATTCCAAAAAAGAAAAACTTTTTTATGTTGGGAAAGCTGGTACAGGATTAAAGGAAAAGGAGTGGGAGCTGTTGACCCAAAAGCTGCCCGAAATGAAAATAGATAAATCTCCTTTTATAAATTTAAATGAAAAGGAAATAAAGCAAGCTGGCTTTGTAAAACCCGTTCTGACGATTGAAATAGAATTTGCTGAAATAACTGATAGTTTGCGCCTGCGCGCACCGGTCATTATAGGATTTTCATCTGTTCCCCCACAGGAGTGCCATTTTTAAGGAGGATTGCCTGTGAATACCAGGAGCCAGTTTAAAATAGAGGGAAGGAACTTCTCTCTTTCCAATCTCGATAAAATATTGTGGCCGGAAGATAATTTGACCAAGGGCGATCTGATTAAATACTACATACAGACAGCGCCTTTCCTGATCGAGCATCTCCGTGATCGGGCCATGGTTTTCACCCGCTATCCCAACGGTATTAACGGCAAAAGCTTTTTCCAAAAGAATGCTCCTGATTATTTGCCGGACTGGATCGATACTTTTGCACAATACTCCAATGATTCAGAGCGGGATATAAATTATATCCTGATCAAAGAACCGGCAACTCTTGCCTGGTTAGCCAATCAGGGATGTATTGAAATGCACCCCTGGCTGTCCCGCATCGATAGCCTTGATCATCCGGATTACTTGGTTTTTGACCTGGATCCTTCTGTCGGCAGCACTTATGACAATGTTATAACCGTCGCTCAGGTTTTGCACCAGTTACTTAACAGTCTTGGTTTGAACAGTTATCTTAAAACTTCCGGAGCACAAGGTTTACACATCTATGTACCAGTCATAAATCAGTATACCTATGAAGAAATCCGAATTTTTGCCAGCGAAGTAGCCGCCCTGGCAGTCAGCAGCACTGCCAAAATCAGCACCATTGAAAGAAGGGTACGCTTAAGAGGTGATAAAATCTATATCGACTATTTACAAAATGGCCGCGGTAAAACATTATGCTCGGTTTACAGCGTCCGCCCCCTTAAGGGAGCTACAGTTTCAACTCCCCTGGAGTGGGATGAACTTACCCAGGTTTTACCTGCTCATTTTACTATTAAAACAATAATTCCCCGCCTTAAGGAGCGAGGTGATTTATTTGCCGCAGTCTTAACTGATAAACAGTCGCTGACAAATGCCGGACAAAAATTAGCCTCATTATTAAATGTATAAATTTTTAATTATTCTGCCTGTCTCCTGGCCTGAAATTTAATTACATTATCGGCTGCGAAAGAACGGATACTTTTAGTTGAGCTCAGATAGGACAGACAGGCTGAAATTGAAGATTGCAGAAGATAATACTGACTCTGGTTAAACGGCAATCTCAGTTCTTTGATCAGAAAAGCTGCGATTTCTTCTCTGGTTCTTGCATCAGCAGCAAAGACGGTTATAAGCTGCAATATATTCTCCAGTGTCGCCTGGTTAGCCTCAATAATTTTATCCAAATTATCATAATGCCCGCCGTGAGACAAGTAAAGCTTACGGTGTTTTTTTCTTTTCAAAAAATCAAGGGTTTCCATCTGACTGGCTGCATCGTATAAATAAAGAAACGGGAACTCCTCCAAAGCACTCAAAGGGAGCAGGCTATCCCCGGCAAATAATACTTCATCCGGGGTTTCAATCCCAATATGTCCAATAGCGTGTCCTTCCAGGGCAATTATGCGGAATATCTCACCGTTAATGGTCAGAGGGCCAGGCGATATCACAAAATCGACCTTCGAAGCCGGCGGCATAATATATTTATTATGCAGTATTTGGGGAGGGCTGGCCGAAAATAGCGCTACCGCCTGTAAAATTGGATGTTGAATCAGCGGAGCACTAAGTTCGGAAGCATAGACCAGGCTTTTATGATACAGTTGAATTTCCCGGTTCCCCCCGCAGTGATCCGCATGGGAATGAGTATTTATGATGGCGCTTACCCGGCCCCCTTGCTCTTCAATGATCTGCCTTACCTGTCCGGCCTCTTTTGCCGGGCCGCTGTCGATCAAGAGGCAGGTCTGGTCGGCAAAGTAGTATGCGCCAATCTGGGTTGAACCATTTATAACATATGTCTGACCGCTTATATGATTCAGCTGCATATTAAACCCTCTTGCTTCAAATCATTATATCAATAACTTAACCAATTCTTCCTTTCCCGCCTGCGGCAAATAGCGAGCTGTGTCAACCGTTTCCAAACATTCCCGGATACAATCCTGCCTGTACTTGATGCCGCAAAGCTGCCGGGCCAGTCCTGTTATATCATCACCGGCAAAAAAATCACCATAAATACTACAGTCTTCGATCTTGCCTTTTTTTATATTTAAATGCACCTTGATGTTGCCCCATTCAAACCGGGCTTTTTTCACCAGATTACATGGCGGCGAGGAACCATAGATAAACTCCCAGGTGCTGTACTTTTCATCCTGCAAACGTTTTACCGCTTCCGTTTCATCATAATCAAGCTGGTATTGCTCATGACATTGGCCGGTAAAAATAGTCTGAGTGAGAATCATACGAAACGCATTTATATCAACCGGTTCAACAAGATGCTCAGCAATGTTGGTTACCCGGCTGCGGACCGATTTGACCCCTTTGGAGGATACTTTTCCCGGATCAACATTTAAGGCCCTGACCATTTCTTCTAAGTCAGAATCGAATAAAAGGGTACCATGATGAAGCAGTCTTGAACCTTTTCGGTATTGCGCATTGCCGGAAAACTTTTTGCCTTCGATAGTAATATCGTTTCTGCCGTTATTTTCAGCTTTGATTCCCATTTTCTCAAGAGTTTTGATAACCGGGTGGGTAAAGCGGGCAAAATCAAAGCGGTTGAGTCCGCCGTCATCCTTAACTATGAAGGTAAAATTCAAATTGCCCAGATCATGATAGACAGCTCCGCCCCCGGATAACCTGCGCACTACTTTGATATCTTTTTCCTGCACATACTCAAGGTTAATCTCTTCAAGAGCATTTTGGTTTCTGCCTATAACTACCGTCGGTATGTTTTGCCAGAATATCAGAATTTCCTGGTCGTTAAAATGATTCAGGCAATATTCTTCCAAGGCCAGGTTATAAAAAGGGCAGGTGCTAAGATTAATTATTTCCAGCATAATGTTCTCCTCCCAGGGAGGTCTTAAAGTGCTATTTTTGCTTGGGTGAAAGGTGAATGGCCTCTCCCCTGATATCACGTACAGCTTCCATCACAGCTTCTCCCAGAGTCGGATGCGGATGAATCGTATCAAGCAAATCACTTACACCCATATGGTTTTTGACCAGAAGCGTTCCTTCCAGGATCAAATCGCTGGCATTGGGCCCAATTATATGAACACCAATAATTCTTTCATCCTGGTCAGCAATTACTTTGACCATGCCATCTGTTTCCCCCATGGTCACAGCCTTGCTGTTGGCAGCAAAAAGAAATTTGCCGGTTTTGTATTCAATATTCTTTTCCTGTGCTTCTTCTTCGCTCATTCCCACACTCGCAACTTCCGGGAAAGTAAATATACAACTGGGGACACTGGCATAAGCAACCGAGCGGTCTATTCCTCCCATATGTTCAACTGCCGCTATCCCTTCTTCGGAAGCTACATGGGCCAGCATCTTGCCGCCGATCACATCACCGATGGCATATATTCCTTGAATATTAGTCTGGTAATGCCGGTCAGTTTTTATAAACCCTCTTTCAGTCAGTTCAACGCCTACCCGGTCCAGGTTTAAGCTGTCGGTGACCGGCTGGCGTCCGGCTGCCAGCAGTATTATATCAGCCTCTGTTTCCAGAGTGTCCTTTTTACCCCGGGCAATTAATTTTAAACCGTTTTCTGCTGCAGTTATTTGCTGCACCAATGTTCCGGTATAAACTGCAATACCAGCTTTTTTCAAGTAGACCATCATTCGCCTGGAGATTTCACTATCCAGCAAATTAAGCAGCCGGGATTCGCTTTCAATTACGGTTACTGCACTGCCAAACAGGTTAAATATAGAGGCAAATTCCAGTCCGATTACTCCGCCGCCAATTATGACCAACCTTGGGGGAACATAATTCAACTCTAAAATTTCATCGCTGTTTAAAACTCCGGGGATGACTGTTCCTTCTATCGGCAAACCTGCCGGTTTAGAACCGGATGCAATCAAAATATTTCGCGTGTTAATAAGCCGCTCTCCCACTTTAACATTTCGATTGTTAATTAATTCTGCTTCTCCGTTTAATACCTCCACCCGGTTTTGCTCCAGCAGTTTTTTTATTCCGGTAACTAAATTGGCTACTATAGCATCTTTCCTTGCTTTAGCCTGCTTGATATCAAACTGTATATCTCCGACAGTAATGCCTGATTCTTTGCACTTTCTCATTGCATGCAATACTTTGGCATTATATTGATAAGTTTTTGTAGGTATACACCCCCGGTTTAAGCAGGTCCCTCCCAGGGATTCTCTTTCGATCAAGGTTATATCCATCCCCAGCTGAGCCGCCCGGATAGCTGCTACATAACCACCCGGACCACCGCCAATTATGACCAGATCTTTCAAGTCTTTATTCCTCCCATTTTACAATCGGACTGCGGGCGGCTGTCACTTCATCAACTCTGCCGATTACAGTCGTATGCGGAGCATCCTTAACTACCTGTGGATTATCACGGGCTTCCAGAGCAATTTCATCCATTGCTGCAATAAAGCTGTCCAGACGTTCCCGATTTTCCGTTTCAGTAGGTTCGATCATCATCGCCTCTTTAACAATCAAAGGGAAATAAATGGTAGGCGGATGGAAGCCAAAATCCAGCAGCCGTTTGGCTATATCCAGAGTCGCTACATGACTGCAATCCATTTGATTGCGGGCGCTGATAACGAATTCGTGCTTGCAAAGCCGGTTAAAAGGTATATGGTAATTCTTCTGCAGGTGAAAACGAAGATAATTGGCATTTAGCACCGCCTGTTGACAGGCATCTTTCAGTCCTTCGTAACCAACTGCCAGAATATAAGTGTAGGCTTTTACTATAACACTAAAATTTCCGTAAAAATTTTTCACCTTGCCGATAGAATCAGGCCGATCATAATCAAAGCTGTATTGCTCGCCGTTTTTTATAATTACCGGCCTGGGCAGGAAATCAGCTAAAAAAGCCTTTATGCCTACCGGCCCCGAACCCGGCCCGCCGCCGCCATGGGGGGTGGAAAAAGTTTTGTGCAAATTGAGATGCACAACATCAAAGCCCATATCCCCCGGTCGGCAAATGCCCATGATCGCATTCAGATTGGCACCGTCATAATAGAGCAGTCCCCCGCCTTCGTGGACTATAGCCGCTATCTCCTGAATCTCCTCTTCAAATAAGCCTAAAGTGTTAGGATTAGTAAGCATCAAACCCGCCACTTCATCGGACATTTTAGCTTTTAAATCATCAATATCAACCATTCCCCGGGAATTGGATTTGATCTCAATAACATCATAACCGACCACATTAGCCGTTGCCGGATTAGTCCCATGGGCTGAATCAGGCACCATTATCTTGGTCCTCTTAAAATCGCCCCGTTTATTATGATAGGCTTTGACCATCATAATTCCGGTCATTTCCCCATGAGCTCCAGCTGCCGGCTGCAGGGTAAAATAATCCATGCCGGTAACCTCTCCCAGTATATTTCCCATATCATAGAGGAGCTTAAGGGCACCCTGTACGGTTTCCTGTGACTGATAGGGATGAATCTGGGCAAAGCCGGGCAAACGGGCAGCCCATTCATTTATTTTGGGACTATATTTCATGGTGCAAGAGCCCAGAGGATAAGCACCGTTATCGACTCCATAGGCACGGTTGGAAAGCTCGGTATAATGCCTGATAAGTTCAACTTCACTTATGGAAGGAATAAATGGCGGCGTTTCTCTTAAAAGATGCTCCGGTATGTTTTCCGCTAAATCTGCCGCCGGGACTTCCAACGGTGGAAGCTTAAAAGTATTGGCACCCAAGACATGTTTTTCGAAAATCAGTTTAGTCATCTTTATGCCCTCCTAATATAAGTGCCAGATCTTCTATTTCTGCCCTGCTTCTTTTTTCGGTAAAAGCCAGCAGCATAGCCCCCGGCAGCTCATAGCCTCCGATTATGCCGTTTTCCAGAAGTTTACGGTTCATCATAGCCGGATCGTTTAATTTTACGGCAAATTCTTTAAAATAAGGCTCGCTAAAAAGCAGTTTAAGCCCTTGCCGTTCAAATTCCGTCTGGGCAAAACGGGCTAGCTGATGACAGCGCAGAGCAATTTCCTTAAGCCCTTTGCTGCCGACCGCGGTCAGGTAAATGGAAGCGGCTAAAGCATTTAAAGCCTGGTTGGAACAAATGTTGGAGCTGGCTTTTTCTCTCCGGATGTGCTGCTCCCGGGCTTGCAGGGTCAAAACAAAAGCCCTTTGCCCTCTGGTATCCATTGTTTGTCCCACAATACGGCCGGGAATTTTTCTTAAAAACTTGCCAGTTGCCGCCAGAAAGCCAAGATACGGCCCGCCAAAGCTTAGGCTGTTCCCTAACGACTGGCCTTCGCCAACTGCTATATCTGCCCCCAGTTCACCGGGCGATTTTAATATCGCCAGTGAAATCGGATCGACTGCCATAATTAAGAGCCCTTTATTCTTATGGATAGTCTCCTCCAGTCGTGAAATCTCCTCCAGATTACCAAAGAAATTTGGTTGTTGGATTACTACTGCAGCAGTATCCTGATCAATTATTGAGCTGAGTTTATCATGGTCGTATACTCCCTCGCCGCTCGGTACAGTTAATATTTCCATTACTCCTGAAATGGCGTAAGTCTTTAATACTTCTCTATACTCAGGATGAACTGTATCCGGGACTAAAACTTTGCTTCTTTTAGTATGCAGGCAGGCTAAGTTACAAGCTTCTGCCAAAGCGCTGCCGCCGTCATACATTGATGCATTGGAAACTTCCATTCCGGTCAGACTGCAAATTAAAGTCTGGTATTCAAAAATAGCCTGCAGTATCCCCTGACTTATCTCAGGCTGATAAGGAGTATACGCGGTATAAAATTCAGAACGCCACATAAGCTGTTCCATGACCGCCGGAATATAATGATCATAAGCACCGGCCCCCAGAAATGATGGATAATCATCAACATTAACATTGCAGCCGGCAATTTTTTTCATATGGTTTCTGATTTCTATTTCGCTTAAGCCATTTTTTAAATATCTGTAATCATTTTTTTGTTTCAGGTCATCCTTAATATCCAGGAATAACTGGTCCAGGTTATTTAGTCCTATGCTGGCCAGCATTTCGTCAACTACGGCCGGAGGATTGGGAGTAAATTTCATTAGAATGTCCTCCTCTATTTCTTGTCTTCTTCGCTGCAGAAGTCTTCATATTGTTCAGGAGACATTAGTTTTTCTGTCTCGGTTATATCGCTGAACACAATGATAGCTATATAGTTTTTATAAGGATCTTCATTAAGCAATTCCGGTGATTCTTCCAGAATTTCATTGACCTCAATAACGGTGCCGCTTAATGGACTATATACATCTGATACAGCTTTGACTGATTCAACAACGGCAAAAGAGTCGCCGGCATTAACCTCAATATCTGTTTCAGGCAGTTCCACAAAAACGATATCCCCCAGGTTATGCTGGGCATAATCGGTTATGCCGGTATAAGCATTGTTCCCATCGATTTTTATCCATTCATGGCTTGCAGAATAAAACAGTCCCTGTAGTATATTCATCATCCTTTACCTCCTCGTATTTGTTATTATTTATTTCTCATATAAAAAATTCCCTGTCCTATTCTGGCAGGTACTTTTTTATCACGAATTATAATATCAAACTCGCCTTCATTTTGGTTATACTCCTGGGCAATAAGAGCCAGGCCAATGTTTTTATTTAAGGTAGGAGCAAAGGCGCCGGTAGTAACCCAACCAATATTAACATCATTTCTTTCTACATGATAATGAGAACGGGGGATCCCCTTGCCAACCATTTCGAACTGTACCGTAACTCTTCCGCCCCCCGCTTCTTTGTAGGCTGCCAAAGCAGCCTTGCCGATAAAATCATCTTTATTAAGCTTAACAAAATAGCCCAGCCCGGCTTCCAAAGGATTAATATCTTTATCAATTTCCTGCCCATAAAGAGGCAGTTTTGCTTCAAATCTTAAAGTATCACGAGCACCTAAACCAATCGGGGCCACGTCTTCTCCGCCAGCCTTTAAAATTGCTTCCCATACCAGAGGCGCTTGTTCCTTTATGTAAATCTCAAAACCATCCTCGCCGGTATAGCCGGTGCGGGAAACGATACAATTTACTCCGGCAACGCTTGCGTTGGGATCAAACCAGAAATACTTCAAATCTTTTAAATCAATACTGCAAATTTTCTGCAGGATCTCTTCTGCTTTCGGTCCCTGCAGCGCTAATTGGCTGTATTGATCCGAAACATTCTCTATACTTAGATCCGCAAAAGCATTCAATGCGTTTTGCTTGATCCAGTCAAAATCTTTGTCGGTATTTGAAGCATTGACCACCAGCAAATAATAATCCGGCGAGTACCGATAGACAATGAGATCATCAACCACCCCGCCGTCCGGATAGCACATAATGTTATACTGGACCTGATGATCCTTTATTACTTTCACATCATTAGTCACCATGAATTGGATAAAGTCTTCCGCCTTTTCGCCTTTTATCTCTATTTCGCCCATATGGGAGACATCGAAAAGGCCTGCCTTTTGCCTAACCATATGATGTTCCTTGATTATACCTTCGTACTGGACAGGCAGTTCCCACCCGCCGAAATCAATTAATTTCCCGCCATACTTCACATGCATGTCATAGAGTTTTGTTCTTTTCAAGCCCATTAAATAATTCCTCCTCCAAAATACGGGTCAGTTTTTAGAATTCAACAATATCAGGAAATATTTTTCCCTCATTGATATTAATCACGGCATAAGTTGATACAGAAGCCCTCGGATAGGAGGGGCTACCAGGATTGATCATCCATAGTCCATTTCTCTTTTCGCAATATGCTTTATGGGTATGACCGAACACGACTATATCTGCCCCTATATCCATACCACGCTGCCATAATAAATCGCAGCTTTTCTTGACTGCATACTGGTGCCCATGAATCATGTAAAACCTTTTGCCATCCATTTCAATAACTTGTTCTTCACTGCCGGTTTTCGGATCACAGTTACCCCGTACGCCCTTATATTTAATCCCTGTTTTTTTGGCAATGTTACCTGCATCAGCAATAAAATCCCCGGTAAAAAGCATATAATCAAATCGAAACTGCTTAATTTCTCTTAAGACCGGGCTGATGCGTCCGTGTGTATCACCAACAACCAGAATCCGCACTAAGGCCTCCTCCTGAAAAATATCATTTAAAGAATTCGCCTATGATTTGACGAGCTTTTTTTAAAGCTATAGCCCGGTGGCTGATAGAATTCTTTTGTTCGGGAGTAAGCTGGGCAAAACTTTGATCATTGCCCAAAGGAACAAAAAGCGGATCATAGCCAAATCCTCCTGTTCCTTTCTTTTCCCAGGCAATTTTGCCTTCGCATTCACCGGTAACAGACCGGGTCTTGCCTGCAGGATCACTGACGGCAACTGCGCAGATGAAACGGGCGGTCCGCTTCTCCGTTTCTACATCCTTTAACATAAATAGTAATTTTTCGTTATTTTTATTGTCATCGGCCTCTTCCCCGGCAAACCGGGCGGAATAAATGCCCGGTTTACCACCCAAGGCATCAACCATTAAACCGGAATCATCAGCCAGACAAACATAACCGCTCAATGCTGCCGTTTGCTGAGCTTTTTTTACCGCATTTTCAACAAAAGATGTACCATCTTCAACGATTTCCGGCAGCTCCTCAATATCTTCCAGATTGATTATCTTAATCGGAAGCTCCTTAAGTATTTGCTGCATTTCTTTCTTTTTGCCCTGATTGCGGGTTGCTAAAAGCAACACACTATTCATTAGGTTTTGCTCCCAATATTTCCTTTTGCAAGGCGATTAATTCCATAATTCCTTTTTGAGCTAATTTTAACATCTCATCAAGTTCTTGTTTACTGAACGAAATTCCTTCAGCGGTCCCCTGAATTTCCACAAATTCTCCACTGCCAGTCATAACCACATTCATATCCACATCAGCACGGTAATCTTCACTGTATTCCAAATCAAGCACCAGTACTCCATCCACCTTGCCTACACTAATGGCACCGACATAATCTATAAGAGGAATCTGCTTAATGGTTCCCTGTTCCAACAATCTGTTCAGGGCCAGGTAAAGCGCAACAAAGGCTCCGGTAACGGATGCGGTTCTGGTGCCGCCGTCAGCCTGGATTACATCACAGTCAATCCAGATCGTCCTTTCACCAAGCATTTCCAGGTCAACTACTGCTCTTAAAGAGCGGCCAATAAGTCTTTGTATCTCTGAAGTACGGCCGCTGATTTTCCCTTTGGCTGCCTCCCTTTGGGTACGCGTTTCAGTTGATGACGGCAAAAGTGAATATTCGGCAGTCACCCAACCGGTTCCGGTTCCTTTTAGAAAAGACGGGATTTTTTCCTCCACCATAGCAGAACATAATACTCTGGTATCACCTGCTTCGATTAAAACTGATCCGTCCGGATGCTTTAAATATCCGGGAATTATCCTGACTGGCCTAAGCTGGTCATACTGTCTGTCATTTGGTCTGTTCATAATCAACCTCCATATGTATAATTAATCTTTTATTTATTAAGACTGGTATCAGCTGTATGATGTCCAATTCCCAACGGTTGGTCATAAATTCTATTTTCTAACTGCATCCAAAAACACAACAGCCAATAGCTCCATTGAACTGATAATTCTCCACCCGGATAGTTTCGCATCCGGTTTGTCCTGCAATTATAGCAATTAAAGCAGAGTTGAATGCTCCACCACCGCTTAAAACCAGTTTTTCACTGTGCATCTGCCTCAATTGGGCAGCAAAACGGCGATATAGAGTAAAATTTACCCCGGCAGCCAGTTGGCTGATCGAATAACCTTCTGCTATTTTAGATATTATCTCTGTTTCACCGAAAATGGCGCAGGTAGAATTCAGGCTGACCGGGTCTTCACTGTATAAACTTAAATCTGCCAAAGATATCCCCAGAACATCAGCCATATTTTCCATATAACGTCCGGAACTGGCAGCACAGCGGTCATTAGTTAAAAAATCTGCCACCTGTCCTTCCCTGACCATTATTATCTTGGTATCCTGACCTCCAATGTCAAGTAAAGTAAAATCATTCAATCCACTCTGAAAAACTGCTCCAACGGCGTGAGCCTGGATTTCTGGAATATGTACCGCTCCTTCTACAGTAACAGCCGCCTTGCCGTAGCCGGTGGCTGTCAGTTTATCTTTGGGAAAACCCAACTCTTCCAGATTAATACTAAGCTTTTTTTGCCCGGCCATCCCATAGCGGCGATAGAATTGAACAGTATCAAAAATAGCAGTTTTTATAATTTTGCCATCCTTCATTTGTGCGATTTTTATATGCCGGGATCCCAAGTCTATTCCTATCATTATTCCCTCACTTTTTATGTTTAAGCATATTAATGAATGCTTCTATCCGCATACGGCTTCGTCCATCCAGCTTGCCGGGTCCTTCCCCTTCTACAGTTAAAAAAGGCAAGGCTATTTTTTTTCGGAATATAAGGTCTTCGATCTGACGGAAACAAAAAGTCTGAGTGTAATGAATCACTCCGTCTATCTGCCGCAGGCTGATTTGTTCCAGTATATCCTCCAGGCGGGCAAAGGCGCCGTACGGGTAAGTATATTTAAGATATTGTTCGTAAATATCCGCAGTTGCATACGGCATGGAAAACTGTCTTTGCACTTCATTGAATACTATACGAGCCCCCATCGATTCAGTTACTGTATATAAATCTGTAAATATGGGCGGCACTCCAATATAAGCCAAACGCACTTCATCCTGGAAAGGCTTCCGCCGGCATGCCCCGGCAATAAAATCTGCCATATCCTGTTTAAATTGCTGCGGGTCACTGTTGAAATCACTGGAAGAAACCAGATAATAATGATTTTCTCCGCCGGAAACAATATTGTCCTGCCATGTCATCGTATCAATTTGCCGGCACAAGTCACGTACCTCATCTAAACTCTGTTTTACTTTTTGCACTTGTTCGATATCAACGGCAAAATAGTTCATTAGTTTTTCCATTTGCATCTGCAGCAGTTCTGCTTCCCGATCAAAAGGGAATGCAAAAGGAATCATTTTAATGCCTTTTAACTGCAAGGTCTCCATCAAAGCCTGAGTGTTGCTGCAATCACCCTGCATAACGGCTATAACTGCCTCCGGCTCGCTTTCTAACGCTGTCGAATATAAGCCTTTGATCCATCCGCAGGTATTGCGGGGATAGCCTGCCTCTTCAGCTTTTTCCACCAGGAGCGCAGCTTTATCACTGGCAATAAAAATATTATTCAGATCAACCGGTACTTTACCTGCTGCCAGCAGAATCTCTATTGGAATCGAAGTAGTAAAAGCTATTCTGTTCATATTTCTCCTCATTATTTGCTAGCTTAGACAAACCTTACTTACCTCTTTTATAACATCGCCTATCAATAGTTTCCCAACTTTAAAAAAGGAGTTGTCCTCGCCGCTGACATAGAATTTTCTTACCGGCTGCGCGCCGATGTCATTTATTAAATTATGCGCATTTAAAACAGCTTTTAATTCTTCTACTGTTTCCCCGGCCGCATCGATGAGAACCACTTTATCTCCGATGTATTTTTTTATTGCCGGAACCAGGAAAGGATAATGAGTACAGCCCAAAACCACCGTATCAATCTGCCAGTCTAAAAGAGGATCAAAATAAGTCTTTATGGCTGCCTCTATTTCTGAACCTGAAAGCTTGCCTGCTTCCACCAGAGGCACAAACCGGGGGCAGGCCATTTCCATAATTTCAAGATCCTTATTAAGTCTGGTAATGCTTTTTGTAAATGTTCCGCTGTTAACAGTAGCCTGCGTTGCAACAACACCAATTCTGCCGCAGCGTGTAGCAGAAACTGCCTGTCTGGCTCCGGCTTCTACTACTCCCAACAGAGGCAATGTATAATTTTGGGCTATAAGCGGCAGGGTTACTGATGAATGAGTGCCACAGGCAACTACTATGGCTTTGCATCTCTTTTTCATCATAAATGCCATAATATCCTGAGCATATGTCAGTAATTGTTCCCGGGTTTTTTCTCCATAGGGAACATGGGCAGTATCGCCAAAATAAATAAAACTTTCTTGCGGCATTTTATCCAGCAAAGACTTAACCACCGTTAAGCCCCCTACTCCAGAATCAAATATGCCGATTGGATCATTCTTCAGCAAATCAACACCTCATCTATTAATAATATTAGTCTTTATAAAAAAGCAAAAATACAATTCATTACATAATGTATCACTTTTAGTCTATATGTTCCAGTAAAACTGTACCTGCCCGTGAACAAGCAAAAGGAGTCAGTATTAGTTTTACCTGCAACTGCTCCTGATAAATTTATAAGCTTTATACTGCCGGGCGTAAGTCAGGCTTTAAATACTATAATCCGGTTCTATCGGTATTGATAAATCTAAATATCCCCCCAGCTGTTCAACTTTTTCCCCATCTACCATGAACGTCACTTCTTTAACAGAGGGAAATTGACCTACTGTATTAGCTATCGCATAAACCATCATCTGTTCCTGGTTCTGGTCATCAACTAATTTTGCCTCGGAACTGAGATCCACGATACATAAACCCTCCGGTTTAATGTTTATATCCAGCAGCTCGATTCCGGCCGGGAAAGGATTGCTTAAAGCCTTATTACCCGGCCCCTTAACCAGTTCTTCCACTGTTTTACGGGCAATACCTTCAGTTTTGGGGATAGTACGTTTTTCCGCTTCCAGACTCACTCCATCTGCAGCAACAAAATATAATTCAATATCTACGCTTTCGCCCAGGATTATGTTCTCGGCAGGCACCGATTTATCAACCGGTGCAGCAGTTTTTTCTTCTTCAGGCAATAGTCTTATCAAATCCTGCCAGTTTTTAAAATTCTCATTTTTAGTGATTTCAGAACAGCCTGTATTAAACAGACACAAAGCAATGACCAGTATCCCGGCTATTTGTCTCCAAGCTCCTTGCATAGTAAAGCCTCCTCCGTTTTTGCTATTAAAAGATACGAAATAACGTGGGGAAATATAACCAGAAGGCAAAAAAGGAGGGTACCTTTTAAGGTACCCCCAGAAGGAGGAGTTAATAAAAAATTGATACGAATACCAATTTCTTTCCAGTTTAAAAAATTTCAATTTTTGTATTTTGCGTGTGCTTCAGTCATATTCTTCTTTTCATAACGGACTATATTAATCAGATTATCACGATTTAAATCATCAACTAAATATAATGACCCACTGGCTCGATTGGCCAATTTTTCAAGGTAAAGACTGTTCGATTCTACCCCGATACAAATAAGGCGAATTTTATTTTCCGGTATATGGGAAGCAGCATCTAAAGCATCCGCCTTGGGATCCAAAGTCCACAAAGCTGAATTGGGTATTCCGTCAGTTATTAAAACTAATAAAGGATTCCTTACCCGATTATCTTTGATCAGGTTAACTGCGGTCATAATTCCGTCTGCTAAAGGTGTAAGCCCAGCAGGACTGATGGTTGACAGTCCTTTGCTTAATACTCTTTGATTGCGTGTAAAAGGAACTACCACCTGGCTGCTCCTTTCCTGAAAGGTCACAACCGCCACCTTTTCTTTACCAGTCAGCAGCAAATGTTCGGCCAAATAGCAGGCGGCCTGCCTTTTGTCACCAGCCATACTGCCGCTGGCGTCTATTAACAGACATACATCAATTGGTATATATTGCTTTTTGCTATAAAAATGTAAATCTTCTTTTTTTATAGTAAAGTGTTGGTCGCCGCGCAACAGACTATTCTTCTTAGCCTGGACAATTGTTTCAGGTACAGCTAAATCGCCGGTCCAATTCTTATAGGGATTATTAATGGTTTTATTGCGGTTCGTAAACTCAATATGAGAAGTGTTTTGGTTAACTTCCCCCAGTTTTTTAAAACGGCTGCTGCCCTTAGCCGGAATTTTACGAATATTTTTACGTATTTCAGTTTCCAATTCGCATTTATGATTAACCACAAAATCCTTAAGTTTTACCCCATTCTTGGTAAGTACCTTGCCGAAGGGGGTATCTTTGACTATTTCCATTTCCTCAAGTTGTTGAACGAATTCTTCAACATCGCCCCATTTCTTCTTCTGCTGATCAATTCCTTTACGTTTGAAAATATTAGTTGAATAACTTTCCATAAATTCCTGGATTTCTTCTACGCCGCCTAATTTTTCAGCCAGTTTAACGATCAACTGATTGACATTTTCTTTATCCGGCAGCGCCATAGCTGTCTGCCCTCTGATTTTTTTCCAGGGGAGCTTGATATAACCAGAAAAATCCTCCTGTTTTTGCTTCTGGTTGCCATGGTTAATATTACGTACTTTGGCCAGTTTTATATCCGAAGCAATGACCAGTTCTTCAACTGCTTCAGCAATTATATATACCAAATAGTATTCTTCCCGGTTAAGCCGCGCTAAAATATGAACATGATCCCGTCCTTCTTCACCTTCAACATAAGGTTTGACAATATTTTGGCAGAGGTCATATAATACACCCCCGCCCATACTGGTAGTAATAAATATTTTGTTGGCATATTCAGTTACCATACGGAAACGTTCATCATCGTTATATTTTAATTGAGGATTTTTCTCCAAAAAATTCTCATCAATAGCCTGAAATATAATCCGGGCCACCTCGGTAGGGTCGACTTCACCCTCTTTGTGGTAAATATCGATATGAACCACCTGGTCAACATCGACAAAGTCTAAAAAAGTTTTTCCGGCATCGCGGTTAAGCAAAATTTTAATCTGCCCTTTGAGCCGCTTTTCCGGCATACGCGCATGCGCCTTACGGCTTACCACCGTGCTTTCTCCCAGTCGCACTCCCTGATTCTGCCCAAAATAAAGGCTGAGATAATTACCTACCGCATCAGCTTTATCAATGTTGGTTTGATTCGACATTTGCCCGCCCCCTTTAATTATCATCCTTCATTGGGGGTCAAACTCTTTTCCGTATTAATTAAATCACTTCTTCTGATGTCCTTAAGCGGTGCAGCATTGTGGGGAAAATATTCCGGATCTGCTTCGCTGTCCTTGTTCTTTTTATTTTTAAAACTTAAAATTCCGTCCTTGACACCTTTAGAATCGACATCATTAATCATACGTACCATAGTATCGCTGTCTACCCGATGTTTCAAAACCAGCGGTATCATATAAGTTACATCATTGATCGCGACTTTGTCGCGGCCTTTTATAATACTGTGCAGAATAGCTCCGGACTGCATAGCTTCAATGGCTCTGATACTTTCAAGATTATGTTTGATATATAAACGGGCAATATAATTGCGCAGGAAATCAGGCAAATCAGCTTTTTCATACTGACTGGCCCATTTAATAATACTGTTGCGGAACGCATCATTTTTGCCTTCTTCAATGGTAACTTCCCTGGCTTTCTCCTGTGTTTTCCATTGATGTGAATTTTCTTTCAGCATCTGGGACAAAATATCGACTGAATTAGGTCGTCCCATATAGCAAACCATATCAAAACGGTCCGATAACTGTCTTCTTATTTCTTCAACCGGACCAGGATCTTCGTCAGGGTTAGATGCAGCCCATACGGATACGCTCACAGTAACATCGACAACCGGCAAACCTGCTTCTTCAATCTGTATATGACCGGGCTTATTACCCATAACATCAAGTAAAATATCAGTTATTTCAGGTGATGTATCAGCTAAACGGTTTATTTCATCAATAAATATTATGCCACGATGAGCCTGGGGAATTAATCCCGGTAAAAGCTGCGCTTCCGGATGAGCAACATCAGTAAGTCTTGCCAAATCAACACTTCCTGCCACAGTTCCGACCTTGGCCGAGTGCGATATTTCCAAAAAAGGCATGGGTATCTCTTCGATACCCAGGTTGTTTATTTCATCCTGGCTCATATACCGGTGATGCGGACAATGCGGTGCTGCCGGGTCACAATTATATACGCACCCTTTTATCCGGGTAATGTTAGGCAGAATACCTTTGGCGGCACGCATAATAGTAGTTTTACCGGTTCCTCTTAAACCTTCTGCATGGATATGCAATGGTTCGCCAACCAAACTTGCAACTATAGACATCATCACTAATTCAAACAAAGACTCATTTCCTTCGTATCGTTCAAGCTTGTAAAATGGTATCATTAACACCCCTCCTTACGCATTTTATTTTGTTTTTGTTAATATGATTATCTCGTACAGCCAGTTTATTCCGTCCCTCTCCGACTGTATATTATGATTGGTTCGTCCTCCTTCCATGTATTATTAAAAACCGTTCCATTTCTCTACATTAACTATAAATCATTTTGTGATATTTTTCTCTATATTTGTATTGATTGGTTGAATTAAAAGGATATTTTGTACTAGCTTGTTATTTATTTAACAAATTTATGACAACTAAATAAAACAAATGCTTTTAAGGCATTTCCAGAATAATAAAACGCAATATTTCAGGCAACTTTAACAAATATCAATCATAGGTTGTTATTTTCCCAACTTAATATTTTGCAGCTTAATAAGCCATTATTTATTCCTATATTAACATTTTATCGGTATAACTTCTACTGAATACCTAACTTTTGTCTTAATAGTTTAGCTTTGGAGCGACTAAGGATAATATTTTTATCCGAATTGTTTAAATGCAGCAAATATGAACCTTCCCCGAAATTCATTATTTCACGGATATGATTTAAATTGACAATAAATGCTTGATGGGCTCGGAAAAAAATGTTTTTGTCCAATCTTGATTCCAGTTCACTTAAAGTATAATTACTTAAATAGCCCTCATCATTTGTGCTTATATATACTTTCTTTCCCTGGCTTTCACAATAGACGATCTCGTTCTGATCCAGGAGGGTAATTTTACCTTTCTCCCTTACCGGCAGTTTATTTGAATAAAACTCATAGTTCTTATAGCGTTCCAGCATGAAATCTATTCTTTCTTTCATTTTCTGGCGGACTAATTGCTCTACTACATCACGATGGGCAATATGCCATTTGGCTCTGTATATGGTCTTTTCAATCCGGGTTTGTCCCACCGGCTTTACAATATAATCTATTGCTCCCAGTTCAAAGGCTTCCACCGCCATATCTCTTTTGGCAGTGAGAAAAACAAATAAGGGCGGTTCTTTCAAGGCCTGAAATTTGTAAGCAGTTTCAAATCCGCCCATTTCCGGCATAGAAATATCCAGTAGAACCAAATCCACCTTTTTCTCCTGGCAAAACAACAAAGCTTCTAACCCATGTACTGCTTCTCCAACTATTTCAACATCATTTATTTGTTCAAGCACATACCTAACTACGATTCTTTCTCTCTCATCATCATCAACAATCAGAACTCTTACAGACATTTTTCCCAACTCCTTATTCAAAGTCGGCGTTTATTTAACAAAAATAATATTATCTTCTTAAAATATATAGTTTTTCGCGGTATAAAACAACTCGAAATCCAAAAACAAGCCGACTTTTCTTAATATATTCAGGCCATCGTTTTCCTGGATAAGGCTGGTTTTAAACTCACTAAATAATATAATATCTATACAGGCATTATTAAAATCAAATATGCAGGAGGTTCATAAATGCGTTATGAAGGAACTATTTACCGTCCTCCCAGCGAAGCAAACAGTCTTTTAATTCAGGCTACTATAGGGTGTCCCCATAATAAATGCACCTTTTGTATGATGTATAAAGATACTAAATTTCGCATCAGACCGGTGGAGGATATAAAAGAAGATTTAACTGCCGCACGTGATTACTATGGTGATTTTATCACTTCCCTTTTCTTTCCCGATGGCAATACAATTATAATGAAAACCGATCAATTGCTGGAAATATTCACCCATGCCAAATCGCTGTTTCCTAATCTGAGCCGTATAACCGTCTACGGTTCCGCTCGTTATATTAATAAAAAAAGTGCAACAGATTTAATTCGTCTGCGGGACGCAGGATTAACCAGGATTCATACCGGCATGGAAAGCGGAGATAACGCAACTTTGATGCGGATTAATAAAGGTACTGTGGCCGAAGAAATTATTGAAGCCGGCTTAAAGCTCAAAGCAGCAGGAATTCAGACCAGTGAATATTATCTGACGGGTATCGGCGGGCTGGAACGTACCCGGGAGCACGCTATAAACAGTGCCAAAACATTAAGTGCCTTCAGCCCTGATTTCATAAGAATAAGAACCTTCGTGCCGGTTCCAGGCGCTCCTTTATATGAAGATTATCGTCAGGGAGCCTTTCAGTTGTTAACTCCTCACCAGGCATTAAGAGAAATACGGCTGTTAATCAAAAACCTTGATTGCGATCAATCCATAGTATTAAGTGATCATATAGCAAATTACTGGGATGTAAGCGGAGTGATACCTGATGACCGGGAAAAAATGCTGGCCGGGATTGATAAAGCATTAACTTATGATGAATCAAGATTCAGGCCGGCTCATATAAGCAGATTATAGTCTCTATTTTAATACAATGTTTCATTTTTGATAATTTTTCTGTCTGGTTTTGTAGACTTATTTTTCGAAGTACTGTTTCAATATATTCCTATTACCAGTTCTTTTCGACTTTATTATTGCTGTTATAACATGGTATATTAATTGCAATATGTAAGGCAGGGGGGGGATACACATAAATTTGTGTATTACCAAATTTTTTGGGGGCTATTTGGACGTCATTAGCCCCTCTTTTTTTGTCTTTATTCTAGTGATCTGAACTTCACTGCAGTTATTGTGCTTCAGGAGGATTAATAAATATTTCTTCCCCGGTAAACTCAAACCAATCGCTCAATTTCCAATAAACGCCGCGGCTGAGGCGGGTATCAGATTCCCACCTGAAATCGATATAAGGAACATCATCTTTTAAGGTAAGCTTCATGCGTTTATTTAAAGGCAACTCCTGTAAATCATGAAAGATAAGGGTAAAAGTATGATCTTCGTTTTCAGTTATGCCGGAAGCCAGGAACGGAACATCCTCTACAGTTATAGGATTGATATCCTCCCCGATTTTAATATAAAAGTTCCCTTGTTCGTCCCGGTTAATATTGGCTGCCAGTATATTAAGAATTGGCCGCCTGAACATCTCGGCTTCACCAAAATACCATTTGCCGTTAGCTTTGATAGTAATTTCTTTTATATCCAACCTGAGTCCCTCTCTTTTCGTTCTATTCCCCTCATAATACTTTCTCCGCTATTGTGCTAAATCCTGCCCCAAAGCTTCTGAAGCTGCCTGATAATCTTTGGGCCTGTCAGAGCTTTGGCAATAAAGTTAAAGCAAGCAATGGACAGGCCGTTATTGAGGGTTACGTGGTACGCATCGCTTAAATGTAATTCCGCAAGAACTTAGCCATCAGCAACATCATCAGTTCGCAGGAAAAAATCAGTTGTGTCACTTGAGTGTCTTTTCAGTTATCTTCAGGACTGAGCTTAATGCTTTGCTTCAGTTATCGTAAGCTATACATTCTCTGCCGGTTCCTTTTCAATCGAACGATTATAAATTTCCTCAATATCTTTGTCAGTAACTTCACGATTGCCCATCATCAGCCCGGCCAGCGAGAAATTATGTTTTTCTCCTAAATCTCTGAAATACTCAATGGTTTCCAGAGGCAGTTTCATGCCGATGCTGTAATCCTGATAATCACCTTCCAGAGCCAACAATATAGTTTCTGTTAAACAAGCCATATTTACTCCATCCCGGTATCCTAAATTTGGTCCAAATCTTATCTGATCAGGAAATTGCACCAACCCGCCTTCCAAAATCAGTACGTCGTTACGGGCAGCATATACTTCCGGAGAAATATCTGCTGGTCTTGCTACATCACAGACTACCGCACCTGGTTTTAAATGGCGGGGGTAAATAAGATATTCCGGGGAATTGCTGGCCGCAACTATTAAATCGCAATTGACCAGGTCTTTGTTAATATCGATGCTCAAAGTTAGTGGACTGGGTATTTGCATATAAGAACATATTCTATTAAGTTTTTCCAGGGTAAGATTTTCACCTTGACTGATTTCCTGCCAGTAAGCTGCTCCATGTTCCGATTTGTCCCGGGCTAAAATCTGAGCAGTTTTTTCCAGCCAGCTGCTTAATCCTCCGGATTTGCCAGCATTTCTTCTTTTTACTGCCAGAGCAATTATTTCTCTGGCTAATGAATTTAAACGATTCTTGCTGCTGACAGGATGTTCAGAATTACCCAGCAAAGTAATATGAGCAACTTCTTCCGACAGCATCAGGGAACAGGTTCTGCCGATTGACCCGCTGGCACCTACTACTGCACCCTGGACCTGATCCAAATTCTTCCGCATTTTTTTTGCTCCCCGATAAAGTGCTTCCATAGCCATTAAAACAGTAAAGCTGTTGCCACTGGTTATAGCAACATCTCTTCCCTGCACTGACCTGCCACCCCGGGTTACCACTGATGTCAAAGCTCCAAGCCCGACGATTTTGGCTCCCAGATCACGGCCCATATCAACAGCTTCAGTTATAGTTTTCACTACTTCAGCCCGGGGCAGATTCATCATCTGGCGGGCACCATAGGGGACACCTATCAGCCAGCCTTCAGCAATTTTCCCGGCTGCCGACCTGATCGCCGGCATGTGGCAAACTAAACCAGGTTCATCATTCTTGCTTTCCCATTCCATAAGTTCATAAAGCTCGGGTCTGGAAAATACAGCAAAAGAAGGATTATTAGCGGTCATATCTTCCGGTGCCGGATAATGGATGATAAAAGCAAATTTTTCTTCGGCAGTTTCACCTTTTTGTAAAGCTGAAGCTTTTGTGGTTTTACTTACCAGGCGGTAATCAGTCAATCTTTGATCGGTTTTGTTATCACCAAGCAAAAAACGGTAAAGCTGGGCATAATCCTTCATCTTCATTATTTTGCAGATGAGAGCAGTTTTACTCATTACTAAATCTATCTCTTCATAAGTTATATTAAAAGTTGGCTGCAATCTTAATGTCATAGGGTTATTCAAAAAAGGAGCTACACGAATTTGATGGCAATTGAGCAAATAACCGGCCAATAATCCGGTAAATCCCTTTTTATCAGCCAGGTAAACCATATCATAAGAACCGCAATCATCCAAATCGCAGAATTCGATGCCCACCATCAAACCTTTGCCTCTGACTTCTTTTATTACTTCCGGAAAAGCTGCGGCTAATTCCTGCGCTTTGCTTAACAGATACTCACCTTTCGCTTTTACTTCCTTGATTATTTGGCGGTCATCCTTGAGCAGGCGGTCAATAACCGCACTGCCTACTGCACAGGTAAGATTGTTATTAGCGAAGGTGGAGCTGTGTAAAGAACCGAAATCATCATTATATACCCGGGGCGAGCTTAAACAAACGCCGATAGGCAGCATTCCGCCTCCCAAAGCCTTGGCCAGCAGCATAATATCAGGTTCAATACCTTCTTCCTCACAAGCAAATAAATACCCGGTTCTGCCTAATCCTGTCTGAATTTCATCAACAATAAATATCACTCCGTATTCCCGGCAAATAGATTGCACTTCCTTAAGGTATCCTTTTTGGGCAGGAATAATCCCGCCCTCACCCTGAACCGGTTCAACTATAAATGCCGCTACCTGCTCTGCTTTTGCAGTCAACACACTTCTCAGAGCTTCAGCATCATTATAAGCAATATATTCAAAATGTGGTGCAGGCGCATCAAAAGGGGTTTGGTACACTTCTCTGCCGGTCGCAGAAAGGGCACCTAAGGTTTTACCATGGAAGCTGCGCTCAGTGGAAATTATTATTTTCCTGCCGGTGGCAGAGCGGGCTAATTTTATAGCAGCCTCTACTGCTTCAGTACCACTCTGGGAAAAAGTTGCATAGCATAAATCTCCCGGTGAACAGTCGGCCAGTTTGTTAGCCAGCTTTACAGCTTCTACAGGTATTGAGGGCTGTACCAAAGAAGGGGTTCGGCTTTTCCTTACCCGCTCCAAAGCTTCCCAGACAAACTCAGGATTATATCCAAAGGGTACTGCCCCGTACTGGGCAATAAAATCCAGATACTTTATTCCTTCCGCATCGACTAAATAATTGCCGTATCCTTTTGTATATTCTTTATCAATTTTAAAATTATTCAGTACTTTGAATATAGTTGGATTGAATAAATCGCTGCGATTTGACAGCATAAAACTCCTCCTTTATATGTGCACATGTTTGTGCAACCTATGTAGATACATACATTTTAAAGATAAATCAACCTTTGTCAAACTCAAACGTATTAAATTACAATTTCCCGGCTATATTATGATTAGAGTTTTGGAAATTATTCAGGAGGTTTAAACATGGAAGATAATGGTTTGAAAACTAAGGAAGGTTATGATTTAGGAACTTTTGAGTTTCTCAAAACCGGTTGGTGGGTATGGCATGTAATTGCAATTGCTGCAGTTTTTTATGTAGGTTATCTGTTTGGCGGGAATATGTTTTAAAAAAAGCATAAACAAGCATATCAAAAACGAAGGGGCCCCCTGTTTATTAATCAGGGGGCTGTTTCTAAAAAATCTCTTCTTCCTCCATCTTTTGAAGAGTCTGCAGCAGCTGGCTTTCCATGTGCAGCAGTTCCGGATCATAAAAATTACGTTCGTTTCCTAACTCAACTTTAAAATCATTTTTTATTCTCCCGGGCTTGCCAGCAATTATAAGTATTCGGTCAGCTATACAAAGTGCTTCTTTCAAATCATGTGTAACAGCTAATATTGTGCATTTCTTTTGGCTCCACATCGTCATCATATCGCTTATGATGTTCATTTTCACCAAAATATCAAGTGATGTAAAAGCTTCATCCAAAATCAACAGATCGGGATCAATAATTAATGCCCTGCCCAGGTTAACTCGTTGTTGCATACCGCCGCTAAGCTGCTTTGGATAATAATCGGCAAAATCTTTTAATCTTAAGTTGGCAAGAATACTGTCAACATCCCCAAGAGGGTTTACAAATTGAAGGTTCTGTCTTACAGTGCGCCATGGTATCAAACGTGGTTCCTGAAATACCATACCAATTTTACCGGCCGAAATGTTTATCTGCCCCGAGGAAGGTGCTTCCAAGCCAGCAACGATTCTTAAAAGGGTTGTTTTCCCAATTCCTGATTTGCCTAACAGGACAATTCTTTCAGCCGGAGCAACCGCAAGGTCAAAATTATGCAAAACCTGATTTTTTTCGTACGATTTATTTATTCCTTTTAATATCAGATGACCGCCCATTTTTGCGCCACCCTTCTTAAAACGGATTTAAAAAATCGTTCTGTCAATAAGCCCAGTATTACTGCAAAAAGAGTTATTGCATAAACTCCAACTATATCGACCTGATAACGGGCTTCGAGCATCAAAACTCCCAGCCCGGAATCTCCGCATAAGTATTCAGTCACCAATATTACTTTCCATGCCTGTCCTATGCTCACATTGATAATCGCTACCACGAAAGGCAATAATGAGCCAATATAAATATCTTTAAATATCTGTTTAGACCCGACGTTATATAATGATGCCATTTCCAGGAGTTTTATATCAAGATTATGGACACCGGAAATAGTTGTGAGTACAGCTATAGGCAGAAGAGCAAGAAATGCGATAAACAGCGGGGCTTGCCAACCAATTCCCCAGGCAAAAATAACCAGAGATAACCAGGAGATCACCGGAACTGCTTGAATGACCATTATCAAAGGTTTGAACATCTGATAGATATTTTTTGACAACCCTAAAAAAATCCCCAGGGTTAATCCCGTTGCCAATACCAAAAGTAAAGACAGCAAGACTTTCCAGGTGGTGTCAAGTGCTGCCTTCATTACTTTGGGTTCGGTCAACAGAGAAAAAAACAGTCCAAATACTTCGAAAGGACTGGGAAGTATAAGACTTTCTCCCAAAATATGCGCAGCTATCTCCCATATAATCACAAATATAACTGCCCCAAGAAAGTAATATGCTTGTGGTTTCATAACTGATAAAACTCTTTTCCTGGCAGCTCACGAAGTCCCGGTTCGTATAGTTCCTGCATCTTGCTTAAGAACAGTTCAACTTCTGTTTGACAATCTTTGATCGGTATATAATGAAATTCTGTCCGCTGCATAGATTCCTGCAAAACCTGAGGTGAAAGCGGCAAAACATCTGCAGTTAATTCTGCAACCTGTGTAAGATTATTATTCCCCCACTCAGTTGACTCGGCAAAACTTGCAGCTATTTGAGCCGATATTTCAGGATAAGATGAATAGAACTCTTTTTTTACAAATAAGCCGGCAATTGGAATCCTTTCCGTGCCATTACTTAGTTCTCCCCAGTATTCCTGGAAATCAAAAACGATCTTGCCTTTTTCTTCGGCAACAGCCATTGTGACAAAAGGTTCCGGCAGAGCAGCATATTCAATTTTGCCAGTCTTAAACAAGGCCACGATTTCCTGGGGAGGAGCATATACTATGCTGACATCACTGTCAGGATCGAGTCCTTCGTCAGCCAGGGCAGAACGAAGCAAAATGTCCAAAGTCGTTCCTCTGCCATTAGGGGTATATACCTTTTTACCTTTAAGTGAATTTAGATCTTTATAATCATCCTGGCTGGCTGATACCATATAAAAAACTTTCCATTCATGTACACCAAGCAACACTAATTCGATTCCCTTTGCATGTATATTGGCAGCAGTTGTAATCGGTAAAACCGCAAAGCTGCTTGTACCTGATGAAAAAGCCGCAATTACTTCATCAGTGTCTTTCCAATATTTTACACGCACTGTTGCCGGGGTTTCAACTTTTTGAGCAGCCAGACCTGCTGCTGGTACAACAGTAGGACCGGTCGGATTAAGCAACGTGATCTCCGGAGGCGGCTGCTGGGTTTCTTTTGATTCCGGGTTGTATAACCTCCACCATCCTAAGCCCGCCAGTACAACCAATACAATTATTATAATACCGGTTCTGCGCATGCCGTTATCCCCCCTCCAAATCAGTTTATTTATTCTAAATGATTCACATTCATTAAAATCCTACCACTCAGGAGGCAGCTTCTTTAACTGGGCCAGGTCGAAAACCGGGCCATCCAGACAGATATATTCACTGCCAATATTACATCTGCCGCACTTGCCGATACCACATTTCATACGCGCTTCCAGCGTAGTAATAACCTGTTCATCAGAGAAACCCATCTCCTCCAAGGCCTGCAAAACAAACTTGATCATAACCGGAGGCCCGCAGGTAACAGCTATTAACCCTTTAGGATCAGGATTTAATTCCTTAAGATAAGCAGGAACGAATCCAACATGACCGGACCAGTTTGTTTCTTCATTATCAATCGTTACAAATACTTCAGTGTCTTTCATAGCCGGCCATTTTTCAAACAGTTCGTCTTTAAAGCACAGGTCAGCATAACTCCTGCTGCCATATAGAATAGTAATCTTACCATAATCTTCCCGATGTTTAAAACAGTATTTTATAAAGGAACGCAGCGGAGCAAGACCAATACCGCCGCCGATAAAAAGCATATCTTTGCCTTTGCAGGCTTCCACCGGAAAACCGTTACCGTAAGGACCCCTGACTCCTATAGTCTGGCCAATATCTATCTGATGCAGGTTTTCTGTTAAGAGGCCTACACTCTTTATGGCAAACTGCAGGTGTTCATTTTCTTCCTGCCAGGTTACCGAAAACATACCTTCACCAATGGGCACATGGGAAACCATGGCCAATTGCCCGGGCATTACATTAAAAGGAACCCCGTTTTCGCTTCTTACATAAAAAGTTTTAACATCAGGAGTCTCGTCTATTATATCTATTACTTCAACCAGGCAGGGAATCAGCGGATTATCACATTTACAATCAGCCATTACTAATATCTGCCTCCTTAACTTTTTCGATGATTTTAACTATATTTACTCCGGCCGGGCATACTACTATACACCGCCCGCATCCGGTACATAACGGTTCACCATATCTTTCCGGGAAAAACTGCAGTTTATGCAAAAAACGATTCCTGAATCTTTCCTTATCCAGTTCCCGGGGATTATGCCCACCGGCCATTTGGGAGTACTCCCGGTACATACAGGAATCCCAGCAACGAAGCCGGTATCCTTCTTCCCCGGTTGTCTTTACCTGGATATCAAAGCAATAACAAGTGGGGCACATATAGGTGCATATGCCGCAATTATGGCAGGGATAAGAAAGATCTTCCCACATAGGGTGGTCAAACATATCCTTTAGTTTTTCTGCTACTCCCTCATAATCAACTTTACGTTTAAAGGCCTTTAAAGTCGGCAGGGTTACTTCCTGTTCTGCCAAAAGTTCTTTTATAAGTTCAGTGACCGCCTCTCCTTTAGCACTTTTGGCTTCCCAGGCAAAATCACCGTCACCGACATCATGAATCAATACATCTGCTGTCTCGGGATTATCAGGGCTTACTCCCATGGAACTGCAAAAACAGTTGGTGCCCGGATTGTAGCAGGCATTTACTATCATTACCGTGTTGTCTCGCCGGGAGCGGTAAAATTCATCTTCATATTCTTTGGTAAAAAACAGCGTGTCAAGACAATCGATAGCCTTTAAATCACAGGAACGTAAACCAAAAATTATTTTAAGTTCGCTTGCCTGCGGGACTCTGTCGATAGAAATCTTCTGCCCTGCCTCTTTAAAATTGTACATTTTTTCCGTCTGGGGAAAAACTACACTTTTAGGCGGCTGGTAAACATTTAAAATATCCAGCATGATATCATCATAATCTTCGTTATAGGTCCTGAAGGAAAAGAATCCGGTCTGAGCTCCCCGCTGCATCGGAACATATACATCATAATCTTTGCTCAAAACCTCCAATACCTTTTCCAGCTTAGCTTTTTTGATCACTTTCATCCCTTACACCCCTTTTTTACAAAAAATCATCCGGGTCATTTTCTTTGTACACGCTGAGTGCTGGTTTAGCACCTTCCACATACTGCATGCCGGCTTCCGGCCCCCCGAAAAGTTCACCTACGTCTTTGATCAGCTTTTGGTTTAACAGCATGAGGGGGATTCCAACCGGGCAAGCCCTTTCGCACTCTCCGCATTCAATACACCTTCCGCCCATATGGGCATGTTTGACCAGATGATACATCATGTTATCGGCTGTACTTGTTTCCCTGCCTACCCACTGGGGCTTCGTTTCGTCAAAGATACAAGTCCGGCAGTCACAGGCCACACATACCTGACGGCACGCATAACAGCGGATGCACCTGGATAAGGTATCTTCCCAAAACTTGTAGCGTTCATCCGGGCTCATCTGCTCAATTTCTTTGACCCTGGCAAAACGGTCTCCCTGTTGCCGGGGTGTTTGCTCCGGCCCAACAAGTTCATCATAGATAACCGGATTGGGTTGTATGCAATTCTGGCATTTCTTTGCCATACCCTCTTCATTGTTCTTACTGAAGCCACTATAGTTTTTGGCTGTTGCCAGGGGATCTTTCAAGCCCGGGCAAGGAATACCAACAATGTAAAGGCGGTCTCTGGTTATCTGCAGGTCCTCCAGGAGCCTGACGATTCCGCGGGAATCACAGCCTTTGACAGCAATTCCGATTCTTTCGTTGCTGTCTCTGAATTTTAACAGGGCATTGGCTGTATTATGAATGCTGTATTCGTTAAAAATAATGTTTCTCACTTCATCGGCATTCCGGGCAGCATATGCCTGAACCTGATATTCCTCTTCTCCTTTTTCCCATGCCAGGAATAAATCTATTTTTTCTTCGTTAAAAAGCCGGGCCGCAATTGCTTGTATTTTGTTTGTTATCTCTTTCATTTCACATCCCTCAGCTTTCTGTTGGGTCCAAGTTTAGTGATCTGAGCCACAAATGAATGCATAACCTCCTGGAATTTTATGCCTTCTGCGCCGGAAATCCAGGAAGTCTGGTATCTTTCCGGCTCTACGCCTAAATATTGCACCAGGTTCTTCATTATCATCTGACGGCGGCGGTTATAGTAATTACCAGTCCCATAATGACAATCTCCCGGATGGCATCCGGACATTAAAACTCCATCTGCTCCGCGGTTGAGTGCTCTCATCGCCAGCATTGGATCCATCCGACCTGAACACGGTACCCTTATTATTCTTATATCAGCAGGATATTCCAGGTGGTTTAAGCCTGCCAGATCAGCTGCAGCGTAAGTGCACCAGTTGCAGGCAAATACAATTATTTTTGGTTTCCAGCTGGCTTGATCGTCTATAGACATAATGCATCCACCTCCGACACAAGTTGTTCATTGGTAAAGCCTTTGAGGTTTAAGGCCAAGGTACGGCAGGCCGGTATGCATGCTCCGCATCCCTGGCAAAGGCTGCTGTTGACTTCTGCTACCCGGCGGATAAACGGCCCATGAGCGCCGCGGTCTTTTTGCTCCCGCAGGGAAAGTGCATTATACGGACATATCGGTACACACAATCCGCAGCCGGAACATTTGCTGATATCAACCTCGGATACCATGGGTTCAGTTGCCAGGCTGGCCTTGGAGAACAATCCCAGTACTTTGGCAGCTGCTCCGCTGGCCTGGGCTACCGAATCCGGTATATCTTTCGGCCCTTGGCAGGTCCCGGCCAGATATACACCGGCTGCAAAGGTTTCCACCGGCTGCAGCTTGGGATGGGCTTCCTGGAACCAGCCGTCTTTGTCAACTGAAAATCCAATCTTTTTTGCCAGTTCTGCGGATTTATCTGACGGCACCATGGCTGTAGCCAGGACTACCATATCTGCTTCCACTTCCAGCGGCATTCCCAACAGGGTGTCTTCCGATTTCAGAATCAGTTTGTCTCCGTGCGGATATATTTTGCTGACCCGACCACGTATATATCTGGCGCCGGCATTTAGTGCCCGCTGATAGAATTCCTCATAGTTCTTGCCGGCAGTACGTACATCCATATAGAATACATAGGCTTCGCTGTCTTCAATTTTGGTTTTGACCTGATACGCATGTTTGGCGGTATACATACAGCAGGCTCTGGAGCAATAACTCTTGCCTTTCTTATCATCCCGTGAACCCACACATTTAATAAAGGCAATATGCTTTGGTTCGGTGCCGTCAGACGGTCTTACTATTTTCCCGCCGGTCGGGCCGCCTGCAGAAACCAGCCTTTCAAACTCCAGGCCGCTTATGACATCCGGATATTTACCGTAACCGTATTCTCCATATGCTTCTTTCCAATCAAACTGGTCATAACCGGTAGCCATGACTATAGCTCCGACTTCTATTTCCTTAAAAACTGTCAGGTCTTTAAAATTAATTGAATTGGTCGGACATACTTTTTCGCAGATCCCGCATTTATCCTTGGTCAGCTTCAGACAGCTTTCGGCGTCGATATATGGCTTGCCCGGCACTGCCTGGGGAAACAGTTTATGAATGGCGGTCCTTTTGCCCATGCCAAAATCAAATTCGTCCGCTACTTTTTTGGTCGGGCATTTTTCTATGCAGGTGCCGCAGCCGGTGCAAGCTTCCCAATCAACGTATTTTGGCTTTATTCTGACCGTTACCTTGAAGTTGCCTATATAACCGTTTACTTCCTCTACTTCTGAATAGGTCATCAGTTCTATGTTAGGATGCTGCGCCGCAGCAACCATCTTGGGGGTGCCTATTCAGGCGGCGCAATCCATGGTGGGGAAGGTCTTGTCCAACTGGGTCATCTTCCCGCCTATGGAGGCCTCTCTTTCTACCAGAATGACTTCGTGTCCGCCTTCGGCTATGTCCAGTGCGGCCTGCATGCCGGCTATCCCTCCTCCGATAACCATGGCTTTTTTGGTGATCGGAACTGTTGATACCTGTAAGGGCTTATTGCGCAGCGCCTTGGCAACTGCCATTTTTACAAGCTGGCCTGCTTTACTGGTCGCTTCGGCCTTGTCATGGTGTACCCATGAGTTTTGTTCCCGGATGTTTACCATTTCCATCAAATATGCATTTAATCCGCCTGCCTCAACGGCTTTGCGGAAAGTCTTTTCATGCATGCGCGGTGAACAGGACGCTACCACTACCTGCTCCAGGTGCTGCTCTTTTATTGCATTTCTGATCAATTCCTGTCCCGGATCTGAACACATATATTTGTAATTGGTGGCATACACAACCCCCGGCAATGTTTTTGCGTATTCTACCACCTGCACGGTATCAACGGTAGCAGCGATGTTGGTTCCGCATTCGCACACAAATACGCCTACTCTTCTTTTCATTGCTTTTCTCCTTCCCTGATATTTCACCTGATATGATTATGATTCCTGACTTTTCTCCCGCTTTTTCAGCTCGCCGGCTATATAGGCCTGCGCGGCTTTTATTGCCTTGTCGTTATCTGTGGCCAATAATTCGGCAAGCTTCTGCCGTTTCTTCTCGTCTGCACTTACTATCTCTGCCAGTAACAAGGCTTGTCCTTCATCTTCGATAAGCTTGGCTGCTATTTTCTCAGGACTTTTTTCCAGGGATTTGATAAAGGCCTGGACTTTCTTCTGTATTTTTTCTTCATCCGCCTCTTCTGCAGGAGCAGCTTTGGTTTCAGCCTGCTCTTTTTCTTTAAGGGCTATATCCACAGCTCTTTGTTTTACTTCTTTTAGATAGCTTAAGGCCTCAACAAAGTGTTTGTCAGCTTTAACTTTTTCAGGACTGTCACCGCAGGCTACAGCTATTAGTTCAGTTACATAATAAACCGGGAGAGCAAATTTTTCTCCGGTACTTTTTTCGGTGCTTTTCTGCCGCATGTCCAAATTCATCATGCATAAGGGGCAGGCAGTTACTATACATTCTGCTCCTGCTTCTTTGGCATTTCTTAATATGGCAGCTATCATCTTCTGCCCTACTTCAGGCTGGGAGGTCCCCAAAGCGGCTCCGCAGCATTCGGTTTTATACGCCCACTCCCTGGCTTCAGCCCCCAGGGTTTTCATGATATTATCCATACTCTGGGGATATTCGCTGTCATCAAAGCCGGTATGCCCTTTAGGTCTTACTAAAAGGCAACCGTAATAGCATGCTACTTTCATGCCTTTTAAAGGGTTGGTCACTTTCTCTGCTATTTTATCAAGCCCCACTTGTTCAGTTAAATAGTCTAAGATGGAGTAAGTTTTATTTTCGGCTTTGTATTCCATGTCTATTACTTTTTCTACTTTTTCTCTTATTCTGCTGTCGTTCCTTACCTGATGTTCGGCATTCCTGAAACGATTGTAGCAGGCAGCGCATGGGGCCAGTACATTTAATCCGGTTTTCTCAGCAATGGCTAGATTCCTGGCCGGCAGGGCGATCGACAGAAGTATGTCGGTATTATGACCGGAGGTTGCTCCACAACAGTTCCAGTCTTCTATTTCCATTAATTCAAAATCTAAAATCTCGGCGGTCCTTTTGGTCGATACTCCATATTCTATGGCGCTGCCTTCCAGGGAACAACCAGGATAATATGCTACTTTCATTTATCTCCCTCCCTTTGTTCCCGGACCCGGGCAAATATCTTCTGCATCTCGCCGGTCCCTTTGATTTTATCGGGCAGTATGTGGATTTTTCCCCTCTTTACCATGGGCAGGCCCAGTCCGGCATCTTTGAAGGGCTGCATGGTCATGGCATTGTGCTGTAAAAGTATTCCCGCTTCATAGGTTCTGCCGAATAATTTTACAGTGCGCAGGAATGCTTCGTTAAATGCGGCTACCTTGTTATCACCTTTTTTGCCCTGCCTCAAGGCTTCCCGCCGTAATGTATCCATTAGGGAGGCCGGATCTACTCCCCGGGGGCATCTCTCCGAACAGGTCTCACAGGTGGCACAAACCCAGATACTGTTTGCATTTAGTGCTGTCTCTGCCATATTAAGCTGTAATAATCTGATGATTTCCCGCGGTGAATAATCCATGGCAAAAGCTGCCGGGCATCCGGCAGAACACTTGCCGCACTGGTAACACAGGCTTACCTGTGTACCGGCTTCCTGCTCCAGCTTAGCCAGCAAATCCCTATCCGTTATATCAGCAGGTTTTAATTTTACTGCATCATTTATCATGGTAGACCCCTTTCTATTGAAATATAACTTGTCCTTAAGCATTGCTGATCAATCCAAATTAATCAGATCAATGGTTGCCAGGGCAATTAGTATGAATTTTCAGCTGTATAACACTATCTTATTATAATACAATAATATTAAACTTTGATATTTTAGATTTTGGAAATACTGTATACGACCAGCATTAAAAGTGATGTTACACAAGAATATTTTGTATTGCTATATCATGCTATGCTCTCAATGTGGCCTTGATACGCACAGGATTAAGCAATAAATCGAGGGCATTATTGATATCCGTCATTGCTATATCTGCTCCGGCTAAAGCTTTAAACGAACACCCTTCCGGTCCAATGACAATAATTGACAATCCCGCTTCAGAGAGCATACTGCGATCATTAAAACCATTGCCAACCGCTGCAACATTTTGCGCAGCAAAACGCTGTAAAAAAACCTTTTTATCTTTATCCCCGTCTTCCTGGCTGACTTTGACAAAATTAATCTTCAGTTCAGCAGCGATGTGGGCGCCAAAACCAAAAGTATCAGCAGTTAATAAATATATTTCAACTTTTTCTTTGAGCCTTGCTATCCTCTCTGCTACTCCCTCGATAAGATTCCCGTCAAAACTCAGGGTCCCGTTTAAATCCAGCAATAAGGTTGTAATTTCTATATTTTGGCTGCGTCCTGGGATATTAATGCTGATCACTTTTCTGTACCTCCCGCCGGCAAAATATTTCTTTTCAGTAAAGCAGCTATATCTTCAGCTATTAATTCACCTTCATATATGGCTTCCATTATTCCCCGCGGCTTTTTCGCATCACCAATGATATAAATTTTTTTCAGCTTTTGTATGTTGTCTATGGGCAGCAAATTACTCTTATTCCCGCAGGTAAATATAATCGTATCAGCAGTTACCTGTTCTTCAACCCCATCAGATATTTTCAGCAACTGAGCAGTTTTTCCCTCAATATTTTTTACTATATATCCTTTTTTAGTTTTGATTCCCAGCCCTTTAAGACGAGCCATCAGGCTTAAGCGGTTCATGTTTTCTAACCCCCAAGCCAGCATTCCGGTTTGTTCCACAATAGTCACATCATTCTCGGGTGCCAGGAATTCAGCTGCTTCACAGCCACTGCTGCCTCCGCCGATTATTAAAACCTTTTTATTTTTTATTTTGACCTTACCAGACAAAACATCAGCCAGTCCCTTCGACTCTGCTGTCTCAATTCCATTTATTGCAGGAATGGCTGGGCGAGAGCCAGTTGCGATAACCAGTATATCCGGGTGCAACTCTTCAACCATTTCATTTTGCCAGGCAGTGTTAAGCTTTATATTTATATTGGCATGCTCTAATTGTGTCAGGAGAGAATCAAGCATCCAACCAATCTTATCTTTATGGGGAGGCTTGTCAGCTAAATGCAATTGTCCTCCTAACCGGTCTTCTATTTCCAGCAAGGTTACTTCGCAGCCCGCAGCTTCTAAAGCTAACGCTGCTTGCATCCCTGCCGGCCCTCCGCCCACGATCACCGTTTTGATCCCTCCCAGACAGCGGGTGACGTTAAGTTTGTATTCCCTGCCAGCTCTGGGGTTGACAGCACAGCGAATGTGCAAGCCCTGGTTTATACTGTCAAAACAGGTATTACATGATATACAATGCCTTATCTGTTCAGCCTTGCCGCTTACGGCTTTATAGGCCCAGGCAGGATCTGCCAGCATGCCACGCCCTACCCAAATCAAATCTGCCTGCTTATTGGCTAAAATTTCTGCGGCTTTTTCCGGATGCCTGATAACTCCTCCCGCAATAATTGGTACATTGACCGCTTTTTTAACTTGCTCCGCCATGTTAATGCGCCAGGCTTCAGCGAAAAAAGCCGGTTCAATGGTAGTATGACCAGACTCATAAATCCCGCAGGAAACATTTAATACATCTGCTCCGGCTTTTTCTAAATGCCTGGCGATTTCCACTCCCATATCAGCATCTATTCCCCCGGTTACAAAATCATTCACATTGAAGCGGACAATTACTAACAAGCGGGGAAGTAATTTTTTAATACTCCGGATTATTTCGTTCACCAGACGCACTCGATTTTCGGTCGTTCCTCCATACTCATCGGTTCTGTGGTTACTGTATGGTGATAAAAACTGGCTCAGCAAATATCCATGGGCAGCATGGATTTCGACTCCATCAAAGCCAGCCTTTTCGGCAAATACTGCCGCAGTCACAAATTTATCACGGATAGCTTTGATCTCTGTCAATTCTAATTCCCGAGGTTCAGCTTTTACAAAGCGGCAAGCAATCGGTGAAGGTGCCACCGGCTGTACTCCAGCGGTTATAAATGGTGTCGTTTGGCGTCCGGCATGATGCAATTGGATAAAAGCTCTGCAGTCATGTGCCTGGATCGCTTCACTTAATTCTTTTAACCCTGCTATATGATGGGGTTGGTCAATACACAACTGAGTAGGGCTGGCTTTGCCCACCGGACTGTCTACACAGGCGATCTCAACAATGATACCTCCGGCCCCACCCACAGCTCTCTCCTCATAATAATCGATCATCTGCCGGGTGACTTCACCGGATATACTGGCCTGCCCCGTTCCCATGGCCGGCATAATAATGCGGTTTTTCAATAAAACTGAACCGATTTTTATTTCCTGGTTTAAAATGTTGGCAATATCCATACTAGCCTCCTTATTTATCTGGATTTATCTGGCCATTTTTAATTCAGCGGCAAAATTCAATTCTATAATTTACCAGTATATATCATTATAAACGGTACATAATATCCTTAGAGTCAGTGATACTTTCGGAGAAAAGCCAAAATTAAGTCCCTTCATCAGAAGGATAAATCTTAATTTATTTTCACCAAAGTCCTTATTGGACGAAAACAGTATCACTGACTCCTTTATTTTTTATTTATGTATAAATAATCAGTAATTACAGACACTATAATTGCTAAACGGTAATAATTAAAGTCTGATTCGTTATTGTTAACCAGCAAACTTACAGCATGTTACCGTTTTTTATTAACCCGCCAGCCTTGCTGCTGAAATTATTATTGGTCGAACCGATTTTTAATTATCCGCAGCGCTGGCGGATTTGTTTTTTGTGCTTATTTGTACTACTGTAAAATAATAACTGCTCATCAATAAAGGTAATCCCAGTAAGATATAATGATACAAAGGGACTCCTGCTTCCGTGGTATAAGATATCAGAGAAATAAGGGGTATAAGGGGTATATACCAGTATTGTAAAATAAAAAGTGCGTAGCTGCTTAAATCCCCTTGCGTTATTTCCATAAGGTTGATTATAGCCAGTATCAGTCCCGGTAATTGCAGACTAATTGCTGCAATCATTTTTTCACTTATTGTCACCAAGTTAGTTTGAGCAGCTTCACTGGTTAAAACAATAATATATAAAAATGCCAGAGCAATATCCAGGCCCGGGTAAAATGTCGCCAGAGCAATGGCTATCAGAGCAAAAAGATGTATGCAATAAAGGCGGAGAATTTTATTGGCTATTTTAAATTTCCCCTTTCCTCTAATATCTTTACCTGGGGACTATTATAAAAGCTGTCCGGAGCTACCCAAATGTCTCCTGCTGAGTCGAGCTCAACTCCCTGCTTTACATATGACTGCCATATAATTTTGGTACAATTCCAAATGCGATTACCTGGCTTAAAGGCCAGGGCAAAGAATATATCCCCCTTATTTTGTTTGGCATATTGGGCAGCAGCCAGCTTCACTTCCTCTGCTGCTTCAACTCTCAGCAATGCAATCTCTGAATAATCCCAAAAATGCTTGACGGAATTCATTGTTATACCTGTATCCAGATATCCTTCTATTACATTCCCATTGCCAATATAAATAGCAGCATGGGAAAAACGCCCATAAGCACACCCGGGATAGCCGCCTAAAACAATATCACCGATTTCCAATTGATCAAATGAAATATTGTTGCCGACAGAAGCTGATTCAGATCCATAACCGATTTTGCCATAACGGAGACTATCCAGATAAGTATACATACTAGCCTCGGGGTTGGCAAAAACCTCCCGGTTATCGCTGTAAACAGCTGCTGCCAACAAAACGGCCAGGAGAGGGAATATAAATATATTCAGTCTGCTTAAAAAATGCTTTCTTTTCATTAATGTATCTTCCCGATATTCAAAAAATTTTACTATTGCCTGATTAATTACTTTTATATTTTACCTTAGGTAAATATACAAGTAAAAAGCAAATAAAAATTTTTTAAAAGAATAAGGGGTTAATCCCCCTCCACCTCTAATGCTAAACAAATTGTAACTTAAATTATTGAAACAAATATATTATTATAGAGGTGAAGCGAATGAATAATAAAAAGGTGTCTCCCTGGCTATTAGAAGATTACCAAATGTTAGCTGACTACATGGAAGGAAACACTGTTGAAAGGATCTTATCCCTGACTGATACTCATATAATATTATTGATGAAGGATAATGTCATAATAAAATTCAGCCATCTCGAAGAAGAGTTAATTTTTGACATTGAATTGCCTCCTGTATAAATCAATAATTAAACCGAATTTATATTTCATAGGAGATGCAGCATGAAAAAAACATCCAGTCTGGCATTATTTACTATTCTGTTATTATTACTGTCAATATTTTTTCTGACTGGTTGTCTCAAGGAGGAAGCGCTCCCTGTTTCGGCAGTTAAACCTGATTCACATGCAATTTCCGAACCTGATTTACCAGCAGCTGATGAGCCGGAGCAATCTGAGACAGCGGAGCCAGGTTCGCCTGTTGTCCTTCAACCGGAGCCTACGGCCAGTTCAGATTCATGGTATTTTCAGCGCAATAATCAGCATCAGGTACCATATGTAGCTGAAGATATCAAAACCCGGCTTAAGGCAAACAATGCTTTTTACGTTTTGGACAGTCCGGGGAATCAAATATATCTTACCTTTGATGAAGGTTATGAATTAGGCTACACCGAGCAAATTCTCGATACATTGAAAGCTAATGATGTAAAAGCTATTTTTTTTGTCACCGGTCATTATATTGACAGTCAGCCTGAACTGGTTATACGTATGAAACAGGAAGGCCATCTGGTGGGAAACCACACCGTCAATCATCCTGACCTGGGTATTGCTGACAGTGCAACTATAATAGCAGAAATAACTGGTTTGGAGAATAAATTTACCCTTTTGACAGGATTACCGATGGACAAGTACTTAAGACCACCCATGGGCCTTTACAGTGATTTAAGTCTTTCAGTCATGTCCGGTCTCGGCTATCGCACTGTATTCTGGAGCGTTGCTTTCAATGATTGGGACCCAAATCAGCAACCGGGAGCGGATTATTCCTATCAGCATGTTATGGACAACATTCATCCCGGAGCAGTAATACTGCTGCATGCAGTATCGCAAAGCAATGCTGAGGCTTTGGACAGAATTATTAAAGACCTGAAAGCGGCCGGCTATATCTTTAGTATCTTTACGTAAACTATTTATGTTGATAAGGAACATGAAAAATTATGCGGAGTTTATTCAGAAAACTTGACATTGGGCAGCCTGTAAGTAATGAAGAGCACCAGCAGCTCATGGAATATATAGAAAAATTAAGCTTGGAATCACCGGAATCCTGGCAGCTATTTTATGATCGTTATGCTGCTCAATTATTTCATCAAACCTCGGCTGATTTGGACGACTTTATTAACTTTTTATGCCTTAATCCGGAACTTATTGACCAGTGGGAAAAAAGCTCTGCACTATTCCCCCCTGAACTACAGCCTTTTCTGCTTTTTTTAAAATCAACCCCAGGTTATCGTTTTAAAAGCTGGTTAAAAGAATTACTTAAGGACAATAAACCACAGGAACTGCCTGTCAATCGGGAAAAAGACATTGTAATAAAATACGAGGAAGCCAATCCCTACAAAGAAAGTGGTATAAAAGCACATTTTGACAGGCTATCACGTTATCCTTTCATAAGCCGTTTGCAGACCTATCGCTATCTCAGCCGCTCTAAAGCGGTCAATGACCGCATAGAATATCTGCAGCCTGACCAGTTAGGAGGAATCTTCACTAATAAAGAGAAATCAATATATTATTATATATATTTAACGGAATCTGACGAAAAAAAAGCTCATTACGTCTGCAGCTTTCTCAATAAAATTTTCTATGACAAATAGGATGGGCCCATAAAATTATGAAAAAATATCTGCCAACCAAAAATAATACTTTGAATGACGATCTATTTGATCAGTGGGAGCAGGAATTAATACTGCGTCACCAACTGCGGGCATCCTCTGCAGAAGCCGTGACACCGCCAATCGTTACTGAAAGGGAACTGGAAACATTGTGGCGGGCTTTATATTTCTCAGGGCAAAAAGATATTTTCTGGTCCATAATAATGGAAAATCTACATCTCTCCCAGGTTTTGAACTGGCTTACTGCTGATGACAATCGGTTGGATGAATTTTTATCCTATTTACCTGCTTATTTATTGCAAAAGAAACCAGAGCATAAAAGATTACAATATTTGATTAACCTTTTTTCAGAAAAATTTAATGACCGCTTCATTGCAATCTTTTCAATTCTGGATGCTGAAGCTTGTTCGTTTTTAGTATCCCGCAGTGCAAATCCGCAATTCAGAAAACTTCTTAATGAGCGGCTGCGTTTTTTACAGGAAAAGAAAAGCGTTTTTTTTTATGGCCTTGACGAAATGATAACAAATAATTCGCTGCCCACGATCCATGGTGATAAAATAAAACTTCTGGCAGCTGGCATTGAATTGCTGCAAGTCAACCTGGAAGAGAATATCGATCTGGAACGCAGTTATAATATTACACTGGAAGCAGCCGAGATTTTTTTCCGCGCCGGTATGGTTGCTGACAGTCTTGCATTGTTGATCAAACTGGTCAGCCACAAGGACTTTAATCTGTCAGAAAACATTATTGCATCAGGGAACAAGCAATTTGAAAAACTGCTGCGCAAAGTTACGGCTGTTTTTTGCTTGATTTATAAGCCAGAGCTTACCGGTGCTAATTACAAGGGGATCTACCATGATTATTTTCCGGAGCAGCAGCCAGATTACGTTACTTTAAAATATTTTGCTGTCTATGATTTACTGAAGTTGGCCAGGCAGTCTGAAACTATCTATACACTTTATCATATAGCTTATGAAGCAGAGCAAATATCTCTGCATCGTAATAGTGAATATCTGCTGTTAAACAAAGCTGATTTAGATAACGGCTTGTCTGAACCGAGGATCAATGAATTAAAATTAATGGTAGAACAAAAGCTGCTGTCACTTCCTCATGAGGCTTTTATCACTATACAATTGCTGCATTTACTCCTTGAGAAAAATCTGGTTGATGCCAGTCTGCTGGCCGGTTTTCTCCTCGATAAAGCATTGATGTTGTTTAAGTGGGTACCCAGTCCGCTTTTTATCAATAGTTCTTTTTTGACCAGTCTGGGATTGCTGGTAAATGATGAAAGCCGTTATGAAGCTGAACGAGTAGCATCAGATATTGAATTATATGGAAACAGCAATAAAGCATCTGAGCTCGCCCAAAAGCTGGAATTATTTAAAAACAAAGATGCTGTTTGGCTGCGCCAGATAACGGCCGGCAAATTCCTGGGGGTGTTGTAATGACTAAGGAAAACCAATCAAATGATTATAAGCAGTTGCTTGACACTATGATCAATAAACTGAGCGAGGAAATTGCGGTAACGGCCAAACCGCATTCGACATTATCCGGCCTCGATAGTCTGGATGAATATATCCATGCTCTGAACGCCTTTTATTACCGTAGTTTCAAAGAACATTATTTCCCCCAGTTTATAAATATTATGGATAACGAAATCTCGGCTCTGTTTAATTTGCGTCATAAAGAGGATCAGCTTGAGCGGGATATAATGACCAGTATGCAAAGATATGTCAAACTTTATAATCAGGTAAAAACTATAAGGAATCTCCTTTTTAAATCAAGACATGAAATCAATAAAAAGCTCCTGGATGCTACCAGATATGAGGATAAAAGTAATGCTGACTTTCTCCTGGCCATTAAACAGTTGAAAGATAACCTGCAATTGTTCAGACTATATACCCTTGACTTACTTCAGTTAACTGAAGATGAGGCATTGATGAAATCGCTTAAGCAATTTCCTGACTATGAGGCTCTGGTTCAATTAGTATTGAAAATGGACTTCAATAATCAAAATGACCTGAAAGATGTCAATTCGTTGCTGGGCCATTTTGCTTTTATGAATAAATTACTGCAGGATAACAGCCGGGAATTCTGGGAAAATAGTGAAAATGGCACTGAGCTTAAGGAACGCCTACGGTTAAGCATGGATGAATATACTAAAAAAGCTTCGCCCGCCATTAACAGCTATTATATTAAGCATATAAAAAATCGGCTGTCAGTTTATATACAATTGTTTAATCCTGTCTTTAAATCCTCAACTAAAAACAATTTTTCTTTTGCCCGGGATCTTAAAGAATGGCTGGATGCTTTGGCAGTTACACTGGAGCGATGCATTTATTACCAGACCAACAAAAATGTTATGGTTCCCCACTTGGCTACGGTAATTTCGTTGCCGGCAGGTTATGCCCGTTTGCTTAATAGTTGGGTAACTGATTGTCTGGAGGAAACAAGCAAACTTTATGAAGATTTTGCCCAGGCAAGTGAACCTGATTTTAATTATTTTTACGACCAATCCACTTTACTTATCAACAAACATACCGATAAACTTACTGCTTCTGACTGGAGAACGTTCTCCTCAGACAGCAGTCCTCTGCCTTTCTGGCAAAGGAGGGTAGTTCTGGAGTTATCTTCTCTGGCTTATCAGATGGCCTTTTTCCGGGAAAAACATCTTTATGCCCGGCATGTCATAGATCAGTACCTGGAAGTTGTGAATTTATTAGATAGTTATCTTAATCTTCTGGCCACTATCCGTTCAGATCTGGAGAGGATGATAGCCCCGCGCAATATTTCGCGGGCCTGGAAAGATATTTACATAAAAATAGACCGTGTACCGCTTGAAACCGGTAAATTATTCCCATTCGAGTATCTGGCATTATTGCCGGAAAATACTGTCCGCAGGCAAAGCAGTGAGGTACCATTCAATACTGTCTTATATGAAGAGGGGGATTTATTCACAATTAAAGTAGAAAGCCAGACGGCGGTAGAGATCCCTGCTTTAGTTTTAGCCGGATGAATCAATCCCGGTATTTTATAGTGATTATTTCCTGTCATACCAAACGGGAAGTTAGGAAGCGCCTATATGCATTCAGAAAAGGACTGGGTCAAAACCTTATGTAATGCTTTTGAACTGCCGGTGGTCAATTGGCTGCCCCCTTCAATTGCTGATTTGCTTACCCATTTGCTGGTGAACCCCTCCCGGGAAATAGAAGGTGATGTGCTTTTCCTGATGATCGAAGAAGATATGACGACTGCTCAACTACTTGCTGTTCTGCCTGGAAGAGGTGAAATAATCGCTGAATATCCTGTTGTATTTCAACATTCAACCAGATCTTTCACTGATAATTTAACCTTTTTTTTGCAGGAGAAGTTGGTTCCTTATGCTGCAGATCACGGTGTTTATGATAATGGCTCATGGAGCTTAAAGCATGTTTTATTAAAAACTGCCGACAATTGTACTAATGACGTTAAAGCTATAATTGACAAATATCTGGGAGATGTATCAGTAATAACTGTCGATAAAAACCCTCAGACAATTATAAATGAACTTCCCGCCAGTATTCATACACGTAATATTTTTAATTCTGTTCTTATGATTTATCCAAAACATTTTTATATTGAAAAAAGCGGTCCGGGCTCTGCTATTTCACAATTGGAGTTAATCCCTTATGCCAGTGAAAATTTTGTCTTAAACATAAACCAGCGTTATAAAATTTTTTCCTTCGCTACCGACTCAGAATATAATCTCGCTGACAGCAGCAAAAACCTGCTACGGGTAAAATTATATGAAAAAAATTTTATCGACAGTAAATCAGAGATAGCGGCAGAACCAAATTTGATTCTGGAACATGTACATAAACTGAATAATAATGACAACGTCATTAATATATATTTAAATTTACCCCTTAAATGCCTGGAAGTTGATTATACTTACGGTAATTCTTCTTCAGCAACTCATGATGATGTATTGCAGGATTTACAAAAGCAGCAGCAGGCGGGTTATGATTTTATAAGCGGCTTACATTTGATTGATCCTCAAATAATATCTGATTATGACCAACATTTAAAGCATGGACAAAACGAAATTCTTTCAAGTCATTATATAAGCCAAACCGTTTATTATAAGGCATTGACTTTGTTAAGTGTGTTGTCCGCTAAAAAATAAAATTTTTATGGGGGAATTTGTATGTTATCAACATTTGCTCTTCATCCCGCAGCATCAAAAAATTTAATTGCCCGGGCAGTAGTTAAACTTCCAGAAGTGCAGACAGCTTTTGCCAAAGGCAGGATCATAATAGGCAGCGGTACAACCAATATAGATATTTTTGAACAATTAACGGGAACCAAAATAACAAATAAAGAACCTCATGTAGCCGGCGTAATCACTCAAAAAGCAGCCTGTATCACTGAGCCGGAGGGTCGTTATGGCAGCTGGTGTATTGAAAAAGGCCAATTGGTTGAAGCTGACTGGCTGGAGTTTTTAGGCAGTTTTCAGCCGGGGGATGTCTTTATCAAAGGCGCCAACGCGATAGACCCCGAAGGCGATGTTGGCATTTTAATGGCCAATCCTCTGGGCGGAACCATCGGCCAGGGAATCGGTATACTGCGTTCCCGCGGTATTGTACCTATAATACCGGTTGGGTTGGAAAAGATGATTCCTTCCTGCCGTGAAGCGGAAAAAGTCATGGGTATTTTTAAAGATGAATTCAATTTAGGTATCAAAGTCGGTTTCATGGCTTTGTCCAACGCTTATGTAATAACTGAAATTACAGCACTTAAAATACTTTTTGGTATTGATGTGGTGCAGGTGGCCGCAGGCGGAGTCGGGGGCATGGAAGGCTCGGTCTTTTTAGCAGCTCAATGCGAATCGGAGCTTCAGGCTCAAAAGCTGCTGGATCTGATAAAACAAATCAATAGGATCGCTCCTTTAAAAATTAATAAAAGAAAGTGCTCAAGCTGTGATTTCCCCTGTTATTTTCGAAGGTAAAGCTGCAAAAAACTATTTACCCCGCAGCCAGGAAAACCAGGAAGGCTTTCCTTTGTCCTCCTGTTCATTTTTCCACAGCTGCAAAAATTTATCGATTTTTTCTTCTCTTTCCTGATTACGTTTATCGATTTTTTCTTCCAGTTTGGTAATACGCTGCTCCAACTTCTTATTTTGGAGGAGAAGTTCTTCATTCAGTTCAATAATTTTAGCACCGATATTCACTAATTCGACGACTGGAATTCCTTCATTACGTACCGCAACTTCTGTTACATCATTTTGCTCAGTATTTTCCAGCGCCATTTTTATGGCAGTAGTATTTAGTCCCTTTTCTTTTAACTTAATAATTAACTTAAGGGTATCGAGATCCGCCTCACTATATAGCCGGTCGCCGCGGTCATTTCGATTTATTCGCAACCCCAGGCTGTTTTCCAGGTACCTTAACGTATGCTGCTCAATAGATAGTATTTCTGCTGCCTCACTGATTTTGTAATAAATTTCTTTCATGCACTTGTCACCTTTCCGGATGTCACTTCATAAATTGTTATCAGGTAATCAATAAAGTAAGATCTCTTACCAGTTCAAGGATTTAGCTTTAACAACTTTTTAAGAAGCAATCATTTCAGGCCTTTTTTAATCAACTTAACAATCAATCTGATTATGAACTTTATTGTGAACCTTACTTTCCCTTTCCTTATTGCTCTATAAATTATATATATGAGCAAAACCGTCCTGATTAGGACGGTTCTTTTTTATTTACTAAAATATTTTTTACATATCTGTTAAGTTAATTGTAAAACTGGTCTGCTTTCGCTTCATAAAAGAGACCGGACAAAAAAAGTGAAGGTCGAGGCACGAGCAAGCCCCGCGATTGAAACGTACATGGGTACGCTGACTGAGCGGGGCTTGTGCTGTAACAATGAGATTCGCTTTTTTTGACGGTCTGAGGCCGCCCTTTAAAAGGACGGCCCCAGGAAAGCACTAGCAGGTTCTAATAATCAAAAGCTTCCAGCGGAATATCCAAAGCAGAACGATCTCCGTCTTTCACTATTTCGGCAACTGCCCAGATATTTGGAACTACGTTTCTAAGATAGTATTTGGCAGACAATACTTTGCCGACATAGAAATTGTAATCATAATGCTCCGGTCCAACTTCTTCAGCTTTTTTAGCAGCCAGCAAGGCCTGATCCAGAATGCAGCGTCCGGCATAAAGCTGTGAAGTGGCTGTAAGAATACGACGGGAATATAACGGCATCATGCCATATTTCTTCTGGCCAAAATAACCGCCGATAGCCATTTGTATTTCTGTGTAGGCATCAAGTGCTTTGCCCAGGTTGGCAAACTCTTTGCCCAAAGTCAAGTCGATTCCGCCTTCCGGTGCCTGTGCAGCCTGCGCAGCGTCTTTATTGGCTTCGTAGAAATCTCTCATTTCCTGAACGAAGCCAGCAAATGCAGCACCTTTCTTCAACAGCCATTTACGGCCGATAAGGTCTAATGACTGAATGAAGTTGGTTCCTTCCCATATGGAGTAAATCTTAACATCGCGGGCAATTTGTGCAACCGGATATTCTTCGCAGTAACCATATCCGCCATATGCCTGGATAGCTTCGCCGATCAGCCACCATGCTTCATCAGTTGGATAGGCTTTACATAAAGGAGTAGAAACTTCGATCAAGTCATTGGCGGCTTCACGTACGGCTGGATCCGGATCGTGATGTCTGACATCTAAAGCCATATATACTTTGTACATCATAGCTCTTATCGCTTCTACATGAGCTTTCCCCAGCAATAATGTTCTTCTGATATCTTCGTGGTTTATGATGGTGACCCTGTCGCCTTTTGGATTGGTAAGCGGGCGTCCCTGGATACGTTCTTTACAATATTCACGCGCATTATAGAATGCATTGGCCATACAGGACAGACCAGCATGTCCGGTTTCCATGCGGGCTTCATTCATCATCTGGAACATCTGGGCCATGCCTTCGCCTTTGCCTTCGTTGTTGCGGGGATCAATGCCTAGCAGCCAACCCCGGCAACTATTATTTTCTCCCATTGATAAAGCCGCAGTACATGAACCAAATTGCCCCAATTTATGTTCGACACCGGTGGTTTGTACATCATTGTCTTCAAAACTGCCGTCTTCATTTACCCAATACTTAGGAACTACGAATAAGGAAATCCCTTTGGTACCTGCGGCTGCCCCTTCCACTCTGGCCAGATACAGATGGATAACATTTTCCGTAAAATCATTGTCACCGCCAGTTATAAATATTTTATTGCCTTTGATTTTGAAAATACGCGGATCATCAGTGGGATAAGCTTTGGATAATATATCGCCGACATCAGAACCGGCAGTAGGTTCGGTCAGGCACATGGTTCCTGCCCAGGTCCCATCCATCATTTTAGGCAGAAACATTGCTTTTAAATTCTCATCACCATAACTCTGAATCAGTCCAGCTGAACCGCTGGTCAAAATGATATAGGGTCCAAAGGTCGGATTTGCCGCGCAAAACAGTTCCCAAACAGCAGCATGCAGGATATGAGGCAATACCATTGAATCCTCCGAATCATCGATGTTGCTGGTTCCCCATCCTTCTTCCTGCAATTGATGAAAAAGCGGACCAAACGTTGGTGGTAAAGTGACTTTGCCATTTTCAAATTTTACCGGATTGCTGTTGCCATCTTCGTTAGTCGGTTCAATTAATTCTTTTGCCATTTTCAGGCAGGGATCCAAAACTGAATCGACGTCTTCTTTGGAATAATAATCGGTAAATTTCGGATAATTAAAAACCTGTTCAGTAGGTAACCATTCTTTAATAATAAACTTAAGGTCGCGAGCGTTTAAATACGCAAAATTGGCTGACATGTTTTAAAATCCCCCTTCTCCCGGAGTCTCCCCCTAAAGGTTTACACCTTGAGAACTCCGGCAATTATTTTTTCTCCGCTGCTAAACATTTAACCCCTGTTCTTGTTAATCATCACCCCCCCATGAGATAACAAAGCTTCTTTCTGACAGCAAAAATTCCTTCGTTCTATTAAGAATCGAAACAGAAATCTTCTGCCAATGGCAGATTATTTTTAATACTTTTGCGGACAGAAAACAATCAATTATTATAATCTATCTAACTTCCAATATTCTTAATATTAAACAAAATCCCTTTTTTTGATTGGCCATATTTTATATTCAGATTATTATAAATATTCTGCTATTAACAAGTTGCCCGTTTTTTACGGGCAACTGAAATAATTATATGATTCAAATTTTAATTTATGAGACAAGGAATGCTGCTTCAGCAATATCAAGTACTGAAGTATCGGCTTCTTTAATTACTTCCAGAGTTCTGAATATGTTGGGCATAATGTTGCGTGCAAAGTATTTGGCCGCATTAACTTTACCATTATAAAACGCATAATCATAATGCTCAGTACCCATCTCTTCAATTTTCTTTTGTGCTATCAGGGCTTGTTCCAGTAAGAGTTGTCCGCATACCAGTTCCCCGGTGGCATGCAGAATGCGTGTAGCATAAAGAAGCATCATGCTCATCTGCCCATTGCCAACAAAACCACCTATTGCCATCTGAATTTCCCGGTAAGCGTCTACAGCTCTTTTTACAATCGCCATTTCTTTTACAAAGACTTGGGAGGCCGCGTTTTCAACCGCAAAACTTTCAATTTCTGCCAGCCATTCAGCAAAAACCGAACCCTTGCCCATCATCCATTTACGGCCGATTAAATCCATAGCCTGGATATAATTGGTTCCTTCCCAAATTGAATATATTTTCACATCTCTGCACAGTTCAGCAATAGGATATTCTTCTGAATAACCGTTGCCGCCGAAGACCTGCATGGCTTCAGCACATAATTCCCACGCTTTGTCAGAACAATAAGCTTTAACTATAGGTGTATTAACTTCCAGTCTGGCCTTAACCCGCCTCTTTTCCTCCGGATCCCGGGAATATTCTGCAATATCAAAGTAATAATAAGTCTTGAAAATCAAAGCCCGCATAGCTTCGGTATTGGCTTTCAAGTCCAGCAGCATTCTTTTTACATCTTCATGTTTAATAATATTAAGCCTTTCTGATTTAGGATCAGTAATCGGCCGACCCTGAATCCTTTCTGCTGCATAACTGGCTGCATTATGGTAGGCGATGGCAGTTTCCGCAACTGCCGCATGACCGGTTTCCATACGGGCACCGTTCATCATCTGGAACATCTGCGCCATTCCTTCGCCTTTGCCTTCAGCGTCAGGCGGGTTCCCCAGAAGATATCCTTCACATTCATTTTCCTCTCCAAAAGCCATAACGCAGGTAGCAGAACCTTTAATGCCCATTTTGTGTTCGATGCCCACGCAATTAACATCATTAGGCCCAATTATGTTGCCTTCGGCATCAACTTTCATCTTGGGTACCACAAAAAGTGAAATGCCTTTGGTACCTGGCCTGGCACCTTCCACCCGGGCTAAAACCAGATGAATAATGTTTTCCGTTATATCCTGATCGCCCCCGGTAATAAAACACTTGGTTCCTTTTATCTTATACACGCCTTTTTTTTCAGTCGGATAGGCTTTACTTAAAAGATCCCCTACATCAGATCCGGCATTAGGTTCAGTCAGGCACATAGTGCCTGCCCACTGTCCGCTGTACATTTTATCAGTGAAAAGATTTTTAACTTCGTCGCTGCCAAATTTGGCTACCAGTCCTGCTGCTCCCGCAGTAGCCAAAATATAAGGCATTATAGCAGCATTGGCACCAGCCATGAATTCACCGCAGGCACGAAATAAAGTATTGGGCAGTCTTCCTTCATAATCATGATCTTCATTGCTTCCGCCCCATCCGTTCTCGTTAACAAACCAATAAGCCTCTTTAAACGAGGGGGGTACTACCACCTTGCCATCAATAAACCGAGCCTGGACAGCTTCGTTGTCATCTCTGGTAGGTGCTATTACTTCCCGGGCAACTTTTAATGCAGCTTCTAAAATACTGTCGATATCATCCACACTGTAACAGTCTTTATAGGCATCACAGGTTAGTACCTTCTCCATATCCAACCATTCTTTCAGGATAAACTTGTGATCTCTGGCTGAGAACAAAAAATTTGATGCCATTAACGTTACCTCCTTATACATTCCGTTTAAATAATACAAATTACTGACACAACCAAAACAGTCAAGCTTAATCCCCCATTAAACTAACCTTGTTTACAACAGTCAAACATCACCCCCTGGAAGCTTGCTTTAAAATTCAACACAATAAATTTATCACGGATAAAAATTCTTTTTCAAACTTGACCTTAGTTCACTGCGCAGATCAGGATGGGCAATTTCTATTAATGCCAGTGCCCTTTCCCGAACGCTTTTATATCTTAAATTGGCCACCCCGTACTCAGTAATCACATATTGTGCATATGTCCTGGGTACCGTGACCGGCGTACCTGAAGGCAACTCCGGTACTATGGAAGAACTCAGACTGCCGTCTGCCCGGCGCCGGGCTGAAGTTAGAAGCGTTACGCCCTTGCCGCCCTCTGACCAGTAAGAACCCATCATAAAATCAAGCTGTCCTCCGGAACCGCTGATCATCCGATGCCCGATTCCTTCAGATGCGATCTGTCCGCTCATATCAATCATCAAGGCCATATTCATACAAATCATATTTGGGTGCTGAGCGATAAACACCGGATTATTGGTGTAATATGCAGGGTGCATTTCGCAGGCAGGGTTCTCACGGGCAAATTCGTACATTTCTTTATCACCTAAACAAAAAGTCCCCATAGTCGCTCCCTGATGGAAAGGCTTGCGGGCATTTGTAACTATACCTTTTTCCACTAATTGGGGCAGTCCTGTCGGGTACATTTCCGTTACAACCCCCAGATCATATTTACCGTCCAGCCCAGCCACCACTGATTCTGTGATTCCGCCGATTCCCATTTGAATATTGTCCCCGTTATTGATCAGTTCCAGTACATATTGCGCAATAGTCTTCTCCGCTTCAGTAGCTTCTTCCCGCTTAAATTCAGGTATAGGGCTGGAGTGCTCGATAAAATAATCGAATTCTGATACATGCAGCCAGTTATTGCCAAATACAACCGGCAGCTGATCATTTACTTCCGCGATTGCTGCCCGCAGCCGCCCTTTAGTTCTGCCGTTTTTTATAACAGCCATAGTATAGTCGCTGGTCAGGCTTAAATTTACATAACCGTTTTTGTCCGGCGGGGTGACCATAGTAATATAAACATCGGAACGTTCAGAACATTTTTGCCCGCCGTCATAAACAGTAGTAACAAAAAAATCAGCTGTATGCGCAGCATAACTGCTGCGCATCGCCGCAACACCAAAAGCCGGTACATAATTTATATGGCCGTCGATCTGTTTCATAAACTCAGGGTCATAAAGCCGGTTGGGCCGCAGTTGAATAGAATCCATTATTTTCACGTCCCGCAGTTCCTCATGCCGATCTAAAATTGCTTCGTATAATTCCGCTGAACAACCTCCAACCCCGATGGCAATTGAAATAAAATCCCCTGTTTTGACTGTCCTGGCAGCTTCGGTAAAGGATACACACTTGCGACGATACTCTTCCTGCCATGCTTGATACGACATTTTCTCCCTCCGTTTCTTCGATATTTTATACAATTAAACACAATATATTTTAATAACGTATAATTGTCAACCGTAATAATTATTATACCTGCGATTTAAATCCGGCTGATAATACCAATGCTCATACTTACTGCAGGGCATTGTTTTATTCATATTATTTAAACCGTTTTTGGTTTTATAAATAATTGTGAATTTATTAACAGGAATTTATTTTTTTACGTTGAATATTAAATAGCATTATTCTGGAGGGAGGGTTTGCGAGAATAATCCACAAACAAAATCCAAGAAATATTTTAGGGAGGGGAAATTTATTAATGTCTGCTGTAAATGAAACGAAGGTAACCGGTCATGTTCAGGAACTGGTAGCTAACCCGACGCCATTAGGTCTTTTGGGACTGGCAATGGTAACCCTGGTCGCTTCTTCCCAAAAGCTGGGGATAACTGATGGCACTGCCTATATTATTCCCTGGGCAATTTTTTTAGGAGCCGCCGCCCAGTTTGTAGCAGGATTAATGGACTACAAACATAATAATACTTTTGGGGCTACCGCTTTTTGTGGGTATGGATTCTTCTGGTTTGGCGTAGCCATGACCTGGTGGATGCAAGCAACTCATGTTATTGGCGAAGGATCCGGCTTTGACCCACATCAGCTGGGTTTTGCCTTCCTGGGCTATTTTATATTTACCGTGTATATGACCGTTGGAGCCATGGGCGCCAACAAAGTACTGTTCATCATATTTTTCCTGATTGACTTGCTTTTCTTAGGTTTGTTTATGAGCGTGTTGGGCTGGGGCGGGGAAGCCTGGCACATGCTGGCCGCTTATTCAGAACTGGGTATTGCTATAGTATCTTTCTATGGCTCAGCAGCAGCAGTTTTAAACACTCATTATGGAATAACAGTTTTACCTATTGGCAGCGCTTTTGGACCTTTCGCCAAAGCTTCCGCTGCGGCTAAATAAATGCCTCGGCATAAATTCATAGCAAGAAAAGCACGGTCTCAAAACCGTGCTTTTTTATTGTAATGATGAAATTGTTGCCCGGTCCTAAGTTGGCTGCCATTTCCGTTCAGCCGTTTGCTCGATTAATATCTGATTTTCTTCTTCAGGTCTTTTATCAGCAAGTGTGGGAGTATATCCTATCGAATAGTTAATTGGATGGCTGCCAGACCTTTTTATAATAATCATTTATAATACTATGTCCATATGTATCACAATTGGCAAAAGCCGTAATCAAATCCGGATATTTATTTCTGTCATAACCAGGAACTGCCCATTTGCCTCCCAGATCTTCCCAGTTAACAGAATTACCCCGTGTGACCAAAATAAATCTGGGATCCAGCAGTTCCTTACCGGCAGGCAATGGTGCAGCAGTAGCATAAGCATATAAATGTTGAATATGTGCTTCCACTCCGGTCTCTGGCGCAGCAAAAAAAGCCCCGTGTTTCCCTTCTTCAAACCATACCCGGTCAGGGTCTGCCCCCCTTAAGTCTTCATCACCTGCAGCAGCTTTTCCGGTAGCACTCAGCCCGCAGTAATTATTCTGCTCCGGCAAGACCAGGCCGCCATATTTCCACCAGCCGGTTTCTTTTGCCGCCTGGCAAAAGGCAATATCTCCTCTGATACCATATTCCTTGCCAATCTTAATATATAGAGCAGCCAAATCAGGAGCATTCGGGTTGTGCTTAAGGGCTAATTCCTTCAATTCAGTACTGCTGACCATAGATTCACCCATAATGGATATACTTTGCCACTGACTATTATCTGTGACTTCCGGTGTTTCTATTTCAGCAGGGCTGTTACTTATTTCTGTTTCCGGCTGTTCTTCTTCCCGGACTATTTCCACCAGCCAGCCTGCCACCCATCCTTTTTGTCCTGAATAGTTGATTTGATACCAGTTATCTTCTTCGGCTAAAACCACCATTTTTTCGCCTATATTGATTGTAGTCAAAATGTCACAGGTATTTCCCGGGCCGCTGTGCAGCTTGACCGGGCTGCTGCTGACAATTACTACCTTCTCTTTGGTATCAGAAGTTGTAATGGTTACCGTCCTGGCAGCTGCGTCCCACCCGACCTGCCCTCCGAAGGCTTCGCCGACAAAACGGAGCGGAGCCAGAGTTCTGTTATTTACAATTTGGGCAGGAACGTCCAGAGGCCATACCTGTCCATTAACAAGGGGCTGCAGGGAGCCTATTTTCAATACTACTTCCGTTCCTTCCCGGTTAGCCAAAACTGTGCTGGTGGCTTCGTCCCACTGAACATCAGCTCCTACTGCTTCAAAAACAGCACGCAGCGGAACTAAGGTCCGATCATTTTCTATAATTGGTTCTACATCAAAACTCACCTTTTGTCCGTTTAAATAAACGCTGACTGATTCGCTTGCATCAGCAGCCAGTGGTATGTAAAAAAAGGCTCCGGCAGCCAATACTGCCACCAAAAACACAACCACGATTTTACCAGGCCTGGACAACCTCACTAAAAGCACCTCCACAAAATATATCTCCGCTTTATAAAATTTCAGCAAGATTTGATGGTTATTGACTTCTTTATAAAGCATCCGCATTTTTATTGATTTCTTATAACAAATTCATTCTACGTAATAAAGTAATTGTCAATTTTATATATGATTCATCAGCATTATTTCTTGCAATTTTTCTGAAAAAAGCCAAATTCCTCATATCATCACAATGGTTTGCAGCAAGGTTTCCTTAAAACAAGCATTATTCGGCAATATAAGTGTAAAAAATTTGGAAATTCCACCCATAAGAAGACACGATTTGCAGTAACCAATGTTGTATCCTATTATATATTGACTCGTCCATGTTAGACAATGTTTGCGAGGAGGTTTTGCCATATGATTTTACAACATTTCAAACGTTGGGCATTCTTATACGCAACGCTGGTAATTCTACTGAAAAGTCTGGCTGATATTTATTGCTTGGGAGCGACAACTTCATTATATTATGCAATAATAAGCTCGCTGTTTTTTATTACAGTTACCTTGATAATACTGTTATTCCCTCTTATGAATAGAACAGCTGAAATTACCCGTGTTGCTGAGCATAATTTTCTGGCTAATCTAAGTCATGAATTCAGAACTCCTATGACCGGTATAATTGGTGCTGCTGATTTAATAGAACAAGAAAATCTTACTTCCGCACAATTTGATCATTTAGAAATAATTAAGAAAGCCGGATATAATCTTCTGAATATAGTCGATAATATTTTGGACTTAAATAAACTGGAACTTGGCCAAACAGAAATCAATCTCAAACCTTTTTCGCTTAAAAATATAATCAGTTACTGTACGTTTAAAGTATCATCATCGCTTAAAGCCAAAGGGCTGAATTTAAATATTCATATAGCAGAAGATGCTAACATTATGCTCATGTTAGATGAACAGAAATTCAAACAAATCATCTTAACCCTGCTGAGTAAAGCCATAGAAAATACTGAAAGCGGAACAATTCTTCTCAAAGTCTGGTTGGAAAAAGAGTCCGCCAGCCATTTATTACTTTCAATTGCTTATAAAGGCATATATGCTAAGGCCCCAGCTCAAAATCCTCTGCTAGGCTTTAATAACTGTTCTCCAGTTAATGAATTTGCCGATTGTTTAGGTTTATATTTCTGCCAGCAGCTTACAGAATTTTTGGGCGGCAAGTTCTGGACTTGCTGTAACTCTGACCAAAACATTGTTTTTCAATTATACCTGCCAGCTGACATTATAGCTGCTGAACAAATCAATAAATCAGAAGACGATTCTGATAATATTGCTGTAAAACCTTTTATGCGATTGAAAGTTTTGCTGGTTGAAGACAATGCTTTTAATGTAAAAATATTATCTCAAATGTTACATAATTACGGTTTTGAGGTTACAACAGCCGAAAATGGTTTGCAGTGTCTGCAGATTCTGCAGGATAATATTTTTGATGTGATCTTGATGGATATGCAGATGCCGGTTATGGATGGTTATGAAGCTTCCCGCATTATAAAAAGTGATCCTGATTTGCGCTCTATGCCTGTCATTGCGGTTACCGCCAACGCTATGATCGGAGATTGGGAAAAATGTCTTGCCAGCGGCTGCACATCCTATTTGGCTAAACCATTTCAGGCGCGCGAATTAATTAATGAGATTGAGAAAGTATTACAAGATAAAAAAATATTTAAAATAAATCCTGACTCAATTAAAGAAGAAGCAGCCATTTATGACAAGGAATTTCTTTCAGAGCTTGACAGATCTATTATTAAATTGGAAGAAGCATCTGAAAAGAATGACTGGGAATTAATAAAAGCCCTTTGTTATGAAATTAAAGCTCTGGCAGGAATGTACACCTGCAAAGATATATACCATCAGGCTTCATTAATCGAAGTTGCTGCCAGCAAAAAAATGGCTAAAATAATTAATCTGTCTGTAATAGAATTAAAAAAATACTTCAGCTCCTTAATACGATCTGATATTAAAACCGGTACCAGCCTCGAGTAGCCAAAAACTTCCGTTGACAAAAAAGGCTTACTGGGTTACTATTTGTCAGAATATTCAGTATTTAAGGAGGTTTATTCGTGGCAAAATATATAGTAACAGACAGCACCAGCGACCTGCCCGATTCATTCAAGAAGGAAAATATAATTAAAATAGTTCCTCTGAATGTGCATATTAATGATAAAACCTTCAAGGATGGCGTTGATCTGACTAATAAGAATTATTATCATCGTCTGCGTGATGAAGCGATTACTCCCTTAACATCACAGCCATCAGTCGGCGATTTCGTAAATGTTTTTGACAGTTTTGCCGGCGGTGATGAAATCGTGACCGTGCTGATTTCATCACATCTTTCGGGTACAGTTCAGTCAGCTTTATTGGCCAGGGAAATAGTTTTACAAAAAAAAGAGCTGAAAATCGAAATTATAGATTCATTATCCGCGTCAATAGGTTTGGGTTTTCAGGTGATGCGGGTTTTTGAGATGATCCATATGCAAAAATATATGACGGAAATAAAAGTAGAATTGCTGCGTATTCAGGATAAAAGTCGGATTTTCTTTGTAGTTGATAATCTGGAATACTTATACCGCGGTGGAAGAATAAGCAATGTCAGCAAACAAATCGGTAATCTGCTGCAGTTAAAACCGATCCTGACTTTGGGTGAAGGCAAGATAGAAGTATTTGACAAAGTCAGAACCAAACATAAAGCTGTAAGGCAGATACTGAACCTGGCAGAACAAGATGTATCAAATATTGAAAAGCTTGCAATTCTTCATATTGATAATGAAGAGGAAGCATTGCAAATAGTTGAAGAAATAAAATTATTCTATCAAGGTACTATACTGATTACCGAACCTGGACCTGTAATAGGAACTCATGCCGGTCCCGGGACCATCGGCCTGGCTTATTACTAAAAATAAAACTGTAGTCGTAGCAAGAAACCCCGGTACAAAAAATATTTGCACCGGGGTTATCCTTTTATATCTATTCTTATTCAGCCTTGTACGTCCCTAATATTCTAGAATCAACCGCCTGCTGCAAACAGCTGTTTATTTTGCTAAGCATTTGTTGACATATTTTGCTGCAATCCCTGTTTATCTGCATTATTACATATTCTTTATCAGGGCATCGGCAAATTGCGAAGTCTTTACCTCTTGCGCTTCATCCATCAGGCGGGCAAAATCATAAGTCACTACTTTTTGGGCAATCGTCTTTTGCATTGCTTCAATTATTAAATCTGCTGCTTCATCCCAGCCGAGATGCCTGAGCATCATCTCTCCGGAGAGAATTACTGAAGAAGGATTAACTTTATCCAGTCCGGCATATTTGGGAGCAGTGCCATGTGTAGCTTCAAAAATAGCATGACCGGTAACATAATTGATATTAGCACCAGGAGCAATACCAATTCCGCCGACCTGGGCTGCCAGGGCATCAGAAATATAATCACCATTAAGGTTTAATGTTGCTACTACATCAAATTCTGCTGGTCTGGTAAGAATCTGCTGGAGGAATATATCAGCGATGGCATCTTTGATAATTATTTTTCCCTGTGCTTCCGCCTCTTTTTGCACCAGGTCCGCAGCTTTGGTGCCTTGTTCTTCTTTAATCCGATCATATTGATCCCAGGTAAAAACATATTCACTGAATTCTTCTTCGGCTAAATCATAACCCCATTGTTTAAAAGCCCCTTCAGTATATTTCATGATATTTCCCTTATGAACTAAAGTAACGTTTTTACGTCCATTTTTAATAGCGTAATTGATGGCGGCTCTGACTAAACGGCGTGTTCCCTCCTGAGAAACTGGTTTTATGCCGATTCCAGACGTCTCAGGGAATCGTATTTTGGTTACCCCTAATTGTTCCTGAAGAAATGTAATTAATTTTTTCGCCTCGGCAGAATCGGAAGGAAATTCGATCCCGGCATATATGTCTTCAGTATTTTCTCGGAATATAACAATATCAGTATCCTCAGGGCGCTTGACCGGAGAAGGTACCCCGGGGAAATAGCGCACCGGGCGCAGGCATGTATATAGGTCCAATTTCTGCCGTAAGGCTACATTTAGAGAAGTGATACCTCCGCCAATTGGAGTTGTCAGCGGACCTTTAATGGCAATTATATATTCGCGGATACCCTCCAGGGTTTCATCCGGAAGCCAGCTGCCGGTCTGTTTAAAAGCCTTTTCTCCGGCTAAAACTTCTTTCCAGATAATTTTCCTGCTGCCCTGATAGGCCTTTTCCACTGCAGCATCCAAAACTCTCGAGGCTGCCGCCCAGATATCCGGCCCGGTGCCATCACCTATAATAAAAGGTATCACCGGTTCATCCGGAACATTTAAAATACCATTGTTAACTGTAATTTTTCCGTCTGCCATAACCTGCCTCCTGTTTTCATTAAGTTTTTTTGAAAAAAAGACACGGGACAAATAATCCCGCGCAGTAATTTTGCCGGGTATTTATGAAGGGTTTAGAATGTATCAGTCGAAATTAAACGTACCGTATTTTTTAAAGTGCTCTACCAGCCCGCCTTCTGAAAGGATCTTCAGCATTACCGGCGGCAGCGGCGTAATAGCAATAACTGCTCCGGTAGTTTTATTTAACAGCATTCCCTGATCCAGATTAATTTCCAGTTCATCCCCGGCATTTATCTGGTCAGTATCACATTCGATCAAAGGCAATCCGGTATTTATACAATTGCGGTAAAAAATTCGGGCAAAGGATTTAGCTACAACTGCTCCGACATCAGCATTAATGATAGCCAATGGCGCCTGCTCCCTCGATGAACCACATCCAAAATTGGTGCCGGCAACGATAAAATCTCCCGCGCTGACTTTTGCATAAAATTCGGGCTCCAGATCTTCCATTACATGTTTGGCTAATTCTTTCATATCCAGCGTTTTAAACTTATGGCGCCCTGAAATAATATAATCAGTGTTGACGTCATTGCCAAATTTATGGCACTTGCCTGATAATTTCATCCCCGTCTCCTCTCTTTTTCTTAAAAATCGGCCTGGGCTGTCTATAATAAAAACAGTCGGGGGTCAGTAATTTGACCGGTTATAACTGAAGCTGCTACAGTGGCCGGTGACCCGAGGTATATAAAAGCCTTGTTGTTGCCCATTCTGCCTTTAAAATTGCGGTTAGCCGTTGAAATAACATTCTCCCCATCTGACGGCACACCATTATGGGTGCCCACACAGGGGCCGCAACCTGGTGTTACTACTGCTGCTCCTGCCTGCATGAATATTTCTATCAAGCCTTCCCGCATAGCTTCTATCATAATCTGGCGCGAAGCCGGTGCTACAATCAGTCTGGTTTCCTTGTTGATTTTCTTCCCTTTTAATATCCGGGCAGCGATGCGCAGATCTTCTATACGCCCATTGGTACAGGTGCCGATAACACCTTGCTGGACCGGAACCGTGCCTAATTTGCTGATACCAACGACATTGTCAACTGTATGAGGCCGGGCGATTTGTGGCTCCAGGAAAGATACATCATATTCCTTAACTTTTGCATATATTGCATCATTATCAGCAAAAACCGGAGTGAATTTTTTCCGGCTGTGCTTGTTCACCCATTCAATAGTCTTATTGTCTGCCTCCATCAGGCCACATTTGGCCCCCATCTCAATAGCCATATTGCTGATCGTAAAACGTGCTTCCACTGACAGGTTGCTGACAGCTTCCCCGCTGTACTCAGCAGCCATATAGGTGGCACCGTCAGCAGTTACATCCCCAATCAGAAAGAGAATCAGGTCTTTGGAATAAACCCCTTCGCTGAGCTTGCCATTGAGGATAAATTTAAAAGTTTCCGGTACTTTAAACCACAGCTTGCCTGCTATGATTCCGGCAGCCAGATCAGTTGAGCCAACCCCTGTTGACAGCGCATTTATAGCTCCGTAAGTACAAGTATGGGAATCAGCACCAATGACCAAATCTCCCGGAACTACATGCCCCCGCTCGGGGATCAATTGATGACATACTCCGTCACCGATATCATAAAAATTTATCTGCTGTTCCCGGGCAAAGACCCGCATCTGCCTGTGCAGTTCCGATACGCCTTCCAAGGGGCTGGGAGCACTGTGGTCAATTACCATTGCTATGCGAGCCGGATCAAAGACTTTGCTGGCCTGCATATCCTGAAAGGCCTTGATTGCAAGCGGCGAAGTACCATCCTGCCCCATGACGAAGTCCAGATCAGCAATTACAATATCATTAGCTTTTGCATCCCGGCCACTCTTCAAGGAAAGTATTTTTTCCGCAATTGTCTTACTCAATTTTCTATCCTCTCTCCTTCAAATAATCTTCGTAAATATACATAAGCTCTTTGTCAAAAAGGGACCGCTTCAAATTTACTGAAAGCTCTCTGACTTTTTCCAATATCCATTTAGCTTCATCATTATTTAGCTCAATAAAGTATTCATTTATAAACTTAGACCGGATTGCTGCTGTACCCGAATGCTTGCCAATGACTATTTGTCTTTCCAGGCCAACTTCTTCGGGAGTGAAAACCTCGTAAGTGAGCGGATTTTTTAGTACTCCATCACCATGGATACCTGATTCATGGGCAAAGATGTTATCGCCTACGATCGGTTTACTGACTGATAAAGGCCGGCCGGAAGCATGGGCTACATATAAAGCGATTTCCCGGAAAAGCTTAGTGTCATATGGGACATCCAATTGCATCAAATGCTTAATACCCATAATCACTTCCTGCAAACATGCATTCCCGGCTCTTTCACCCAGACCATTGACGGTAACTCCAACATAATTAGCCCCGGCATAAATCCCTGCCAGCGCATTGGCGGTTGCCATGCCGAAATCGTTATGGGTATGCATTTCTATATTTACCCCTACAGCATCAGTAATAGTTTTAATGTAGCGGTAGGCAGAAAGTGGATTCAAGGTACCCACTGTGTCACAAAAGCGCAGTCTGTCTGTTCCGGCACGTTTGCCAACCAGAGCAAACTCTGTTAAAAAGCCAATTTCCGTACGAGAAGCATCCTCTGCATTGACCGAAACATATAGCCCGTTATCTTTGGCGAACTTGACGGCATCAGACATTCTTCGCAGAACATCTTCACGGGTGGTCTGTAATTTATGTTCAATGTGAATATCCGAAGTTGAAATGGAAATTGCCACTGCATCTACTCCGCATTCGATAGACTCTTTAATATCGGAAATTACAGCACGGTTCCATGCCATAATACTAGGTTTTAAGCCCATTCTCACTATTTGTTTAATACTTTCTTTTTCCGCGCCTCCCATAACCGGTATGCCGACTTCAATCTGATCTACGCCGATATCGCTTAACAGCTTTGCAATCCTTATCTTCTCAGCATTGGCAAAAACAACTCCTGCAGTTTGTTCGCCGTCCCGCAAAGTGGTATCCACGATATTAATTTTGGCTCCATCGCGTTTAAACCATTCAAATTCATCCATAAAACCAACTGACACTTAATCACTCCCCTTACTTAAGAATTCTGTTAAAATATTATTGACAGCATTGGGATTGGCCTGGCCTTTAGTGGCCTTCATGACCTGCCCGACCAGAAAGCCCCGGGCCTTTTCCTTGCCGCTTCTGTAATCAGCAACAACACCGGGATTATTTTCTATTATTTCAGCAATAATCCTGCTCAAAGTGTCTTCATCAGAAATCTGCACCATACCTTGTTCTTTAATTATAGAAGCAGCATCATTACCGGTGTTAAACATTGCTTCAAATACATTTTTAGCCATTTTACCATTTATTGTACCCTCGTCAAGTAGTTTCAGCATATCAGCCAACATCTCCGGTCTAATACGGCACTGCTCGATTTCCTGGTTGTTTTGATTGAGCAGGCGGTTTAACTCTCCCATCATCCAGTTGGATACGATTTTGGCTTCAGGGTAAAGGGCTGTACATTGGTCAAAAAACTTCAGAGTATGTGGTGATAAAGTAATAATTGCCGCATCATATTCCGGCAGACCATACTCTTCCATAAGCCTTTGCTGAGCCTTGTCAGGCATTTCCGGCATATTGAGCTTTATCTGTTCGATCCATTCCCGGTCAATTTTTATCGGCGGCAGGTCAGGATCAGGGTAATATCTGTAGTCATGAGCTTCTTCCTTGCTGCGCATGGATCGTGTGACTCCCTGTACCTCATCCCAGGTGCGGGTTTCCTGAATAATGGGTTCCCCGTCCTCTAAAGCCTCCATCTGCCTCCTGGCCTCATATTCAATTGCTTTCTCCAAAGCTTTGAAAGAATTTAAGTTTTTAATTTCAGTACGAGTGCCCAGTTCCTCCTGCCCCCGCGGCCGCACCGAAACATTGGCATCACAGCGGATCGAGCCTTCTTCCATTTTACAGTCCGAAACCTGGGCGAAAAGCAGCATGGCCCGTAATTTTTCCATATAAGTTTTGGCTTCCTGGGCACTTCTCAAATCCGGTTCTGAAACAATTTCCAATAGCGGCACACCCGAACGGTTTAAATCCACCAGCGAAAATGCCGTACTGGTTATCGTTCCTTCATGGACGAGTTTGCCGGCATCTTCTTCCATATGCGCCCGGGTAATTCTTATCTGCTTTTTAATACCGTTAACATCGATTCCCAGATAACCATTAGTGCAGATCGGCAGTGCGAACTGCGAAATCTGATAGGCCTTTGGCAAATCAGGATAAAAGTAATTTTTGCGGTCAAACTTGCAGTACGGAGCTATTTCTGCATTTATAGCCAATCCGGATTTTATGGCATACTCCACTACTTTCTTATTCAGCACCGGCAACATGCCAGGATATCCTGCGCAAATCGGGCATACCTGCGTATTAGGTTCGGCACCGAAACCAGTTTTGCAGGAGCAAAATATTTTGCTATCAGTTTTAAGTTCCACATGAACTTCCAGACCAATAACGGTTTCAAATTCGCTACCCATTTATTTCACCCCCAGATCAGGCTTTCGCAGATGAAAATCGGTCGCTTGTTCAAAAGCATAAGCTGCTTTTAACAAAGTCGCTTCAGCAAAAGGTTTTGCTATTATTTGCATACCTACCGGCAACCCGCCGGCAAATCCGCAGGGAATTGATATCCCCGGCAAACCCGCCAAGTTGATAGGTACGGTTAAAATATCATTCATATACATAGTCAGGCTGTCCTCTACCTGTTCGCCGATCTTAAAGGCAGTAGTTGGTGTAGTCGGAGCAATGATCACGTCAAAGTCAGCAAAAATCTTGGTAAAATCATCGCTGATAAGCCTTCTGACCTTCAGCGCTTTTAGGTAATAAGCATCATAATAACCTGAACTCAGGGCATAAGTCCCCAGCATTATTCTCCGCTTTACTTCAAGGCCAAAACCCAATTGGCGTGAGCGGGAAAATAAATCAATAATATTGTCGGCCGAAAAATCACGCAAGCCATAGCGGACACCATCAAATTTGGCCAGGTTGGTACTGGCTTCCGCCGGTCCGATTATATAATAAGCCGGCAGGGCATATTCACTGTGGGGCAAAGTTACTTCTTCAATATGAGCCCCTAACTCCTCATATTTTAACAAGGCTTGTTTTAAGGTTTCTTTAACTTTTTCCTCTACGCCCTGCTGGAAATATTCTTTTGGATAAGCAATTTTAAACCCCTTTATATCACAATTAAGTTCCTCAGTATAATCTGGCACCTCAATATTTACGCTGGTTGACTCCAATGGATCATAACCGGCAATTATGTTCATGACTAATGCTGCATCACGCACATCTTTACTGATCACCCCTACCTGATCGAGTGAGGAGGCATATGCGACTACGCCCCAGCGGGAGACTCTGCCATAGGTAGGCTTTAAGCCAACTACTCCGCAGTAAGCAGCTGGTTGACGGATGGACCCGCCGGTGTCCGAACCCAGTGCAAAAGGAATTTCGTCCGCAGCCACAGCAGCAGCCGAACCTCCGGATGAGCCGCCCGGCACCCTTTCCAGATCCCAGGGATTATGGGTAGGAAAATAAGCTGAACCTTCCGTAGAAGAGCCCATGGCAAATTCATCCATATTTAATTTGCCGGTTAAAATACCGCCACCGGCATAAAGTTTTTTTACTACCGTTGCATCATAAGCGGGAACAAAATTGTCCAGCATTTTGGAAGCACAGGTAGTTCTTAGTCCGTTCGTGCAAATATTATCTTTTAAAGCAAAAGGCAACCCGGCTATTGGACCTTCCCATGCACACTGGTCGAATTCAGCAGCTTTGTTTAAGGCTTCTTCTTCGTTCAAAGTCAAAAAAGCTTTAACTTTGTTATCTATGGCTTTTATCTGTTTAATGACTGCTGTCATTATATCCAGCGAACTTGTTTCCTTAGCTGCCAGAGCCTGTTTTAGCTGGTTTAAAGTTAATTCATTAAGTTCCACTCAAGCCATCCTCTCTATAATATCCTGGGAACCTTAAAGTATCCGTCCTGAAATTCAGGTGCATTGGCAAATAACTCTTCCCGTTTAGGACTGGCGATAACTTCATCCTCACGGAAAACGTTGTAAACAGGCAAAATATGATCTAATGGAAGTATATCTGCTGTATCCAGCTCATTTAGTTTATCGGCATACTGAAGAATAGCGCTCAGTTGCTCTGCGAACTCTTTTTTTTCCCCTTCAGTGATTTCAATTCTGGCCAGCAAGGCTATATGTTCGACTTCCTTAATGGTAAGCGCCATGGCGATACCTCCTGATTGCGGTAAATATTTATGTTCAATATTATAACATTATAACAAATACCCTATTGATACACTAATCCTTTTCCGTGTATACACTTTAATGAGAAAACCTTTTAAATCCATGCCATTATAGTCATAATAATTGGAACTATAAAGATTCCCGGCAGCAAATTTGCGACTCTGATGCCAGTTACACCTATGATATTAAAGCCCAAGGCAGCGATTATCATTCCACCCAGGGAAGTAATATTATTAAGCATCGGATCAGTCAGAACTGGTTCAATCAAGCCAGATGCCAGACTGATGGAACCTTGATAAATTAATACCGGTATAGCGGAGAAAATAACTCCGATTCCCATGCTGGCAGCAAACAAGGCTGAAAAAATAGCATCCAGCATGGACTTAACCAACAGAATTTGGTAGTTACCATGAAGCCCGTCTTCCAATGAACCGATTATAGCCATAGCGCCAACGCAAAACAGCAACGTGGCAGAAACAAAACCCTTGGCAAAACTGCTCTCACCACTGCCAAAACGACTTTGCAACCGTTCCCCCATCGCTTCCAAACGGCCATCCCAATTCCGCCACTCGCCTATAACGGCGCCTAAAGCCAGGCTTACTCCGATAATAGCAAAGCTTTCCGCCTTAAAACCATACTGTACTCCGATGACGATAATTAAAACACCCAGCGCATCCTGCATGCTGCGGCTTATTTTGTCAGGGATACCGCGGCGCAGCAACAATCCGCAAAGACCTGCCGCCACTATGGCACCTGCATTAATTAGTGTACCAGTCATAAAACCACCTTTTCTTCCCCAGAATAACCTTTGCATTATAACCTTAATAATATAGCAAAGAAATTGTGTTCTGCCAAAGAAAATACTCCCTGCTTAAAGGGAGTATACCTAACGCTGTCTTGATCAATATTTTAATCCTTTATCAGCTCCAGAAACTCACTTTCATTTAAAATCCTGATACCCAGTTCCAGCGCTTTTTGATATTTGCTGCCTGGCTCCGAACCATTAACCACATAATCAGTTTTCCTGCTGACGGAATTTACGATTTTCCCTCCCAACGCTTCTATTCTTTCACCGGCTTCCCAGCGAGTCATACTATCCAGGGTACCGGTCAAAACAAAAGTCTTGCCAGCCAATCGGCCTTCTTTTGCCTTGACTCCGCTTTCGGCAGTGTTAACTCCAAACTGCTTAAGATTTTTGATCATCTCCCGGTTGCGTGGTTCTGCAAAGAATGCTGCCAGGCTTTCTGCAATTATCTCACCCACTTCTGCAACTTCCAGGAAGTCTGCCGGAGCAGCATTGATAAAAGCTTCGATACTGGTAAACTTTTCTGTCAACTGTCGGGCGGTTTTGGCGCCCACATTTCTGATTCCCAGGGCAGTAATAAGCCGGTGCAGCGGCCTGTCTTTGCTGGCGGCGATGGCTTTGATAAGATTTTCTGCTGATTTGGCTCCAATCCGCTCTATTTTTATCAAATCATCTGCCGTCAGTTTATACAAGTCATCTATAGTAAAAACCAGTTGCTGATTTAGCAGTTGCTCTATTACAACCGGTCCTAATCCGTCAATATCCATAGCTGAACGCGAAGCAAAAAATATCAGGCTCTCTTTCAGGCGGGCCGGACAATTAATATTTTCACAGCGATGAGCAACTTCACCTTCCAGTTGGACAACAGCACTGCCGCAGGCTGGGCAAAAGCAGGGAACTGCGGCTTCTATCTCCTGCCCCTTGCGTTCTTGAGTCAGCGGTCTGACTATCTCCGGAATAATATCTCCTGCTTTGCGTACCATTACCATATCGCCGATTCTTATGTCTTTGGTTTTGATCAGGGCAAAATTATGCAGACTGGCGCGGCTTACTGTAGTTCCGGCCAGAGAAACAGGCTCAAGTATTGCTGTAGGAGCAACTATACCCGTGCGCCCAACATTAATTTCGATATCCAGCAAGCGGGTTGGTTTTTCTTCGGCAGGGAATTTATATGCAACAGCCCAGCGCGGGCTCTTGAAGGTTTCCCCTAATTCCTCTCTTTCCCGGAAAGAATTGAGTTTTACTACTACTCCATCAATTTCATAAGGCAATAAATGCCTTTCGTTCTGATATTTTTGCGTATATTGATAAACTTCGTTTATATTATGGCAAAATGAATACTGCTGGTTGACCGGCAAACCCTGGGAATATAAAAACTCCAGGGCTTGTTGTTGGGTTTCTGTTACCAGGCCTTCACAGTAAATGATATCGTAGATAAACGCAGCTAAAGCTCTGTCAGCAGTTATCGCCGGGTCCAACTGGCGCAGGGAACCTGCTGCCGCATTGCGGGGATTGGCAAAAGGTTTTTCCCCATTCTCTTCTTTTTCTTCATTAAGCCTTAAAAATTCTTTTTTAGGCATATAAATTTCTCCCCGCACTTCCAGGCGGGGCACTGCATTCTGCAATTTTAAAGGTATGCTTTTTATGGTTCTTACATTGCGGGTTACATCTTCTCCAACTATGCCGTTGCCTCTGGTGGCTGCATTTAGCAGGCGCCCGTTTTCATAAATCAAAATGATGGAAACCCCGTCGATTTTTAATTCCGTCATGTAGCTAAATACAGAAACTGCCTTGGCTATGCGGCGGTCAAATTCATCCAGGTCTGCCCGTGAAAAAACATTATCCAGGCTTAATTGAGGGTGGCGGTGGGTTACAGGAGCAAACTTCTCCAGTGCTTGTCCTCCAACTCTCTGAGTAGGAGAATCCAGGCTTATATATTGGGGATAATCATTTTCCAGTTGTTTCAGTTCCTGCATCAGCAGATCATACTGGCTGTCACTGATAAGCGGATCATCTATTACGTAATATTGATAGTTATGTTTCTTTATCTCTTCCAGCAGCTCATTTATCCTTTGTTGCGGGCCGGTCATATTTTCCTCCCTGTATTGAATTATTCTATTTAATCTATTTTCTCCAAAGGAGCAATATCCAAACGCAGCATTCTGGTTCCGGCCCGTTCAAAATCAATCACTGCTACCATATCATCTTCAATAAGGTTTATCACCCGGCCCATGCCGAACTTCCTGTGAATTACCTTATCACCTTCCCCCAAAATACTATTTACTATCTTCTTGGGCTGCGGTGATACCAGCAATTCCTGCGGAATTTCATTGATGAAACGGGAAGGCGGGTTGCTGCGTTCGTACCCGTAAAGTAAGCGGGATACCGCATTAGTCAGATAAAGTTTTTCTCTGGCCCTGGTTATACCTACATAGCATAATCGCCTTTCCTCTTCCAACTCCTCTACCGATTCACTGCGGTAAGAAGGGAAGACCCCCTCCTCCATTCCGGTCATGAATACTACCGGAAATTCAAGCCCTTTGGCACCATGATAAGTCATCAGCAACACTGAATTGGAATGGTCGACTTCATCAGTATCCTGGGCTAAAGCTATCTGGGCCAGAAAATCCTCCAGACTGTCCGCGCCATTTTGTTCAAATTCAAACGCCAGCGACTTAAGTTCATAAATGTTTTCCAGCCGGGTTTCAACATCAGGCAGGTTGCTCTTGTGCAGTTCATTTACATAACCGCTCATTTCAATGACTAAATCAATAATATCCTGCAATGAGGCATCAGCTTCGGTCAAATCAGCAAAATATCTGATCATGCCATAAAACTCTTCCAGGGTATTACTCATTTTCTTGCTGATGCCATTAATTTTATCCGGTTCTTTTAATGCTTCCATAATAGTCAGATTGTTTTCGCTGGCATAGTTAAGAATTTTCTCCACGGTCTTATCCCCTATGCCGCGCCGGGGAGTATTAATAATACGCTGCAGACTCAGACGGTCATTATTGTTACAGGCCAGTTTCAGATAAGCTACTATGTCTTTGATTTCCTTACGTTCATAAAACCGCTTGGCTCCTACTAAATGATAAGGAATATATTTACGTACCAAAGCTTCTTCCAGAATTCGCGATTGGGCATGAGTACGGTAAAAAATAACACAATCATGGTAATCCCGATTCTCCCGATCCACTAAATCGCCAATAGTATCAGCAATAAAACGTGCTTCCTGAAAACTGTCCCCGGCACAAAAATGCACTAGTTTCTCTCCCGTATTAATGTCCGTATAAAGTTCTTTGTCTTCACGATCCGAATTATTCTTTATGACAGCATTGGCAGCGGCTAGAATTTGGGGTGTAGAACGGTAGTTTTTTTCTAATTTTATCACTTTGGCATCTTTATAATCATCCACGAACCTTTTTATATTGTAAGGTTCCGCTCCCCGCCAGCTGTAAATTGACTGATCAGGGTCACCTACAACAAAAATGTTCCGGTGTTTGGCAGCCAGCAGTTTTGCCCACCGGTACTGGGCATAGTTTGTATCCTGATATTCATCTATCATGATATAGCTGAAACGATTCTGATACTTATGCAAAATCTCCGGGAACTCAGTAAACAGTCTTATACATAAGACTATCAAATCTTCAAAATCCAAAGCATTCAGTTCTTTTAAACGATGATTATACAGATTGTATATGCGCAGATTTTTTTCTCTCGCTTCAAAGGACATCTTGTGGCGGGAAAAATATTTCTCCGCTTCTTCCTGGCTGTTTTTGACCTGTTTGAATATATGCAGGAGATGATCCGGTTTAGTTTCATAATCATTTTCTTCTTTCAAAATTTCTTTGATTACGGAACTCGCCTCGGAATCATCAACAATAGTAAAATTACGATCAAAGCCAAGATTATGTATATCCATTCTCAAAATCCGGTAGCAGGCCGCATGGAATGTTTGAGTCCATTGCCCGGTATAATCCGGCAGGATAGATGTTACTCTGTTTTTCATTTCCTGGGCAGCTTTATTAGTGAAAGTGATGGCCAGAATTTCGTCATAACGGGCACCATTTTCTATAAGATTCACTATCCGGCGGGTAATTACTCTGGTCTTTCCGCTCCCTGCTCCAGCCAAAACTATACATGGACCTTCCAAATGAGAAACTGCTTCCAATTGGTTTGGGTTTAAATCATGAAGCAAATGTGACATAAAAAAACCACCTTTTATGATGTATCTATATCATACCATAACGGAAGACTTGCTTCCCGCAAAATAGTTTCAGCTTTTAGTTTAAATGCATTTAAGCCTGTTACTAAACCAATGTGCCAGCTGCCTTTTCAGGAAGTTCAGGCATAAAACGGGCAACGATCCAGCATATTACTATGGCCATAATTATCCTTAAAATTAAAACCGGCAACCAGATGGCACCAATAGCTGCAAATAAAATAGTATCCTCGAAAAGCGAATGACATATTACCAGAAACAGGTTTATCAGGTAAATATCCCGATACGTTAACTTGCCTTGCCGGGCGCTGTCAATTATGATTCCTCCGCCATAGCTGATGCCAAAAACCAGCCCGGCCATTATTGGCAATTTTGCTTCCGGTGATATTCCTATAAACCGTGTAATCGGCGTTAATAATGCCGTAATTTTTTCCAGCCAGTTCAAATCCTGGATTATTTCAATAAAGATCATCAAAGGTATAACTATAGCAGCAATCTTTAACACACTGGCAATGCTTCCGGTAACTGCTTCAGTTAAAATATCTGTATAAGGCAAAATCTTTTCCCCCTTAAAGAACGAGATTAAACCCTGCTCCAACCAGAAAGGCCATAATCAGCCGTACCAGAACCAGGGAGATAACTTTAGCTCCAGCCTTTTTGCTTACTGCTGACTCGATCGGCAATGAGTGGGCTAAAAGCAGCATGGCAGCTATTATGGTTATTTCCTTGGTGCTCATAGCCAGAGGCAGTATGGCACCAATCGCTGCATATATATTAAGAAACATTCCTAAAACCAAGGGCAGTGATGCTTCTCCCGGCAAACCGACCATATACATTACCGGCTCCATAAACTCAGCGATCCATTCCATAATCGGCGTGTATTTTAAAACTGTAATAATAAAATATACCGGAACCAATACTTTTCCCAATTCCCAGGTTACTGAAAGTCCCCTTTTGATCCCCCGGGTCAAAGTTGCCACCGCAAGCATTTCTGAAACTCCTCATTGTATAATTTATTTTGAAAATAACCAACTAAAACATTGTATAATTTGTTAACTGAACTTTGATCAGATTAATTCATGAAAGCAGACCAGACAATGAAAAAGGGATTTATTAAAACACATTGGCTGACATTTTTAATTATAGCTTTTCTGCCCTTGGCTGTTTATATATTTTTAATGAATATGGGCAGCATAAATTTCAGTGATTCCATATTGCCTGAAGAACTTTCGCCAGTAGAAAGGATCGACCCCAAGGACCTTACTGCTGCTGATCTGATCCTATTAGGCGCGCGGCAGGAAGTAAAAAACAAAACTTTCTACAATGCTTCTTATCATGCTATTGATTATCCCGGAGGAGATGTTTCTTCAGATTACGGAGCATGCACGGATGTTGTTATCCGCGCTTTCAGAAATGCAGGGTATGACCTGCAGCAACTTATCCATGAAGATATGACCGCGAATTTCTCCCTCTATCCTGCCCGGTGGGGTTTAACTGCACCCGACCCTAATATAGATCATCGCCGGGTTCCAAATCAAATACAGTTTTTTAAGCGCTTTGGCCTGGAACTGCCCGTTGAAGTCGATGGTAATTTAAGCGAATGGCAATGGGGGGATGTTGTTTTCTGGCGTTTTGAAAATGGTGATGAGCACTGCGGTATCATCAGCGATAAGACCTCAGCAGCAGGCCAACCGCTGGTAATCCATAATGCCGGTATTACCAGAGAGGAAAATTGTCTTAAGCGTTGGGAAATCATTGGACATTTTCGCTATCCTGCCAGCTAATAGTCTATATTTAAAGCGAGAAATATCTCAACTATTTGGGGGTCAAACTGAATACCGGCGAATTTTTTCAATTCATCAACCGCTTCCTGGTGAGTCATGGCCTGGCGGTAAGGTCGGAAACTGATCATAGCATCATACGCATCCGCCACAGCTAAAATGCGGCATTCCAAAGGAATATCTTCCCCTTTCAAACCTTGAGGATAACCCCCGCCATTCCACCATTCATGATGCTTAAGAATCCAATCGCTGATATCGACCATTTCCGGTGCCGACAGGGCAATACGATGTCCTATCTCACTATGCCTTTGCATTATCCGGCGTTCATCTTCGGTAAGGGAACTGGCTTTGAACAGAATTGCATCGGGGACCCCTACTTTACCAATATCATGAAATTGAGCAAAAAGCCGCAAATCATATATAACCCGCTCATCCAGCTCCAATCGTCGTGCAATTTTCTCCACCAGTTGCTGTAATCTTTCTGCGTGGCCTTCAGTTATATAATCGCGCTCTTTCAAGGCATTGGTCAAAGTTTGCACAATTGCACTGCGGGCACTGTTACTGCTATGAAGTTTTTCCCGGTACATATTATTGTCAGCTTCTTTATAAACATCATCCATAGAAATGACCAGAGATTCCCTGAGCGCCGCACCTATGGACATACTGACCGGAATATCTGCGTTCATGTTAAAGTATTTTACTGTTTTTCTTATTCTTTCAATAGCATGAACAACAATTTCATTGCTGGCACACGGTAAGAGAATCGCAAATTCATCTCCCCCTACCCGGGCAATTATATCCTTGCGGCGGAAGCAGTTTCTGATAATATTTGCCACCTTGCACAGCGTATTGTCCCCCTCCGCATGTCCCAATGTATCATTGATCAATTTAAGGCCGTCAACATCACAAATGATTAACCCTACATTCAGCATATTATTATTTTGCATGCTAAGCATCTGCTGTTCAAAATACAGCCGATTGTAAAGATCAGTCAATCCGTCATGGGTGCCCATATAAATCAACTGCTCTTCAGCTTGCTTGCTTATGGTAATATCCCGGCCTACTCCCTGATATTCGATAATCATTTCCTGTTCATTAAAAATAGCCCGGACTGTCCATGAAAGCCAATTTTTACTGTCATTCTCAAGGGCTACTGAAAGCTCTAAATGTCTGACCGGATTTTCCGGAGTAAACTTACTGATCTCCTGTCGATAAAAATCTCTTTCGATTGAGGAAAGCAGGAATCTTGGCAGTTTTCTTCCAATCACATCAGCCACCGCAAGGTTGAAATATCTGCAGTAGGCATCATTGACAAATGTAATTGTTAAATCAGGTAAGAAACGGCAGATCAATTCCGTCTGATCCTGTACTATGGCGCGGTAACGTTTTTCACTTGTGGCCAGTTCCTGCTGCACCTTTTTGGTAACAGTAATATCTTCGCCTAAAATCATTCCGCCTTCAATTTCGCCGTTTTCATTTATTATAGGTGTGCTGTTGATTTTGATAATTGCTCTTGAACCGTCTTTACGTTTAATGGGAAGCTCATATGCAGCATTCCCTCCCCTTGAACCTCTTATGGCAATTTCATTTCTTACCTGATCATGATATTCATCCTGGATAAATTCAGTAACATGTCGTCCGATCAAATTCTCCGGCATAACGCCGCCTATCTCGAAAGTTTTATTGTTAGCAAAGGTAACATTCCCGTTTAAATCATAAGTAAGAAATAATTCGTTCAAATTCCGAATCAGCGCATTTAAATATGATACTCTTTCCTGCAGTTTTTGTTCACTTTCCTGTAAAGCCTGCTCATATTTTTTCCGCTCTGTAATATCCCTGACTATGCCTCTGAAACCGATCACTTCATCATGAGTGTCTATGATTGGCAATATAGTAGTTTCCACAAACATAGCGGAGCCATCACTCTTCCGTACTTCCCAATCAAAGGCCCTTCTAATTTCTCTCGTCTGGTAAGCATTGATAAAAGCTCTTCTGACCTTTTTACCGTTCTCATCATCCATTATTTTTCTGAAACTATCACCAATTAACTCTTCACGCCTGAAGCCTAATACTGTATGTAGATATCTGTTAATGAGAAGAAAGTTTCCCGGTATATTGACTTCAAAATATCCGTCTTCCATACTCTCGATAATATTACGGTATTTTTCTTCACTGTCTTTTAATATCCGCATAGTTTTAAGTCTTTCACTTAAATCTGTTACGGTTTCAATAGCCCCGACTAAATTGCCGTAATCATCGTATAGGGGAGTAGCACGGGCTGATACAAAGGTGCCTCCGATCCTTAATTGCGGTACAAGCTGATCAGCATGTAAATCATTTTCATCCAGCTTAAAATTATCATAGTATTCATGGACGGTGTCCATATCAGCCAGACCGGCAGCAAAATCTATCAGCATCGGTTTTCTTCTCCCATAGAAAACTACCGAATACTCTCTGTTACCCTTGCCGATCATTTCACGGGCCTTGACCCCCGTCAGGCCTTCCATAGCTTTATTCCATAATGTAATCTTGCCTTTGGTATCAATAACAATAGTAGGGTTAGGAAGAAAATCCATTATATTTTCAAGTTTATGATGAGCATTAGTAACAGATTCTTTATGCTGCTCAGCTTCTTCCAGTTGCAGGCGTAATTCTTCCTCAGCGCTGATCAAACTTCGATTGACTTCCATTAATTTATTCTTGGTCTCTTGCAGCATTTCATTGGAATCCCGGAGCGCTTTTTCATTCTGCCGCAGCTCAGTTACATCTTCCGCCAGTACTGCTTCTCCGATTATCTTGCCATTTTCCTCAATTGGTGCCACATTGATGCGCAGTATTCTGATCGTATTATCTTTGTGAACTACTTTGGTAAGATAAATATCTCTGTGGCCTTTGCCTTTTTGCAGGCGTTTTCTGGTTTCTCTGATCAACATTTCTTTATTTTCTGGATAAACTATCTCCCAAACATATTTTCCCACAAGCTCTTTTTGCTCATAGCCAAGCATATCTTTAATTTTTTTATTAATGAAAGTCATAATGCCGTCGGAATTATATGTATAAAAAAGTTCGTTCATATTGTCCAAAAGGTCATTAAGATATTTGACCTGCACAGTCAGCAGATACTCTTGATTATCCTGCCAGAGATTATTAGATTCCATAAAAACAATTCACCCTCCCATACTTCGGTGCAATTGTAAAAATAAACAATAATTTGTAGTCTTTTTTTATTATAAAATAAAATAATGACTTTTGTTGTATAAAATTTACGAATTTTTAATAAATTTAGATTTATTATTAAAGTATAATTAATGAATACTTTTATAAAAATGAGCTGAGAAAATGAAGTTGGAAAAAATCGATCTGCATAACCTTAACCGGGAAGAAGCCTGGCACAAGGTAGAAATTAATTTACGCTGGTGTATTGATAACGGTGTCGATGTTATTGATATAATTCACGGTAAAGGGCATCACAGCCAGTATAATTTTTCAGTTATTAAACAGGATGTAAGACAGAAACTAAAAAGCGAAGCTTCCCTGCGGGAATCAGGATATAAGGTTATCCCCGGAGAGTCTAGTTTGCCGGTTGCCTTGACCTTTGATGAAGGCCATACCTTAATTGTGATTAAAGGTGAAGAAAATAATTATATCGGCAGTGCCAAAACCCAGCAAAAGAATCAAATAGTATTTTCTGAGGAAGGTAAAAAAATCAGAAAAGAACAGAAAACCCACCATGCTGAAAAACATAAAAGAAAATAATTGCCTGGGCTATAAGGCTTGGTTTGATCGGGGAATCCGAAGGCAATTACAGCGGCACCGGTTTAGGGCATCATGATTCAATGTATTCTTGCTTTACATGTTCTGAGAGCAAATATAAAAAATACCAGAAAAATAATTCCCAGAATATATCCCGCCAAAACATCCGTAGCATAATGGACATTAAGATAAATCCTGCTCAAACCGATCAAAAAAATCAGCACCACAAGAAAACCCGCCAGATTTTTCTTCTTCCGGCTCTTTTTGCTTTCAGCTAACAGCAGGTAAATAATGAATCCATAGAATGCCATGGAAAGGGTAGCATGACCACTGGGAAAGCTGTAACCTTCTGCATAAGCAAGATGTTCACCTATCGGTCTTTCCCGCATAAAAAAAGCTTTAAAAAGATTCATGCCCCCCCACGAGACAAATAAACAAAAAACCATGAAAAACCCATCGATAATTTTATGCTTGTAAGTAAGATACAAAAACCCGGCGGATGCCATAATATAGAAAGTTAACGGTGCTCCAATATTTGTAATATAAATCATCAGCGTATCCAGAACTGGATTCGCAATGCTGTCAATAGCCCTTTTTACAACTATATCTATATATAATTGTTCCTGCCAAAGATTCAAAACTTGTCTCTCCCGGCTTTACTGCTTAATATTATTATTTGATTAAATCAAAAAATTTACTCTATAGGGTAACTCCTGCTTTATCTCTTTCTTCAATAACCCTGTGCCGCCATCATAATTTATAAATTCTTCTTCCTGGCACATCACCATGCTGAATGCCCAGCAAAGACCAAGCCAGGGCATTATTTTAGTCATAGCAGGTTCACCGGCCGGATAACGAATATGTACCAGCGGTGCCAATCCGGCACGCTTTATATCATTGCTCAGTTTAATGTCATTGATCCCGGTACGGGTCTGATATTCAGCTACATCAAAATTCTCCGCACCGGCAGCCTTTTTATCACTTGAGCGGAATAATTCATTTAAACAGTTTTTAATAGCAATTTTCTTTAACTGACTGTTACTGGCCATAAACTGCAAAAAACGAAAGCGCTTGCTTTTTATTTTTGTATTGGGATCGGCGATGCTGATTATCAATCCCTGCGGTGAAAGCCTTTTTGCCGCAGCTTCCAAAAGACTTACCGGATCTTTAAAATGATGTAAGGCAGAAGAAAATACGATCAGATCAAATTCCTCTTCTTCATTTCCCAGGAAAGAAAAGGCATCATCCAACACGATCCGGCAGGCAATATTATCTTTCTCAGCTTTGCGGCGGGCAATATCCAGCATTTTATCTGCCAGGTCCACCAATGTTACTTCACAGTCAGGATCGCAGCTTTTCAAAGCGAATGCTGCCTTGCCGGCACCGCCGCACATGTCAACTGCCCTGACGGTATGCTTAAGATGTTTATGTAAAAATTTGAGGACTGCATTAAAAATTACTGTATATTCGATATAAGAATACTTTGGCTCTTCAAAGTCCGCGTAAAACTCAACAATTTCATCTTTATCATATTTTTCAATATTGGCCTTAAGTATCTCCTCTTCAGAATACTCTTCCCATGTTTTTACTTTGCTCATTCCTGCCCCCCATTTATTTTGATAATTTTATATCTTATTCGCCATCCCCTTTGCCTACCCTTTTTTAAATCAATATTAAAACATTAAGGCCAGAACTTCATAGTCAACTAAATCAGTTGACCAGAATCCTGGCCTATTGGAAATAAACATATGTGATCGAACAATCTGCTATTTTTAATAAATTTCCATTCATTAATGTAAGATTTTAAAACGGGTTAACAAGATATCTGACGCTTAATTAACTTAATTGCGCTTTCCTTTATTTTCTAAATTATCCGATTCACTGTTTGAGGAAGATTTCTTTATTGAACTGCTTTGGTTATCAGATTTATTTTTTTCATTATCAGGTGTAGCTTGATAATCATCATTATCTTCTTCAATAACAGGAACCGGCTTGATTTGATTATTGCTGCTGCTAAGATCTTCCCTTTCAAGCTGGTCATTCATCAGTTTGATTTTGATACTGTTTTTGTTTTTATCATCGGCCTTTTCGTTGCTCTTCTTATGAATATTAAAGTCTTCTTCAACCGATGACTCTATTTTTTCTATAAGCTTTTCTTCCAATCTTGAGCCGTCTTTTTTCTCACTTTTAACTCGAATAGTTATTTCTGATTGATCCTCATTAACAGTAAAAGCTTCTTTCACTACTATCGGCACTGCCTCTTCCAGCTTTTGTCCTTTCAAAGCTTCATATTCTGCCGGGAGAGCTTGAGCAGTACCTGTTTGTTCAACTTTGATGATGCGATTCCAGCGGTTAACTCCTATCTCAATTCCATTGGAAACATTGGCATATGCAACTACATTGAAAAAATCCGCCGTAGCCAGCAGCAAAAATATTAAAACAGCCGCTGCTGCCAGCAGGAATTTTTGATATCGGTTCTCCTGCTGGTATATTTGCCCCACTTCCAGGGTGCGGTGTATTTTAATATATTGTCCGCCTTCCATCAGGATCGTTGAATACCCATTATTTGATTCGAGTACAATCCCTCTGGCTTTAGTCACGGTCAGTCCCTCCCTTTCCCGGCCAAATATATGATTTAAGCTGGGCAAAATCATAAATAAGTATAAGTGCTCCGGCAATAATATATTTTCGGTAACGGTCTATAAGTTTACGGTTTATTTGATGCTCTTCTTCCAATTGTTTTATGGGCAGTTTTCTTTTTTCCAGTAAATATGACTGCAGTTTTTCATCGGCGGCAATGATTATGCAAATTTTTTTAGCCATATCTCTGGTTTTATTCTGTCGGGGAGAAGCTGTAACCAGTTCAGCAAATTCAATGTCAAAGGAATTCAAAGTTAATTTGAACTGTTCAATTTCCTGGATCCTGGCCATCTCATCGACCAGGTCCCCGATTTGGTCATCAGCTATTTGTCCGAGATCAAAATCTTCCAGCGGCAGTGTATGGTTTAGTTTTTCGCTGCGTTTATAATCTATGATCCGGTTATGGATCACCCGGCCCAGATAAACCAGAATGTGCCCTTTATCAGGTTCATAACGGTCAAAGGCTTCTATAATTGACATGCGGGCAATACTGGCTTCTTCTTCGCTGTCATCGATATATCTTCCGCAAGTTCTTGAACAGATCCGCAAACAAAAAGGCATAAGTTCAGGATATATTTCTTCAATGGCACCAGTATTGCCCGCATGGTAATTTTGCCAGCTTTTATATACTACTTTTTCAAGCTTGTGAGAATCAGAACCGGACATCTATATCTCCCCGATACCGCATTATGATTTCAGGCAGCAGAAGTTTTTTGATTGATTGTTCCTGTAAACCGCTATCCTAACTATATACTGCGGACAGTTTCATTGGAAGCATAATATCTGTTGCTTTCCCGCCTGCAATGTGCAATCAGAACAACATGATTTTAGTCTTCTTCCGGGGCATATATTTTTACCCATGCCAACTCATCCTGGCTGTTGATGCATACTTTAATCTTTCCGCCCGTATCAATATCTTCAATCGCCGCCTCATTTTCATCAACGTCATCGTCAAATTCAACTATTTTGCCTTCATAAAACAGTTTATCGTCGTCATTGAATTCAATTTCATCTACAGCATTGCCATCCTCGTCTATAATGGATAAAATAAATATCTCCTGATCTTCATCATAGTCAATTTCGTCCAGGATTCCTGTGATCAACTCACAATCCTGCCGGCAGAAATAATTATCATCCAGACGATTCAGCATGGCTGCAAGCTCATTTCTTTTTACTACCCGCATCGGACTGAATTTGCCGTCTGTGTCGCCGAACATGATACGCAACTGCTGCATGATTATCACAGAATTCTGCGCCTGCAAGGGAATCTCGTCTTCATCGTTGAATCTGAAAAAGTTCCCTGCAACTCCAAGGTCTTTATAACCATTGAGTTCCGGAATTATATCTTCAAGAAAATCCTTAACTTCATCAATGATATCCTCAAAATATTCGTCATACCCGCTTTCTGTCAATCTGGCAAAATAAACTGCTGCCTGGTATCTTTTAATCCCTTGATTAGGATTAAAACTATCCATTTCACTTTCCAGCAAAATACCTTCTTCAAGAGCAGCTGCAACATATACCTTTGCCCATTCCGGTATATTATTCAACCAGCTGTCGCAATCATCAATGTCAACATCATCCAGATCGATTGCCCCTTCCTGCTCCAGGGTGCTCATCAAAGCTACGATTGTTTCCAGGCATGTAATAGGTTTATTGGGTTGAAATTTTTCATCTCCATAACCTTGCATAAAGCCTTTTTGGGCAGCTTTATTGATTTCATCTTTAGCCCAGTCAGAGTCGATGTCCATAAACTTAAGCTGCGGTCCTAATTTGCCAACCACAGAATTTTTCATCCCATTATTGCTCTGGGGGTTATTATTTTTCGCAGCTGCCCCCCCGGCAAAGATTGTCAACATAAAAAAGCATAAAACAATAATCGATATTTTCTTTTTCACAATTATTAGCCTCCTTTATAATTATTTATTAATATATGCGTAACAACCACACATAAAAACGGGGTCAATATTATAATGAAAAGATTCAAGGAAGAGTGAGCTTGATTGCCAACATGCAATTTTTACCATAAATTATTGAATACCGAAATTTTTCTGGCCATGCCGACAAGAAAAGCGTGAATTTAGGGGCTGTTTTTTTAATAAATCCTTATAAAATATTGAAAAAAAGCAGGAAATGCAATATTTGCGGTGGAATATTGTATTAGGAAATTAATCCCAACATTTATAATGTCAACGAAATCTGATTATTGTTTTAAATAATCATTTTTATTGGTAAAAAAATATAATTTAAATAATTTGGCGAAATTGGTTGTAATTTTCTGCAAAATTAAATAAACTATAGTTTACATAATATTGTAGCAGTGGTGTAGCATGGTGATTTTTATATCTATTGGATGCTTGGCTTTTATTTTCTTTTTAATTTTTGATTTGAATAAAATCGCACACTATCATAGATATTTGAATCTATCTTTTATTCTGGGTATTTTACTGCTTTTGTTTTGTTCAGCAGCGATTTTATTTAATAATAACAGTCAGATCTCAACTCCTTGGCGATGCTTAACGGGGCTTCTGGCTTTATTATTTCTGGTTCTGTTGTTTTATACTCTTTTTGGAGCTATACCGTTTAAAAAAACCTATATTAAAACAAATAGGAATACCGTTGTCCGTACAGGAATGTACGCTCTTTGCAGACATCCAGGTGTGTTATGGTTTTTCTTTTTTTATCTCTTTTTGGGACTGACGGCGGGCAACAGGTTAATGCTTATTGCAGCCTTGGTGTGGACATGCATCGATGTACTCTATGTTTGTATCCAGGATCGCTGGATTTTTCCGTTAGTTCTGGAAGATTATCATACTTACCAGAACGCGGTACCATTTTTAATACCTGATATGACCAGTTTTCGTAATTTTATTCATTACCGGGAAAGGTGATTGAATGAGCCTGACAGAACAAAAATATAAAGCTAAAAGCAAAAAGTATTTTGATAAACAATCATCAGATTATGAGCAAACCTGGGACGGCAAGTATTGCCGCCAAATGTATGCGAGTATACTGGAGAAAATAAGCTCTTATCAGTTTTCTTCACTGCTGGATGTTGGCTGTGGCCCGGGCAGCTTATTAGCTATGATAATCAAGGACTATCCTGATATTGATGCCTTTGGCATTGATTTATCGGAGAAAATGACAGCACAGGCCAAAATGCTTTTAGGTCCGGATATCTGTTTACATACCGGGGATGTTGACAGCATGCCCTGGCCTGACAATACTTTTGATTTATTGGTATGCAGCGGCTCTTTTCATCACTATCCAAATCCTCAGCAATCATTGCAGGAGATGCAGCGCGTTTTAAGACCTGACGGACGGCTGGTGATCGCTGATCCCTGGTGGTCCAGGAATATTCGCAAAGTTATCAATTACTATTTGCAGTCACCATTTAATCTAAGTGGTGATGTCTGGATCTATTCACAGCAGGAAATGGGGGAGCTTCTTGTCAAATCAGGATTTCATCTAATTGAGTGGGACTTGATTAACCGGACTTACTATATTGTAACTGCTGTTAAAAGGAGTAACTGGAGTTAAAACCAACCTATGTTGGGGAGATATACTTATGAATTTGGGAACAAAATTAAAAGAAAAACAATTCGATCGAATCTGGCAGGAATATTGCGGTTTTTTGGATTTTTCAATGGATCAGTATATGGAAATCCAAAACCGTCTTATGCTGGAGCAAATCGAAATATATGCAGGCTGTGAACTTGGCAGGCGGATCATGAAAGGTAACAAACCTTCAAGTGTGGATGAATTCAGGCAAATGGTTCCGCTCACCCGTTATGAAAATTATGCTGATTTGCTCTTGCCGCGCATCGATTCAGTTCTGCCTTCCAAACCATTGCTGTGGATCGAGACCACCTGGGAGGGCGCAAAAAATCCAATAAAAGTTGCTCCATACACCGAGAGTATGATCAGATACCATAAAAGCAGTTTTATAACTTGTTTGATCCTGGCTACCAGCAACGAAAAAGGCCAATTCAGTTTAAGAGGCGGAGAGAATTTTCTTTACGGCATGGCACCATTGCCTTATCTTACGGGTTTGGCGCCGCTGGTTCTGGAAGATGAAATATCGGTAAACTGGCTGCCCCCGGCCAAAGAAGCCGTAAACATGAGCTTCAGCCAAAGAAACAAACTCGGCTTTCAATTAGGCATGCAGCAGGGGGTGGATCTTTTCTTTGGTCTTAGCAGTGTTATTGCAAAAATTGGTGATCAATTCACTTCTGCCGGAGGCTCAGACAGTAAAATCAATCCGTTAAACAATTCTGCCAAAATGAATTATCGTTTGCTTAAAGCATGGAAAAACAGCCGGGAAGATAAAACACCTATCCAACCAAAAGATATATGGACTTTAAAAGGTCTAATTTGTGCCGGCACGGATTCTGCAAGCGTTAAATCGAAAATTGAAAAGGACTGGGGAGTAAGACCTCTGGAAATTTTCGGAGGAACTGAAACAACCTGTATAGCCACTGAAACCTGGAGCAAAAACGGTCTGGTTTTTATTCCGGATGTATGTTTTTATGAATTCATTCCCTGGCCTGAATTGCAGAAAAATCTGGATGACCCTGATTATATCCCCCGCACCTATCTTATTAATGAACTGCAGGCCGGAACTGATTATGAATTGGTAATATCCAATTTTAAAGGCGGCGCTTTTGCCCGATATCGTGTAGGTGACATTTTTAAATGTATTTCTCTGAGCAATGAGGCTGACGACTTGAAAATACCCCAATTCACCTATATCGATAGGGAACCCGGCCTGATTGATATAGCAGGTTTTACACGTATTTCTGAAACAACCATCAACGAAGCATTGAAGCTTTCAAAACTGGAAATCAATGACTGGATAGCACTGAAAGAATTTGATGATGCCAACCGGGCTTTTTTGCATCTTATTGTTGAAATAAGCCCGCAGGGAATGCAGTCAGCAGTGACCCGTGACATTATAAATGAGCATCTTGCCATCTATTTCCGTTATATAGATACTGATTACAAGGATTTAAAATCTTTATTGGGTATAGAACCACTTAAAATAACAATTATACCAACTGGAACCATAGCACGATTTTCAGAACGTTTTGGGAGAAAACCACGTAAAATGAATCCCTCCCATTTTGATATGATTGAACTCTTGAAACTTTCACGCAGTAATAATACAGGAGTGTAAAATGGCTTATTTGGAATTATTTTTTACAGTTATACCAATTATAGCTTTATGCAGCTACAGTATATTGTTGCTTTTCATTTGCATCTCTCAGAAGGATCGCCTGATCCGCTCTTTTATGCTTGTTCTGACTGCGATGATTTTATGGACTGCTTCTGCCGTGTTTATGTCAATTGAGCTTTATCCGGGTGTACTCTTCTGGGACAGGATCATGATAGTCGGTATGATTACCGTGACATTTTTGCTTTATTACTTTGTCTCCATCTTTACCAATACATATAATATTTATCGTGCTGCACTCTGGGGTCTTGGCACAATACTATTTATTGTCCTCAATCTGCTTGGCTATATTGTAACTGACGCAAGTGTTATTTCACATACCGTTACATTATGGGGCAGACAGTTTGATGTCGTGAAATTTCATTATTCGCTCGGCTTAATGGCTGCCCCCCTATATCTTTATGCATTGGCTATTATTATCTCAACTCTTTTAAAAGCCCGGCGTAGTGTAAACGCTAAAAATGATTCCCCTGCCAGCGGAAGTATAATTTTGGTCTCCAATGGCATAACAGTTGTATTTATTGGAACCCTATGCAACCTTATCCCGGTACTCGGGCAATACCCCATTGACATACTCGCTTGTTTTATAAATTCTTTCATGCTTTTCATCGCAATCTATAAATTCCGCCTGGTTGAACTGCGGTTTATGATTACCCGCGGATTGGTTTATTCGTTTTTTATTGCGATGCTCACAGTTGCTTATATATTTAGTGTTTTCTTTATTTAAAATCATCTCAGCGGTCAATACCGGAGCATTATTCCTTATTTCACTACGCTGGTAGCACTGGCAGTAGCAGTTATACTGCAGCCGCTTTACAAACTGTCATCCAAAATGGTGGACAAGATATTTTACAAAGCCGAATATACCCAGCGTCAAGCTCTGCGCCAATTCAGTTCCCGCATATCAAACAACCTTGATTTAAACGGTATAGCCAGAGAACTTATTGAAGCAGTCCAGCATGCATTGAATGCATCCCATGTATTACTTCTGCAAAGAAACGATGAGAAAAAACATTTTAAAGTTTTTGCAACTTCATCGCAATTATATCAACCTGATCTGCAGATTTCCTTTGATAATCCCGTTATCAAATGGATGAGCAAAAACAACACCGGTATTACCCGGGAGCAGTTATATTACCAGCCCTTTTTCAAATCCATGTGGGAGCAGGAAAAAGAGCAGTTATATAATGCCGGGATTGAACTGATTGTTCCAGTAAGGATCTGCGATACTATAACTGCATTACTTATGTTGACCAGAAGGAAAAATAATGTCGCCTATACGCTTGATGATCTGGACTTGCTGACTTATTTGGGCGCTTCTTCCGCGGTAGCTTTTGAAAATGCCCGTTTATATACTCGTTCTCAGACAGATGCCATTACCGACTCTTTGACCAGGCTTTACAATCACAGATTTTTTTTCCAGGCCCTGCCCGATCACATCAATAAAATTGGTTCTGCAGAGTTGTCCCTGCTGATGATCGACCTGGATATGTTTAAGCTTTATAATGATCTTTACGGCCATTTCGAAGGTGATCGTGCGCTTGAAATGGTTGCTGATATTCTCAGGCGTAATGTAGGTGCCCGGGGCATTATTTGCCGCTACGGCGGTGAGGAATTTACAGTAATATTACCTTATTACGATGCCAGATCGGCTTTTGAAACAGCGGAAAATATCCGCACTGACATTGAGACCAGCTTCTTTAATGCCAATGATGTCACCCAGCGATTTCTTACTGCCAGCATTGGCGTCTGTACATATCCCCATGCCGCACCTAATACTGATGAATTACTTAAACGTGCTGATTTAGCTATGTATACTGCCAAAAATCAAGGGAAAAATCAAACGGTTATATATACGCCGCGTATCATTACCAAAGAAAATACTTTCAAACACAATTCGGATGATTTATTCAGGCCGAATTATACCGCCACCATCTATGCTCTGGCTGCGGCAATCGATGCAAAAGATCATTATACTTTCGGACACTCACAAAGAGTCGCAGGATATGTTACTGTTCTTGCCAATGAGATGTCTCTTGACAAGGCCCATATCGAAATATTGCAGGAAGCAGCTCTTTTGCATGATATTGGCAAGCTAGGAGTTCCAGAAAATATTCTTACCAAAACAGGCAAACTAAGCAACGAGGAATATGCAATTGTTAAAAAGCACGTAGAAATGTCGATCACTATTATTAAACATTTGCCAACCCTCAATCATGTTATCCCTGCCGTGATAGGACATCATGAAAGATGGGACGGCAAAGGATATCCCCGAAGCTTAAAAGGTGAAAATATACCTTTTGCGGCCAGATGTTTGGCCATTGCAGATGCTTTCGATGCTTTGACATCCAACCGTCCTTATCGGGCGGGTATGACCATAAATAATGCGCTTTCCGAGATAAAGAACAATCTTGGCTCCCAGTTTGATCCAGCCATGGCCAGCATGTTTATTAAACTGGTTCAAGATGGCACTATCAAAGTTGCAAGACATACGGAAATAAAAAGTATCAGCTAGCTATGGATCCTTGTTTGCTTTTGATATTATATTCAGCTCATGTAGTCAAAAGATACCTGAGTATTGCGTCCCCAAATGCCAACTTATAGATGCATCTCTTTTAGTAAGTCCAAACCTCTCCTCATCGGATAGCATCTTTCAGCAACAGATCATTTTCCTATTGCTCATAATAGCCCGGGCTTTTCCGGAACGCATGATATGCTCCTGGTTAATACCAGAAAAAATTAATTCCTGGCAACGACCTACTCTCCCACAAGTTAATGCAGTACCATCGGCGCAGGAGAGCTTAACTGCCGTGTTCGGGATGGGAACGGGTGTGGCCTCTCCGCTATAATTACCAGGAAATTTAATTTCATTATTCAGTTATGGGTACGGGCTTAGGGGTCAGGGGTAATATTTCGCGTAGATTTTCTACGCCTCACACCTCACGCCTTTCACCTCACGGTTTTCAGTTCTCTGATAACTGCACATATTCAAGAAGTTACGCTTGTTTTTTTAGGTCAAGCCCTCGA
>DAOPZM010000002.1:0-160599 GCA_035353375.1 Syntrophomonadaceae bacterium
TCGCCGGGCTATGAACCTTAGCGCCCTGGACGCTATCCGCACAGAATAAAGGGAACCGGGAAATAAAAATATCTCCAACAATATTTTTTTTTATTTGCAGATTTTATTCTAAAAGTTTATGCTTAAAATGGCGAAAACTAAGAACAAAATGATTTATTTTCAGATATTTCAGCATTGCTGAGCAGATAATGACAAAAAATTTTAAATAAATACTAAGTTATAGCAGCAGTTGATTAAAAAAGAGTTGCAGCAAAGAATATTTCAGGGAGGTTAATCAGTGGAAGTTGATTATAAAGCGATGACATTCGCTTTTCTTGGCGGCCTGGCATTATTAATGTTCGGACTGAAATTCATGTCGAGCGCCCTGCAGGAAGTGGCCGGTGACAAGATGCGCACCATCCTGGAGCAGGGGACTAAAAGCCCGGTAAGGGGAGTACTTACCGGGATGACGGTCACCGCACTCATTCAGAGCAGTACTGCCACTACGATATTGACCGTAGGACTGGTAAATGCACAGCTTTTGACTCTCAGACAGGCTATTGGAGTAATAATGGGGGCCAATATCGGCACCACCATTACAGTTTATTTGATCGGTTTTAATCTGGGAGATTATGCATTGCCCATTATCGCCGCCGGTGTTATTGCTTACATTTTTTTTGACAATAAAAAAGTCCAGCTGATCGGACAGGTCGTATTAGGCATTGGGGTTTTATTCTTCGGCCTGAACATAATGGGGGATGGCCTGGCACCTTTGAAAGATGTGCCGGCTTTTACAAACCTGATGCTTAGTATTGAAGACAATGCCTTTTGGGGTGTTATAGTCGGGATGATCTTTACCGCCGCGGTACATGCCAGCAGTGCCACAATAGGGGTGTTGCAGGAATTGGCCTATCAGGGGGCAATAACTTATCATCAGGCAGTTCCTATACTTTGCGGGGATAACATAGGGACAACCATTACAGCTTTATTAGTAGCTTTCGGGACTGGAGTAGCTGCAAAACGGGCGGCTCTTACCCATTTTATGTTCAATCTTATTGGATGTCTTATTTTCCTGCCGCTTTTTGTCTCCGGTATCGCCGAAAAAGCCATCATTTTCTTTACCAATTATCTGTTTATATTGATTCCCGGCAATGTGGGCTGGGATGCACTGAATATAAAACTGCAGATCGCCCAGACCCACCTGTTTTTCAACTTATCCAACACCCTTATCCAACTGCCTTTTGTTGCCGTATTAGCCTGTATCGTTACCAGGCTTATCCCGGATTCCAAAAAGGAAGCTGCATTGGATGCGCTTAGAACCATATATATTGACAAACGCTTCCTGGCCAATCCTTCAGTTGCTTTAGCCCAGGCAACCCGGGAAACGCTGCGCATGGGCGAAATGGCAATAGAAGCATTCAAAAATGCCATGGACTACTTTGATAAACGGAGCAAGAACCTGCAGCAAAAAGGCGAGCAAATCGAGGATTTTGTCAATTACATGGAACGGGAAATAACGGATTTTATCGTCCTGGCCTCAGAAAGCCGCTTGTCCAAAGAAGATTCCTATCAGTCCTATGCCTTGCTGCAATCCATAAATGACATTGAAAGTATAGCTGACCTCTGCAAAAATATTATGGAACTGGCTGATTATGCTGACCGGCACCAGGTAGTATTTTCCGGTGAGGCCAAAGAAGAACTGGGGCGGATGATAGATGTAACCAAAGAGACATTACAGCTTACCTTGGAAACACTGGAGAAAAAAGATAAAAACACAGCATTAAAGGTCATGCACAATGAGGAGATCCTGGACGAAATGCAGCTGGAATACCGGCGAGCCCATATCAGACGGTTGAATGAGCATGTTTGTAACGGCAATAACGGAGCAGTCTTCCTTGATGTTTTAGGCAATCTGGAAAGGATCGGCGACTTGAGCCGCAATATAGTAGGATACTCATTGGGTGAAATATAGTTTTCAAAAATAAAGGCAGTCCGGACAATTGAAGCCGGGCTTTTTTTATTTCTTGAGCTTATTTTTTTAGCCGGGCTCACAAACTTTGTTAACACTTTTAGTACTGCTGCATACACTATATTATCAAAAGGCACAGCTGATTCAAGCGGATATAAACCAGGGTTTATCGGCAATCAAATTAAATTCTCCGCTAGCAGACGAAAAGAAGAGTTTCACGGCTCATATCAGAGAAAGACTATCCTGAGCGGGCGAAACGCTTTTGCTGTAAGCGGCAAAATATATTATACTAAAATACAGCACTATAAGTGCCATGCCGAATTTCACTGTTGCAAGTGAGAACGGGGGAACCAATTTTGGGGTGAATCCGGTACTTCTTACCGGTAGGGCGTTCCTTAAGCCCGAATCCGTCAGCTAACCTCGCAGGCATAATTAAGGAGGGTGAACTTTAAATAAATAAGCCCTCTGGTTTTAATGTTGTTGCAGTTTAAGAGCAAGGGGGTTTTTTTATGCTCAATTTTAACGACTGCCAATCTAAAAGGGACATTTCTTTGCAGCGCGCTGCTGAACTCAAGATGGCAATTAATGATTATCTTTCTGTGCAGCCGGAGATCGAAACCGGATTCAGGCAGGCAGCAAGAACGGCTGATAATCAGGCCGGGATCCGTCAGTATTTTGCAGCCAGTGAAGCAGACTGGAACAGCTTCAGCTGGCAGATGAAAAACCGCATCAGTGATCCGGAAACTCTGGCCGCCCTTCTGCCCCTGTCAGACCTGGAGATATGGAGGCTGAAGACAGCATCATTAAAAGTTCGGTGGGCCATTTCTCCGTATTACCTGAGCCTGGTCGATTCTGATAATTTCAGGCGCTCACCGGTTTATATCCAGGCAGTGCCAAACTTGATGGAAATCCAGGACCAGGCAGGAAAAGAGGACCCGATGGGAGAGGAGACGACTAACCCGGCTCCCTGCATTACACGCCGTTACCCCGACCGTCTGATAATAAATGTTACCAACCAATGCGGCATGTACTGCCGCCATTGCCAGCGCCGCAGGAATTTCGGCGAAACTGACCAACATGCCTTAAAAAGCGATATGTCCGCTGCTCTGCAGTATATAAGAGAAAACCGGGAGATCCGTGATGTACTGATAACCGGCGGAGATGCACTGATGCTGAGTAATAAAACACTTGACTGGCTGTTAAGCGAACTGGATGCCATGGAACATGTTGAGATAAAAAGGATCGGCACCCGCGCACCGGTTACCATACCTCAGCGCATTACACCCGAACTGTGTACGGTTTTGAAAAAACATCCCCCCATCTATATCAATACCCAGTTCAATCATCCCATGGAAGCAACCGCGGAAGCTAAAACGGCATGTGACCGTCTGATCGAAGCTGGGGTTGTCCTGGGCAACCAGGCGGTACTATTAAAAGACATAAATGATGACGCCCATATCATGAAAAAACTTAATCAGGAACTTTTAAAGCTGCGGATCAGGCCCTATTATTTATTCCATGCCAAGCAGGTCAAAGGCACAGCGCATTTTATGACTTCAGTACAAACCGGGCTTGATATAATGAAAAACCTGCGCGGCTTTACTTCCGGGCTGGCAGTACCGACATATATAATCAATGCTCCGGATGGTTACGGTAAGACACCGGTCAATCCCGAATATCTTCTTTCCATAAATGAAAGCGAAGTAGTAATGAAAACCTGGCAGGGAAATCTCTTTCATTATCCGAACCATAGCGACGGCGAACCAATCAGCTGGGACAGCTAAAAGTAAAAGCCAATATAAGAGGGCCAAGGCCCTCTTTTTTATTGGGAAATATGCTGCCGGGGTCATTCCCCCTAAAGGGCGTGACTCCGTACCTGAGCTGGAAAAAATTAATTGCTGTAATTTGCAGGAAAATGCTATATAATGTGAAACAGCTGGCAAAAAATTGTAGATTATCAGGGGATGAGGGGATAAAATGCGTTTATTGGCGAGATTGTATTATTGGCTTGCCGGGTGGAGAACTACCGGAACTATACCGGCGGAAATTAAAAAAGCTATCATCGTGGCTGCGCCCCATACCAGCAATATTGATTTCCCATTGGCAAGGGCTTTTTTTTATATCAAGAAAACCCATGTCAATTACGTTATCAAAAAAGAATGGATGAAATTTATGCTGGGTAAGTTTTTTCATGCGACCGGGGCTTTGCCGGTCGATCGTGCCAATGCTGCCAACATGGTGGAACATATGGCCGGCTTGTTAAAAAATGCCGAAAAGATGTTTATAATGATCTCACCGGAAGGGACCCGCAGTTCGGTCAAAAAATGGAAAAGCGGATTTTACCGGACGGCGGTTATGGCTGAAGTACCGCTCATACTTGCCTATCTTGATTACGGTAAAAAAGAGGCGGGGATCGGGCCGGTTTTTTATCCAACCGGTGATTATGAAGCCGATATGAAATATATAAAAAATTATTACAGCCGGATCGTGGCCAGACACCCGGAACAATATTTGAATATGGCCTAGCAAAAAGAGAATATGAAGCGAAATCGAAATGGCCGTCCTCATTATGGGGATGGCCTTTTTACCTGGCCTTTTTTATACTCCTGCGGTATTCCGGGGAGAACACCTGCATTCTGTGAGCGGAAACCGACATCGGATTGCGCGGTTTATCGATCAGTGTATGCAGGTAGTCAATGACCTTACGCGGATCTTCACTGGTATTTCCATGCGCCAGGATAAGTTGCTTTATATCCAGCCGGGCTAAACGATCAAAAGAAGCAGCCATAGCTTGGGGAAATGAAATAGGAACCGGCAAAACCAGTTTTCCGCCTACCTCGGTCACACAATCACCAGGATACAAAATTCCTGTTTCCTTATTATAAAGGGCAATATCGCCGCTGGTATGTCCCGGGATGTATAGTGCCTGCCAGTCCGGAAAAAACGGGAGCAAGGCATTATCGTCCAGGAAATAGTCGGGCTTGACCCGGCGGACTGATAAGATCCTCTCCAGTTTAAGTTTGCGGCGACGAGCAACAAAAGTAGCCAGATAACAGTCGAGCAGATGCTGGACACAACCTCCGGCACCGGCATACCAGTAATCAATGCGGGGATGAGCAGCAAGAGGGATGCCATATTTTTTGCGCAGGCAGACTGCTCCGCCGGCGTGATCAGGATGACAATGCGAAACTATCGCCAGCTTGATATCGCCAACCGGGCGTTTTAAAACCTCTTCACAGTATTTCACGATTCTGTTTACATCATTAACACTGCCGCAATCCAACAGCAGCATACGGTCACTGTATTCGATCAGGTACAGATTAACAATGTAACCTTCGATTTTATGAACTTTAAATGCTTTATTCATGGATTAACCTTCATATATCTCCATTATCTTCCTTATTATATTCGAATTAAATTATAACTTAAAGAATATTATTGTCAATGACAGTATTTACGGATAAATACGTATGGACAGATAAGCATAACGATTTTTAAAAGGAGTTGGATAGAATGATCCGCAGCAGGTATAAAATATTGAGCAGTCTGGTTATTTTTATGTTTCTCTTTACCCTGTTTCCTGCTCAGGCTGATGCGCAGGAGGAGATTACCGTAGAAAAAGCCATTAACATCGTAAAGTCAGTATTTGAAGTGCCCGATACATACAGCAAGTTTTCTTCCGGGATCAGGACTGAAGGGGAGAGTAAACTGATCACCCTTTCCTGGGAATCTGCCGATGGCCAGGACGGGCAATTTGAAGCTCGGGTCAATGCCAGTAATGGTGACATCGTGTCTATGTACAGATGGAGCCAGGCTGACAGCTCTATAGCCCAGTTGCCTGTATTGACCAGTGAACAGGCAGTCAAAGCTGCCCGGGAGCTTCTGCAAAAAGCTGTGCCCGATAAAGCTGCCCACTTCCGTTTTATTGAGGACAGCCAGCTGGTTCCGTTAAGCGGTTACGGAACGAATCTTTCTTTGAGCTTCATGCGTTATGAGAATAATATCCCGGTTGAAAACAATACTGCTTCAGTGGAAATAAACATGGCTGACGGCCGAATAAACTCCTATGACATGAACTGGTCGGATATTGAACTGCCGTCTGCCGGGGCGATTATCAGCGGCGAGCAAGCCGGAGAAGTTTTCAGCAGTGAAAAAATGCTTCAGCTGCAATACCTGCTGCGCCAGACATCTTCCGGGAAGGCTCAGCTGCCGGTTTTAGTTTATAAGCTTGACCATCCCTCCAGCGGCATGATCGATGCCTTAAGCGGGGAGCCGGTGATCCTGTCGGGAGAACAGTACGGGTATTATAATAGCAGCAAGGAGATCGCAGTAGGCGGAATGGGATCTGCAGATGAAGCGGCACTGACTCCGGAGGAAATTACCGAAATTGCCGAACTGGCTGATCTGATGTCCCAGTCTGAGGCTGACACTATAATAAGGAAGCTGGCCGAAATCCCGGCGGAAGCTGTTTTGTATTCGGCATCACTGAACCAGGATTATCAGGACTCGACCCTCAGGATCTGGCGGGTAGACTACCGAATAAATTCTGCAACCGAGCCGGTTGAATACAGCGCCGCTTTAAATGCGGAGACCGGTGAACTGCTGAATTATTACTCCTATAATAATTACAGCCGCAGCGGGAAAGCTGATATGACCCGGGAAGCCGCCCGGGAAATAGCTGAAGCCTGGCTGCAGAAAATCCAGCCCGATAAAATATCCCAGACCAGCCTGGAGGCTGATGATACAAATACAATGCCCGGATATGAACCGGATGAATGGGATTTTAACTATCAGCGGCAGGTAAACGGAGTCTTATGCCCTGGCAACGGATTAAATATCAATGTCGACCGCATAAGCGGCAAAGTCATATATTACAATGTTGACTGGAGCAAAACTTCCTTTCCCGGCACCGGTAATGTAATGGGAGCGGAAAAAGCCGCTACAGTTTTTCTCGGCCACATGCCGATGACTTTAACTTATATCACCGAAACTGATAAGGATAATACTACAAAATTCCGCCTGGTATATTTGCCCCGCCCGGTTGCCCCTGCTCAGTCTGCCGAAATGATCGATGCTGTTTCCGGGGTCAGGCTGGACTGGGAAGGCAAAGAGATAATAGACAGGACAGTTGTCAGTTATGATGATATCGACGGAAATATCGCCTCGGAGCAGATCGAGCTTTTGGCACAGTCAGGGATCATGACTGAATACGGCAGCAGTTTTCATCCTGATGAAGCGGTCAAACTGGTAACCGTCTTAAGAGCCATGGTTATTTTAAATGACGGTAATTATAATCTGAGCATGAGCGATGAAGAGATCATACAGCTGGCCGTCACCCGCGGCTGGATCGACAAAAGCGAAGCTGCGGCAAACACAGTCAGCCGTGCCCGTATGGCCAGACTGATGGTAAGCTTTTTGCGGCTGGATTTCGTAGCTAAAAACGGCGACATGTTTGTCATGCCTTATAATGATGCCGCCGGGATCCCGGCTGAATTAAAAGGCTATGCGGCTCTGGCCGCAGGACTTAAGATCATCTGCGGCGATGGGCTTAACTTCGAGCCGGAACATATAACTACCCGGGGAGAGACCGCTGCCATTTTGGTGAGGACGTTAGGAGTTAAACCGGTACAACTTTACTGGTAAACCCAGTAGGGGAAGATATTATCTTCCCGAAGGTTAAACCAAAGAATGATTATATAGGCGATAGGTGATCGCTCGGAATAAGGTGCGGGCGGATGATATCCGCCCCTACGCCTCTTCGGCCAAAATCTTAGCTCATGCGATGTAGGGGAAGATAGCATCTTCCCGCCGGTTTAATCTTAGCTCATGTGATGTAGGGGAAGATATTATCTTCCCGCTTCCTTACAAAATTATAATATCCCCTACAGCCTTATATAAAATATTCGTCATATGCCCACTTTAATGGATTTTCATCAATGTACTGCCAATAATTCTTATAATCCGTTTCATCGCGAATTACACGATCATAAAAAGATTTTTGCCATATTGGGTAACCAACCTGTTTTGAAACATATCTTTTTAACTGTCCGATCATTGTAGATAATGATTGAAGGGGTGTCCCGTCCGCGGCTTTACCCTGCAATAATAAAATCATATGCACATGATTTGGCATAATTACGTACTTATCAACCGAAACACCGCTATAAAAAAGCGGCATATTATTTATCGCCATGTCCACCTCTGAACCAATCTCAGACAAAAGTGGTTTTTCATTTGCGCTTGGATCAAAATCGCGAATGCTTTTCCATAAAATATTCTCTTTGTTTTTTACACAAATAGTTATGAAATAGCCACCCTTTTGCGAATAATCATATCCTGTTATACGATTTGTTTTTCTTTTAGGTAATTCCATGGTTTCACCTTAATTTTATTGAAAATGGTAAATGAAAGGCTTTGCCCGTTTTGTAAATTATATTACCACAGATTGGTTGTAGGGGAAGATATTATCTTCCCGCAGGTTAAACCAAAGAATGATTATATGGGCGATAGGTAATTACCCGTAATAAGGTGCAGGCGGATGATATCCACCCCTACGCCTTTGCAGCCAAAATCTGTACTCATGCGTTCCCCTGTCCATCTAAACAACTAACCAACTGACCGGTATGTCAACAACCCCATCCCCTTGACACACTGTCTAAATCGTTCTTCCGAGTCTTGCCATTTTGTCAACAAGATTATTTAATTCGTTATCGGAATGTGCCTTGACTTTAATAAAAATAATTTTTGTGTTTTTACTGACTTTTTCAATATAGTCCGCATACACACCATAGCTTGGACATGAGTTGTGTCGTTGTTTAATGTTATCCCGATGCGAAAAAAACTCTAAACCGTTCCAATCATGGTAAATGTATATTTGCGTAACGCCTAATGAACGAGCAGTTTTAATTGCTGTTTTAACGGCAGACATTTCAGCAATGTTTGCACCATATTCCTTTTGCGATTTAAGCTGCTTGCTGTACGCAATACGATGTGGTCGTTTAGTTGCTTCGACATCCAGGACAATAGCACAACCTATTGTATTTGTTGTTGGGTTGTAGCTGCCATCAACATAGATAATTGCTTGTTGTTTTACCATTGATAAATCCTCCTCCTAAACAAAAAAGCCATTAGTTGTCAGATGATTAATACAATCACATAACAACCAATGGCTGCACATAATATGCCAAGGTCAGACAGAAGTGACTTAAGTCCTTAAGACCCTGAGGAACAGGGACGAAGTCTTATCCTATTCCGCACCAGATGAACTTTTTATTCACCATATTTAAATTTGGATTATTATATCACGAAATTTACACGTTTTAAAGTGAAAAGGAATACCCATGGAAATCACAAAAAACCTTGAAAGAGTGGATAGCAGTCCCTATACCTTTTAAGCAAAAATCTGTGCTCATGCGATGTAGGGGAAGATATTATCTTCCCGCAGGTTAAACCAATGAAATGATTATATGAGCGATAGGTAATTGCCCGTAATAAGGTGCGGGCGGATGATATCCGCCCCTACGCCTTTGCAGCCAAAATCTTTGCTCATGCGTTCCCATGTCTCCTGACCAACTTTCCCCCTCACCCCTCACGCCTCGCGAAAAAAATGTTGTCGACGACCCTGTCCCCGTGACAATTCGTCCCCGCGACAATTTCGGCGAAGGTATTGCCCTTCGCTTTTTTTTGTCATAGACTAGATTAAATTGGGAATAAATCTATAATTAAGCAGGAAAAAATCAAAAAAAAGCTAATATATTCAAATGTAAAGGTATTATATAGCCTGAACAGGAGGAATATATCGGTGAATTTAGCTGCTGAATATAAGAATAAACTGGTTACCGCTGAAGAGGCCGTCAGCCACATTAAGTCAGGCGACTGGGTAGATTACGGCTGCCTGAACGGCCTGGTGAACAAGCTGGATAAAGCTTTGGCCAAACGCGCGGATGAATTAAAGGATGTTAAGCTGTGGAGCATCCTCACTCTTACATATCCGGAAGCATTAAAGGCTGACAAAACGCAGGAGGCCTTTATTTGGCACAGCTGGCATATGTCCGGTCTGGACCGTAAAATCGCCGCTGACCGACCGGTTTACTATTCATCCATGCGCTATTCGGAACTGCCCCGTTATGTCAGGGAACATATCGAACCTCTTGATGCAGCCATGATACAGGTGGCGCCAATTGACAAGCACGGCTTTTTCAACTTCGGTCCCCAGAACTCACATTGTAAGGCGGCCTGTGACCGGGCCAGGATAGTCATCGTGGAAGTTAATCAGAATATGCCCCGCTGTCTGGGCGGCTTTGATGAAGCCATACATATATCAGAAGTTGATTATATTGTTGAAGGAGACAATCCTTTACTGGTCGATTATCCTGCCATTGCGGCCACTGAAGCTGATAAAAAGACCGCTGCTTTAATTGTGGAGGAAATACCGGACGGAGCCTGTATTCAGTTGGGTATCGGCGGGTCAGCCAGCGTCGTCGGAGAGATGATAGCTGCTTCCGACCTGAAGGACTTAGGCTGTCATACTGAAATGATGCACGATTCTTATGTAGATATGTTTTTAGCCGGCAGGATCACTGGCCGCCACAAGGCTATCGACCCCGGCAAAATGTCTTACGCGTTTGCTTTAGGTACCCAGAAACTGTACCGGTTTATCGATGATAACCCCCTTTGTGCTTCATTTCCGGTAAGTTACACCAATAATCCGGATATTGCCGCCTTAAATGACAATCTGATAACTGTCAACGGTGCCATGGAAGTTGATTTATACGGGCAGGTCTGTTCGGAGACCGCCGGTACCAGAATGATCAGCGGCACTGGCGGACAGCTGGATTTTGTCCTGGCAGGATATAAATCCAAAGGCGGCAAATCATTTGTCAGTCTGCCTTCGGCCAATATAAACAAGGATGGCAGCTTAAAAACCCGCATAGTTCCTATCATTACCCCCGGTGGGGTCATAACCGACCCCCGCTCAGTTGCCCACTTCATCGTTACAGAATACGGCAAGTTCTGCTTAAAGGGCATGTCTGTCTGGCAAAGAGCCGAAGGACTGATAAATATTGCCCATCCCGAGGTGCGGGACGATCTGATCAGATCCGCACAGGAACAAGGTATCTGGCGCAGGACCAACCGAGAATAACACAATTTATCCAGGTTTTGACCAAAATATGCAGCCCGAAAAGCCTATAAAAGGAGTAATTATTTTTTATAATAGGACTATTCCGCCGAATATTTTGAAAAAAATACATACAAAAAAAGGAATTTCTCTTATTAATGTAGAATAATCTACCGAATTGACTATAATTATCTAAATTATGATAGCGTAATTTAGATAACCAAATATTAGCAAAGATAACTATAATGCCTAAAACCATAACTGGACAAAAATTATTGTCGGGATAAAAGTCCTGACAGGTCACAGTTGTCAGCAGACAAGTTTACATATAAGGAGAGTTACCGTGGTTGCACAGCGTAGAATGTTGGGTGAGATTCTGGTCGAAAACGGGCTGATCACCAGTGAGCAGCTGACCCGGGCGATAGGTGAGCAAAAAGAGTCTCATGACAGGCTGGGCAAAATTCTGGTAAGAAACGGATATATAAATGACGAACAGCTGATGGAAGCCCTGGAGTTTTCATTGGGGATTCCCCGGGTAAGGATCAGCCAGCTGGATATAAATCCGGAAACCGTGAAAATGCTGCCGACCACGATGCTCAGCAAGCATAAGATTTTGCCCTTGTCCGTAAACCAGGGGCGCATGACTCTTATTATGGCAGATCCGCTGAATTACCATGCCATAGACGATGTGCGCATCCTGACCGGAATGGACGTAGTACCGGTAATGGCGTCCGAAAGAGAAATGGAGTCGGCCATTCAGCAATATGTAGCCCTGCAGGTCGACAGCAAGATGGAAAAGCTGCTGGGCGAACTGAGCCAGTACAATTATGGCTACAAAATCGAAACCGAAACTGCTGGAATGGAAGTAGCCGATGACGCGCCGGTCATCCGCATGGTCAATTCATTACTGAAGCAGGCCGTACAGGGCGGAGCTTCAGATATACATATAGAACCGCTGGAAAATGACGTCAGGGTACGCTTCCGTATTGACGGTGAACTATGGGAAGTGCTGTCCCTGCCCAAAAAATCATTTCCGGCTACCGTGTCCCGCATCAAAATAATGGGGGACCTGGATATTTCCGAAAAAAGGGTACCCCAGGACGGCAGGACCCGGCTGATAATAGACGGGCGGGAGATAGATTTCCGTATTTCCACCCTGCCCTCGATCCAGGGAGAAAAAATAGTAATGCGGATATTAGACCGCACCAATGCTATTATGTCCCTGGAGAAACTGGGATTTAACACTGAAAATGAAAAGAAAATAAAATCACTGATAAGAAGGCCTCATGGCATGATAATTGTTACCGGGCCGACCGGTTCAGGAAAAACCACTACCTTATACAGTGTTTTGACTGAACTGAACAACCCCAACCGCAATATCATCACCCTGGAAGACCCGGTCGAATATAGTTTGCCGGGCATCAACCAGGTACAGATAAATACCAAGGCCGGACTTACTTTCCCGGCCGGTCTGCGGTCCGTCCTGCGTCAGGACCCGGACGTAATAATGGTAGGAGAAATGCGTGACACAGAAACTGCCGAGCTGGGTGTTAGGGCAGCTTTGACCGGACATTTATTTTTCTCGACCCTGCACACCAACAGTTCGGCCGGCACCATTGCCCGTCTGGTAAATATGGGCATCGAAAACTATCTGTTGTCATCCTCGCTGGTGGGAGTAGTATCGCAGCGGCTGATCCGCCGCCTGTGCAAAAATTGCTGCCGGCCTTACGAATTGGATGAAGAGACTGCGGTCCGGCTTAACATACCTGAATATGCCGGGAAAAAGTTTTATGAACCGGTGGGATGCAACATGTGCCGCCAGTCAGGATATTCAGGAAGAATGGCCCTGCATGAAGTTATGGAAGTCGGGGAAGAGACCCGCAGAGCCATAAACAATAACGTCCAGTCCGAAGACGAACTGGAGAAGATTGCCGTCAGCGAAGGCATGATCACCATGAGCATGGATGGTATTCAAAAGGCATACCGCGGTTTGACCTCACTGCAGGAAGTTATGAGGGGGGTATTCTTGGGTGGTTAGCTTTGAACAGGTATTGAAAGTAGTTGAACTGGCACGCATGGGAGTTGAGCAGAGGGCTTCCGATATCCATTTGACCGTTAAACGCCCGCCCACCTTCCGTGTTGACGGCAGACTCGTAAGCCTCAATGATTATCCGGAGCTTAGTCAGGATGATACCTATAAATTTGCCCAGGAACTGATGCCGGACGATAAAACCATGCGACAGATAGAGCAACAGGGGCATGCCGACTTTTCCATGTCCATACCCAACGCAGGCCGGGTCAGGGTCAACATATACCTGCAGCGTGGCTCATATGCCATAGCTATTCGCCTGATACCGGCGAAAATTCCGGAAATCGACACCCTGGGTCTGCCGCCGGTCTGTAAAGACCTGATCAAGAGCAACAGCGGCCTGATTCTGGTCACCGGGCCTACCGGCAGCGGCAAGTCTACAACCCTGGCGGCTATGATCCAGGTGCTTAACAAGACTATAAGTTCCAATATCATTACTTTGGAGGATCCGATCGAATACCTGCATAAACATGGCACCTGCATAATCAACCAGCGGGAGATCGGTACCGACTGCCCCGATTTTGCCCAGGGCTTAAGAGCATCCCTGCGCCAGGACCCGGATGTGATCCTGGTCGGTGAGATGCGCGACCTGGAAACTATTTCTACCGCCATGACGGCGGCGGAAACCGGCCATCTGGTCATGGCCACTCTGCATGCGGCCACCGCCATCCAGACGGTGGAACGCGTGGTGGACGTATTTCCGCCCCACCAGCAGGCTCAGATAAGAGTTCAGCTGGCCGATACTTTGCTGGGAGTAATATCCCAGCAGCTGATCCCCAGAGCAGACGGGACCGGCCGGGTATTAGCCTGCGAAGTGCTGATGGCTAATCCGGCGGTACGCAATCTTATCCGGGACAGCAAGACTTATCAGCTGAATACTGTAATGCAGACCGGCTCCAACCTGGGCATGGTCACCATGGAAAAATCCCTGAAAAGCTTCGTGGAAAGGGGATTGATCTCAGCCGAAGAAGCGCAGAGGCGTATGGCCAAGCTTAAACAATAACTGTTGAGGAGGGGAGAGCATGATATTTTCTTACCGGGCGCTGGATGCAGCCGGTGCAATCATCAAAGGGACTCTGGAAGCTGATAACCGCAATCTGGTCATCGAATCCCTGTTGGGCCAAAGCTATACTATTTTGGACCTGAAGGAAGATAAAAACCGGGAAGCGGCGAAAAAAACTGAGATAAACATAACATGGTTTGACAAGGTAAAAATCGCCGACCTGTCGCTGTTCACCCGCCAGCTGTCCACCATGGTCAGTTCCGGCCTGCCCATCGTCAGGAGCTTTGAGATCCTGGAAGAACAGACCAGAAATAATATGCTAAAGAAAGCTACCGGGGAGATCCGCACCAATCTGGAAGGCGGCCTGACTTTAAATGACAGTCTGGCCCGGCATCCCAAGATATTTTCCAACATGTATTCCAGCATGGTAAAAGCCGGGGAAACCGGCGGCGCTTTGGATACCGTCTTAAACCGTCTGTCTGATACCCTGGAACGGGACCGGGAGATAGAATCCAAGATCAAATCAGCCTCAATTTATCCCATTATGGTTATGTGTATGGCGGTAATAGTTGTAATAGTGATACTGACTTTCGTCATGCCGGTCTTTGTCAATCAGTTTACCTCCTCGGGAACTCCGCTGCCGGCTTATACCCAGTTCTTCATGAACATCAGCTATTTTTTCCGCGACCGCTGGTACGCCTTATTGTTAGGCATCATTGCTCTGGTAACCGGGCTTAAATGGATAGGCAGCAAGCCGAACGGACGGTTGTTCTTTGACCGCCTGAAGCTCAAAATGCCCATCACCGGCAAGGTCGCCAACCGTATCGCGGTGTCCCGTTTTACCCGTATACTCGGCACCCTGCTTAAATCGGGCGTCCCCATTCTGGAAGCCCTGGATGTATTAAAAGGAGTAGTGGGCAACAAGGTGATAAGCGATGCCATCGGCGAAGCCAGGATGAGCATCCGCGAAGGCCAGTCGGTTGCTGCACCCCTGGCGGCCACAGAAGTATTCGAACCGATGGTCACCCAGATGATCGCCATAGGTGAAGAGACCGGAGCCCTCGATGATATGCTGGAGCGGATGGCAGTATTTTATGATAATGAAGTGACTTTCGCCATCGATGCCATGCTGAAAGCCATGGAACCGGCCATGATAGTTATCGTGGGAATCGTTATCGGCTCTATAATCGTTGCCATCTATCTGCCGATATTCAATATTATTACGACCATAAGTTAAGGACAGTAACGCACCTGGCGTGCTGTAGATAGACAAGCTGTAGTTCTGTTACCGGAAAAATCCTGAAGGGGGGATGCGTAAAACAATAAATATAACAGGTGGGAGAAACACAGCTATAATTTATATTCAGTAAAGGAGAGTGACCCAATGTTAATGAAAATGCGCAGTAAAATGCAAAACCAAAAGGGTTTTACCCTGGTTGAATTGATGGTCGTCGTCGTGATCCTTGGGATTTTGGTTGCTATTGCGGTACCGGTGTATAACAATGTGACAGAAAAGGCAGAGTTATCTGCAATACAGGCAAATCTAAGGACACTAGACGGAGCAATCATGCAAGCCACAGTTACAGAAACAGGAACAATTACATGGAATGAGGTTACTCTGAAGAAATATATAACAGGGTGGCCTATAACAGGGCCAAAAGCTTGCTCATATGCTGTCGGAACTGTAAGTGGACAATCTCGGGCAGTGGTAACAATTCCAAATGGAGGTAATGTAGGTGGCAAGGCCCCAGGCAGTTATTATTTAGTCGGTGACGTACTAACATCAACAACATAAAACAGGGGGATGGTTCTCCTGCTAAGAATGATTTTGGGGTTGTCGCAGCTACATGCGGCAACCCTCGGCATCATTCGAGAAGCATAGCAGTGATGCCTTACCCTTATGGGGCAATTGCCGCGCCACCCACGGAGGCGCGCAATAATCCTCAAGGGAGCGGAGTGAGTCTCACGCATCACTTCTTACCAAAAACCAAGGAGGTCAACCATGGAAACAGCAATCTATAGTTTCATATTCATAATCGGCCTCCTGTTCGGTTCTTTTACAAACGTTATAATCTACCGGATGCCCCGGGAGGAGTCTATCGTTTTTCCGCCCAGTCACTGTCCGAGCTGCAATGCGAGATTAAAGGCATGGGATTTGGTGCCGGTATTGAGCTGGTTGCTCTTACGGGGGCGCTGCCGGTATTGTAAGCAGAAGATCAGTCCCCGCTATGCTGTAGTAGAGTTATTATGCGGTGTATTATTTTTGGGAGTCTATCTGCGTTTCGGACTGACTATGGAAACTTTATCCGGTTGTGTGTTTACCGTAATTTTACTGGCTTCCGCCTTTATCGATCTGGACCATGGGATCATTCCGGACAAACTCACTTATCCGGGGATTGTTTTAGGACTTTTGTTAAGCTTCTGGACATTGGGTTTCCTGCCGGCCTTATACGGAACCCTGGCTTTTGGGGGATTGATGTTTATCATTGCTGTGGTATCCAATGGAGGCATGGGCGGGGGAGATATTAAAATGGCCGGCTGCATCGGGGCCTTTACCGGACTCACCGGTTCGGCAGTTACCCTGATCATGGCCGCGTTTTTAGGAGCCATATTTGGCTTAGCTTTGATTTTGTTTAAAAAAGGCGGGCGCAAGACAGCGGTGAAATTCGGGCCCTTTTTGGCGGTGTCAGCCTACCTGGCCTATTTATATGCGGAGAATATTTTTCATTGGTATCTGGGGAGCTTTTTTTAAAGATTACATTTAAAGATACATTTAAAGACTAACGGTACATAAAGCTGGCTTCCTCTATGGTTTTATAACAGGGAAAGGGAGCTTTGCGTACCGACGCAATATCACATATATGAAAATCAACGGAGTTCCGGCGACAAACGGAACGGAGTATAAAATCAGGGAGGGATGCTGCTTGTTTGGTAAGATGTCAGTGGGTTTGGATATTGGCAGTAAGTGGATCAAGCTGGTTTCATTGGAAAAAGGCGGAGAAGGCGGCCAGCTGAAAACCTTCGGCCAGATCGCTACACCGCCGGGAACGGTGGAAAACGGCCTGGTGAATAACCCCGAAGAAGTGGGGAATGAACTGGGAAAATTGGCAGATCAGTTAAAACTGAAAGGCAGCAAGGTCATTTCTGCCCTGTCCGGGCAGCAGGTCTATACCCGGCTGATGACATTGCCGGTGATGCCTATAGATGATTTGAGGACCGCGGCTTTATACCAGTCTACCAGCTTTCTGCCCATCAGCGTAGATGATGTGACTTCCGATGTCCTGCCGGTCCGCCAATTCGAAGACAATGAAGGGAAAAAAGAGGAAGTTTTCTTTATCGCCGCCCGCAAGACCCAGGTGGAAAATCTGTTTCAAGCCTGTCATATCGCCGGGCTCAACCTGACCACGGTGGAAATCGAAGCCCTGGCCTTAAAGACCCTTTACCAGTCTTACCTGATCAATGACAAAGTCTACGGCATCATCAATATCGGTGCTCAGCGCAGCTATTTATCGATCTTTCAGGATCATGCCCTGGTCTTTAACCGTGCCATTGGCTTTGGCTGTGCAGCCTTTTATGACCAGATCCCGAAGATCAGCAGCAATGAATGCCGCCTGGAAGACTTAAGTGTTGAGGAACATGAGATCCAGAGCATACTGGCTGATCTGATCGATGAACTGGTGCGTTCCCTGGATTATTTCCGTTTGCAGAACACCAAGGACAGCATTTCCAATATGCTCATATGCGGGGGATGTGCCCGTCTGGGAGGCATCGAGGAATACCTGAGCCGGATCCTGGAAATGAAGGTGCAGGTGGGTAATGTTGAGCCCCTGATCAAACTGCCCCGGGATGTCAGTGAAGAAGAGAAAACGGAATTGCGTTATGAATATCCGATTGCACTGGGATTAGCTTTGAGGGGGGGAATATAGAGCATGAAGATGGGCAAGGAACCCAGGATCAACCTGCTGCGCTACCGGCAGGAAGCACTGTCGGCTAAAAAAAGCAGTCTCCGCTTCAGTATAATACTGGGTCTGATCGTTCTGCTGTTTCTTGGCGCCATAGCAGGAGCCTGGTGGACACAGACCCAGAAGCTGCAGGCGCTGAACGCTGAAAACCAACAACTGCAGCAGGAAGTTGACCAGTTGACAGTGAAGGCTGCCAAAATAGGAACGGGTGAAGTGGATAAAGAAAATCTGACCGCCCGGGAAGCCCTGATCAAACAACTGACCCAGGAACCCAAACTCAAGGCGGATCAGGTGCTGGAAGTATATGAACTGAGCGACCCCGGGGTCACTATCGGCACCATGTCGGTCAAGGCCGGAGAATCCGTCACTATGTCCGCCTATTGCAGCAGTCAGGCAGATTTTATCAAATTCCTGGACCGGCTGCGTGGGCTTGATTATATCAAAGAAGTGAAGAATGTGTCATCCAAGCGCAATGCGAAAACCGGGGAAGTTAATTTCAATATTACCCTGGTATGGGGGGTGAAATAGATGAATATATCGCGTCGTGACCAGGGACTCCTGGTGGTATTGATCATACTCCTGCTGGGGCTGGCTTTTTATCGTTTCGTCTATGCGCCGGCCGGAGAGGACATCAAAGCAGCAACTGCCAGCAATCAGGAATTACAGCTGGAGAAACAGCGCCTGACCGAAGTGATCAATGCACCGGCCAAACCAGGGGATGCCGAAGATAAATTTACCAATCTGGACAAGCGTCTGCCTACGGAAGATGAAATGATCCCGCTGCTTAACCTGCTGGATGAAACCATAGCCGAATGCGACCTTCCTTTTGCCTCGCTGGATTACAAGGGAGCAGAACCGAATCCATCCGGCGTTCAGACACTGGTATTTACAGTAGGCGTCAAAGGCAGTGTCTATCAGCTGCTGAATCTGTTGACCATGCTGGAGAATTCAGACCGGCTGATCAGTGTGGAAGATGTGTCTTTCACCGGAGTGAAACTCGAACAGCAGCAAGCAGGCGTAAGTGAAGCCGAAAGCGGTCCTCCGGTGTATTACATACAACCACCGGGCATACCGGAAGCCAAACTGCAAAGGATCAAGCTGGAAGTGGTTCAGGAAGAAACACCGACTGCTGCAGCTGAGCCGGAACAACCAGTTGCCTCCTCTTTTCTGGCGGATAACTATGATATGAAATTCACCATCAAAGCTTACTATGCTGACGAAGGGACTACAGTACCGGAAGGAGACAGCAAAAAAGAACCAGCCAAAGGTGCGGAAGGTGAGGTATAGATAATGGATATGCTGAAAAAAACGTTGACTCATCCATTTAAAATCGCCATTACCTTAACGCTGCTGCTATTCATATTGATGGTTTCAGCGGAAGCTGCCTCGGCCAGGGACCTGCCGGCATCGACCTTTTTGCCTTTTGATGGCCAGCAGACCTACAATATCAAAGCCAAAGCCGGGGAAAAAGCCATCTACCCCATGGGCAGCAACTATATCCTGATGTCGGCCCAGGAGGATGTGCTGACCGGTGAAACGGACATCAAAGCCCAGCAGCTGGACATCAACGGCAAAGAACTGTGGAATAAAGTCTATGAGCTGGACGGCATGGATACCCTGCAGATCATGCATATGCAAAGCGGCAGTTTTGTCATGGCCGTCAACAGCCGGGAAGGCAGCAAGAATACAGTGCGCCTGCTGCAGATCGGCAGCAATGGTGAGATCGTCTGGCAGAAGGATCTGCCCCTGGAGAATATTAATACCATCGCCGGTACCAATGATGACGGTTTCGTAGTCGCCGGTACCGTAGGAGAAGATGACCAGGACATCTGCATTATAAAAATGGATAAAGACGGTGCATGGCAGGGTTCCGGCAGGAATGCGGCCAAATGGAAGAAAACCTGCAGCGATTCAGGTGATCAGCAGGCCAGTCAGATCATTCAGCTCCTGGATGAAGACGGGTATAATGACGGCTATATATTGACCGGTTATACGGATGGCGATACCAATGGCGGACGCGATGTTTATATAATGCGCCTGAACGCTTATGGCGAGGTCAAGTGGGCGAAAAATTACGGCGGCTCGGACGATGACCAGGGGACCACGGTTGCCGTAGCTGAAGACAGCGATGAGAATATAATTGGATTTCTGGTGGCCGGCAACACCATCACCAAGAAAGGCGATCAGAATATATATATGATCTATGTAGATAAATTCGGCTATTTAAAAAGCTGGCCCGGTTATCAGCGGGCAATTGACGGTGATAAGGAAAGACAATTCGGTGATTCCGGGGAGCAGTTAACAATGTTATTGATGCCGGTTCCGGATGGATTCAAGGACAGCCGCAAATCCCGCGGCGAAGATATTGAGGGCGAAGGCGGCGCAGTATTGGTCGGCTATTCAGCTGATAATAATACGGCACTGGTTATCAGGATCAATGAGTACGGAAAAGTTATGTGGCAAAAGAACCTGACGGTACCGGGCGACAACCTGGTAGTGCCTACCCCGGTAAAAGGTGAAGATACCAGCCAGGATCTGCTGTACAGCGTGGCTTATCCGGATGCAGCCGGACAGATTCTGAAAGTAAGCACTCTGCAGATATACCTGGAAGGTATAGTGGAAGATGATAAAGGCATACCCCAGAAAGACCAGTTGGAGACCAATTACGAAAGAGTACAGTGGCTGACCACTACACTATCATATGAGGCTTTGCGTGATATAAGCAAGGAAATAAAAGACCTGCTGAAAAAACAGGCAGTCGTACCGCTCACAGCCGGCAGCGGCCGGGGTGAGATCGAATGGCCCGATACCAGTTACTATCTGGGCAATCTCATAATCGGCAAAGCTGATGGCGAAGGTACCCTGGTATTCCCCAACGGCATATGGTACAAGGGGGCCTGGAAAAACAACATGTTCAACGGCCAGGGCTACCTGCGTTTCCCCACTGGAGAAAATTATACCGGCGACTTCAAGGACCACATGATGAACGGTTCCGGGGTCATGAAGTGGCCCACCGGAGAAGTATATGCCGGTGAATTTATGAACAATATGAAACATGGCGATGGGATATTCAAATGGACGACCGGGGTGGAATATGAAGGCAGCTTTGCCCAGGATCAAGCAGCCGGCAAAGGTGTCATCCGCTGGCCCAATGGGGAACGCTATGAAGGCGATATGGCAGGAGGCACTGCCACAGGTCAAGGAGCCTACTACTTCCCCAGCGGCGAATGGTATGAAGGAGAATTCAGCAGCCTGACATTCAGCGGTGTAGGAGTATACCACTGGCCCGACGGTGCCTGCTATGTCGGACAGTTCGCAAATGACCGCTTAAGTGGCGAAGGTTATTACATCTGGCCCAATGGTGTGCAGCAGTGGGGCTACTGGAAAGATGACCGCTATGTGGGGATCAACGCTGAAGCATTAAAGACCCTGGGAGAATGGTAAAGACAAGCGTGCGTAAAATAATGTAGGGGCGGATATCATCCGCCCGCTGCCATGAAACCAACAAAACAGGGGCGCACATCGTGCGCCCCTTAACTATTGCTTGACCATTGCCTGTTTGAAGGTAACGGGAAGATACTATCTTCCCCTACATCCACGTAGGGGCGGATATCATCCGCCCGCTTCACTATTCAACTTTCCAACTTTCCCCTAGCCCCTAGCCCCTAGCCCCTAACCCCTAACCCCTAACCCCTAACTCCTAGCCCCTAACCTCATTTCCTCTTCGCCGTCCTCGGCACCGGTTTGATCACCGGTACGGAACCGGAACTGAGCGCATCCAGGAGTTGGGTGTCAGTATTTTTCTCTTGATTGATGAAACCAGCATCGATCATTTCCAGGTCGATCAAATTCTGCAGGGATGTTTCCATGGTAAGCATACCGAATTTGGTACCGGTAAAAATAGCGTTGGGTATCTGGTGATATTTTCCATCCCTGATCAGATTGCGGATGGCACTGGTGCATATCATAAGTTCAGTGGCTACTACCATACGTTCATTGTTTTTTTCAGGCAGCAGGCGCTGTGATACGACTGCCCGCAGGCAGTTGGCCAGCTGGATACGGATCTGCTGCTGCTGGTAGGAGGGGAAAACATCCACCATCCGTTCCACGGTCTGGGCAGCATTTATAGTATGCAGGGTGGCCAGTACCAGATGACCGGTCTCCGCTGCAGTAATAGCGGTGGAGATGGTTTCCAGGTCCCGCAGCTCACCGATCATGATCACATCCGGATCCTGGCGCAGGGAGGACCTTAATGCCAGATTGAAATCCTGACTGTCCATTCCGATTTCCCGCTGGGTGATATAACCCATTTTGTTCTGATGTATGTACTCGATCGGATCCTCCAGAGTGACGACATGGCAGGCACGCTCACGATTGATGATATCGATCATACAGGCCAGAGTAGTAGATTTCCCGCTGCCGGTGGGACCGGTCACCAGGACCAGCCCGCTGGGATAGCGCGCCAGGGCGCCGACGGTCTCAGGCAGTCCCAGGTACTCCAGGGAAGGGATCTCAGTCTTGATGATCCTGGCAGCGATCGCGATCATTCCACGATGCCGGTAAATATTAATGCGAAAATTACCCACCCCGTCGATTTGATAGGAGGTATCGATTTCACCCTGCTTGTCAAACACTTTATAATCATCCAGGCCTAAAATATACAAGGCCGTCTGTTCCATTTCCTCTTTCGATAAGATCGAATTATCCAGTTTGATCAGACGGGTATTCAGTCTGATGATCGGCGGAGTCAGGGGAGACAGATGTACATCCGAAGCTCCTTTCCTGACCGCTGCTTTTAAGATCTGGTCTAATTGCACTGTTAAATATTCCTCCTTATAGAAAAATCACTTTTCTATTAGTATTTGGTTATATTTTAGCATTTATTGAATGTGGTTATTAATCTCATCCCAGCGAGAAGAATACCAACCAGTATTTGCAGGATCAGGAAAATGAGGCGGTGAATCATATAACAAACGAGGATCATGGCTATAATTTTTATAGTAACCTTTCCCCCAACTACGCTGCATTCCCCTATACTTCTGGGCTATTGATCCAACCATATAGCAAGTGCCCTTGCCCGTAATATCCAGACCCAGCTGAGCAGCTTCATAGCCGAAGGAATCTTCCTGAGCATAAATTGCGGCCTGAATATAAACATCATCAGGGGGTGAATGATCAACTGGTACATAGGTTGAATTTAAGAATGTCCAGCTGTAGTTATCATAATCACTTAAATTAGTAGTAGTAAGATAGCAATTATAGTTATTATATTGTGACGGCCAGTTATAATGCATAACTGAGACATTATTGCCAGCGGCCAATCCCAGCATATCCTTCCCACTGCTCCCTCCAACTTCAGTATATGACCATTCGCCGTCTACAAATTTTTGCGTAAAGGTAGTATTGGCATATTTCAGACCGGGGTCGCTATCATACCAGTTACTATCATTAAATGCAGGTTTTCTCCAATCGCAGGGATTATGAGCGGTAATGAAAATCTTGTTAGCTGCGGCAATGGTGAGACGACCATTCAATTTACCTGATACAAATACATTCCCCAGAGCGTAATCATATTTTGAAACAGCCTGTGTGTAATCCCCTAATAGCCCCTCGCTATTTCCTTCTCCGGTACTTCCATCAACATAAATAACTCCGTTGTTTGGCAATGACAAGGAAGGCACCGAAGCTGCTAAAGCTGAAAAAGAAGAAAAATTTGTTGTTCCTGTAATAACCCCGTTTTCATTACGGAATATTTTTTGATACATAGTGGCGCTCGTGCTATTTGCTGCTTCATTTTCAAGCTCAGCAATTCTCCAATGATTAGAATTTATCAAATTAGAAGGATTCCCATCGGTTGTTTCTACAAAACGATACTCTACATTATTATAATACCAGCGGACGGGATTGGTGCTTTGATCACAATAACGAACATTATAACCTCCGTCTGCCAACAAATAAATACAGGTGCGGCCATTATAATAATGTCCATCGATGCGGGCATAAGCCTTTAAATTATTCAGACTGCTGCCAAAAGCAAGCTCATCCCCTGTCTTCGCATTACCCTGGCGAAAAATAGCCGGATTGTAAATATTTTCAGTGGGAGTAATATTGATACTGTTCTTATAAGTTACTGGTCCATAGAAAACTGGGGTATTAGGTCCAACGTATAATGTGTCATTGGTATGTAAAGGGCCATATACTGAATCATTGGTTAACCAATAGAGCGTAGTGCCGTCTTTGGTTTTTTCAGAATCATTAGCCATTACAAATTGAGTAAAGGTTTTCTTATATACTTCTACTTCGATAGAACGCAGTCGATCCGGGTAACGGCTATCCCAACCGGTAGAACGTATGATCCGACGGGTATTATCTTCGACCTCATCCGCTTGTCCTGCTATCACTACCAGCGGTACCAATATATTCACGCGGTAATTTGCACCGGAAGGAAGTCCATATAAATTATAATCCTGTCCATCATATTCAGTTTCAGTCGGAGTAAGTGCACTTAAAAAGTTTTCTCCACTATTCAGCTGCCATAAAGTCTTATTATAGCCTTGCTCCGCAGCATAGAGAGCTTTTTCATTGCTTGCTGCCATGGTCACAATGCCCGTATTCCCCTGACTGACCATGTAAGCTGCCGCTGACAAAATAATCATAAGTATCATCACTATCAGTACCAGTGGCAGTGCTGCTCCTTGTTGCTTTTTTAAGGATATCATAGTTGATTTCCCTTTTTCCATTATTGTACCCCCTGCTATGCATTCTTTCTAATGATTACTGTACAGTTATCGCTATTCCCTCCGCCATTCGGGGTAGCAGTAATAGTAACATCCGGAGGAAAGTATGTAACCCGAAACAAATTCCACTGAATCGAAGTAAAATCAGCTTTTGTTTTTATGACCTTTATTATGGCCTGGTTTCCGTTGTTGATTGGAGTTACTGTTACCCAACTTGGATGAGAAGTAGTCCAAGTAACTGATTTATCTGTGGCATTCGCAGGCCAAACAGTAACCGTTAATGTTGCTTCCTTGACACCTAAGATTCTTAATGTTGCTTGGTCAACATCGAGTACAACCTTTCGTACAGCAACAACGGGTGGCGTAGTTACTTCCGAAACAGGATCTCCGGTTATGGCCCCGACTTCCCGACTTCTGACCAGATAGGTGGAAGCGACCGAGAAAGGAGAGAAGCGAGGATTATCACGCCCGGTATCGCTAACTTGAAGGTTTACATTAACGGTGCGGGAACCGTTGAGAGAGAACACCGGAGTGCTGGTTATACCATCCAGAAGGCTGTTCCAGCCAGCATTACTTCCGGCGGGGATAGCAGTACTTATGATAACAGCCGGATCAGCGTTGGAAAGTACAATCCGGCTTAATTTATTGGCGTTGACCTGATAAACGACCTTTTCCCAAACAGAGCTGTTTTCATTGTATCGGTATATTATTAGACGCTGACCGCTATCTTCTACGATCACAGAATTCGCTGAATTGGAGGGTTGAGCCGCTCCGCGGATTTCCCGGCTGATCCAGGTCATAGCTGTATTGGCCTGCGCTATATACGGATTTATTGAATCATTGTGAATCCAGGAATGATTCGTGACGGATATTGCATTAATGGCAGGAATCAGAACAATTGCCATTAATGCTAATACAATTATAACCTCAATTACGGTAAAACCCTGGTTCCGATATATCGCTTTCATTCTGCCCATGAGAAAGATCTTCAAGCTTATTTACCTCCTAGCATAAGATTCAATCACCGGATACTTTTATGGTCAGGTTTTCTCCCGGTTCAGTAAACTGTATGTTGCCAATGCTGTAAGAACACCTGATATTAAAGGTACGGAAATAAAAAGTACCTATGTCTGGATTAGTGTCAAAACGCAACTTGAACATTTTGGATAAGTAATCATTATTAATTGTGATTTCATCCTCCAGATAACCTGAATTGAGCTGATTAGCAAGAATTAATGGTTCCCAATCACTGTCAATATTTAACTCTGCATTTTCCTCGCCCAGATAAACCAGTGGAAAATCAGTGCTCAGCTCATTATAATCGGATAAAGAGAATTCACTGAAAGAGGCAGCAAGAGCAGCAGTAATATTAGCTGATGCTGGTTGAAAAGGGGTAATATCTATTGGTCCGTCTAAAGATAGACGATGAGAACCTGTGTCACCTGCTTGAAACTGAGTATTCAATGCGACCCAGGCAGGAGCAGTTAAAGTATCTGTAGTATAATTCTCCTGGTAAGACCATGCATTATCAACATCAGGGGAAAAAACACCTGCATCAGGCAGAGCACTGTATATCATTAAAGGTGATATATTAAGGGTGTAAGTTCCTCCTTCACAAGTACTCCCCTCAGAACCTATGCCTGCTGGCCAAAGATTGTTAAAAGTAACGCTGCTATCTCCGGCTGTCAAGGTTACGTTCTTCGTTCCTCCCATAATAGCTCCGCCGTCAAGTGTAATTACAACATCAGACAGGCTGGGGGCAAAACTTAGAGTAAGTGCAGCAGGTTCCTCCATTTCGACCTGGACAAAGCTGGTAGAATAAGGACGAGCCTCAACAGCTACACCGGCAATTTGATCTGGCCGCGGAATCATTCCGCTGCATTCAGTCTGAACGGAAAAAGAATAAGCCGTATTATCATTAGGAAAATTTATTGGGAATAAAGCCTGGCCGTAGGCATTGGTTACAGCAGATTCGCTGGTGCTGTCTCCTTCTAAGGTGACAGTAACACCTTCAAGGGGGACGCGATTGCCGTCTTCATCGGTCCAGCCTCTAACTACTTCAATCATAACCCCTGCCAGGGGGGAATCAGACCCCTCGCGGGCGACAAAGGTATCAAAGTTAGCCTGCTTGGTAACAGCGCCAGTAAAAAGAGAAGGACTTGAAACCTCAATAATCAAACGCTTATAGTCAAAAGGCATGTTATCTATATTAGTATTATCAGAAAGTAATCCATCTGCAGGGTCATCTACCCATTCAACAATCTTACGACCTTCAAAACGAGCATAGCGAGAGTTAGCATCACGTTCAGCTATACGATTGCCGGCATCATCAAAGTAAAATATTGCTGAGACACCAGGATTAAGCGGGGCCGTAACCGGATCGTCACCGTCATTTATATAGTTGCTGGAAGTTACTTGTGCTAATGTCTGTTCCAATTGCCTTGCAGCTAATTCGGTTGCAATCGTTCGAGCTTTATTATCATGCGTGATTTTGGTGGCCAGAGTAAATAAAGGAAAGCAAGCCGTAACAATTATTAAGAGTATAACCATGGCTGTCAAGATCTCAACCAGTGTAAAGCCTCTTTCACCATTATCATTGCTATGCAGTGAAGCAAAACGTTTACTCATGTATCAGTCTCCTTTACAGAAGTATGCGGTTAATTAAAAAAAAGCACAAAAAATCTGAGCCAGGAGTGCAACTTTTTCTTTTTACGTTGGTGAGAATAGAGTAGGGAATAAAGGAAAGATATTGATATAATGCTAGCTTTAGTTATAAGTGCAAATTTTCTGGCGAAATAATATATTAGTAATATTACCACCATATCAATAAGAAATAAATAGGGAAAATTATATTTTTTCCCAATAGCAGACAAAATTTTATAATATTATATTTGATGTGTGAAAATTAAGAGGAGGCAGCCGGGAGGGTTTTAGCTTCCGGCCGTTTCACGCCAGCTGCGGATTTCCCAGCCGCTGTTCATCGGCTCCAGGAAGTGGGGCGGCATGTCATAGAGCATGCGTTCATCGTGACTGTAACTTTTTTCATAACCGCTTACAGGATTGCCTGACCACGAATCAAAGGTGCCCACGGCTCCCCTTTCGCGCTGCGTAACTGAGCCCAGCAAGGTTATGGTATTTTTGAGGCCGCTGGTATAATCCTCGAAACCGAATGAACCATTCAAGGCAAAAATAGCTGCCTTTATAGTTATATTGTTCGGGGCAACGTCGGTACTGGAACTGCTGGTGCTGTAATTATTACTGGAATAACCAGTAGAAAAACCAGGCCACCCCCGGTGCAGTATATATGCATACCGGCCGGCGATCAGTCCCAGCATGTCATCACTTCCCGCGTAGGTCAAACCGCCGCACGATGCAGTGCTGGGCCAGTTCTGGGTCGGGTTACGGTCAGTTATGTAAATATTATTGGCCGCGGCTATGGTTAAACGCCCGTCCAGCTGACCGGCAACAAATACATCACCGGCAGTCAGATTAGCCCATTTGTTGTCGCTGGTGCCTCCGTCGATGTATATTACTCCGTTGGAAGGCAGAGTCAAGGTTTCTGCAGTGCCTTTCTGGTTGCGGATGATCATACTGCTGCCGGTGAGATAGATACAGGTACGCCCATTACGATAGATCCCGCCGTTTTGAGCCAGTGTCTTAAGCGAACTGTTGGTGGCCGGAAACACCATGGGGCTTACCTTTTTGGGGTAATCATCCGGAAAGCTTTCCGTGCCGGATCTTATCTCAGGTGCATTGCCCGAGTATGTAAGGGCATCATGAAAAATGGGACCGGTGCTTCCACTTCCTGATGTACCATCGATATGAAGCTGCCCGTTGGTATGTACAGGCCCGTCGATCTCATCTCCCTGAACCCACCAGGCGTCGCCTTCATCATTGCTGCAGTAGATATTTTGTACAAATTCCCTTTTGTATACTCTTACTTCCAGAGTCTTGGTGATATCGGGATAATTCTCCGCCCAGCCGGTCGAGCGTATGGTCACTACGGGATCTGCGGCAGTGGGAGGGGTTATGTGGATCTCATAAGAGCCCGATTCAAAAGCGGTAGGGGTCTCCAGATCTTCGCTTTCTTCAGTGTTATAGAAATAGTTGTCATCATTCAATGCATTGATGTATCTGTAAATTCCGGCTTCGGCATAATGGAGCGCCTTTTCCTGCTGCTGATGCCTGTTTACCATCAGGGTCTGGTTATCAACCAAGTTCATGGCGGTAAAAGCCAGCAGGATGATGACTATGGACAGGACCATTACCATAGGCAACGCCAGGCCGCGCTGATTTTTTATATACTTGCTCATTGGATTTTCCCCCTTAAAAGGTGACTCAACTTAGTTTATTTGTTCTGCGTTATGGTCAGGGTTGTTTCAATGTTCCCGTCAGCGGATTGCACCGTAATGTTTGCTGTTCTGGCATTTTTATTATTGGCGGTCAGACTGATTGTCTGCTGTTCGCCGGAACTGGTGGTGCTTTTTTCTAAAGAGACCCAATTTTTGTTCTCAGACCATGTTACATCATTATTGTCAGCATCCTCAGGTGAGACGACAGCTGTAACAATGATATCCTGGGCTTGCTTGCTCACTGTAATACTGTTGATTATAGTGCCATACTGGTCGGTTATGATGATGCCGGTCACCAGTTTTCTGGATTGGGTTATGGTCAGTGTTTTGGTAATATTGCTGTTGTCTGTGGAGTGTACCGTAATGGTTGTGGTTCTTGTACTTGGATCGCCCCAGCCGGAACTGGTATTGGCAGTTAAAGTGATGGTCTGTTGTTCACCGGAATCGGTGGAAGTCTCCCCAAGAGTTACCCAGCTGCTGTTCTCCGACCAGTTTACAGTTGGTTTGTCGGCATCTTCCGGAGCAACCACGGCTGTAACGCTTATGGTCTGTCCCTGATTGTCAGTGTTGATGGTTTCAATTTCACTGCCTGACTCGTCGGTTATAGTAATACCGGTTACCGGTACAATAGTTATGGTTGTGGTATCTCCTGCTGCGATTTGGGAAGTCGTTGAACGGCCGCTGCGGCTTAAGCAGGAGGTCTGGAAATTCAGGGGACGGTTGGTATCCGGGGCAAGAATCTTAAGCTCGACTTTTATCAGACGGCGTTCACTGGTAACAGTGCCGTCGTCTGAAGCATCGATAAACAAAAATTCATTGTCTTCGTAGTCGTTGATGTTGGCTACAATTGTCTCCCACTGGGTGATCGTACCATATTGCGGACTGGCAGTTAACACCTGGCTGGCGGAAGTGACGGATCCTTTCAAGAGTTCAGTCCCGTCAATTTTGTAGGATACCCGTTCATATAAACTGGTGTCGGCGTTATACCGGTATATATCCACCTGCTGGCCTTTCCTTGACTGCGAGCCGGCGGAATTCAATACCCGGACGGCAGTAGTCAGACTGTTGGGCTGGGAGGCGGAGCGTATATCTTTTTCGATGTTCGCTATAAACAGGTTGGCTTCCTGGATACTGATACTCTGGCTTTCCGTGTTTGAATAAGTGCGGTTGGTAAAGAAGAAGAACTGGTATATGCCTGCCAGTACCAATCCCAGCAAGGCAAGCACCAGCAGCAGTTCCACCAGAGTCAAACCTTTTTGGTTATTAAGTGATTTGAAGTCAGGTCCTGGCACCATATTAAAGCTCCTTCCCCTGTTTACATGAATTGATAATGACTGTGGTCAATCATTCGTCGGCCATATAGTCACTTATCAAGCTTATATTATCATCACTCAGCGGATAATCGTAGATAAGGAGTTCAGCCAGGGAACCGTAATAATACCCGTATGGACCTCCGCCGATATCAGTGGGGGAGTATACGTGTGAACGCGCCGAATACCCGCCGGTGGTTACCCAATAGCCGTTAAAGTATACAGAAGGCTGCAGACTCTCATAACGAGTGCCGATGACACTGAACTCATCGGCCGGGATCGGACCGCTATAGACTGCTGTAGCCGGCATATAATCACTGCCGTGTTCATAGTTGGAAATACCGTTGGTTCCCAGGGAGATGCCTTCACCTGCGTTTAAATCTCCGCCATGATTAGGCCATAACAGATAGTGCTGGTTATATACCCCGCCGTAGCCGTAGTCTAATTGATCATCAATTTCATGCTCGACGGAAGGTTTGACCTTTAAAAGGATGGTGAAATTATCATGACAGACCGGATAATCAATCTGCAGGGTTTCAGCACCGGCAAATTCGATTGCCGGACTGCCGGAGTTATAAAAATCAGAAAGATTGGTGCCTGAAACCTGAAATGCATTGTTTTCGTTGCCGCTTTCATCCAACCATATCCAGGTAAGGTCCCCTTCTTCATCAGTATCAGTTTCGATTGCAGCGGCGTCAGCGATCAAATGAACTTTCAGGGCTGACTGCAGTGCAAGAGTCAGTTCGGTCACAGTACCGGGATCACACAGTGTACCGTCCCAGGCACTGCCGTTTAACTGCGGCTTGCTTTCAGCGGTGCTGTCGGCCATGTTGTAAGGGTAGTATGCCTTATATGTGCTGCTGTCCAACACGTCATACAGGCTGATGGAATATACTCCGCCAGGCCAAAGATCACCGCAAGAAAGCTTATCGCCGGAAAAACTGTCTTCATCAAAAGAGTCCGAGGAGATCGATATGTCGTTCCAGTTCAGGCCCAATACCCCGTGGCCTTTGATCGTATCCCCGGTAGTTGCATCATTCAGGGTAAGGCTGAATTCGGCAGGATATTCGATGTCAAAATATACATCGGTGGTAGTCAGATTGGTTACGGTAATATCACTCTGCTCGATCCAGCCTGAGTTTAAAGTGATATCGGGCCTGGTAACCAGATCAGAGGGCAGCTGCGCCGAAACAGTGTAGGTGCCGGCAGGGATAATGCCAAACAGGACCTGGCCGTATTCGGTGTAGCCGGTTTCTTCCATGGAACCGGAGGCGAGCTTGATCTGTATTTCAGGAGATGACCAGTCATTTCCGTCATTATCACGTATATGGACTAAAACATGGCCTGACTCAAAGACTTCCGCTTCCCCTTCCTGGGAGGCCAGCGTGAAAAAATCTGAGCTGACGGTGACATCACCTTTAAAAGCACTGGGGCATTGGACGGTTACTTTGACTTTTTTGTAGGCCGCCGGGTTGTCATCTTTTGCGACCCAGTAAACCCTGGTTTTTATGGTATAGGTTTTACCATCCACTTCCCGGGTCTGGGTGGCCGGTATACTTCCGGGAGGGTTCCCGCCTTGTATCCCGAGTTGCGGTACATCAGGATCAGTAACTACCTGACCGGTATCGGTATCTTTGACGATATACGGCAAGGCGCGCATTTCCTCGATAACGCTGTTGGCGAGGCCGGTTGCCACTTGCTTATATTTATTGCTGTTCATGGCCTGGGCAATATATTCATACATAGGGACAAATGCTATAACCAAAATAAAGATTATAAGCAATGCCACTACGATTTCAACCAGAGTAAAGCCTTTTTGATTATCGACAAACTTCCTGATATTTTTCATGCTGCAAATCCTCATCCAAAACATAGTACAAAAGGCAAAATAAGTGACAAATATCCTTTATTAATCATACCAATTTTTTCATAAAAAATATAGGGGTATATATCATTTATTCGACATTATCAGCGAAAAATTAAGCGGGTACAGCAGCACGTGAAAGCATAAACCAAACCGATAAACTATAATGAAGACAGGTATTTTTTTAAAACATGCCCTCCAAACTTTCACAATGTTAACAGAGGAATTGCTTTATTGATGTAGAATTTATTCTATTACTATTGAGTCAAGTTTAAGAAATCTTTAATGATCGACGGCAGGAGGAATAGTTTATGAAAGTTGATTTTGAAGTTTTAAAAACTACTCCGGTAAAGGGGAAAAAGCTGGAAGGTGCAAAAGATTACGAAACCCGGGTCAAGGTCACCAAAGATGACAAACTTATTTTCGACGAAGTGATTCTGGTGCGCAAAAATAAAGCCGGGATCTTTCCTGATCCGGATGCTTTCAAAAAAATAAAAACCGAATCGGTCAGAAAAGAAATCATTAATATCATCAAGGAGCATTTTAAAAAAGTTAAATAGTTAAACAGTGAGGCGTGAGGCGTGAGGCGAATTCCCGGCTCCAAGCGATGCAGGGGAAGATAGTATTTTCCCCTGTATCGCTTGAGTGAATGGTCCCCTGACTAACTACTGAAACAATTTATCGACATCTGCTTTAAAGTTGCCCAATATCACTTTGCGTTTCAGCTTAAGTGTGGGTGTTACTTCATCGGCGGTTTCGGTAAATTTGCGGTTGATGATGACATATTCCTTGATCTGTTCATGTTCTTCTAACTGCCGGTTGGCTTCATCGATCATTTCTTTGACCAGTTCCTGCAGGCGGGGGATTGCGATGAAATCATCTCCCACTTTTATGCAGACCCGCTCGGCGCCTTCACCCATATATTCCAGGGCGCTTTCGTCAAAGGGGATCTCGGCCTGTTTGAAATAGGCGGCAAAGGCATCGAAACTGGGTACCACCAGTGCGCCGATATATTTTTTATCGTCTCCTATGGCCAGGACCTGATCCACCCATTTGGACAGTGAAAACAGGTTTTCCACTTTGGCTGCGGGGACGTTTTTGCCGGTGTCCAATACGATTATGCCTTTTTTGCGGTCGATGATCTTTATATAACCGTCAGCCAGCATCTCTACGATATCCCCGGTTTTAAAGAATCCATCTTCGGTGAATGCTTCTTGGGTAGCTTCAGGGTTATTCCAGTATTCGCGGATGATATTGTCGCCTCTGACCAGCCATTCCCCATCCTCGGCGATCCGGCCTTCTATACCTGCTGCTGCCGGGCCGACTGAACCGGGCAGGATCTTGTTCAGGATATTAAGGTTTATGGTATTGCAGGTTTCAGTCAAACCGTAACCTTCGATTATCCTGATACCCATAGCCATATATATTTTGCACAGGTCGGCGGGAAGTCCGCCGGCGGCGGAAAAGGCAAAACGGTAATTTTTGCCCAGAAAAGCCCGGACTTTGCTGAATACCAGTTCATCAAATTTAAGATATTTTTCTTTTAATTCTGGGTCCAGGCCGGCGGTAAAATCAATGCCTTCAGACATGTCTACAAAACCGTTTTCATCAGCCCTGGCTTCCGTAACCTCCAGACCGACCTTCAAAGCTTCTTCGAAAATGGCTGCTCTTTGCGGATCGGCGGAAGTCATTTCTTTTAAAGTCATGAATATCCGCTCATATATACGCGGGACCGACATAAATACGGTGGGATTAAAGGTCATGATATCGGCTACTATGGTAGAAGTGCCTTGGGCATAAGCGATGGTGGCGCCGCACTGCAGAGCCATAAAATGGCCGCACTGCCTTTCGTAGGTATGGGCAATGGGCAGGAATGACAGCCAGATGTCATCACTGGATGCCGGAGGTATTAAACGGAAATCCAGTGCATTGGCAGCATTCATGCTTAAGTGGGTGTGAACGGCCCCTTTCTGCTGTCCGGTAGTTCCGGAAGTGTACACGATGCTCATCCGATCCGTCAGGCCTACCGAAGTCCAGCGCTCGTAATAGGCATTGGGATATTGCATCATGTATTTTACACCCAATTCTTTTACGTCATCTATGCTGAGCACATTGTCGCTGGTGGAAACATACCCGGGGCGCATAACTATAATTTTTTCCAGGGTGGGCATTTGATCCCATCCGTCCAGAGCTTTCTGCAGGGTCACTTCATCCCGGACAAATAGGAACTTACTGCCGGAATCATTGACGATAAAAACCATCTCTTTGACGGACAAGGTCGGATATATAGTAACTGTTATACCAGCCGCATTGAGAATGGAAAAATCCGCCCACATCCACTGCGGGCAGGTGGCGCTCATTATTGCTGCGCGGTCCTGTTTCTCAAACCCCATTTTCATCAGGCCGCAGGCCAGCTCTTTTACTATTCTGCCAACCTGGGCATAAGTGAGGGACTGAAGAGTATCGGGTGTGGGTTTCCACCACTGGCAGCGCAGGTCACCGTAACGTACTACGGAATCATTTAACATTTGCGGAAAAGTCACCTGGTTAATCATATGTCTGTCTTTAGCCATGAATACACCTCCATGTAATTTATAATTATTGCTGAAACAACCGCTCGAATATCCCTCCTTGCATAAAATTGATATATTAAGTGCGATATATTTCTGAAATAATTTAATACAAAAATAATTCGCTGCATGAGATATGCAATCCTGCTTAAATATTTTGAATATTTAAATAACTAATAAGTATTTTTGTCGATCCGGATCAAAAAGATACGGCTTTTTGCGGTTTGGTTTTGGTGCTGACCAGAGATGTCCAGATGCCGAAGAGGCTTAAAATGCTGAAGAGGATAAAGGCAGTCCGGAAACTTAGCAGCAGCTGCTGCGCAGGGGCATCAGCCAGGGTGATATTGCCGACAAAAAAGCCGGTCAATAATGTTACGATGGCCATACTGAGTGCCTGACCGATTATACGGGCTGTTCCCAACGAAGATGAAGCTACTCCGTAAAATTCCTTGCTCACTGAGCCTATAATGGCATTGCTGTTGGGGGAGGCAAAGAATGCTACGCCGATCCCTATTAAAATTAAGTTGGCAACGATCAGCCAGACCGGAAACTGCGGAGACAAGAAGATGAATATCATAAGCCCCAGACCGCTGAGGCCCATGCCGAAGGCTGATACGATCCCCGGATCCCGGCGGTCCGAAATCCTTCCGGCCAGGGGAGAGAAGATTGCCATACAGACCGGCTGCGCCAGTAAAATAAAGCCGGCCGTCTGGGAAGGAAAGCCGGATACTAACTGTAGATACAAGGACAGGATAAAGCTGATGGCAAACATGGCGCTGTAATTTATCATGGCGGACAGATTGGCAAAAGTGAAACGATGGTTGTTCTTAAAAATTCTCATATTTAATATGGGGTCGATTTTTCTCAGCTCATAAAGCACAAACAGGACCAGAAGAACAGCTCCTGCTATGGCTGATACCGGTGCCATCAGCAAACTGTTCAAAGATGAAAGACCAAATAAAAAAGCTGTTAAACCAAAGGCGTATAAGAGACTGCCGGTAGTATCTAACTGCTGACCGGCCAAACCATTGAAGTCGTCTTTCAGTTTGGCAATTGCCAGCCCGCAGGCCAGGGTACAGATTATAAAAACTGCCAGGAAAATGCTGCGCCATCCAAAAGCACCGCTCATCCAGCCACCAGCAACGGGGCCGACCGAAAGGCCTATATAGGTGGCGGCGGAACTGAGGCCCAGAACGCGGCCCCTCTCCCGGGGAGGATAAACAGAAGTCAAGATGGCCATGCCGGTGCCGAATATCATCGAGCTGGCCAGTCCCTGGCAGATGCGCAGAATAATTAAAATATTGGCTGAGGGAGCAAAGACGCATAACAGAGTGGATATGCCCAGCAGAAAGGTGCCGGTCACATATAACCTTTTGCGGCCGATCATATCAGCCAGGTGTCCAAAGGGCAGAAGCAGGGCGGCAGAAGCCAGCAAATAACTGGTAACTATCCAGCTGATGAGGACGGCCCCGCTGGAAAAATCAGCAGCAATGGCCGGGATGGCCAGATTAATGGAACTGCCCAAAAAGGTGCTGGCAAAAGAAGTTGTCATTACAACGACCAGTGTGGTGCGCTGCAAACTGCGTTCCGGATCCATCCTGTTACCTCATAATAAGTATTTTTTGCCTGGCATATTCCTGCTGTTTATTTTGATCGATCAGTATAAACTATATGCTCCATGAACAGGACTGCCAGCAGGCCTACCACAAAACCATTGCCCAACAGCGGCTTTAAAAGGGCAGGGATAACTGCCAGCACTTCAGCGGGCATAAATGCAGTAATTACTCCCAGTATGACCGGCAAAGCCAAAATCAGGGCATCATCAAAACTGTTCAGGCAGTTGTTTTGCCGGGCCAGCATTAAGCCGGCCGCGATTTGGGAACTCATCAGATATATGAGAACACTGCCCACCATTACCGAAGGTATACTGCCAAAAAAGCCGATCACCAGCGGCGAAAAAGACAGCAAAAGAAGGCCGAATCCGGCCGGCAAAAGAGTAAAGCGGGAAGCGCTGTTGGTGGAGACGATAAAGCCGGGGCCGATAGAGTAATTGACCGGGCCGATGACTCCGAAAAAACCGGCCAGCATGTTACCCAGGCCGGTAAAAGCTACACCATGTTTTACGCGCTCCGGCAAATCTTCAAGGTTGAGGAATTCTCCCACCGACTGTATAGAAGCTACATCGTTGATAGCCAGAGCCAGGTAACAAATCAGGAAGGCAGCCAGCACCCCGGGATCTAAAGAGGGAGCTGTGACGAAATTGCTGAAGAAGAATGCCAGAGCCGGTAACTCTGACATACTTGCCGCTTCAGGGATGGCAAAAATAAGGATATAAGCCAGGCTGCCGATCAGCATGGTAAAAACTATTATCAGCGATTTATATATCCCGGTCAAAATACGCGCCGCAACAAACATCAGCAAAGTTACTGAAAGGCCAAAAACCAGATTGGCAGCCGGGGCGGCTGCGCCGCCTGTATCCAGCAGCATATTTAAAATAGTGGGCGTTAAGGTAAAAGCGATCAAAATCAGGACCGCCACGATTACCCGGGGAGTAAACAAGCGTTTGAGGTAATTGAACAAGCGGCTTATACTGAGCAGAGTCAGGAGCAGACCACCGATAAAAACCGAGGTGTAAATGGTATTTATCGTGGCACCCTGACTGGCTAAAATGCCTATTAACAAAACGGTTGCCGGTCCGGTGATGATGGGCAGACGGTGGCCGGCCAAAACCTGCCCGAAAAACAGCAGGCCGGTAATGAAAAATATTTTTTGCAGGTAAATGATCTGACTGCCGCTATCGTCATAATGAAACCCGGCCATAACCTTACCCGCAATCAAAATTGAAGGAATAACAACTGCCAGCCACTGCAGGCCGAACAGCAGCATTTCTATCCAACCGGGACGATCATTGAGGCCGTATTTCAGTTCCATGTATTCCTCCGTTCATAAACAGTTTATTTTTAAGTGCCCGGACCAAACCCAGGCCAGCTTGCCAGGTCAATTACAGCTTGTTTATTTAACCTCAGAAATCAATCAATTATTATTATATGCGATGCCCTTTTTAGATATGATAGCACTTAAACATGACGGTGAAAAAGGTTATATCATGGTAGCATTTGTTTTATGTCACATCTCAGTGTGGTCTTGCTTATTATAAAGTAGTTGCATACAGCTATAAATCAAGAGGTGCGGCAGTGCTTAAAATGACTGATTTACCGGTCAAGGCCCGGGGGAAAATATATTTTATCGATGCGGAAGGAATTGTACGCCGGAGATTAATGGATCTGGGCTTTGTTCCGGGCACTCTGGTGGAGACAGTGCGGAGAAGGCCGGGCGGGGGACCGGCTGTTTATTTGGTCCGCGGCACTATGATAGCTTTAAGAAAAGAGCAAAGCGATAATATCCTGGTAGAATGAAACGGAGCGATATAGTTGGGTAAAGCACAATTATTCAAGCTGCCAAAGGATCCGCCCGGGCAAGAACCTCCGGTAATCGCTCTGGCGGGGAATCCCAATACCGGCAAAAGCACGATCTTTAACCTTCTGACCGGGCTTAGACAGCATACCGGCAACTGGCCGGGCAAAACCGTTTTACTGTCGCGCGGTTCCTGTTTTTATCAGCAGCAGGAATACAATATTGTTGATTTGCCCGGCACTTATTCGCTGCTGGCTAATTCACCCGAAGAAGAAAGTGCCCGGGATTTTATCTGTTTTGCCAGGCCTCAGGCTACAGTAGTTGTAGCAGATGCTACCTGCCTGGAGCGCAATCTGAATCTCATTCTGCAGATTCTGGAGATTACCTCTGATTTGATCGTCTGCGTAAACCTGCTTGATGAAGCAAGGCGCAAACACATTTCGATCGATATAAAAGCGCTGGCGGAGGAATTGGGAGTGCCGGTAGTAGCTGCCGTCGCCAGCCGCGGCCGGGGCATAAACAGTTTAAAGGAGGCAATCAGGGACATGGTGGAGGGCAAAACCACCGTCAGTCCGCGTAACATAATTTATGAACCGGAAGTGGAAATGGCATTGCAGCAAATCGAAAGGCAGCTTAAAGGATTGGCGGAAAGCCATAATATTAACCGCCGTTGGCTGGCTTTAAGGCTGCTGTATGGAGACAGCAGCATTCTTGAGAAGTTATCTGCTTATATGAGCCCGGAGGATAAGGTATGGGCGTAAGGCCTGCTGAAGCAATAGAAACCGAGCCTGTTGATCTCAGGGTCATGGCAGATGATTATCGGGAAATAAGCGATAAAATAGTTAAAACTATATATAATGAAGCGGAGCTTATTACCGGTAAAGTGGTCAAAATCAATGCACCGTCCACGGATTGGGACCGTCGCCTGGATGACATTTTGACCTCCCGGCTTTGGGGTTATCCATTCATGTTGATGCTGCTTGGTGTAATTCTCTGGCTCACTGTAAGCGGAGCCCAATACCCGTCTCAGTTGCTTGCTGCCTGGCTGTTCAGCCTGGAAAAGGCCATTGGTGAAATATTATTATTGGCCGGTACTCCTGACTGGGTATATGGTTTTCTGGTCCTGGGGGTGTACCGCTCCCTGGCCTGGGTAGTATCAGTTATGTTGCCGCCTATGGCCATATTTTTCCCCCTCTTTGCTATTCTGGAGGATCTGGGTTATTTGCCGCGGGTGGCTTTTAATATGGATAATCTGTTTTGCCGGGCAGGTTCCTGCGGCAAACAGGTGCTTACCATGTGTATGGGGTTCGGCTGTAATGCTGCCGGAGTAATTGCCTGCCGTATAATTGAGTCACCGCGGGAACGCTTGATAGCTATTCTGACTAATAATTTTGTGCCATGCAATGGAAGATTTCCTTTGCTGATAACTATGGCAGTGATCATTTTGGGCGGAATGGTTTGGAATGCCGGCAATATAACTGCGGCTCTGGCAGTAGTTGCGGCAGTCTTGACAGGTGTTACCGTGACCCTGGTAGTATCTTTTCTGCTTTCCCGGACCTTGCTTAAAGGCATTCCTGCTTTTTTTGCCCTGGAAATGCCCCCTTACCGTAAACCGGTCTTAGGGCAGATCATTGTCAGGTCAGTTATGGATCGCACCTTGTTTGTACTGTCACGGGCGGTAATAGTTGCCGCACCTGCCGGGGGGATCATCTGGCTCTTAGCTAATATCAGCTTCGGTGATATGAGTATGCTTGGATATATCGCGGCTTTTTTGGACCCGTTTGGCCGCCAGCTGGGAATGGACGGCATTATATTGCTGGCTTTTATTCTGGGCCTGCCCGCCAATGAATTGGTAATTCCCCTGATGATAATGGGTTACATGGCCACCGGTTCCCTGCAGGAAATTCAAAGTCTCACTGGTCTGAAAACCCTGCTGGTCGATCAGCATGGCTGGACTTGTATGACCGGGATCTGCGTGATGCTCTTTTCTCTGCTCCATTTCCCCTGCGCCACTACCCTGCTGACCATTCACCGGGAAACCAAAAGTCTGAAATGGACCTTGTTGTCATTTCTTATCCCCCTGGTTACTGCTTGCATGGTTTGCTTTTTTGTATCTCACATTAAAATGTTTTTCTAAAAAAGCTTGATTAAATGATCAGCTGAAAAAATAGATGGCATGCAAAATAATTGTTGACAAACTAAATGGACAAACCCTAGTATTAAAATAAATGCTGTGCCGGAAAACCGGCGGCACAAGGAGGGAAAACATGGATTTTAAACTTAGTGATGAACAGAAATTGATCAAGGCTAATATGAAGGAATTCACCAGAAAGTATGTTGATCCCATTGCCGCGGAGATAGATGAAAACAGCCGTTTCCCGGCAGAAGTCATCAAAGAACTTGGCGAAAAGGGTTATATGGGCATGCCTTTCCCGGAAGAATTCGGCGGAGCGGGGGTCGACTACCTGACTTATGCGATAGCAGTGGAAGAACTTTCCCGTTCCTGTGCTGCTACCGGGTTTACCATGTCGGTACATACCGGACTGGCCTGCGGGCCTATTGCTCTTTTCGGCAATGAAGAACAAAAGAAGAAATACCTTACCCCTATGGCCAAAGGTGAACATTTGGGAGCGTTTGCTTTAACCGAACCCGGGGCAGGAACTGATGTGGGTTCTGCAACTACCAGGGCTGTGGCTGACGGGGATGAGTACGTGCTTAACGGTTCCAAAACTTTTACTTCCAATGGACCGGTCGCTGATACTTTTGTGACTTTTGCCTGGACGGATCCGGAGGACCGGAGAAAGGGCATGAGTGCCTTTATAGTGGAAAAAGGAACCCCGGGATTATCCATAGGAAATCATATCATGAAAATGGGTATTCGCGCCTCGCAGACTTCGGAAATATTCTTTCACGACTGCCGGGTACCCAAAGAGAACCTGGTCGGCAGCTTAGGCGACGGCTTAAAGATTGCCATGTCCTGCCTGGATCACGGGCGCATAGGGATCGCCGCCCAGGCGGTGGGAATTGCTCAGGCTGCTTTGGATGAAGCTCTGGAATATTCAAAACAGAGGATCCAGTTTGGCAAGCCGATCTCCAAAAACCAGGCTATACAATGGATGCTGGCGGATATGGAAACTGATATCAATGCGGGAAGATTCATGTATTACTATGCGGCCTGGCTGAAAGACCAGGGACAATCGTTTGGCAAAGCTGCGTCAATGGCAAAATTATTCTGTGCCGAGATGTGCTTTAAACATGCCTCCAAAGCTGTGCAGATTTTTGGCGGTTACGGATACTGCAAAGGCCAGAAAGTAGAAAGACTGCTCAGGGATGCCAAAATCACCGAGATTTATGAAGGGACTTCCGAGGCACAGAGGATGAGCATCGCCAGCAGTTTATTGAGATAAAGCCCGGACGGTGGACAGGAATGCGTCCTGTTCACCGCTTATCAAAGCAAAGGAGAAGCATAATGGAATTGGAACAGTGCTTAAATTTCTCACTGACGCGGGCGCAGAACATAATCCACCAGCTGTTTAAAGCCAAATTGGCACCCTATGGCGTTACTCCCGGGCAATACGGGATATTACAGTGCCTCTGGGACGAAAACGGCCTGACTTTGAAACAGATTGCGGAAAGGATGTACCTGGACAGTTCAACTGTGACTGGCATTTTAGACCGCATGGAACAGAAGGACCTGATAAGACGTTGTCCTGATCCCGGTGACCGCAGGGCCTTAAGCGTAATGCTTACCTTGAAAGGAGAAGAACTCAGGACTCCGGTAAGCCAGGCTATTGAAACAGCAAATCAATATGCGCTGCAAAACATCAGTACAGAAGACGGCAAGTATCTAAAGGAACTGCTTAAGAAACTGAACGGGAAAGAATAGATGTTGTTCAGGCCCGGCGTCTTGACAGGTCATCGATTAAGGGTTTGATTTCCATCCAGTTTCTGACCCTGATGATATTATCGTTTTTAAGATGCCGGTTATAAGGGTAGTCAAAAGCGATGACCGGTATTACCGGGCTGATTTCTTTGATCAGTTCATAATGGTCTTCTATCATCACATCTACTCCGTGTTTAAGACATACCTCAAGTTTGCTGAAAAAATGCATATTGTAGGTAGTGTTTAAAATCAGCTGGTCATATACTATCCCATTTTTATGCAGCCACTCGGCAGTCAATTGTTCAACATTGTGAAATCTGCGGTTGCGGGAAGTGATCAGGATTATTTCATGGTCTTTTTTCAGTTCCCGGATAACATCGGAAGCTTTTTCCTTGGGCAGTATGCTGCAGTATATTTCCTGCAGATTTTCATTAAGGAACAGCTCAGCCGTTTCCTTATCCCAGCCCAGTACGTCTTCCAGGTAGTAATGATTGTAATCGGGAGTGATATTTAAACCTCTTTCTCTGCCGAAATTGAAGGCATAATGCATTATCGTTTCAGTGGTGTAGGTTATGGTATTATCGATATCTATTCCGAGTCTCACCTGAAGTCTCCTCTCAAAAAAGTGCTTCTTTTCTATCCTACTTCTTTAAACCTTGTTATGACAAGCCCCTTTGGAGAACCAGATAATTTAACTTGTTGAGGATTCGGAGCAGTCCGTATTTATCAGGGCATTTCCTTTTAATGATAATGAATTTGTTATCGTGACAATAAGAATATCCAATTTTACAAAGTTAGCGGACTTTCATAAACTGAAAAAGAAGTACGAGGGGAAACAATTCACAATCAAAGGAGAGAAAAACCGTGCTATTGAGTATTTCAGTTATCGCTGCAGTGCTGTTGTTTATTGGTTTATCAGTCAATAAGGCATATCAATATGCAAAAATGCCGTTACATGGGAGAATGGAACTCTATCCGGTCCCCTCGGAAAAAGGTCGCCATAAATACGGAGGCTCCTACATGGAAGAACCGGAATGGTGGAGTAAACCGCGCCAGGTTTCCAAAGCTTCAGAGCTGGTCGATATGATGAAAGAAATGCTTTTTATCAAAAAGCTTTTTGATAATCAAAAATCATTGTGGTGGATTTCCTACGCTTTTCACCTGGGGATATATTTTTTGATGGCCTGGATCATTCTTTTGATTGCCGGGGCATTAACAGATTTGGCAGGGGCAGCGGTCAGCGATCACGCCTCATTATGGACCGCCTTTCTCTATTATTTGACTGTATTTACCGGTATAACCGGTTGGGCAATAACGACTGCCGGAGCAGCATTGCTTTTGATTCGCAGAGTTTTTGATGCGGTGCTTAAAAAGTATACCACCCCTCTGGAATACTTTAACTTGCTGCTGCTGCTGGCTGCTCTGACCAGCGGAATAGCAGTATGGGGAACTGATCTGACCTTTGATCATGCCCGGCAAGTGACGGCAGGAATTATGACCCTTTCAGCTGCGGCTGATACAGCGCTGGTCATACATCTTATTTTACTGGATGTTACCCTGGTATATATTCCCTTAAGCAAAATGAGCCACTACGTAGGCAAATATTTTTCCTTTCATAAAGTGCTTTGGGAAAACGAACCTAATATAAGCGGCAGTCAAATTGAAAAAAAGCTGAAAAATGCACCAGTCAATCAAGTATCTGCCGCCTGGTCAGCACCGCATATGCAGGTGCCGCCGGCAGCCGGGACTGAATCATAAGTGACAGGAGATATATTTATGAACCACATGGATTTAAAACCGGGAGATTTAGGCAAACCAGCTGAACAGTTGGTTAATTTGCATGATCTTATGCCGCTCAGCTTTCCTTACAACAAAATGGGAATGGAACCTGACTTTCCGGAAGTGAAGCCGGAGTGGCGGAAAAAGTACTGTACATCATTGGATGGCTGTGTTGCCATCGATACACTTACGCGGCCTCAAAACGAAAGGGAAGAAACAGAATTTATCCGGAAGTTTTTAAACGGCCTGGAAAAGATTTTTTCCGCTGCCAACAGCGGGGTCTTGCAGCCGTTGCAGCTGTCATTTGAGTACTGCGCAAAATGCAACACCTGTTCGGATGCCTGCCATGTTTTTAAGGCTTCCGGTGAAAACGAGATATACCGGCCGATTTTCCGTTCCGAGGTTTTGCGGAAAATCTATTATCAGCATTTTACTGCCGGCGGCAAAATCAAGAAAAAATTTATCGGCGCCGATATTGATATTAACTGGGAAACTATAGCCAGGCTGGGAGAGCTGTCATATCGCTGCAATCTGTGCCGGCGCTGTGCGCAAACCTGCCCGCTGGGTCTGGACAATTCTCTTTTTGCCAAAGAGATCCGCAAAATATTCAGCCAGGAGATGGGCATTGCTCCGACAGCTTTACATGAGAAAGGCACCATGCGGCAGCTTAAAACCGGTTCTTCGACCGGAATCGGCAAAGCAGCTTTTTTGGATATGGTGGAATTCCTTGAAGAAGATATTGAAGACCGGATCGGACGCAAGGTGATGATTCCCATCGACAAACAGGGTGCTGATATCCTGCTGATCCATAATGCCGGAGAATTTGTGGCCTGGCCGGAGAATCCCGCTGCCTTTGCGATACTGTTTGAGGAAGCCGGGGTCGACTGGACCTTGAGCAGTGAGACTATGGGTTACGACAGTGTGAACTATGGGATATGGTACGACGATGCCCAGGCGAAAAAAGTTGCCTGGCAGCAAATGCAGGCTGCCAGGGAACTGGGAGTAAGAAGGATAGTGATCGGCGAGTGCGGTCATGCCCACAAGGCATCCGGCGTGGTGGCAGATCGCTACACATACGGGGAAGATAAGATCCCGGTTGAAAGCTGGCTGCCGATCATGCTGGAACTGATCAAAACCAAAAGACTGCGTTTTGACCCGGGTAAGAATGATTTCCCCGTAACTTTGCATGATCCATGCAATATGGTCAGGCAAATGGGGATCGTGAAGCCGCAGCGCGAGATATTGCAAGCCATTGCACCCGGTTTCCGGGAGATGACACCTCATGGGGTGGATAATTATTGCTGTGGAGGCGGAAGCGGCTTTGCGATTATGAGCAGCCCTAATTTCGGCCAGTTTCGTGACAAGGTCAGCGCCCGTATGAAATTCGATCAGATCCTGAGGGCTTTTTCAGACACTATTATTGACGATACGATACCCAAATATGTTTGTGCGCCATGTTCAAACTGCAAAGGCAGCATAAGAGAAATTTTAAGTTATTACCAGGCAACCGAAAAGTTTAATGTCCGGTATGGCGGTTTGGCAGAACTGATGGTAAATGCACTGGTCAGCATCGATAAACCTTACCTGGAGTTTTTATAAGGATCAAGACCGTTTTGCGACGGGAAACCGGGTAAATGGAAACCGGTTTCATTGATGTTTCAGCGGAAGAGGTGAAGAGGATCATGAAAGTTGTAATTATCGGCGGTATGGCTGCCGGTCCTAAAACAGCAGCCCGGCTGCGGCGCTTGATGCCAAATGCCGAAATTACAATTATAGAACAAGGGGAATTAATATCCTTTGGTGCTTGCGGGATGCCTTTTTATCTTGGCAAGCTGGTCCCTCAATTTGAGAGCCTTTATGCTACATCGTACGGAGTGGCGCGGGATACTGATTTTTTCCGTACCCGCAAAGATGTCAAGGTATTGACAGGAACCAGGGCCATTGGCATAGACCGCGATAATAAAAGAGTCAGGATTGTTAACTTGAAGAACCGGCAGCAAAGCGAACTGCAATACGATTACCTGGTTTTGACCACCGGGGCGGAAGTAAAAAAACCATCTGTGCAAGGTTTGGATATAAAAGGGGTATTCACCATGCATCATCCTGAAGATGCGCTTAAGATGCAGGAATATCTGCAAAACGGGAGTATAAAACATGCGACCGTTATCGGAGCAGGGGTCATAGGCATGGAAGTTGCTGATGCTCTCAGCTCAAGGAGAATTAACGTGACGGTTTGTGAAGCACAGGAGCAGGTCCTGCCGAAATTACTGGATTATGATATTGCACGTTTGATTGCCGGGCAGATGAAAAAACATAAGATCGACCTGCGCCTGGATTGTCAGGTTATAAAAATTAACAGCGATAGCGAAGGGAAGATCAGCAGTGTGACCACCAGCAGCGGCGAAATTATTACTGATTTAGCTGTTATTGCAGTGGGAGTAAGCCCCAGGGTCGAACTGGCCAGAGAAGCAGGATTGGAAATAAGTGAAACCGGTGCGGTCAAAGTTGATGAATTCTTACGTACCAGTGATCCAGCTATTTTTGCTGCGGGTGACTGTGCGGCTCAAATTAATGTGATCAGCGGCCGGGAAGTATATATACCGCTGGCATCGACGGCCAATAAACAGGGCAGGGCAGTGGCTGATAATATTGCCGGTTTTAAAACCGGGTTTTCGGCGGTGATGGGGACAACTGTACTGCAGGCATTTGATTTTAATATCGGCAAAACCGGTCTGGGAGAAGAGGAAGCGGTTTATGGGGGCAAAAACGTGATCAGCGGGATCGTTTCCGGGTATGATGCTCCTCATTATTATCCTTTACACGCTTCAGTAACCCTGAAACTGATTGCGGACCGGGATTCAGGAGCCCTGCTGGGGGCTCAGGTCTGCGGTGCAGGAGACGGGGTAAAGCGGTTGGATGTTTTGAGTACAGCTATAAAATTGGGAGCATCGTTAAGTGATATTGCCAGCCTGGATCTTGGTTACGCTCCGCCTTTTGCAGAAGCGATCGATGTGGCAATACATGCTGCCAATACCCTGCAGAATAAAAGAATGGGAATAGCCCATGGCCTGCCGCCCAGTGAGGTGGAAATACTTAAAAATAACGGGGTGCCGCTTTGTTTCCTTGATATACGTGAAGCCGATGAAGTCAGGGCAAAACCACTTGAGGAAGAGGAGGTTCTGGTCATCCCGGCCGGTGAACTGCGGGAAAGATACAGCGAAATCCCTGAAGACAGAACAGTTATCGTTATTTGCGGGTTGGGAATACGCAGCTACGAAGCAGTTTGTTTTCTCCATTTTGTGGACCTGAAGAACACCGCTTATCTGGAAGGGGGATTGTCCGCCTGGCTGCAATAAGTGGTTTAAGCTCAATACTATAAGTCATTCGGGTTTATTACAGGCCATTGATTAAAATGTAAAGCGCAGAAAAATTATTTAAGATAAATAGCTTATAGGATCAATAAATATTAGATAACGGAGGTGCAGGGAAATTGTTCGTAGTGTCTATTGACGAGGAAATATGCACGGGCTGCAATTTATGCGCAGAAAGCTGCCCGGCCCGGATACTTGAGTTTAACGGGGAAAAAACTTATGTAACCGGTGATGCAACAGAATGTATGGGCTGCGAGGCTTGTATATCTGTTTGCGAAAGCGGCGCTGTTTCAGTTATGGAGATATAGGTTTAAATAAAAACCAACAGGAGGGTTGATCATGCCGGACGAGAGAAAAACACCACAATTGGATGAGCTGGAAAAAGGACCCTGGCCCAGTTTTGTTACCGAGATGAAAAGGGCTGCGGAAAAGAACCCGGCGGCTGACGATTTGTTAGGTCTTCTGGAGCGTTCCTATGAAGACAAGACAGGTCATTGGAAGCACGGCGGTATTGTTGGAGTCAGAGGCTACGGCGGCGGAGTAATTGGCCGCTATACGGATCTGGCTGAGGAATTTACCAATCTTAAAGAATTTCATACTATGCGGATCAATCATCCCAGCGGATGGTTTTACACCACAGATGCACTCCGGGAAATATGTGACATCTGGGAAAAACATGGCAGCGGCTTGACTAATTTTCACGGGTCGACCGGGGATATAATTCTGCTGGGAACCAAAACAGCTGAATTGCAGCCGACTTTTGATGAATTCAGCGATGCCGGTTATGACCTGGGCGGTTCCGGTTCAGATCTGCGCTCGCCGAGCTGTTGTGTAGGCCCGGCCCGCTGTGAACATGCGTGTTTCGATACCCTTGATATGTGTTATGACATAACCAATGAATTCCAGGATGAATTACACCGCCCTATGTGGCCTTATAAATTCAAAATAAAAATGTCGGGCTGCGCCAATGACTGCGTAGCAGCTATTGCCCGGGCTGATTGCTCGGTTATCGGCACCTGGCGCGACACGATCATTATTGATCAGGACGAGGTCAAAAAATATGCAGAAAGTGGAATGAATATCCAGCGTGAAGTATGTGACAAATGCCCGACCCGCGCCCTGGAGTTTGACACCGTAAAGAAAGAACTGACAGTTATGCCTGAAGATTGTTCCCGCTGTATGCATTGTATCAACATGATGCCGAAAGCGGTGCGGCCCGGCCAAGAAAAAGGTGCAACCATCCTGATGGGGGGAAAATCAACGATCGTTAAATCAGCTTTTATGTCCTGGGTCATTGTGCCTTTTATGAAGATGGAGCCTCCTTATGAAGAATTCAAAGACCTGATGCGGCGCGTCTGGGATTGGTGGGACGAAAACGGCAAGACCCGTGAAAGACTGGGGGAACTGATTTTCAGAGTGGGAATGGGAACATTTCTGCGTGAGGTAGGCTTGCCGCCGGTCCCGCAGATGGTATTTCGCCCGCGGGCCAATCCTTATGTTTTCTGGCCGGAAGACGAGATCAATAAATAGCCGGTGGTGCTCTTTTTCAGATCAATACCGGCAAAGTAAAAAATAAATGAGGTGAATTTAAATGGCTAAGACTGACATTGGACCTCCAGATTATAGAAAATATCTTCCCCCGGTTATCAAGGAAAATTACGGGCAGTGGCAATACCATGAAAAAGTAAAACCTGGTGTCTTAAAGCATGTGGCGGAATCAGGAGACGAATTATACAGTATAAGGGTGGGTTCTCCCCGCCTGGTAAGTATTGATTTTATCCGCGATATATGTGCTTTGGCCGATGAATATTGCGGAGGTTATCTGCGCTTTACCAGCCGCAACAATATTGAGTTTTTAACTGATGATGCAGCAAAAGTTGAACCTTTGATAGAAGCTTGCCGGGCTAAAGGCCTGCCGGTCGGCGGGACCGGGAGGGCATTAAGCAACATCGTGCATACCCAGGGATGGGTTCATTGCCATACTCCGGCCACTGATGCGTCAGGAATCGTAAAAGCGGTAATGGATGATTTATATGAATATTTTGGCCGCGATGACCTGCCGGCCAAACTGAAAATCGCCATGGCTTGCTGCCTGAACATGTGCGGGGCAGTGCATTGCAGTGATATAGCCATTTTAGGTGTGCACAGGACCCCGCCGGTGATCAGACATGAAATCATTCAGAAAGGAACTGAAATACCCAGCCTGGTGGCCAGCTGCCCCACGGGAGCTATTCGCCCGGATCCCAAGAACAAAAGTGTTGCCGTGAAAGAAGAAAAATGCATGTACTGCGGCAACTGTTATACCATGTCTCCGGGCATGCAGATAATGGATGCTGAAAATGACGGCGTTGCCATTCTGGTGGGCGGAAAAGTTTCCAATGCCCGTACTGCCCCAAGTTTTTCAAGGCTGGTCATCCCGTTCCTGCCCAATAATCCGCCGCGTTGGCCGGAAGTGACCGATGCGGTCCGCAATATTGTGGAAACCTGGCTGAAATATGCCCGCAGCGGGGAAAGGATGGGCGAATGGATCGAACGGATCGGCTGGGAAAGATTCTTTACCCTTGCCAATATACCTTTTTCAGACAAATGCATCGATGATTATATTTTCTCCCGGGAAACTTTCAGGACTACAGCAGCTTTTAAGTACTAATGAAGGGTCAGGACCTTTAAACAGAACTATTCGGCCTTCGAAATATAAAGGAGAGGAGGGACTGTTATGGAAAAGGGACCGGCAAACCCGGAAATCAAAGCAAAGGTATTAGCGTACCTGGATACTGTCGAGAAAGCCAAAAGCAAAGATATTGCCAGAGAAATAGGCGAAAACAAGTCTGAAGTCGACAATGCAGTAAAAGAACTGGCTATGGAAGACAAAGTTGAATACTTGTACATCACGACAACATTTATTGCACTTAAAGGCAAGGTAGGAGCTCCTTAAATATTTTAAGATCATACCGGGAGTGAACGATGATGCAGGCTGAATTCGGTACTATATTAAATAAAAAAGAACCGCAGATCTTATCAAGGTGGCAGGCGGCTGCTTTAAGTCCCTATGAAAATGCGCTCCACCTTAGCGGCCAAAAACCGAAGGGGCGTTTTGCAGATCCCATATCTTACCTGATGATAAATAACACCAGGGAGATATGGAAGTGGCTGATAAAAGCTGAAAACGATCCGGACATAGTCAAACCGCTGGAAGAGATCTGCAGGATGAAGGCAGTTCAGGAGCCGAGGCCTTCAAAAGCATTAAGCTTTATATTTGACTTAAAGCAAATTATCCGGGAAGAGCTTGAACACGAGCACGGGGACTGGGAAGCCGGCCTCAGGGATATTGACCGGCGCATCGATGAAACAGCGCTGCTGGCTTTTGATATTTATTCAGAATGCCGGGCCAGGATCTATGAGATCAAAGTCAATGAAACCAAAAGAATGTATGGGAGAGATTAAAGGATGAAGATCTGGTCTTCCCTGCTGGCAGTAATAGTTTTAGCTTTACTGGCCTGGGCGGGAATTGAAGTTTTACACCTTACCGCTTTATTTGGAATTATTATTCCTTATATTGCCCTGGCTGTGTTCCTGACCGGCTTCGCCGGCCGGATCATCAAGTGGGGCAAGTCGCCGGTTCCGTTCAGTATTCCGACGACATGCGGGCAGCAGCAATCTCTGCCCTGGATCAAACAGGACAAAATTGAAAACCCCGCTTCAACCTGGGGCGTTATCGGACGCATGATTCTGGAAATCGTCTTGTTCCGTTCATTGTTCAGGAATACCAGGACGGAGAAGATGGGCAGCAAATTAGCCTTTGGCTCCTCCAAATGGTTATGGCTGGGCAGCATGGTGTTCCACTGGTCACTGCTTATTATTCTTATCAGGCATCTGCGTTTCTTCTTAAACCCGGTCCCCGCTGCCATACAGGGTTTGGAAAGCCTGGACAGCTTCCTGCAGATCGGGGTGCCGCTGTTATATATAACCGATGTTTTGCTGGTTTTGGCATTGACATACTTGTTTTTGCGGCGGGTGGCAATACCGCAGATAAAATATATCTCCCTGCCCACCGACTACTATCCTTTATTTTTATTACTGGGTATTGCTGCCAGCGGGATTTTGATGCGTTACTTCCTGAAAGTTGATTTGGCTGCCGTTAAGGAACTGACGATGAGCCTGGTGGCTTTAAAGCCGACAGTAGCTTTAAATATTGGAGCGATCTTTTATATCCATCTGTTTTTGATATCCTGTCTGTTTGCTTATTTTCCCTTCAGCAAGCTTATGCACGCGGGAGGAATATTTATGAGCCCCACCCGGAACCTGGCTAACAACAGCCGCATGACAAGATATATAAACCCCTGGAATTATGAGGTCAAAACCCATTCTTATGCAGAGTATGAGGATGATTTCCGGGAAAAAATGCGCAAGGCTGGACTGCCGCTGGAGAAGGAGGGATGAGATAATGGCAAAATTACCTGAACAGGAAGAATTGCTTCATTATAAATATGATATTCCTTCAACCGAGTGGATGGATACTCCGGTCATGATCAAACCCGGTATGTATTGCTACGGGGCTAAAGGAAAGAATTTGGAAACAGTCAACTTTCCCCATGCCAGGGACTGGTCGCCGGCCGGGGAAGACTGGAAACTGCCGGAAAACTGGAAGGAAATAATCCTGACCGGGATGGCTGAACGCTTAAATAAATATCGCTCTTTCAAACTTTTCATGGATATATGCGTACGCTGCGGAGCCTGTGCTGATAAATGCCACTTCTATATGGGCTCAGGGGATCCTAAAAACATGCCGGTACTAAGGGCGGAGCTGTTAAGGTCGGTTTACAAAAGGTATTTTACCACATCCGGCAGGATGTTCGGCCGCCTGGTGGGGGCCCGTGACCTTACCGAAGAGGTCATAAGAGAATGGTGGTATTATTTTTATCAATGTACAGAATGCCGGCGCTGTTCAGTATTCTGTCCCTATGGCATAGACCAGGCTGAAATAACTATTATTGGCAGGGAATTGCTTAATCTTATCGGCTTGAACACTGAGTGGATCGCCGGCCCGGTAGCTAACTGCTATATGAAAGGAAACCATGTGGGAATGGAACCGCAGGCGATCATGGACAATATCGAGTTTATGCTGGATGATATCGAAACCATCACCGGCAGACGGATCGAACCTTCATTCAACCGCAAAGGGGCGGAAATTCTTTTCGTGGCTCCGTCCGGAGATCTGTTTGCCGAACCGGGTATCTATACATGTATGGGCTATTTAATGCTCTTTGAACAGTTAGGGCTGGATTATACCATGAGCACTTATGCATCTGAAGGCGGGAATTTTGGTTTTTTTACTTCCAATGAGATGGCAAAAAGGCTTAATGCCAAAATATATGCAGAAGCCAGAAGGTTGGGAGTCAAATGGATCTTAGGCGGGGAGTGCGGCCATATGTGGCGGGTCATAAACCAGTATATGGATACCTGGAACGGCCCGGCTGATTTTCTGGAAGAACCGGTATCGCCCATCACTGGGACGAGATTCACCAATGCCAGATCGACAAAAATGGTGCATATTGCCGAGTTTACAGCCGACCTGATCTATCACAACAAACTGAAACTGGAGCCAAACCGCAATGATCATTTAACGGTCACGTTCCATGATTCCTGCAATCCCTCAAGGGCAATGGGCATCCTGGAAGAACCACGTTATATAATAAACAAAATCTGCAATAACTTTTATGAAATGCCGGAAGAGACGATCCGGGAAAAAACCTTATGCTGCGGCAGCGGTTCCGGGCTGAATGCCGGGGAAAACATGGAACTGAGGCTGCGCGGAGGGTTCCCCCGGGCTAATGCGGTGCAATATGTAAGGGAAAATCATGGGGTAAATGTACTGGCTAACATTTGTGCGCTTGACCGGGCATCGTTCCCGGCCCTGATGGATTACTGGGTTCCCGGCGTACAAGTGATGGGAGTCCATGAACTGCTCGGCAATGCGCTGGTAATGGACGGAGAAATCGAAAGGACCCTTAATTTGCGTTTGGAACCATTGCCGGGAAAAGGGGGGTAAACAGTGATGTATAACAGCAAAAAAATAATAACTGGCATTATTATTTTTATATTCATAATTATTGCTCCTTTTTTGCTTAACATCGGCAAAGCAGACGTACTTCCGGAGCTGAGCCTGGATACTCCGGCCATTGACCAGATGGCTGATAAGCATTGTGTGGAAGCAGCAGAATTTATGCGCGCCGAACATCCCCGGCTCTTAGATGACTGGCGTGATCAGGCAGTCAGGGAAGGGAATACGATATATATAAGCACTTCCGGTGAGGAATATGAAATGAGCCTGGAAAACAGCTGTATTAAATGCCATTCCAACCGGGAACAGTTTTGTGACGCTTGTCATACTTATACAGCAGTTCAGCCGTATTGCTGGGACTGTCATGATGCAGCGAAAGGAGCCGGAACAGCAAAATGAACCGACGTGATTTTATTAAAACCATAACCGCATTTGGCATAAGCAGTGCTGCTGTTTATGGAGGACTGAACCATATCGGCACCCAGGCTGCGCTAATGGAGAAAAACAGTGCAGCCCAGCAGGCGAAACGCTGGGGAATGGTGATAGATGTAAGCAAATTTCAGAATGCGGAAGATATAAAGCGGGTTGCGGCAGCGTGTCACAGATATCATAATGTACCGGATATAGATGACCCCGCTCATGAGATCAAATGGATCTGGCAGGAAGATTTTGAGCATACCTTTGCCGAATTGGAAAGCGAGTATTTAAGTGAGACTATAAAGCAACTCGATTTTCCGGTTTTATGCAATCACTGTGATAATCCTCCCTGTGTGAGGGTATGCCCCACTCAGGCTACCTTTAAACAGGAAGATGGCATCGTGACCATGGATTATCACCGCTGCATTGGCTGCAGGTTCTGCATGGCAGCCTGCCCGTTCGGAGCCCGGAGCTTTAACTTTGTTGATCCCCGGCCTTTTATTGACGAAGTGAATCCTGAGTTGGCCACCCGCACAATTGGAGTGGTGGAAAAATGCAACTTCTGTGCGGAAAGACTGGCCCAGGGTCTGGATCCGGTTTGCGTTGAAGCCTCCCACGGGGGAATTATTTTTGGCGACTTGGAAGATCCCGCTTCCCCGGTCCGCAAGGTCTTAAATGAAAACTTTTTCATCCGGCGCAAAGTGGAACTGGGAACCGGGCCCGGTATATATTATGTGATCAAAGGAGGCAAAGCAGGTGCTTGAGAAAGCTCTTTACGGCAGCAAACGTTATTATGCCTGGCTAGGCTTTTTGATGATCATTATTCTCGCTGGACTTGCTGCCTGGTTCAAACAATATGATTACGGTCTGGGAATTACCGGCATGAGCCGTGATGTCAGCTGGGGACTGTATATTTCCCAGTTTACATTTATGGTCGGGGTAGCTGCTTCAGCAGTCATGGTTGCGATTCCTTTTTATCTCCACGATCATAAAGTGTTTGGCAAAATCGTTATACTAGGTGAGTTTTTAGCTGTGGCAGCGGTAATCGTATGTATGCTCTTTATCTTTGTTGATCTGGGACAGCCGGCACGGTTTCTTAATCTTATCCTTCACCCCTCCCCAAACTCAGTCATGTTCTGGGATATGTGCGTACTGACCGGTTACCTGCTGCTGAATTTTATTATCGGCTGGACTGTTTTAGGGGCTGAAAAAAAAGGTTTCCCGGCGCCCGGGTGGGTAAAAACATTGACCTATATCGCTATTCCCTGGGCGATCAGTATTCACACGGTAACCGCTTTTTTATATGCCGGGCTTCCCGGGCGGTATTACTGGCTGACGGCAATTATGGCAGCGCGCTTTTTGTCTTCCGCTTTTGCTGCCGGGCCTGCACTGCTGATCATTGTCTGTCTTATACTCAGGAAATTCACCTCTTTTAAGACATCGACTGATGCAATTCAGTCTCTGGCTAAAATCGTGACCTATGCCATGATCATCAATGTATTCTTTGTTCTGTTAGAGGTATTTACCGCGTTTTACAGCAATATCCCCGGGCATATGGCAGCTATTAAATATCTTTTTGTGGGACTGGATGGATATAACAACCTGGTGCCGTTTATGTGGACTGCAGCCATCCTGGCTTTCTCAGGCATTACTTTGCTGTTGATCCCGCACATGCGTCAAAATGAAAAAATCCTGACCTTTGCACTTATCGCTGTTTTTATCGCTTCCTGGCTGGATAAGGGGATCGGGCTGGTCCTGGGAGGATTTGTTCCCAATGCATTCGGGCGGGTTACGGAGTATATACCTTCGGTGACAGAAATAATAATCATCTTGGGCATCTATGCAGTCGGCCTGCTGCTCCTGACCGTTCTGTACAAAGTAGTTATAGGAGTAAGGGAATACAGTATCGACTATGATCATTAATAAATATAAAAGGCGGATGTCATGCAAATCAGTTTATTTGCCGGCGGCTTAAATATTAATAAGCCAGGCGTAATATATAATTTATATGAGGAGGAATACAAATGGCGGATTTAAAAGTTGGGGACCGTGTAATAATGCTGGATGAAGATGGTTTTCTGGATAATGCTGCTGATTGGGATGAAGAGGTGGCAGCAGTACTGGCGGGAACAGAAGAAGTGGATCTCACCCCGGAACATTGGGAAATCATTGATTATCTGCGTAAGTATTATGCCGAGTTTGGGGTAGCACCGATGGTAAGAAAATTACTTAAAGACACCGGGAAAACCCAGGGGGAAATTTATACTTTATTCCCCAGCGGCCCGGGAAAAGGTGCCTGCAAAATAGCAGGATTGCCGAAGCCGACCGGTTGTGTATGAGCATTGAAAGAGCGGGACCTTATGAGCCCGCTCTTTTCATATTTCATTATTGATTTCCTGCCCAGCGCCCCCGTGACCGGTCACAGCATCATATCAGAATGCTTATGGATATCATTAATTAATAATATTATTCGCCTTTTATTACCTGTGCTATATTTCAGTTAAAGAAAAAACGAACATGAGGATGAGCGATTTGAGATTAACAATGGGTGCAGCACATGGACGCTCCGGAAAAACTTCCGTGACGCTCGGCCTGATTGCTGCTTTAAGGAGAAAAGGTTTTACAGTACAGCCGTTTAAGAAAGGCCCTGATTTTATTGACCCGGGCTGGCTCAGCCTGGCTGCCGGGAGAAACTGCCGCTGTCTCGATTTATTCTTTCTGGATAAAGAGAGTCTGGTGAGACAGTTTGTTTCAGGATGCCAGGGAGCAGACATTGCTGTAATTGAAGGGGCGATGGGTCTTTTTGACGGGCTTGACCTGCAGGGCAGCGACAGCACTGCAGCAGTGGCAAAAGCAGTAAAATCACCGATAATTCTGGTGGTCGATGCTACCCGTATGACTCGCAGTGCAGCTGCTTTGGTCAAGGGATTTCAAAGTTTTGAACCTGAAACGGAAATTGCCGCGGTTATTCTTAACAAGGTCGCCCGGCCCAGGCACGAAGATATGCTGCGCAAATCAATCGAGAGCTATACCGGGATACCGGTGGTGGGCGCGATACCTAAACAGAAGGTCCCTTTGATCGCCGAACGGCACCTGGGGTTGGTAACAGCCGGGGAATGGGTAAAGGTCCATGAGTTAATAGAAACCCTGGGAGAAAAGACAGAACAGTCGACAGATTTAGCAGCGATCATTAGAATTGCTGCTGCTGCGCCACCCTTACCCAGTTATGAATTGCAGCGGCAAAAGACAACTGGCAAAGTACGAATTGGGGTAATAAAAGATCAGGTTTTCAGCTTTTATTATCCGGAAAACCTTGAAGCATTGGAAAATGCCGGGGCAGAGCTGGTCTTTGTCAATAGCCTTGCTGACAGCAGCCTGCCTGATATACAGGGGCTTTATATAGGAGGCGGTTTTCCCGAGGTTTTTGGGCGGGAACTGGAAAAGAACGCAGATTTGAGAACCTCGATCCGTGAAAAGGTTAATAATGGTTTGCCGGTTTATGCTGAGTGCGGCGGATTGATGTATTTGGCCCGGCGCATATATTATGAAAATCAGATGTTTGAAATGGTCGGAGCATTGCCCTGCGATGTTAAAATGTCCGCCCAGCCAAAAGGGCATGGATATTCGCTGATGAAAATTGTTAAGCCGAATTATCTTTTCCGCCAAAATACAGTTATCCGTGGCCATGAATTCCATCATTCCCAAATTTGTAATACCGACCCGCATATGCTGGGCACCATTATGGAGGTTCAGCGCGGTTACGGGATTGACGGCAAAAATGACGGGATCATTTATCATAATGTGATCGCTGCTTACCAGCATATTTATGCTCCGGCAATTCCGGAATGGGCAGTTAATTTTGTTGCCCAGTCTATAAAATATAATGAAAATTTACTGAAGCTGCCCGGCTAAGACTATCATTAGATATTACTAATATTTAGAGTTTTAAACAACAGATAATTCCACGGTTCATAAAAAATGATAAGTGCCAACTTATAGGGAGAATAAAAAAAATCAATTTTACTGATTGAGAAATAGGGTGCTAAATTATAGTTAACGATAATAATAAATAGTATTAGATAATTCCCATTAAAAACTATATGGGAAAACAGTGTTGGTAATATAGGCCCGGGCAAATGTATAGCTGCCCGGGTTACAGAATTTGTTCATGATCTTATCTAAAAAAAGGAGGTGCAGTTTAAACCTCGGCCAGCAGAAACCAGATGGTTTTCTTAAGTGCTGCTCGGGAGTTGCTGAATAAATAACTGGTTAAAGGAGGGAAAAATATTGGAAATCGAAAATGAATCGTCCGGGAAATTTGTTTTAAGCAAAAGGCAGAAGCTGTTATTGCCGCTGGTCATGATCGGTGCCTTTTTTGAAGGTTTTGACTTTATGGTCGTTAATCTGGCCCTGCCTTATATAAAGAATGCTTTTAACATTACGGAACAGGTGGCAAGTTATACATTGTCTGTAATTGCTGTCGGGGCCCTGGTAGCTTTCTTTGTTGTCAGAATGGCGGACCGGATCGGCCGCCGGCCAATATTTATCTGGTCAGTTATAATCTATTCGGTATTCAGTTTACTGACTGCCTTGTCAGTAAACCTGCAAATGTTTGTTGCCTTTCAGTTTATAGCCCGCATATTTTTAGTTGTATGCTGGGCAGTTGGATTTATAATAGTTGCCGAAGAATTCGAAGCCGAATATCGCGGCCGTGCCCTGGGATTTTTCCAGGGGGCAGCAGCTATAGGAGCTATTTTCCCATCGCTGTTTCTGCCGGTGGTTGCGATGATACCTTCCCTGCACTGGCGGGGATTATATATAATCGGAGCATTGCCTTTGATCCTGCTGATATTCTTTTCCAAGAATCTGCCCGAGACTAAGCGCTTTACGGAGATGAAAGAAGGTAAGGGAGAGAATGCCCCGTCTTTGTTTGCAGTTTTTGCAGCCCCCTTCCGCAAAAATCTGTTTGCCATTATGGCATTGTGGTTCTTCATGTATATTACCTATTCATCAGCTATGAACTTTTTTGCCCTGAGGGTCGAAAGTGAATTGGGCTGGAATGAAAACCAGGTGGGGCTGATTACAGCACTTGCCTTTATAATCGGCCTGTCCGGGTATGTAGTGGTTGGCAAACTGCTCGATAAGATCGGCCGCAGAAAAACGGCAGCTATATTTTTTGGTATAGGCTCACTGGCGATCATGACTGTCTTCCAAAGCCAGGGGTTCCTGCAGGTAGCCCTGGCGCAGATCGTAGGAGTATTCTTTACCGGGACATTTACAGTTTTGTGCGCCACCTTTACCAACGAACTGTTTCCCACCGAATTGCGTGGCAATGCAACTGCCTGGGGCAACAATATAATAGGGCGCCTGGGACAAATCGCCGCCCCGGCACTGGTTGGGTTTCTGTCAGCCCCGTTGTTCCTGAATGGTATCGGCAACGCTGTTACAGTATTGGCATTCGGTACCCTGATTTGCGTTTTGATCATTGCAATTTTCCTGCCCGAACCATTGAATTACAAGGTGGCTGAATATGATCCGAAAAATACTGTTGATATTAAATAAAATCAGTAACTGACAAAGAACTTCAAGGAGGTATAGAAATGGGTAAATTTCAGGTTGTAGTAATTGGCGCCGGTACCATGGGACATGGCATTGCTCAGGAATTTGCCGCTAATGCTTATCCGACGACATTGATCGATAATAATCAGCAGCAATTGGATATGGCAAAATCTATGATTGCAGGTAATCTGGAGGTTATGGCGGCTGAAAAAGCCATGGCTGCTGAGCAGATCGATAATGTGGCAAAATTTTTAAGTTACAGTACTGAATTGGAAAAAGCTGCTCCCCAGGCAGGCTGGATCGTGGAAGCTATCCCGGAGCATCCGCAATATAAACAGGAACTCTTTGCCCAACTGGATAAGCTTTGCCCCCCGGATACCATTTTAACCAGCACTACTTCAGTTTTAAACATATATGAATTTATTAAAGTCAGTCATCCGGAAAGACTGGTTATTACGCACTGGTGCAACCCTCCCCACATAATCCCTTTGGTTGAAATTGTTATGGGTCCGGAGACCAGTGAAGAGGTTACCGCCCGTGTAAGAGAGATCCTGACTGCCAACGGCAAAAAACCGGTGGTATTAAGGAAATGTGTCCCCGGCTTTATTGTCAATCGTTTAAATGCTGCTTTGGGAAGAGAAGCTGGCTACATGGTTTCCCAGGGCTGGGTAAGCCCTGAAGATGTAGATGCGGCTTTTTCAGCTAACGCTGGTATCAAAGCTCCCTTCGAGGGGCCTTTGGAATTGATGGATTATATCGGCTGGGATGTTGCGACTGCGGCAGGACAATATTTATATCCGCATTTGTGCAATTCCACCGATCGCAATGTTTTTGCTGAAAACATGGTGGAAAAGGGCTGGCTGGGAATTAAAAGCGGCAAAGGGATAAAAGACTACAGCGGCAAAACCAGAGAGGAACTGCAGAATAAGCGCAACCGCAAAATAATGCAGATAGCAAACCTGGTACGGGGATTTGAAAAATAAAAGACTAAGGAGGTAATCAAGAATGGCAAAACTAAATGGCGGCGACATGATCGAAAGAGTATTCAAAAAGGAAGGAGTAAAATATATATTCGGCATACCCGGCGGGCATATTTATCCGATGATGGAATCCTGCGATGAGCACCAAATCAAGTTTATAGGAGTACGCCATGAAATGAATGCGGCCTTTATGGCAGAAGGATGGGCTTTAACTACTGGTGAAGTGGGAGTATGTACAGGAACTGCCGGACCGGGATTTACCAATCTGGTGACTGGACTGGCAAATGCTGATCGTAATGGAGTGCCGGTACTATGCATGGCAGGTAAAGCCAGGGTAACTGAATATGACCGCAACGAATTGCAGGATTTTAACCAGATCGATCTGGTCAAAAGCATGACAAAGCATGCCCGCTCAGTATTGGAATCGCACCGGATCCCTGAATATGTGGGACGGGCAATAGCAGAAGCCACAGGTAATACCCCCGGCCCGGTCTATATTGAAATTCCCCGTGATATTATGGAGACTTTTACGGATGAAGAACAAATCGAATTCCAGAAAACTTACCGGACTGGCAGCAAACCGATCGGCAATCCGGCTGATATCGCCAAAGCTGCCCGTATGATCGATGAAGCTGAAAGGCCAGTGATAATTGCCGGCAGCGGAGCTTTCTGGTCGGGTTGTGCGGAAGAACTGAAACTTTTTGTTGAAAAATGCGGGGCTCCGATTTTTACCCGTAATGCCGGACGCGGAATTGTTCCGGATTCCCATCCGCTGGCTATGGGGATCGGCGCGTCCAAACATCCTGTTTGTGCCGGGGTGCTGCAAAAAGCGGATGTGGTTTTGATTCTGGGGACCCGTACCGGCTATACCCTGACCAGGGATGCCTTCCCGCCCACTGCTAAAATAATCAGGGTAGACATTAATTCCGCAGCTTTGACCAACCAGCTTGATATAGAACTGGGCATTGTGGGGGATTGCCGGGAAGTGGTAAAACAGCTTACTGATGCGATTTCACCAAGGACACATGAAGCCTGGATAAAGGGGATACAGGATGGCAAGAATGCCATGGCTCAGATGGGCCTGCCAAAGCTGACTTCTGATCAGTATCCTATCCACCCGCTGCGCCTTTGTTTCGAAATATTGACCAGGATCGACGAAAATACTATTGTGGTTGTTGACGGCGGTGATGCTGCCAGCTGGGGCAACCTGATCCTGCCGGCCACGGGGCCCGGGCATTTTCTGACCATAGCCAACGGCAGTTTCGGACCGCTCGGTATTGGGGTACCTTATGCAATGGCTGCCAAACTGGCACATCCGGATAAAAAAGTTATTCTTTTGACCGGAGATGGCGCGTTTGGTTACGGTGCCATGGAATATGACACAGCAATGCGTTACGGGATCAACTTCACCACAATTATTCTCAACGACGGCTGCTGGGGAATGATAAAACGGTCTGAAGCTAAAAAAGCTGTTGCGGATAAACCTTTTGTCGGACTGTATTTAGCTGAAAATGTACACTACGAAAAAGTTGTGGAAGCTTTTGGCGCCCATGGTGAATTTGTAACTGAAGCCAAAGATATCGGCCCGGCTATCGACAGGGCCCTGGCTTCTGGAAAACCGGCTTGTGTCAACGTAATGACAGACGTAAATATAGGTTTTGGAGCATAAGCAGCCTAGTTGCATTAAGGAGGAACAAGATGAGTAAAATAAAAATGACAGCCAGCGAAGCGATAGCGGAGACGCTGGTGGCAGAAGGCGTGGAGCATGTCTCGGGTATCGTAGGGTCAGCTTTTATGGATCTGCTGGATCTGTTTCCAGCCGCCGGGATACGCTTTATCCCGGTACGCCATGAACAAAGTGCTGCTCATATGGAAGACGCATATGCCCGGGTCAGCGGCAAAGCCGGCGTAGTTATAGGCCAGAACGGACCAGGTATAACCAACATGGTTACTTCAGTTGCCGCAGCCAACATGGGACATACCCCCATGATTGTAATATCACCGTCTGCCGGTACCAAGACGGTTGGCTGGGATGGTTTTCAGGAATGTGACCAGGTTTCGGTTTTCAAAGCTATAACCAAAGCAACCATCCGGATCCCTCACCCCAGCCGGGCAGCGGATTGCACCCGTACCGCTTTCCGCATGGCATATGCTTTAAGAGGGCCGGTGCTTTTGGATATTCCTCGTGATTATTTTTATGGTGAAGTTGAAGACCAGATCCTTGCCCCTCACCAGTACAGAGTTGATGACAGAGGCTGCGGAGCTCCGGAGTCTCTGAAAAGAGCGGCAGAATTGCTGGCCCAGGCGAAGAAGCCGGTGATCGTTTCCGGACGCGGGGTAGTTGATACGGATGCCCATGATATTATCGTCCAAATCGCTGATTTGCTTACAGCTCCGGTTGCCTGTACCTATCTGCATAATGATGCTTTCCCGGCCAGCCACCCTCTGGCAGTCGGGCCGATCGGTTATATGGGCTCCAAAGCCGCTATGAATACTATGGCGGAAGCAGATGTGATCCTGGCCGTTGGCACCCGCTTATCGGTATTTGGCACACTGCCGCAATATGATATCAACTATTTCCCCGAGAGTGCCAAAATCATTCAAATCGATATCAACCCTTTGAATATTGCACGTACACATCCGATCGAAGTTGGAATAATCGGCGATGCCCGGGCTGCTGCAATTGAAATACTAAAATTGCTCAGGGAAAAAGCTGGTGACCGGCAGCCGGATGCCAGCCGTGTGGAACTGATCAGGCAGCGCAAAGCTGACTGGAACAAAGAAATTACTGACCTGGCTATGATCGACGGCAATCCTATGAACCCACGCCGGGCATTATATGAAATCAGCCGGGCTATTCCGGCAGGTACCCTTGTAGCAACTGATATAGGCAATGTAGCATCAACTGCCAACAGTTATTTCAACTTCAATGAAGGCCGCAAGCATATTGCTGCTTTGACTTTCGGCAATACCGGTTTTTCCTATCCGGCAGCCCTGGGGGCCAAACTGGCCAGACCTGACTGTCCGGTAATAAATATCGTTGGTGACGGGGCCTGGGGCATGAGCCTGCATGAAGTAAGCACAGCGGTACAGGAAAATATACCCGTTATCGCCTGTGTATTTCATAATACTGCCTGGTGCGCCGAGAAAAAGAACCAGGTCGACTTTTACAATAACCGTTTCATAGGTGTCGATATTGAAGCACCCAATTTTGGACAAGTGGCTGAAGCCATGGGTGCATATGGCGCTACGATCGATAAACCGGAAAATGTTGGAGATGCTGTCAGGGCAGCTATTGCTTCCGGTAAACCGGCAGTGCTGCAGTTTGAAGTGGACGGGACTCAGCTGGCACCTCCGTTCCGTAAAGATGCCCTTAACCTGCCGGTCCGGATGCTGGAAAAATATAAACATCTGGATTATCGTAACTGGTAAGTGTGATTAAAAATAAAACAAAACAGTGTATGGAAATTATACAGCTATGTGCAGGACTTAACCTGTGCATAGCTACACTGTTATAAAAGAATGAATTTAAAGAGAGGTGAAGATATATGCAGGAGTATTCATTTGACAAATCGTATGCGATGCTGGAGAAAGCCAAACAGTGGGTCCCCAATGGTATTTACGGACCACGCACTCCGGCGTTTCTGACTTATGGTTCCTATCCCTGCTTTTTAAGCAGAGGCAGGGGAAGCCATATATGGGATGTGGACGGCAATGAGTATATCGATTACATGTGCTCGTTTGGCACCAATATAATAGGCTTGTGCAATGAAGAGGTGGATGCAGCTGCAATTGAACAGATGAAAAACGGCGACTGTTTTACCCTGCCCGGCATTCGCTGGAATGAACTGGCGGAGGCCATGGTTAATCAGATAAAGGGACAGGACTGGGTGGTATTTGCCAAAAACGGTTCGGATGTAACTGCTTATGCAACTACCATAGCCCGTGGCTACACCGGCAAAAATAAAATTATCCTGGCGGAGGGGGCTTATCATGGTTCCCAATACTGGTGCACTCATTCCAACTTTGGTATCCCCGCTGAATACCAGGCACATATACTTCATTTTAACTACAACGATATGGAGCAACTAAAGAAGATCGTTGCTGACAACAGCGGTCAAATTGCGGGTATAATGCTGACGCCGCATCACCATCCGGCTTTGGCGGATCAGCAGATGCCGGCCCCCGGTTTTTATCAGGAACTGCGTAAGATATGTGACCGGGAAGGGATGTTGCTGATGATGGATGACATCCGCTGCGGTTTCCGTTTGCATGAAAACGGTTCTCACTGTTACTATAACGCCGATCCTGATTTGGTCTGTTTCGGAAAAGCGATGGCTAATGGTTATCCTATTTCCGCCATGACCGGCAAAGCCCTTTATAAAGCTGCGGCGGAGGGAGCATTTTTTACCGGTACTCATTATTTCAGCGGAGTGCCGATGGCGGCAGCCTTGACTACTATGAAAGTCATTGTACGCGATGGAGTCGTAGATTATGTAAATGAAATTGGATTAAAACTGAAACAGGGTTTGCTAGAACAGGCTGCATCAGCCGGGCTAAAAATAAGTTACACTGGTCCTCCTTCTATTCCTTTTATGCGATTTGAAGGGGATAATGATTTTTCCGTCAACCGTTTCTTCTGCGGGGAAGCAGCTAAACGGGGCATATTTTTCCACCCCCACCATAACTGGTTCCTTTCCGGTGCCCATACGGCAGAAGATATTGACAAAACCTTGCAGGTAACAGAAGCATGCTTTGCCTTGACTAAAAAAAAGTTCTTTGAATAGGAGGATGCTATGCGAATTCATCACTTCGGGGTAAAAGTTCGGGATGTTGACAAAGCCATGTTTTTTTACACCCAGGTTTTAGGATTGAAACGGATGGAAACGGTAACCCTTGCCGGTCAGCCTTTCTATTTCGTAGGTGATGGCTATATGATGCTGGAAATCGAGCCTGCCTATGATGAAGAAAGGCTGAACTGCGACCACGGGTTTGGGCATCTGGCTTTGTCGGTTGACAACCTGGAAGAATACTGCCGGGAATTAAGAGGGCATGAAGTAACCTTTTTACTGGAACCTTCTCAGTTTATACCTACACGCAAGATTGCTTTTATTCAGGATCCGGAAGGTAATGCCATACAACTGATCGAATTTATTGATGCAGATGTTACTGATTAGTTCAAAATCATAATAATTTCAGCTGGAGGTAAATATGCTACTGGGAAAACAACTGCAGAAGTGGCGTCAGGAAAAGGGGATCTCCCTGGAAGAATTAGCCCGGCAGTTAAATACTGCTCTGGCCAAAGTTATTGATATAGAATCCGGAAAAGAAATGTCTGCCGACGAATTGCTGCAGATAGCAAAAATTCTGGATGATGAACCGGAAAACAAAACGATCAATAAGTATTATAAACGCAATGGAGAGACCTTAACTTCAGCAGTAGGTGCACGCCTGCGTTTCTATCGTGAGGAAAGAGGCCTGAGTATCAGTGAACTGGGGCGCCAGGCAGGATTATCAGCAGCCCACCTGAGTGAGATCGAAAGGTCGCTGGCCACACCTTCACTTAAAACCCTGGAGAAAATCAGCCAGGTTTTGGATATTCCAACCGGCAGCTTGCTGCCTGCTGACCTGGATGAAACGCTGGGCCAGAAAGTCCGCCGCCTGCGTGAGGCCATGGGGATCACCCAGAAGGAACTGGGCGAAATGCTGGGAGTTTCCTGTAACATGATAACCCAGATAGAAACTGACCGTACCCAGCCTTCGCTGAAAGTACTCAACAATCTGGCTGATCTGTTTGGCATAAGCAGTGTTTATTTTGTAATGGATATAGAAAATGAATACTATCGTGAACAATACAATGCAAATGCTTTGAAGACGGCGCTGAAAAGGCCGGAAATCAGGCAGGTGGTCGACCTGATCGCTGCCTGGACCAATAAAGAACTGGAGGGACTGACAGGTATTATTGAAAGGCTTAATACCTATCGCAGCCCATTGGATGCTCAATATCACGAAGTCAAAGAGTTTCTTGACAGATCTACCAATGAGGAAAGGCAGCTCCTGCTTGATATGATTGAAATTATGAAACAACCCGGGGAAGAAACCAAACAAAGTTAAAAAGATATAGTGCATAAGCCGCAAAGGGGGAGATCTTTTTGAATCTGAGACAACTGGAATTATTCAGCCTGGTGGCAGAACTGGGCAATGTGACCGAAGCTGCCCGCCGTCTTTATATGACACAGCCGGCGGTCAGCCAGACCATTGCTGATTTGGAAGAAAGCCTGGGGCTTAAACTATTTGACCGGATAAACCGCAAAATGCATCTTACCTTTGCGGGGGAAGTCCTCTATAAATACAGTAAAAAAGTTCTCTCCCTGGTGGAAGAAGCCGAAGCACATATGCTGGAAATAACCAATAACAGGATCGGGAGGCTGCGTCTGGGAGCCAGTACCACAATAGGTATTTACCTGCTGCCGATGCTGGTGGGGCAATTCAAACAACAATACGGTAATATCCAGAGTACTTTTGTTATCGATAATACCGGTGTGATCGAAGAAATGCTTCTGGATAACCGTATCGATATGGGTTATGTGGAAGGGCTGGTCCATTCACCCGAGATAGTGGTGCAGAAGATCAAAGATGATGAATTATGGCTGATATGTTCTCCCCGGCATGAATGGATAAAACAAGGCAGAACCGTTATCGGACCTGACGAAATTGACGGGCAGCCCCTGATTCTGCGGGAACTGGGCAGCGGTACCCGGGAAGTAGTGGAAAAGGTATTGCAGAAAAACAAAGTCAGTTATCAGACCTGGCATGTACTCAATAATACCGAAGCAATAAAAAGAGCAGTCATGGCGGATATAGGTATTGCCTTCGTATCTCAATTGGCAGTTAAAGACGAAATATTAAGCGGCCGCCTGGCCAGGATCGATATACAAGGAATACCAATTTCCCGCGAATTCAGGTTGATATGGCATAAGGACAAATATCACACCCCTTTGTTAAACTCCTTTATAGATCTTACTATGAAGCTTGCATAAAATTAAGGGTAGCATAAAGTATTATGCTGCCCTCAGACCGTCAAAAAAAGCGAATCTCATTGTTACATCACAAACCCCGCTCAGTCGCCGTACCTCAGTACGCCTCAATCGTGGGGCTTGCTCGTGCCTCGATCTTTACTTTTTTTCTTCGGTCTGCCGACTGGGGTACCTTTAATCCATGGTGAAAATTATTTTAACTCCTTCCTGATCCCTGAAAGCCTTAAAGGCTTTTTCCCATTCAGCCAATTTAAATTTGTGGGTGATCAATGGTTTCAGATCGATTTGCTGAGTGGCAACCATCTTGATGGCTCTTTTCCATGCATAATCTGAATGGGACAGAGAACCTTTAATATTAGCCTCTTTTATTAATAGAATATTGAAATTGAAATTGACGTCGCTGCCCAATACACCGATCTGATTATAAAAGCCCCTGGTTTTGAGCAAACATAAGTTGGAGAACACCGCTTGAGCAGCACCGGAGCATTCCAGTACCACATCTGCACCTGCTCCGTCAGTTGCACCGAAAACAACGCCAAACAAATCTTCTGTTTCTATATTCACAACTTTGTCTATTCCCAATGATTCAGCTATCTTAAGGCGCCGCGCATCTTTGCCGGTTCCCGCCAGGATAACTTCGGCGCCTGATGCCCTGGCGATCATAGCGGCAATGATTCCGATACTGCCGGGGCCGGTTATAAGTACTACATCACCAGGTTTGACCGGCGTCTGTTCCAAAACCGCGTGGGTACAGACTGTAACCGGTTCCATTAAAGCTGCTTCCTCAAAAGATATGCTGTCAGGGATTTTATATACATTGCTGGCCCGGCAGGCAACATATTCGGCAAAACCGCCGTTTATATGAATACCCTGGCTTTTCCGGACCGCACATATCTGGTGATGACCGGTAAGACACATCTCGCATTTGCCGCAGCCGCCGGCAACATTTTCAACTACCACCCGGTCGCCGGGTTCCAGGCTTGTAACGTCCCGGCCTTTTTCAACAATGATCCCGCAAAACTCGTGTCCCAATACTACTGGCACTTCATACGGGATATCGTCCTGTTCGATATGCACATCAGATCCGCATAAACCAACAGCTTTTATTTGAATCAGCACTTCATTATCCGAAAATTGTGGCACAGGGATTTCGCGCATTTCAATATTTCCTGGTCCACGGGCAGTCTTTATCAACGCTTTCATTTCCATCACCTCCGATTATCATTGTAAATATATGTTAACACCTGATTTTAGCCATGTATAATAGGAAGATATAATGATAAATATAGGGAAATACTTATCATAAAACCTGCGATCAATGTTTATAAGTCGGAAGAGGCCGATTACTGCTGGCAGTATTTTAAAGGATTAATCAGACATTGGTAGAATATATATATATTGGTTTTATCTTTAACCTCTGGAAATGTACCAGAATTTAAGGGGCAATCCGGGGAAAATAATATGGGCGTAAACAGTAAAATAATAAACTGCTGCGGTAAGAATATTGAGGAGGCGGTACTGCCTTAATCTGAATCAGGTCAAAATTATGGTAAGGTGGCAGTGACAGAGTATTATAACCTGGCTGAATTTATTGGCCGGGGGTGCCTTAGACAGGCATTGTTAACGGAGATTTAAAAAATAAGGGATTAAGGAGGAAATATGGGTATAGTCGAATGGAAAAAAGACGGAACAGTTGCTGTATTGACTATGAATAACGGTGAAAACCGGCAGAATCCTGCCTGGACTGAAGCCATGCTGACTGCCTATGAAGAAATTTTAGCTGACAGTGAAATTAAAGCTTTGGTTCTTACTTCCAGTAATCCTAAGCATTTTTGTCTCGGGGTTGACACTGACTGGATGGTGAAAAATATGAACGATGGAGAATGGCTTATGCTCAGCAAATGGGTATACAAAAACACTGAATTATTTACCGCCTTGATGATGGCGCCTTTCCCAACCATAGCCGCCATAAACGGTCACGCTTTCGGCAACGGGTTTATGCTTGCCGGGGCCTGCGACTTCAGATTTATGAGGGCTGACAGAGGTTTTCTCTGTTTCCCGGAAATCGATCTGGGGATCCAGTTGTCACCTTCCATGCTGGAATGGATGAAGCGAATAATGCCGTATCATCTCATTCAAAGGCTGCTTTTGACCGGGGAAAGAGTAACAGCGGCCGAGCTGGAAAAATATAATGTGATTATGAAAGCCTGCGAAAATGGTGAAGAAACTTTGAAAGAAGCAGTAGCTTATGCCAAGACATTTAATAAATCCCGAACTACTATGGCCGAGATGAAAAGAAGGATGTACAAACATGTGCTGGATAAGATAGCCAATGAAGACCCGGCCTGTTATGATTATAAACCTGAGCAGGTAATAGAAGGCAAAACACCTGTTTTTATGTTTACTCCTTTAACATAAGTTTATATGGGGGATCGCCATAAGGGTTCGGGCTCTTTTGAAATGGCGCCCTGGGGATAAGTGAAGTTCTCTTTGGAAACTGTTAATGCTGCCGCTGGCCGGCAGCATTAACATTACAAAAGGATAATCAAACCAGTATGATTATTAAGGCTAAAACTTTTTAAAAATCGTGGCAGCAGCTTTATTGATAGGGAGAATTTTTGACCGGTAAAAATAATACTGTATACACAGGCAAAGTATACAAAAAACACTGAATACTAATGTATACTTTATCTGAGTATTTTATTAACGCTTAAAAACAAGGAGGCGCACTACCGTGACAGACAGCTCTTATAATCCCTATCAGAATGCCCAGGCCCAGTTTGACCGGGCAGCAGAAATGATTGGCCTTGATAATGCTACCAGACAGTTTCTTCGCCAGCCTATGAAAGAATACCATTTTACCATTCCGGTACATATGGATGATGGTACTACCAGGGTTTTCAATGGTTATCGTATCCAGCACAATGATGCCAGGGGGCCTGCCAAAGGCGGCATTCGCTTTCATCCCCAGGAAACTGTGGATACTGTTCGTGCCCTGTCCATGTGGATGACCTGGAAATGTGCTGTAGTTGACATTCCTCTGGGAGGAGGGAAAGGCGGAGTAATCTGTAATCCGCGCGAGCTGTCTGAAGGTGAGCAGGAAAGACTGTGCCGCGGGTGGATCAGAAGACTGGCTAAAGATGTAGGGCCGTTAATTGATGTACCGGCACCGGATGTAATGACCAACGGCAAGCATATGCTGTGGATGCTGGATGAATTTGAACAGATCCACGGGGGGAGATTTCCAGGCTTTATTACCGGCAAGCCAGTTGGTATGGGCGGTTCTTTAGGCAGGACTGAAGCTACCGGCTACGGAGTAATATATACTGTACGTGAAGCTCTGCAAGGTATGGGCCTTGATATAAAAGGCACCACTGCCAGTATTCAGGGCAGCGGCAATGTAGCCCAATATGCAGCCCGATTGTATGAGGAACTGGGCGGTAAAGTAGTATCGATTTCCTGCTGGGATGCGGTTGATCAGCGGGCGTATTCCTATTGTAAAGCGGATGGTATCAATGCTGACAGGATATGTGATATAACTGATGCTTACGGTACTATTGATAAGGAAAAAGCTTGTGATATGGGCTGCACAGCCAATGACCAGGATGCATGGCTTGAGCAGGATGTAGATATTCTTATCCCGGCAGCGATGGAAAATCAGATTACTATGGCCAATGTGGGCAAAATAAGCAAACAGGTCAAATTGATTGCTGAAGGTGCCAACGGTCCAATTAATACTGAAGCAGACGAGATCATAAGAAACAGCGGTATATTTTTAATTCCTGACTTCCTTTGTAATGCCGGTGGTGTGACTTGCAGTTATTTTGAGCAGGTCCAGTCCAACATGAATTATTTCTGGGAAAAAGATGAGGTTCTGGAAAGATTGGATATAAAAATGACTTCAGCGTTCAATGACGTCAGAGATCTTGCCAGGCGGCAGAAGTTATATATGCGTGATGCGGCTTATTTCATATCCATTAACCGGGTAGCTGAAGCCGTAAAGCTGCGGGGCTGGGTATAAGAAACAACCTTTATAGACGAAGCAGTACAGACGGGGAAATTGCTTATGAATGAGCGGGAAACTGCAAATGAAAACTTATTGGATAATCTGCGGGAACGGGCCAAAGAACTCAATTGTCTGTACCTGGCGGAGGAGGCCTTAAATAATCAGCGCCTGTCTTTACCGGAGGTTTTCAAGGAGATAACGCGGGTCATTCCCTCAGGCTGGCAATTTCCTGAGGTCTGTAAAGCTATGATAATCTACGAGAATTGCAGTTATCAGACAGTGGGGTTTATTGCTTCACCATGGGCTTTAAGCAGCGATATAAAAGTTGGCGGTAAAGCAGTCGGTAAACTGGAAGTCGTCTATACCACCAAAGTACCTAAAAGCGAAGAAGGGTACTTCCTGGAAAAAGAACGCAAGCTGATCAAAACTGTTGCTGACCGGATCGGCCAGACCATTTTGCAGCGTTCCATGGAACAGGTCATTCAGGAGTGGACGACCTCAAGAAGCAGCCTTTATGAAAGCCAGGCAGCAGTCAAAGAATGGGCGATAATTGTTGATTTACTGAGTCGGACCGACCCGGTGCAGCTGCATCATATTTGCCGTAAAATGATAAACCATCTCTATTTAATGGGGGTAAAAGAAGCCGAAGAAGTTCTATGGGAGTTTATTTCCGGTTCCATGGGCTATTCAGATTCAGCAGAACTTAATTATCCCCGGGCTAAATTTCCCCTGGGTGATCTGGCAGCTATCAGTGAAAAAACTTTCCGGATCGCAGCGATGCATTTGAGTGATGCAGAGATTTCGGCCAGAATACATCGCTGGATGCAGGAAGAGAAAGCCTATCCCCTTATAAGGGCGGTTGACCGGATCGATGCTTCGGTCAAGGAAATTGTTCAGCTTATTACCCGCTATCGTAACACAACCGCAGATAATTTTATGCGCTATTCTCCGCTGGAACACTGGCTTATTGCAGCCTTAACCAGACGTTTTCTGTCAGATAATATTGAATTTATAAATCGTGCCCGGCAATATTTTACAATAAACGATTTTTATGATATAGCTTCCCGGCTGATTTTCCCGGAAGGCAGCCAGGGTAAAATAGGGGGCAAAAGTACCGGCTTATTTCTGGCTCAGAAAATATTGGAAAAGAATCATGATGAACAGCCTATTCTGCAATCAGTTAAAATCCCTAAATCATGGTATATAACTACCGATACTTTCAGGGATTTCATTCATTATAATCAGCTCGAGGAATTGAACCTGCAAAAATATAAAGATCTATATGAAATTCGTCTGGACTATCCCAATATTATTCAAATCATGAAAAATGCTGAGTTCCCCCAAACTATTGTTAAAAGCCTGGCCATGGCTTTAGATGATTTTGGCGATGTCCCTTTGATCGTCCGCAGTTCCAGCATTCTGGAAGACCAGAAGGGGGCAGCGTTTTCCGGCAAATATAAAAGCTTGTTTCTTGCCAACCAGGGCAGCAAACAACAGCGCCTGGAAGCTCTGATGGATGCCATCGTGGAAGTATATGCCTCCCTCTATAACCCCGATTCGATTCAGTACCGGTCTGAACGGGAGCTGCTGGAATTCCAGGAAGAGATGGGCATATTGATACAGGAAGTGGTAGGCACCAGAGCCGGCCGCTACTTTTTCCCGCTTTACGCCGGGGTGGCTTTCAGTAATAATGAATTTCTCTGGTCAAGCAGAATAAAACGGGAGGATGGACTGGTACGTCTGGTTATGGGCCTGGGAACCCGTGCGGTAGACCGCCTGGCCGATGATTTCCCGATGCTGGTTTCGCCGGGGCAGCCTAAACTGAGAGTAAATACGGTACCGGAGGAAGTAAGACGTTATTCGCCGAAAAAGATAGATGTTATCAATCTGGATAATAACCGTTTTGAAACCATTGAAATATCGGCCCTGCTTAAAGAATGCGGAGAGTCTGTTCCCCGGATCCAGCAGATCATTTCTGTTTATTCCCGGGATTATATTAAGCAGCCCCTGGCTTTTGATATTGATTTTTCCCGGGACGAACTGATCGTTACTTTCGAAGGGCTGGTAAGTGATACTCCCTTTATAAAGCAAATCATTTCGATCCAGGACTTATTACAGGAAAAGATGGGAACCGCAGTCGATATCGAGTTTGCATCTGACGGCCAGGATTTTTATCTCCTGCAGTGCCGGCCCCAAAGCTATGGCAGGAATCATGTACCGGCAGCTATACCAAAAGATATAGCTTTTAATGATACGATTTTTTCTGCTCACCGCTCGATATCCAACGGAATAATCCAGGATATTACCCATATTGTGTATGTTGACCCGGAAGGCTACAGCGGGCTTAAAAAACGGGAGGAATTATTTGCAGTTGGCAAGGCAGTAGGTATGCTTAACCAGCTATTGCCTAAACAGCGGTTTGTGCTTATAGGTCCTGGCCGCTGGGGAAGCCGCGGCGATATTACCCTTGGAGTGCCGGTAACTTATGCAGACATCAATAAAACGTCGGCTTTGATTGAAATTGCCCGGCAGAAGTCGAACTATGTACCGGAGTTATCCTTTGGAACTCATTTTTTTCAGGATCTGGTAGAAGCTAATATTCGCTACCTGCCGCTTTATCCTGATGATGAAGGGGTGGTTTTCAATGAGGCATTTTTTAACGGGAGCGAAAATATTCTGACCAGCCTGCTGCCGGACTATGCTTTCCTGCAGGACGTTGTTAAAGTTATTGACATACCTGCCAACTGCGAAGGCAGGATGATGAATATCGTTATGAACGCTGAACTGGAAGAAGCATTAGCTTATTTAACCTTTTCAAGCGGCAAAGGCAGTGATTTTTATTATGAATATATAGATGCTGAAACTACCCGGCCGGTAGAAACTTATGCTGATGAAAAATACTGGCGATGGCGTCATTATATGGCGGAAAGAATAGCAGCCCGGCTTGATATGGAACATTTTGGCGTGCAGGCAATTTACCTGTTCGGCAGTACCAATAGCGGTAATGCCGGGCCTGGAAGTGATATAGACCTTATAATTCATTTTCAGGGAACTCTTAAGCAGCAGGAAGAATTGACCCTGTGGCTGGAAGGATGGAGTATGAGTCTGGCAGAAATGAATTACCTGAAGACCGGATATACATCTAAAGGACTGCTTGATGTCCATATCGTTACTGACGAAGATATAGCTGGCAAGACTTCTTTTGCCAGCAAAATAAATGCGGTTACAGAACCTGCCTATCTGCTGAAATCGCGTTATTAAGCAAGGCAATTTAACTTTAAGCCTTAGCCTTTGGCGGCAGCACCAAAAGAAGCTTTCATTTCTCAAATATTCAAGTCTTAATAAATCAATCGGGATTTTTATCCTGATACAGCTAATACCCTATTTTCCCGGTACTTTTTCTTAGGGTTGACAAATTCCTGGCCCGGGGAAATATTTCTTATGAAAATGAATACAATATATCTGAGCGGAAGGGGTTTACAGTGAGTCGAATTTCTTCGATAATTTATTTGATTTAATCTGTAAAGCTAAGGAGGAATACCGAAATGTCAATGGCGGCAAATTTGTTGGATAAATTAGCTCAAAAAAATCCCAACGAACCAGAATTTTTACAGGCGGCCAGGGAAGTTATGGAATCACTGGAACCATTGATGGAAAGACATCCGGAATATGTAAAAGCAGGTATATTCGAAAGGATACTGGAACCGGAACGGCAGGTAATGTTTCGTGTACCCTGGGTCGATGACCGGGGAACAGTACAGGTAAACCGGGGCTACCGGATTGAATTCAGCAGTGCTATAGGCCCTTATAAAGGAGGACTGCGGTTCCATCCTTCAGTTAATTTGAGTATCATTAAATTTTTGGGTTTTGAACAGATTTTAAAAAATTCTCTTACCGGTTTGCCGATTGGCGGCGGCAAAGGCGGCAGTGATTTTGACCCGAAGGGCAAATCAGACGCTGAAGTTATGAAATTTTGTCAAAGCTTTATTACTGAATTATATCGCCATATTGGAGCAGATACCGATGTTCCTGCCGGAGATATCGGGGTAGGAGGACGGGAAATTGGATATCTGTTTGGGCAGTATAAAAGGATCGTGAACCGTTATGAAGGAGTATTGACCGGTAAAGGGCTGGCCTGGGGCGGAAGTCTGGCCAGGACTGAAGCTACCGGATATGGGCTGGTATATTTTGTGGAAGAGATGCTGAAAACCAAAGGCGAATCTTTTGCCGGTAAAAAGGTGGCAATTTCCGGCTCCGGTAATGTGGCCATTTACGCTGCTGAAAAGGTCAGGGCATTGGGGGGCACAGTCATCACTATGAGTGATTCCAACGGCTATTTTGTCGATGAAGCTGGTGTAGATTTAGACTGCGTTAAGCAGCTTAAGGAAGTGGAAAGAAAGCGCTGCAGTGATTATATTAATAATCACCCGGAAGCTAAATATTTTGAGGGATGCCAGAATATCTGGATGGTTCCCTGCGACATAGCTTTACCCTGCGCAACCCAGAATGAAATCAATGAACAAGATGCGAAAAATTTAGTTGCCAACGGCTGCATTGCAGTTGGTGAAGGGGCTAATATGCCGTGCACTCCTGAAGCGGTGAAGGTTTTCCATGATAACAATGTTTTATTTGCTCCTGGTAAAGCATCCAACGCCGGAGGAGTGGCAGTTTCAGCTCTGGAAATGTCCCAAAACAGCATGCGTTATTCCTGGACTTTCGAGGAAGTGGACGCCAAACTTAAAAACATTATGATCAACATCCATACCAAAGCCTACCAGGCCGCCAAAGAGTACGGGCAGGAAGGCAATCTGGTGGTAGGAGCCAATATTGCCGGTTTTGTCAAAGTGGCTGAAGCCATGCTGGCTCAGGGAATTGTATAAACATACTGTATAATATAATAAATGAAGTTTTTGGGGCTGATTCTGACAGTCTGTAATACAGATTTGTCAGGTCGGCCTCTTTTTCATTTGGTTAAAAAATATAATCGAGACAAAGAATATTTGCAGGGATATTGTTCCTTTTTGCTGAATAGTACATAAAAAGCAGGCAGCCTTAAGGAGAGCCGGAAATGCAGGATGAAAAAAAGGGCAGCATAATTACAGCCTCGCTGGCCATGGCGGGGAAATTTGCCTGTGACGAAATTTGGCAGATAACTATCTCTGACCAGGTAATAAAAGGTGCCCGCTGGGTACCTAATTTAGCTCCCAGCGTTACTCTTTTCAATAAGTACCGTTACCTGTGGAAGGGCCGCCCTGAAGAAGATTGGTGGCCGCAGTATGAAGAGGCTTTTAAAGAAGAAATGACCTCCCGCATTAAAATAAATCTGCTGCGGGAATTATGGAACCTGGTCGATCAAGGCAAGGTTATAGCTTTGATATGCTTTTGTCCTGATGATAAATATTGCCACCGTCGTTTAGTAGCTGAAATTTTGGCCAAAAGCGGTATAAAGACCAAGGAATATCACCCGCCGGTCGTGGAAAAAATCGAAGTTATCGATCAGCCTTCCTTGTTTTAGTTTAAATAGGTAAAAAAGAAAAGCCCCGTATAAGGTTTTTACTGAGGCTCTCCGTTATGTTGGTAAATAATTTGAGGCTTTTTAAAATAATTTAAAAGCTTATTTGTTTTTAGCCAATTCCTGCTGGCGCAGGGCGTTTCGCATTGGCTTTCCCACGCTGGTACGCGGTAATTCGTTAATAAATTCCACATGAGTAGGCACTTTATAAGGGGCCAGACTTTTGCGGCAATGTTCCTTTACTTCTTCTTCGGTCATGGTTTCACCCGGTTTTAAAATTACAAATATTTTGGGAGTCTCACCGCGCTTGGGATCAGGAATACCAATGGCACAAGCATCCAGAACTTTGGGGTGCGTATAAAGGACTTCGTCAATTTCACGGCAGAATACGTTGAAGCCGCTGCAAAGGATCATATCCTTTTTACGGTCAACGATGGTAAAGAAGCCGTCTTCATCCATAGTGGCGATGTCACCGGTATAGAGCCAGCCATCCCGCAGCACATTATCTGTTTCTCCGGGATTCTTCCAGTAAGCACTCATGATCTGCGGCCCCTGGGCAATCAGTTCTCCCGGTTCACCGACCGGCATATCAACGGTACCGGTTTGAAGGTCAACAATGCGAATATCAACATCCGGCCAGGGAATTCCTACACTGCCGATTTTCCGTTTGGTAAACATGGGAGTACAGGTTAAAACATTAGACGTCTCGGACAAACCGTATCCTTCAGTAATGGCAGCCCCGGAAAGCTGTTCAAAGCGATTCAGACCTTCCACAGCCAGCGGGGAAGAACCGCAAATCATAGCTTTTATATGCCTGATTTTGGAATTGCCGATATCGGGATGATTATTTAAGCCGTAAATCATAGCCGGTACGGCGGCGAAGAAGTTAGGCTCATGTTCATTGATATTTTTCAGCATGTTATCCGGGGTGGGCCCGTTAACAATGATAATGTTTCCTCCGGCTATCATGTTGATATTAACACTGGTATTGAATCCATAAATATGGTAAAGGGGCATGGCGCACATGATCCGCATATCTTCAGATTTTTCAAAGGGGGGAGAAAACCATACCGTGTCCTGCCAGGCCATTGCTTCCAGATTGGAGTTGCTTAACATGCAGCCTTTGGACAAACCGGTGGTGCCGCCGGTATATTGCAGCATAGCTAAATCTTCTGATTTGACTTCAATATCCGGTTCGACCGCTGCACCGGTCAATAAGAGCTCCGGAAAACTCATAATATTTTCGCCTTTGATTTCCGGTGCCTCAGTATGGGAATCAAGTATGATGAGATTTTTAATAATGGTTTTACCGGATTTCATAATCTCAACTATCTTGGCGGCAAAACGGTCTTCAGCGAATATGATGGTTGACTGGCTGTCAGCAAACTGATGGGTCAACTCGGGTATTGTGTACATGGGATTGGTGGGAACGATTGCGGCCCCGATCTTATAGCAGGCCTGCAACAGTATTACATATTCGAAAAGGTTGGTGCTCATTAAGGCGATCCGGTCGCCCTTCTGATAACCAAGCTTTATAATGGCATTGGCTGTCTTTTGCGCCAGAGCATTGGCTTCGGCATAGGTGAGGTCTTTATTAGCCCAAATAAGATAAGGCTTGTCAGGATTTTTGGCAACCCATTCATTAAAGTAGTTTTTCAGAGGCTTGCCCGGGTAATCAATGGAATAGGGAACGCCCTTGTCATAAAATTTGTACCATACTCTATCCATTAGTATTCCTCCTTTTGTAATCAGCAGTTCTGACTAAGCACAGAGATTAAGCTTTAAGTATTTCTTATAACTTACTATACCCCTTTTAGATTATTTAATTAATTTTGTTTTGGCGCGTAAAATTAGTCTGTGAATATATTTTCCCTGCCGAAAACGTTGGAGAAAAAGCTTATATTGAGCAAAGTCCGGAGAGTGTGCCCGATTCCGGCTGCAACCGATGGGTTAATTTGTCGACTATTCTATTTACTTATTTAACGAGCTAAAGTAAAATAAAGGCATTGAAGATTTTTGAAGGGGGTTTTAGGATTTATGAAGAAAAAATTGGCACTGGTATTGATTCTATGTTTGTCACTCGGTTTGATGTTTGGCTGCGGCGGTACGGCAAAAGAAGAGCCGAAAACGGAACCGGCAGCAACTGATGAGTCCCTCACCAAGATTGAACAACAAGGGTATTTCGTTCTGGGTTTGGATGATGCATTCCCGCCTATGGGCTACCGGGAAGAAGGAACCAATGAAATTATAGGTTTTGACATCGACCTGGCCAAAGAAGTTGCCAGCCGTATGGGTGTGGAAGTAAAATTGCAGCCGGTTATCTGGGATACCATCATTGAAGAGTTAAATGGCGGCAATATAGATGTGATCTGGAATGGGCTTTCAATTACTCCGGAAAGACAGGAAAAGATTCTTTTCAGCGAACCTTACCTGGATAATGCACAAATTGTCATTGTGCAAAAAGGTTCCGGTATCAAAACTAAAGCTGATTTGGCCGGCAAAACTATCGGCCTCCAGGGCGGCAGCAGTGCGATGAATGCTGTACAGGCCGACAAGGCTACCTTGGATTCTTTTGGTGAGTTAGTTGAATTCGCCAGCAATGATGAAGCTCTGTTAGACCTCGCTGCCGGCCGGATCGATGCGGTAGTAGTCGACCAGATCGTAGGCAGATATTATATCGCTAAAAAAGCTGATATCTATGAAGTAGCGGATGAAGACTTTGGTGCAGAAGAATTTGCTGTAGGGTTCAGAAAAGATGATGTGGCTTTCCGCGACAAGGTGCAGGAAATATTAGATGAAATGAAAGCTGACGGCACCTCTGCTAAGATATCAGAAAAATGGTTTGGTGCTGATATCGTAAAATAGTTTATAATAAATAAACATAATCGGTTTATCGAATTCACAGGCTAACTGCCGTGCAGTTAGCCTGTAATTATGATAGATTGCGTTAACTGGCAGGAGAAATAAATGGAATATGTATTGTCACTGCTTCCGGCCATGCTGGAAGGAACCGGCGTAACTTTAAAGCTCTTCTTTATGACCCTGGCGATGTCTTTGCCGATAGGTGTCGTCATGGCTCTGGCTCGTATTACCAAATTTAAACCTTTAAATATTTTCATGCAGCTCTACATTTGGTTATTTCGCGGCACACCTTTGTTGCTGCAGCTGTTTTTCATTTATTATGGCCTGGCCCAGGTAGGGATAAAATTTGATCGCTTTACCGCGGCTATCATAGCGTTTGTGCTGAACTATTCGGCTTATCTGGCGGAAATTTATCGCTCCGGGATCCAGTCTATAGACCGGGGACAGTATGAAGCGGCTGATGTTTTAGGGCTTACCCGCTTGCAGACTATGACCAGGATAATCCTGCCGCAAATGTTTAAGCGGGTACTGCCGCCCATCAGCAACGAAGTGATCAATCTGGTCAAGGATACCGCTTTGATCTATGTAATAGGTATAAGTGAATTATTGAGGGTCACCAAGACATCGGCAGTGCGGGACTTCAGTTTTATGCCCTGGATCGTGGCGGCGGTTTTTTACCTGGTCATGACCGGGGTTGTCCAACAGTTCTTTAAATGGCTGGAGACGCGCTTTGATTATTACCGCTAGGAGATTTTATTATGTATATGCTGCAAGCAACTAATGTTTATAAGAGGTTTCAGCGCCTGGAAGTATTAAAAGGAATTTCCATACAGGTCGGGAAGGGTGAGGTCATAGCGATCATCGGCCCTTCCGGTTCCGGCAAAAGCACTTTCCTGCGCTGTTTAAACCGGTTGGAAACTATCGATAGCGGACGGATAGAAATCGAGGGCCAGATAATGGTGAAAAACGGTGCTGACGGTAAAGCCGTATACAGTCCCGAAGCTGAGGTCGTTAAGATGAGGCGCAAAATGGGGATGGTATTTCAGGATTTCAACCTTTTTCCCCATAAATCAGTATTGGAAAACCTGATGATGGCACCAATGCTGGTCAATAATACTGATGCTGCCGAGGCGGAAAAGACTGCCCGGACTTTGCTCGATAAAGTCGGGCTGGCTTTTAAAGCGGACAACTATCCCTTTGAACTTTCCGGCGGTCAGCAGCAGCGGGTTGCGATAGCCAGGGCATTGGCCATGAATCCTGATATTATGTGTTTTGATGAGCCAACTTCAGCTTTGGATCCTGAATTTACCGGAGAAGTCCTGAATGTTATGAAAGACCTGGCCATGGAAAGGATGACTATGCTGGTAGTGACCCATGAAATCGGTTTTGCCAGGGAAGTTGCCCACCGGGTGATTTTTATGGATGAAGGGCTGATCGTGGAACAAGGTAATGCCGAGGCAGTCTTATTGGACCCGCAGCAGGAAAGGACTAAAGCGTTTTTGAGCAAAGTCCTGATGGCTAGATAGCTCAGACGAACAAAATAAAGCGAATCTCATTGTTACATCACAAGCCCCGCTCATTTACCGTACCTTAAGTACGCCGCAATCGCGGGGCTTGCTCGGGCCTCGACCTTCACTTTTTTTGTTCGTCTGAGAGTGTTAAAAACGTTAATGGATTAATGAGTTGTATTGTAAGCGGTTTTAACCATAAGCCGTTCCGATTGAAAATGCCAAAAGCCCGTCAATGATACCTTGTGTACGCTTCGATCGAAGTCCTTCCGGATTACTTTGCCCTTAATCCTTTTCGCTAAAACTATTATTTGGACAAATACCTTTAGTTCTGTTAAATTTTTTGATAGAGACTAAGTAAAAACAGCGGAAGTTTATAATAATAACTTAAGGAAGTTTAAAACGTCATTGATCATTGGAATAAAGGAGAGCAGATCTGTGCGCAATGTTTTGAAGGGCTGGCAGCGTTTTTGGATAGTAATAGGTTTGTTTGCCGGTATCATATGGGCTTTTTATTCCCTTAGATTCACTCGTTTATGGCATCCTCAAGGCTGGGAGGAAAAGAGGCGCCAGGAACTCTGGCTGGAAAAGGCACGTTATTTCAGGGAAACAGCTGTAGAACTGGGCGGACTGTTGATCAAATTAGGCCAGTTTTTCAGTGCCCGGGTAGATGTTTTCCCTTCATCAGTGATCCATGAATTGGAGCATTTGCAGGACGAAGTGAAAGGAGTAGCCTTTGAGGATATAAGACAGGCGGTCAGTGCAGAATTTGGCCGGCCGCTGGAAGAAATATTTGCTGACTTTGATCATGAAGCTATTGCAGCAGCATCGTTGGGGCAGGTTCATCGCGCCACTTTAAAGAGCGGGGAAGATCTGGCGGTCAAAATATTGCGGCCCGGTATCGAAAGATTAATTAAAATTGACCTTAGTGCCGTCAAACAAGTGGTCAAACTGCTGCAGCGTTTTACCGACTGGGGAAATTTCATGGATTTGAACCTGATTTATCAGGAGTTTCACGATACGGTCTATGAGGAACTGGATTACCTGCAGGAAGCCAGGAATGCAGAAACTATTGCCAGGAACAGCCGTGACAATGATCAGGTACTGATCCCCAGGATTTATTGGGAGTATACTACCAAAAGAGTTCTGGCTATGGAATATATGCCGGGGATCAAAATCAGCAATTATGACGAACTGGATCGGGCCGGAATCAATCGCGAACAGATTGCCCGTCTGCTGGTTAAAATGTACTGCCGGCAGATTTTCATTGATGGCTTTTTTCATGCCGATCCCCATCCCGGCAACCTGTTTGTAACTGATGAGGGCAAGATAGTTTTAATCGATTTTGGCATGACCGGCTCAATAACCGATGAACTGCGCCGGCAATTGACAAAATTAGCTGCAGCTGCAGTTAAACGAGATCATTTGGAAGTGGTCCATTGGCTGAAAGAGATGGGCTTTTTACATAAACAGGCTCCGGAGGAACAACTGGCACAGGCTATCGGCATTATTCTGGAAGGAGTTATCGGTTCAGGACTTGCAGCCCCCAATAATGAAATAATGGATATTTTGGCCGACCTGGAAGTGCTGCTTTATGAGTATCCTTTTCATATTCCCGGTAATTACACTTTTCTGGGCAGAGCGGCAGGTACTTTGTACGGCTTATGTATAGGTTTATACCCGACCATCAACTTTCTGGATGAAATAAAACCTTATCTGGAACAATTCATCGGCGGTAAAAAAGGAGTATTTGAAAAAGTAAAAGAAGAAGCTGCGGAATATATTAACGGTTTCCTGCAGCTTCCCCTGCAGAGCACCAGAGTACTGCGCCGTCTGGAAGAAGGGCAACTGACGGTGAAAGTTGACCTGAACCCGGTTCTGGAAGCAGAACGGCAGACCCGCCGGGCACTAAACAGTATAAGCCTGGTATTGCTGCTGGGTTTTGTCCTGTTCACCTCGGCGTATCTGCTGGTCAATGGCTGGCTGTTATATGCACGGACAGGATTTGTTTTAAGCATAGTTATTTTTCTTTTTTATCTGCGCCATATAAATAAACGTGATCAGGGGACCCGGTTACGCCATCCTGAGTTTATTCCGCGCAGCGGTAAGAAAAGATAAAAGCTGCCTAAACTTGCGATGTTACACAGTAAAACTATGCCGGAAATTTATCAATCAGGGAAGAAGGGGGAAAATGGTTCCTTACTTAATGATCACCGGCTACTCTGACTCGGGAAAAACATTGGTTACCCGCAGGCTGATTGCTTTACTCACCGGGAAAGGTTACCGGGTGGCGGCGGTAAAACATGCTCACGAAGGGTATGATGTCGATACTCCCGGCAAAGATTCCTGGCATTTCTTCCACAAAGGAGCCAGGGAAGTAGTGGTGGCAGGGCCGGAGTCTTATACCATACACCGCCGGACAGAAACAGAACCGGACTTAGATGAACTGCTCACAATTATCCGGGATGCGGATATTATTCTGGTCGAAGGTTTCAAGAACCACCCCGGACCAAAAATCCAGGTATTCCGGCAAGGGTATTCTTCGGACAAGCTCCCCCTGACACCGGAAGTAATAGCAGCAGTAGCCGAGCCGAAGACGGTTGAAGGAGTACCTTGTTTTGGTTTTGATGAATTGGAAAAGCTGACAGAGCTGATCATAGAACAGTTATTGAAGACCAGGACGGAATAAGAATGCTATCTTATTCTGTTGCCTATTTCAATGCCTGCTGAATAGAACGGGCCGTAAAAACTTAAGCGATACAGGATAAAAGCCATTTCCTGCGGGGATTCACGCCGGTCTTTTTCCAGCCAATGCTGTATGATCCCCAGGTGGGCGGATATAAGATAAGTGATCAGATATTCACTGGGTACTAAAATATTCTCTTTTTTTATATGTATAAAGAGTTCTTTTTCAAATGCATTGCTCCACATTATTTTTTTAAACTGGCGCTGGAAGGACAGATCACCTTTTATGGCCAGTAAAGCCCGCATTAAAGATACATTTTGATTAAAGTACTCAAATAATGTAACTATTATTGGCACAGGTTCATCAGAATTCTTATAGTCATTCAAATCAAGTTCATTGGACTTAAGTATTATGTTCCGGCATTCTTCAGCTATATCCATGACAGTTTGTTCCAGCAGGTCGGATTTATCCCGGTAATGAAGATAAAAAGTTCCGCGGTTGATATTGGCTCTTTTCGTTATATCTTTGACCGTCAGGGCATCAAGCCCCTTTTCTTCGATCAAGGCCACCAGTGCTGCCCGTATGACCTGCCTGGTGCGGATGATCCGGCGGTCGGTATTCTTGTCTTCCATAAAAGATCCTTTCAAATGCAGATAAAATGTTTAATATAAATCCTTTTAAATATATAGACACGAAAAGGGTTTCTGTTGAATAAAGGTCATCTCTGTGTATTATGACCATTGAATACTTGTGTAAACTTAATTATAATTACATTTAGTGAGATAATCAACACAATGTACATTTAATAGTAAAGGCCGGGCAAATTTTTTAATGTAAGGTAGTGTTCAACCTGTTTATAAAAACCGGAAAAAGCAGGAATGCAACCGCGGGGCAACTGACAACTGAACAGGATTGTATTGTGTTAAAGGGGATCAATAAATATTTCGGTGACAAACATGTACTGAAAGATATAGATCTGCGGATTCCTTATGGAAAAATATTTGGTTTACTGGGCCCGTCAGGCTGCGGCAAAACTACCCTGGTCAAAGTCATAGCTGGTATTTTAAAGCCTGAATCAGGCGATGTTATAGTTTTAAACCAGACGGTGCCCCAATTGGAATTGCTGAATCAAATCGGCTATATGGCACAGTCCGATGCTTTGTATATGACTCTTTCCGCACGGGAGAACCTGCATTTTTTCGGTTCACTGTACCGGATGAAAAAGAATGATCTTAAAACCAGAATAGATGAAATTATGCAGGCGGTAAGTTTGTTTGAAGATCTGGATAAAGAAGTGCAGGCTTATTCAGGGGGTATGAAACGCCGCCTTTCCTTGGCGGTAGCTATTCTGCATCAGCCGCCGCTCCTGCTCCTGGATGAACCAACGGTTGGAATCGACCCTTTGCTGCGCCAGGATATCTGGCATGAGCTTAATAAATTATCGGAACAGGGCGTTACAATGATCGTTACCACTCATGTTATGGATGAAGCTGATAAATGCCATCAGATAGCATTAATGCGTGAAGGATGGATCACTGCCCGGGGTACTTCGCAGGAGCTGCAGGCGCGCGTAGGAGTAAAAACCCTGGAAGAGGCGTTTATTTATTACGGAGGAAACAAGAATGAGGGTTAGAGCTTTGGCTGTCCGTATCATTACTCAGATGCGCCATGACAAGCGTACCCTGGCTTTGATGATCATGGCTCCGCTTATGATGCTCAGCCTGCTTTACTTTGTTTTCAACGCCATGGGCAGTTCGGTGGTAATAGCTGTAGTCAATGCACCCGAGGCTTATATCAGCAGGCTGGAAGATAACGACGTCTATGTCCTGCGTTATAATGAAGCAGAAGCCAGGCAGGCACTGGAAAGCGGGGAAGCGGTAGCTTCCGTAAATATAACCAGCGGCAAAGCATATATCGAAATCGATGGCAGCAAGCCCCTGGACGTCAATAAAGCACTGATGGCACTGGAGGCAGCGGCGCGGACGTCCGGACTGCAGGCCAGAAACGATTTGCGTTCCGAAGTCTATTATCTGTACGGGTATGAAGATGTTCCCACCTTTGATATTTACGGCGCGCTGTTGATTGGTTTTATCATTTTCTTTTTTGTCTTTTTGGTGGCCGGGATATCTTTTCTCCAGGAAAGAAATGGCGGGACCCTGGAAAAATTGCTTTCGATGCCGATCAAGCGCTGGGAAATCGTACTGGGTTATGTCCTGGGGTTTGGTATCATAACGGTATTACAGGCCTTTGTGATCTCCTGGTTCTGCATATATGTTTTAAATATGGTAATGGCCGGCTCCTTTGCCTTAATACTTTTAATTGTGCTGATCAATGCCATGGCAGCGCTTACTCTGGGAATACTGGCTTCCACTGCGGCCAACAATGAGTTTCAAATGATACAATTTATTCCGGTGGTTGTGATTCCGCAGGTATTTTTCAGCGGGATTTTTAATTTGCCTTATCCCTGGGATCTGGTGGAAAAGACGGTGCCCCTTTACTATGTTACCGATGCTCTGACCCAGGTAATGATAAAAGGCCTTGGATTTTCGGCTATTATTACAGATTTAGCGGTGATGTCAGGTTTTGCTGTATTTTTTATAATGATCAATATCAGGCTGTTGAAACGCTACCGCAGTATTTAAACGGGTAGCTGAATCGAAAACATTCAGGAAGGAACGGGGGAATCATGGGATGAAAAGGTTGGTTCCGGCAATTTGTTTTATTTTACTGACGGTTCTCATAAGCGGCTGTTCTGCCGACAAAAACATTGAACTCAACGGAGTAGCAGAAACGTCGCTGATTTCACATTACAGTGAGGTAACGGGGAAAATAACTGTCATGCCCCTTGAGTTGGGGCAGGAGATAAAGGCCGGGGATGTAATTGCTGTAATTGATGACAGCAATGAAAAATATGCTCTTGAACAGCTGGAAGCGGTTGCAGCAAAAAAACAGGCCATGATGAAAGAATTGCTGGAAGGCATCGATGCAGAACAAGTCAGACAGGGGGAGAACAATGTCCTGCTAGCGGAAAAAGCACTGGAAAGTGCTCAATTAACTAATGATCTGGTGCAAAACGAATATCAAAAAGCGCAAAAACTGTTTGCAGCTGGCGGTCTGTCGGAAACTGCCCGGACTGAAGCTGAATATAAAGCGGAACAGTCAGCAATCGATATAACAGTGAAGCAGACCCAGCTGGACAATGCCCGGCAACAACTTGCTATTCTGTATAAGGGAGCAACAAAGGCGCAGATCGATGCGCTGCAGGCGGAAATAGACCAGACCAACAGCCAGATAAACCAGGTAAAAGACAATCTGACCAAATATAAAATTACTGCCTTGTCTGACGGAACGGTTATCAGCCGTAATTATCTGCTCGGAAACATGGTAGCTCCCGGTTATAATATAGCTGATATTGCATCAAAGGCTGATAAATACCTCTTGGCTTATCTGCCCGAGGAGTATCTGCCTGATATCAGTTACGGGCAGGAAGTAATTATAAAGTCTGGTAATGAAGATTACCGGGGAGTAATAAATTATATAGACAGCAAGGCCCAGTATACACCTAAAGATATGCAAACAGCTGCCAACAAAAATAAAGATACGGTGAAAATAAAAGTAAAACTCGACCGGGACAATCCTTTAAAAATCGGAGAAAAAGCCACCCTGGTGCTGGAAAAATAAAATATGAGTGGAGTGAAACTGCCATTGATCTGAGCCTTCAAAAGAGTCAAGTAAAAAAGAACTGCCGGGCAGCTCGTTTTATGAAAAGCTATTTAAAAAGAGTTGAGAATAACTTGGGAATAAGCTAGGATTATCTAAATATCTTGAAAATATATACTTATTAATATAGTTTTTTGTAGAGGCTCCTGGGGGAGGAGGGAAACACAAACCGGCTTTGTGTTTACATAATATGAGAAAATATTTGCGAATGGGTTTGGATGTTGGTTCTACCACTGTGAAAATTGCAGTTTTAGATGATGAGGATCAACTGGTTTACGGCAAATACCGGCGTCATTTTGCCGATGTAAAAAATACTATTGCTGATTTACTGGAGGAAGCATATCAATTTTTCCCCCGTCAGCAAATAACCGTTCTGGTAACAGGTTCGGCCGGGCTTTCGGTGTCCAAATGGCTGCAGGTCGATTTTATTCAGGAAGTTATTGCTTTAAGCCACGCTATTGAAAGATTTATTCCTGAAACCGATGTGGCTATAGAACTGGGCGGCGAGGATGCCAAGATCACTTATTATTATGATGGCCTGGAACAGCGTATGAACGGCACCTGCGCCGGGGGGACCGGTGCTTTTATAGACCAGATGGCTTCACTGCTGCATACTGATACTCAGGGGCTTAATAAGCTTGCCGCCGAACACAAAATCATATATCCAATTGCTGCCAGGTGCGGAGTATTTGCCAAAAGCGATATCCAGCCGCTTTTAAATGAAGGTGCGGCTCGGGAAGATATTGCGGCTTCGGTATTTCAATCAGTAGTCAACCAGACCATCAGCGGTTTGGCCTGCGGCAAACCAATCAAAGGCAAAGTTGCTTTCCTGGGGGGGCCCCTCTACTTTTTGCCCCAACTGCAGTTAAGATTTAAGGAAACATTAAATCTTAAGGATGAGGATGCCCTGTTTCCGCCTGATGCCCAATTCTTTGTCGCCATTGGCGCTGCGTTGGCTTCTGACTCTGTGGCCCCCATAAGCTATAAAACTATTATCAGCCGCCTGCCCCGCTTCAGGAAGAATTCTGGAGATGAGATCCGCAAGTTAAAACCCCTTTTTGCTGTTGAAGAGGACTATCAAGCCTTCAAAGCCCGTCATGACCGGGACAAAGTGGAAAGGGCGGATATAGAGACCTTTAAGGGCAATTGTTATCTGGGGATAGATGCCGGTTCGACAACCAGTAAAGCTGCTTTGATCGATGATGAGGGACGGCTGCTTTATTCCTGGTATGGAAGTAATGAAGGCAGCCCGGTAAATTCTGCAGTTAGAATTTTAAAAGATATATATTTAAGACTAAACCCGGAGGCCAACATTGTCAGCTCAGCAGTTACCGGCTATGGAGAAGCTTTGATCAAAGCTGCCCTGGGGATAGATTTAGGTGAGATCGAAACCGTGGCTCACTATACCGGGGCCAGATATTTCCTGCCCGGAGTCGATTTTATTCTGGATATCGGCGGGCAGGACATGAAATGCATGCTGATAAGGGACGGGGTTATTGACAGCATCATGCTCAACGAAGCATGTTCCTCAGGATGTGGTTCATTTATAGAAACTTTTGCTTATTCACTAAATATGCCGGTGGAGCAGTTTGCCCTGGAAGCGATTACTGCTGAAGCACCGGTGGACCTGGGTTCACGCTGTACGGTGTTCATGAATTCCAAAGTTAAACAGGCTCAGAAAGAAGGGGCGACAGTAGGAGATATATCTGCCGGCCTGGCATATTCGGTCATAAAAAATGCCCTGTTTAAAGTTATAAAAATAAGGGAACCTGAACAATTAGGGGAAAAACTGATCGTACAGGGAGGGACCTTTAACAATGATTCTATACTGCGGGCTTTTGAAAACCTCACCGGGCGGAAAGTGACCCGACCTGATATAGCCGGATTGATGGGTGCATTCGGCGCTGCCCTGATTGCCCGCAATAAATACCGCCCGGAAAATCATAGTACTATGTTAAGCAGCAGCCAGCTGGAAGCATTTACAATTACCAACAGTATGAGCAGATGCGGACGTTGTGCCAACAATTGTCTTTTAACTATCAGTAAGTTCCAGGATGGCAAACGCTTTATTTCCGGCAACCGCTGCGAAAAAGCCTGGGGATCAGCAAAAAAAGAAGCAGAGCTGCCTAATCTTTTTGATTACAAGTATAAAAGGCTTTTTGCTTATGAGCCTTTGGCTTTGGAGGCTGCACCCCGGGGAATTATTGGCATCCCCCGGGTTTTGAATATGTTCGAAAACTATCCTTTCTGGTTTACCTTTTTTACCTGCCTGGGTTTCAGGGTGGTACTTTCTCCGCCTTCTTCCAAAACAGTTTATGAGTTGGGGCACGAGACTATTCCTTCCGAATCAGCCTGCTATCCGGCTAAAATAGTACATGGGCATATTGCTGCCCTGATCAAAGACGGCATTAAAAATATATTTTATCCTTCAGTAGTATTCGAGCGCCAGGAACAGGATGAAGCTGCGAATCATTTTAACTGCCCTATGGTGATTTCTTATCCTGATGTAATAAAAAATAATATGGATATGCTTAAGGAATGGGGTGTGAATTACCTTAATCCTTTCCTGCCATATGATGATAAAAAACGTCTGGTTCAAAGAATGCATGAAGAACTTTCAAGCTATAAAATCCCCAGGGCAGAAATCAAGCGGGCACTTAATACTGCCTGGGCAGAGGATGAAAAGTTTAAAACTGAAATCCGTACCAAAGGCGAGGAAACTTTACGTTATCTTAAAGAGAACGGAAAAAAAGGAATTGTCCTGGCCGGTCGGCCTTATCATATTGATCCGGAAATACACCATGGCATACCGGATATTATCAATAATTACGGAATGGCGGTTTTAACTGAAGATTCTGTAGCCTGGATGGGGGAAGTTGAAAGGCCGCTGCGGGTGGTCGACCAGTGGATGTATCATTCAAGGCTTTATGCCGCTGCCAGTTTTGTGGCTAACCGGGAAGAACTGGAACTTATTCAGCTCAATTCCTTTGGCTGTGGCCTGGATGCGGTTACGACCGATCAGGTGGAAGAGATCCTGCACCAGTACGGTAAAATATATACAGTATTAAAAATAGATGAAGGCAGCAACTTAGGTGCCGCCCGAATCAGGATCCGCTCGCTTAAGGCAGCCATGGAAGAGCGGTTAGAAGACGGATTTAAACCGTACAGAATCAAAGAAAATCCGAGACGCAGGCTCTTTACCAAAGAGATGAAAAAACAGCATACCATTTTATGCCCGCAAATGGCTCCGATCCATTTCGAATTCCTGGAACCGGTTTTCAAAAGTGAGGGCTATAATATAAAGTTGTTGGCTGATGCCAGGGACAGCGCAGTAGATGAAGGCTTGAGATATGTCAACAATGATGCCTGCTATCCTACTATCATAGTGGTAGGTCAACTGATCGAGGCACTTAAATCCGGGGAATATGACCTGAATAATACTTCGGTGGTAATATCCCAGACCGGCGGGGGATGCCGGGCAACCAATTATATCGGTTTGCTGCGCAAAGCTATGGTGGAAGCCGGGTTTGGTGATATACCAGTCATTTCCGCTAATGTGGCCGGAATGGAAAAGAACCCAGGATTCACAATAACCTGGAGCCTGATCAAAAAAGCAGTAATGGGTGTAATATACGGTGATTTATTGATGCGGGTTTTATATCGGGTCAGGCCTTATGAAAAAATCCCGGGCTCCGCTAATCTGCTGTATAAAAAATGGGTGGAAAAGGTTGCTGCCCAGCTGGTGACCGGCAACAGAAAACTGTTTGACCAATATATAACGGAAATAATCAGGGACTTTGACCACCTGGAAATAAATGAAGGCAGAAAACCCCGGGTAGGAGTAGTTGGAGAAATACTGGTCAAATATCATCCGACTGCCAATAATAACGTGGTGGGAGTAATAGAGTCCGAAGGTGCAGAAGCTGTAGTTCCGGATATGTTGGATTTCTTCCTCTATTCCCTGGCTGACCCTATTTATCATTATGAGGTGCTGGCCGGAACCAGAAAGAAAAAAATACTATCCAGGCTATATATCAGCCTGCTGGAAAAATACCGCCGCAAAATGGTTGAAGCTTTGCAGGAGAGCAGCCGGTTTGGCGCTCCGGTACCTATAGAACATATGGCGGAATTGGCCAGGCCTATACTGCAGTTGGGGCACCATGCCGGAGAAGGCTGGTTTTTAACTGCGGAGATGATAGAATTGATCGAAAGCGGCACTCCGAATATTATATGTATACAGCCCTTTGCCTGCCTGCCGAACCATGTTACCGGAAAAGGCATGATAAAAGCAATAAAGAAACATTATCCCCAGGCTAATATAACTGCCGTTGATTATGATCCCGGTGCCAGTGAGGTAAATCAGTTGAACCGAATCAAACTGATGCTGGCGGTAGCATTTAAAAATCTTAAGGCCGAAGAGAACAAAACAGAGGATACCTCCGGAACAAAAAAAGGAACTGGCTTGATTTCAGGAGAAACGGTAATAATAACGCCTGAATTGATCAAAGCACCGCCAACCGGCACTGCGCAGGAATAGTAAGCCCCGGATCACTTAGGGGTATCAGGAAGGTGATTAAGAATTGGAAAAGTATCTTTTGGTCAACTCAATACTTTTGATTACAGCAATAATTCTGCTGCTGGTATTATTTATCAGATCCGGCAGTGATAAAAAGACACTGAAAATTGAACAGGAACTGCAGGCATTGCAAAGAAACGGAGAACGGCTGGAAAACGCTTTGCGGGAAGAGATAAAGGGCAACCGGGAGGAGAACAGCAGCAATGCCCAAAAAGGAAGGGAAGAACAGGCGTCTTCTTTGCAGAAGCTGAATGAATCGCTGTTAAACCGCATTCATCAAAACGCTGCTTTGCAAAACGAACAATTAGAATCATTTTCCAAACAGCTGGGCAACTTGACTTATACCAATGAACAGCGGCTGGAGACAGTCAGAAAGACAATAAATGAGCAGCTGGACGCTTTTTCCCGCCAGCTTAACAGCCTTACCCAGAGCAATGAACAAAAAATCGAAACCGTAAGAAAAACCCTGGAAGAACAGCTTAAATTTTTGCAGGAGGATAACAGCAAGAAGCTGGAACTGATGCGGGCCACCGTTGATGAAAAGCTGCATGCTACCCTGGAAAAGCGCCTGGGCGAATCCTTTCAACTGGTAAGTGAGAGACTGGAACTGGTACATAAAGGCTTGGGGGAAATGCAGGTATTAGCAGCCGGGGTTGGGGATCTGAAAAAAGTCATGACCAATGTTAAAACCCGCGGGGTATGGGGAGAGATCCAATTGGCAAACATCCTGGAAATGATACTGACTCCGGAACAATATGCGCTGAATGTAGTGACCAAACAAGGCAGCAATGACCGGGTGGAATTTGCCATAAGACTTCCGGGGCGCGGGGAAGCTGGTGAAGAAGTCTGGCTGCCTATTGATGCCAAATATCCCCTGGAAGATTATCTGCGTTTTATTGATGCCTGTGAAGAAGGCAATAATCTGGCTGCGGCTGAGTCCGGCAAACAGATGGAAGTTAAAATTAAAGCACAGGCGAAATATATCAGCGATAAATACCTGGATCCCCCTCATACTACTGATTTTGCCATCCTGTTCCTGCCCACCGAGAGCCTTTATGCAGAAGTAGTGCGCAGACCAGGTTTGATGGAAGAATTGCAGCAAAAGTACCGGGTAAATATAACCGGCCCCAGTACTATGGCAGCCTTTTTAAACAGCTTATCCTTAGGCTTTAAAACTTTGGCAATAGAGAAACGATCCAGTGAAGTATGGATGCTTTTAGGTGAAGTGAAAAATGAATTCAGCCAGTTTGGAGATATCCTGGACAAGACCAGGAAAAAACTGCAGGAAGCCAGCAATCATATAGACAGGGCCGCAACCAGGACCCGGGCTATAGAAAGAAAGCTGCGGGATGTCCAGGTGCTTCCGGGTACGGAAGAATATAATGCAGAAATAGCTGCAGCATATGATGAAGAGGAACAGCAGTTTTGAACCTGAATTTTTATAAATCCAGGTTGTCAGCAGATAATATTTATAGCATTTGGAAGTATGCAAAATTCTGCATTCAGCACGCCGGGCTGTTCGCCTTCAACATCAAGAAGGACCCGGTCCGGCGAAGAAGCTTTTACACTGCGGCCCTGCATAAACGTAACTTCCGGGTACCGTCCGTGATTTCCCTTGTAGATACTGGGCAGGCAGTTGAAAAAACGTAATTTTGTTACACTTTCCACGATTACGATTTCAAAGGTACCGTCATCTAAACAGGCACCGGGAGTGACCTGCATTCCGCCGCCGATATACTGGCCATTACCGACTGCCACCAGGGTTGTCGGGCCTTCATAGACCAGACTGCCGTCAACTTCAAGTGCCAGATTAAAACTCTTAAACTGCATTACTCCTGTTAAAGTTCCATAAAGAAAAGAAATAAAACCGCCAAAAAATTTGGTGGTGTGATTGACACGGTCAACTACTGTGCCATCCAGGCCAAATCCGGCTACATTGATAAAATATCTGCTCACCGCTTTTTCATTATGATCGGTAAAATCAACTTTACCTACATCGATCTTTTTGCTTTGTCCACGGGCCAATATTTTGCATGCTTCAACGTAATCCTTGGGATAACCCAGAGTCTTGATAAAATCTCCCCCCGTACCGGCACATATAAGACCCAGTTTAGCTGAGCTGTTGATCAAACGTCCGTTTTCGAAAAATCCATTTACGACTTCATTCAACGTACCGTCTCCCCCAACTGAAATAATGGTTTCGTAACCGTTCAGCAGAGCTTCACGGGCAAAGTATGTTGCTTCAAATTGGCAGGTAGTATGAGCAAAGGCAAAATCCAATCCGGCCTTTTCCAGATTGCTTTTAATATCCGGCCAGTTGATACGCGTTTTACCATTGCCGGACGCAGGATTGACAATAACCATCGTGTTTTTAGCCATAAAGGACCTCCTTTTGATATTACCTGTCAGGTATGGAGCGGGTCGCAATTAAATCTGCATCTGACCCGGCGATGTTTTTCTTAATTATCTGACCGCATTTTACAGGTGAATTCACTACTAACTCTTTAATTTCCTGCATACAATCAAAAATCTTATCCCTGGGAACAGAGCAGGATGTTTTTACCGGCAGACTGGCAATCGCTGCCCCGGTTAGTTTTACCGTGGATGTCACTGTCCGCATCGGGCTTAATAATTCCTGGGGGGCATATTCCTTGCCCAGCTTGCAGCCGTAACCGCTTATTTCCTGTATTTGACCTTTGGCTTCTTTGACGCTGATACTGCAGCTTAAAGGACATAATATACAGGTAAGGTTATGCTCAGCCATCTGCTTCGCCTCCTTTGCCGGATATCTGACTGATATCTATAATTATGTCTGTATCATCGTTAAGATTCCGCAGTTTGTCTCTGGTCAGTTTTATGACTGCCATCTCCGGGGGTTTTACTATCTTTACTTTTTTCCCGGCCAGGATCTTGTCGCCTGAACGGACAACCACCTGGGCGGTCTTGATGGTTTCCTTTACCCGTAAATACAGATTGACTTCGTCAATGACCCGGTCCGGGGTTATGGATTGAGGGACGATAAAGGAGCAGTTTCGGCCGGGGATACAGTTAAGAGCATTTGGGGGCGGCAATTGGCCGCGAGTGAAGAGGGCGGCCCCCCGGCCTGCTGTTTCACCGCTGAAAGTAACATAATCCACCAGATCATAAACGGTTACCACATTGCCGCAGGCAAAAACCCCGGCCAAGCTGGTGGCAAAATTTTCATCCACCACCGGTCCCCGGGTGATCTGATCTATTTTTATTCCAGCCTGTTCAGTAAGCTCGTTTTCAGGAATGAGTCCGGCCGAAAGAATAAGGCAGTCACAGTCGATATAACGCTCTTTACCAGCAAGCGGCTTCATTTGATCATCCACCGGACAGACCGTCACCCCTTCCACCCGCTTTGCCCCGTGGACAGCAGTAACGGTATGACGGAGATGAAGAGGAATACTGTAATCATTAAGACACTGAACTACATTGCGTGTCAGGCCTCCGGGACGGTCCAAAAGCTCATATACTCCTTCCACTTCCAGGCCTTCCAGGGTAAGACGCCGGGCCATGATCAAGCCAATATCACCGCTGCCTAAAATTACAGCTTTGTGGCCCGGCAGCAGGCCTTCGATATTTACCAGACGCTGGGCAGTACCGGCAGTATAGACACCGGCCGGGCGGCTGCCCGGGATCATTATCTGGGAACGGGTACGTTCCCGGCATCCCATTGCCAGGACAATGGCCCTGGCCTGGATTTCCACTATGCCCTGCGCAGCATTGACTGCAATAATCGACAGATCTGCATTTATTTCCAAAACCATGGTGTTTAAAAGGCAGTCGATATTATTCTGTTTGACCATATGAGCAAAACGTTCGGCATATTCAGGCCCGGTCAGGCGTTCTTTCATTATTACCGTACCGAAGCCATCATGGATGCACTGGGGAAGGATGCCGCCTAAAGTGCTGTCCCGTTCGATCAGCAATACTTTTCCGGCGCCGTTTGCCCTTGCTGACAGCGCTGCTGCCATACCGGCCGGGCCGCCGCCGATAATTACCACATCAGCCTTCCTCAATTCAGTTCACCTCCCTTGCCGGTTGCACCGTAAAAGAGCGGAGAGCCTGAGCCATCCTTGGTTACCTGGTCTATGGGGATATTTAATTCCCGGGCTATTATGTGGGCCACTTTAGGCAGGCAAAAACCGCTCTGGCATCTGCCCATTCCGGCGCGGGTCCTTCTTTTTACGGCATCAATAGTAGTTGCCGGGATCACCCCGTGGATGGCATTGACGATTTCAGCCTCAGTGACCATTTCACAGCGGCAGATGATATTGCCGTAACGCTTATCCTGAGCGATAAGTTTTTGTTTGCCGGTCCTGGTTTGATTTTTAAAGACGGGCGGGCTGCGGCGGATAGGATTGAAATCAGGATTGACTGATAACTTAAGTCCCTCCTGTTTGAGAATTTCAATCACATATTCTGCTATGGCAGGAGCTGAGGCCAATCCGGGAGATTGGATCCCGGCCACATTTATTAACCCTTTATAAAAGCGGGACGGCTTAATATGAAAATCTTCAGTATAAGTTGCAGCCCGTAACCCTGCAAAATAAGCAATAACTGAATCTTTTGGCATATGGTCGATAAAAGGGGCAAATTTTTGCATCACTTTATCCAAACCTTCCCGGGTACAGCTGCGGTCTTCCTTGTCAGCAACTTCAACTGCGGTGGGACCGATCATCAGATTGCCGTCTACGGTCAAAATTACTCCTCCGCCTTTGGTATGGGCATCAGGCGGCTGACTCAGGTCGGCATTGCAGCCGGTCAGGATATTGCTGTACTTACGGTCGAAAAGAATGTGCTCACCTTTGCGGGGATGAATGGTGAATTCAGGCTTTCCTGCCATTTCCGCGATTTCATCTGCATAGACTCCTGCAGCATTGATGACATAACCGGCAGGAAATACTCCCTGATCGGTAATAACTGCTGTAACTTGTCCGTCAATTGTTTTAAGGCCTGTTACCCTGGTGTTAAGGTGTAGTCTGACTCCGTTGGTTACAGCATTTTCTGCATAAGCTACCGTAGCTTTGTAGGGACAGGTAATAGCAGTGGTAGCAGAGAAAAATCCGCCTACTGCACCTTTGATATTAGGATTCCGGCTGATCACGGCGGCTTCGTCATTTAGGATTTCTACTCCCGGTACCTGGTTTATTTGCGCTATAGCCTTGATAGCTTCCAGCATGGGGCGATGCTTTTCATCCCCGATAAAACCCAGCAGACCGCTGCGCTCCAGAGGAAAATCCAGTTCTTGGGCAGCCCGGGTATAAAGCTCATTGCCGCGCAGGTTAAGCTTATGTTTCAAAGACCCCGGTTCAACAAATAGTGCCGGGTGGATCATGGCATTATTGGCTTTGCTGGTGCCGCAGGCTATATCAGCTTCTTTTTCCATAAGTACGATGTTAAGCTTATAGCGCGATAATTCCCGGGCCAGGCTGGAACCAACTATACCGGCACCGATAATGACCACATCGGCCGGAGGGTATTGATGTTTTGCTTTTACTTTGGCCTTGGGAGTATTTTTCTCCTTTTGGCCGCTTACCTTCACCTGGTTGACTACCGAATAGATTCCGGGATAAAGACCGGCCAGATGTCCGGCTTCCACCACCATTTCCCAGCTATCAACCTGCCCGCTTAAAGTGACCAGTCCCTGGTCGACCTCTAATTTGACCGCTTGCAGGTCCGGGTTGTTTTTTATGCGTGCTGTAAGTATCTTGCGCAAAAAAGCATCGTGGCTTGCTTCGTCAAGAGCGGCTGCAAGTATTTCGGCCAAGTCAAAAACCGGCAGATGACTGGTCCTGCCCAGCATATCTTCACAAAAGGGGCAGGAAGTGGCAATTGCCTGGGCATTAGGGATGGCCAGTTGCTCGGACCGCATACGGGCTATAGCCAAAGCATTTTCCGGTTGAATCAGGTCATATATCTGGCCGCCGCCGCAGCAATGGGTTTCTTCTTTGGCACCGGCAGGTTCCAAAAGGTAAAAATCTGGTATAGCCGCTAAAACAGAACGGGGTTCCTGGTAAATTCCAGCCTGCCTTACTAAAACACAAGGGTCGTGCCAAACCATAAAAGACTGCAGACGGTTAAAGGTAAGACGACCTTCTTCGACCAGGCGGGCAGTATACTGCGAAAAATGCATGATTTCCATATCCAGTTCGATGCCGGCCGCAGGATAAGAGGTTTTAAAAGATTGCAGGCATTCCGGACAGGAGGTGACCAGTGTTTTAGCCCCGGCAGCTTTTATTTTGCCGCTTAATTGCTGCATAAGTTCCAGCGAAGTTGCTTTAAGTTCCAGGCTGGCAGCCGGGAAGCCGCAGCATTTTTCATCATCCAGAACAGTTACTTTCACATCAGCAGCCTGCAATACTTTAAGCGCTGCCTCTATGGCAGCCGGATTATGTGAACGGTAGGCACAGCCAGCGAAAAAAAGCACTTCCGGTTTATCTTCGCTTATCAATGGCAATGGTGCCAGCTGTTCAGGCGGGTACAGAACAGCGGTTTTTTTAAGCTGTTTATCAATATCATATACAGTGCGGGGAGCCATGCCGGCTCTTACAGCTCTGGCTTTAGCATCCCGCAGCAGCTCAGGTACGATAAGATTTTCAAAAGGGCACCAGTGCTCACAACTGCGGCAGCCCGTACACTGATAAAAATAATCATAAAGTTCCTTGCTTTCCTGCAGGGAACCCTTTTCCAACATTACGGCAAGGCGCATTTTTCCTGACGGGGTAACCGTTTCTTTTTTAACAACAGTAGTTACCGGACAATCAAACCGGCACATATTGGGACAGATAGAGCAGTTGATCATTTGCACCAGATTTTCCTGCCGCATATTATTCACCCCCCAAGCCCAGTTTGCCTGGATTCATAATATTATCCGGATCGAGAGCTTTTTTGATCGCTTTAAGCATATTAAAACCGGCTTCACCCAGTTCCTGCCTTAAAAACCGGGCGCGGTTGAGGCCGATACCGTGATGATGGCTGCAGGTCCCGCCCATGTCCATAGTTGTTTTGATAGCTGTATCCCATATCTGGTGGTAATAAGCTTCTTTATCGGCGGCATCAGGCATACCAACCACACTTAAATAAAGACAGGCACCGTCATGGTAAACATGGGAGAAATGCCCCCCGGCCACTATAGTGTTAGGGACCGCTTTTAAAGCTCTGATCACTTCATGATAAAGCGGGGCAATTTTAGACCAGGCGGCAGCTACTTCAATCGTATCAAAAACCAAACCGTTTTGAATCAGGTGGGATGAAATACTTACATTAAAACGGGTTTTAAACCAGTCTGCAACCGGTTCCGGCCCGCAGTCAACTCCCTGCCGTTTTTCGCAGCAGGCCTGAGCTGTTTCGTTTTCAAGGGCGGCCAGTTTTTCTGTTCCTTCCATGATCAGGACCAGCATTATTTTCCCCTGGGCCATTTCTATTTCCTTAAAGTGGAGCTGAGTTTCACCGGCGTCGTAAATACGTACCACTGCCGGCTTAATATTGCTCTGCAGAATTTCCCGCACGGATGAAAGAGCATCTTCTATAGTTGGAAAGACAAAAGAACGGCCGATTTGTTCTTCCGGCAGGCGCCAGATTTTGAAGACTGCCCGGGTGACCACTCCCAAAGTTCCTTCCGCACCCAGCAGCAGCTGCGCGAAATGCGGCCCGGTCGCAGTACGGGGGGCAACAGTGTTTTGATAAATACTGCCATCCGGAAGAACTGCCTGCAAACCAACCAGCATATCTTCTATTTTGCCGTATTTAGTGGAAAACTGGCCTGCTGCGCGGCAGGAAATCCATCCGCCTACCGTGGAGCACCTTACCGATTGGGGGGTATGCCGTAAGGTAAAGCCTTTTTCCTGCAGCTTCCGCTCCAGGACTTCCCCGTTGATGCCAGTTTCCACGGTTAATAACAGGCTTTCTTCGTCGATGCTGATAATATGGTTCATTCTTTTCATATCGATGACTATACCGCCGTTAACCGCAGTAATTCCGCCTAAAACCCCTGAACCTTCACCAAAGGGGATAACAGGAATTTTATAGCGGCGGGCGATTTTTACTATCTCGGCTACTTCTTCAGCAGATTCCGGCCAGACGACTGCATCCGGCAATGAAGCTACTATGCCTTCCATGAACCATATGTTGGTAAGCGGCCAAAAATCTTTACCGTTTAGTATTCGGTCTGCTTCAGCAGTTGAAAACCGCAGACCGAAAATCTTTTGCAGCTTTGCCAGAGCTTCATTGAGCTCTGCCGGAGACTGCTTTTTTTTAAAACCGATGGTGTATAACAAAAGAAAAGCCCTCCTTTTACAAAACCTGTTTTCATTATGCCAGAATAACAGCGGTTATAAATAAAAAACAGCCGCTGATACGGCTGAGCGGGAAGATCACATTATCTAAGGATAATAGCGTCCGGCAAAGGATTTTGAAAAACTGGGAAATAGAATTAATAATGCCTGATAAGCTATAGCCTGGTATTCATCATTTAAGGGGCTGAAAGTGTTTTTAACATTGGCATAATTATCGTTGTCATACAGATTAGCTGCCAGTTTTATCAAAGCGCGGTATGACAAATTCATGCCTGCCACCTCGAGTATACTTGCAAAATCTATTTTCCCGTCTCCGACATATTTTTCAATTAGGCTAATGGGAGCTGTACCATCCGGCAGGTTGATTCCATGTGAGCCGGCTCCGTATCTGACTTCTGCGTTGGCACCGAAAGTTTCAGCACGGTTGGCATCCTCAAGGGTTCCGATACCGGCCAGTATATAACAAGCTGCTGTTAGTTCCGGCGCCATATGGTCTTTGTTCCTGGCGATGAGACGCTTATAATTAGCGCGGTGAGCTTTACTGGTATAATAAACAGGTTTCTCCATTTTCGCATGCCCCCCAAATTATATATTAATAATTATTTATAATAATAACTCAATTCGGATAATTTATAAACATAAATAAAGGTTTATGGTAAAACAGGCAGGGAATTAAAATCAAAAAGGACTATAAACTAAATAAAATAGGACTAAGGGGCAAGAAGTTAAAAATCATATTACAATTAATGAAGAAATATGCTAAATTTTTTTACAGTTATTATCAGAATAATTTATAGGTTCGAGATTATTTTTGTTATATTTGACAGGTTCATTGCATTTAAGTAGTATAAACAGCCAAGACTACAGCCAAACTTAAATTATTGCCAGATGCAGGGGGAAAGGTATGACAAAATCCAATTACCAGCATTTTGCTGACTTAATGCGTTCCGACCATTTACTGGGCAGTGGAATATTTGCTGATAAGAAAATCAATGAAAATGAAGCTAAATACCAGCTGGTGTTTAAGCATGCACCAATAGGGCTGATGTATTTCGATCAGCATGGTGTTATCACTTCCTGCAATGATGCTTTTGCAGAAATGATGGGTTCTTCCAATGATGCTATACATGGCCTGGATATAGTTGGACTGCCGGATAAGAGAATAGTCGGTTTGGTTAATAATGTACTTAAAGGTGAGCTGTCAACGACAGAAGTCAGTTATACTTCTGTAACCGGCAAGAAGTCGATATATGCCAAAATAAACCTGCAGCCGATCATTGATAATGATGGGCAGGTTATCGGCGGGGTAGGAATCATAGAAGATATTACACAACGCAGTGAATATGAACGACGTTTGCAGTATTTGAGCCAGAGAGATCCGGTTACTGAACTTTTTAACCGGGCTTATTTTGAACAGCAGTTGGAACTTATCAATAACAGTTTGTTCAAAGAGCAGATTGCCGTAATTATATGTGATATTGATAACTTGAAATTGATCAATGATACTATGGGACATCTGGCCGGTGACCGGTTACTGAAAGCGGCGGCAGGGATTATCCAAAAATCCTCCGCCAGGGATTCAATAGCAGCCAGGATCGGCGGCGATGAATTTGCAGTTTTGGTACCAACCGCCAGTACTGAGTATATTGAAATGTTTAAAAAAGAACTGCAGGAAAATATTACTCTGCATAATCTGGCTAACCCGGATATACCGGTGAGTATTTCTGCTGGTTGTGCAATAAGCCAGCAAAACCAAACTGATTTAAAAGTGTTGATGCGGGAAGCAGATCTTTGCATGTACCGGCAAAAAATTAACCACCGCCAAAAAAACCGACAACATATAGTACAAAATTTTTTAAAAACCTTACAATCTGCTGATGAATCTGCTGCAGAAAGAAGCAGGAGATTAAAAGCATACCTGACAGTTTTTGGCAGAGCCTTAAACTTGTCTGAAGTAACATTGGATCATTTACTCAGTTTGGCGGATTATCATGATATCGGGAGAGTCAGTATAGAGAAAAATCCTGATTTTGCTGCAGTCAAGGATAGTAAACTGACAGATTTGGAAACAAGAAAACATTGCGAGATAGGCTGCCGTATTGCGCTGGCTTCTGATGATACAGCCATTCTGGCCAATACCATACTTAAACATCATGAATTCTGGAACGGTATGGGCTATCCTCTGGGTATCAAAGGTGAGGAGATCCCTTTGGAATGCCGGATCTTTGCTATAGCAGATGCTTACGATGAAATGACCAAAAGACAGCCTGACGGTCCTGACCGTGAAGAAGCGATAAAAGCACTGCAGGATATGGCGGGATGCCAGTTGGATCCCAGGCTGACCGGGATTTTTATTCAGCTCCTGAAAGAGCAAAACATGGCTTGAATTCTCAACAAAAAAAACCCGGCTGACCGGGCTTTTTTTGTTAAAGTAGTAATTGTTTATACGATCAGCGCTGCTTCCAGAACATCCATAGCAGAAGTATCGCCGTCTTTTATAATATTTAAGGTCGTGGCCACTTCCGGCAGAATATTGCGGGTGAAGAAGCGGGCAGCGGCAACCTTGCCATTGTAGAAAGCGTAATCATAATGTTCCGCTCCTAAGGCTTCCATCTGCCGTGCTGCGATCAGGGCCTGATCCAGCAGCAGTTTGGCACTGTACAGTTTGCCGGTGGCATGCAGTATTCTGGTGGCATAAAGGCCAATCATGCCGATTTTCCCAGCTCCCAAATATCCGCCCATAGTCATTTGAATTTCCTTGTAATTATTCAGGGCTTCCTGCAGCAGTTCAATTTCCCGGGTGAAATTTGCGTTGCCCTTGTTTTGATCAACAAAGTCCTGGATCTCCTGCAGCCAGTTGGCAAAAACTTTTCCTTTGCCCAGCATCCATTTGCGGCCTACCAGATCCATGGACTGGATGAAGTTGGTGCCTTCCCAGATAGGATAGATCCTGGAATCTCTTAACATCTGGGCGACAGGATATTCTTCGGAAAAGCCGTAACCGCCGTAGACCTGCAAAGCCTCGGAAATAGAAAGAAAACTCATATCAGAACAAAAGGCTTTTACCAACGGGGTGTTGACTTCTATAGTAGCTTTGGCATGGGCGACCAATTCCGGGTCGGAGCTGAACTCGGCAATATCCATTAAATGATAAGTATAGATGGTCATCGCCCGGCACGCTTCAACTACCGATTTTTGATACATCAGCATCCGGCGGACATCTTCGTGTTTTATGATCGGGACCCGCCCGGCTTTAGGATCGGTCAAGAGGCGCCCCTGGATCCTTTGGGTGGCATACTGGACTGCATTGTTATAAGCAACAGCGGCGGTTGACAGGGCAGCATGTCCGGTTACCAGACGTTCTTCATTCATCATCTGGAACATTTGGGCCATACCATTGCCGTTGCCTTCGGCATCAGGAGCATCTCCCAATAAATAACCCCGGCAGCTATTTTCTTCACCAAAGCTGACTACCGCGGTAGCAGAACCTTTTAAGCCCAGTTTATGCTCAATGCCGGCACAGTTGACATCATTGAATTCTCCGATTTCACCATTGGCATCCGGCCAGAATTTGGGGACTACAAATAAGGAAATGCCTTTAGTACCTTTTTTGGCACCTTCGATCCGGGCCAGAGTCAAATGAACAATATTTTCAGTAATATTCTGATCGCCGGCGGTAATAAAGCATTTAGTCCCTTTTATCTTGTAGAGGCCGGGAGTATCAGTAGGATATGCTTTGGTCAGCAGTTCGCCCACATCCGACCCGCCGATCGGTTCAGTAAGATCCATAGTGCCGGACCATTGGCCGCTGAACATTTTAGACAGGAAAATGTCCTTGAGTTCCTGACTGCCGAAATTCTGGATCAATCCGGCTGAGCCTGAGGTGGCCAGAAAATAAGGACAAAATGCCGCATTGGCTCCCATCAGATATTCGTTGGTACAGGATAAAATACTCATAGGCAGGGCTGATTCATCATGATGGTCTTTATTGCTGGAGCCCAGACCATTTTCCTGAATGAAGAAATAAGCATCTTTAAAGGAATCCGGAACCGTAACTTTTCCGTTTTCAAAAACTGCATGCTGGCTGTCCCCGTCATCATTAGTAGGTGCTATTATTTCTTTGGCCACCTTCAGGGCATTATCAAGGATAAAATCGATATCATCCAGGCCATATGCATCTTTAAATCTTTCACATTCAAATACCTTGTTCATATCCAGCCATTCTTTAAGGATAAAGCGGTGTTCTCTGGTTGACTGTATAAAATTTGAAGCCATAATTTACCTCCCCATTATTTTTTATTAATACTTGTCCTACCGGCAATCGGTAAGACTCACCCCCTATACCATTATTTTCCCTGTCACCCCCTGTATAAATCTTTTGCACTATCATTATGCCTGGACTACAACAAAAGCTTAAACCTGCTGATAACATCCTGGTTCAACTTCAGCAATCAGGCTCTGACGCAGCATATATTTCAGATGATTATAAATGGTCATTTTTTCCCAGAACAATTCATAAATATTGTTCTGCTGCGGAAAAACCAGCCGGTTGGAAGCCAACTCATCAATAGTCAGCGGCTGTTTTAACAGTTCAAAAATTTTATCATGACGATCCAGAACGATGCTTATATATTGGTTCAGATTCGGCAGGATATTTTCGGTAAGGACCCGCCGGTGCGAAGGGACTATTATGGGAGGATTTATCATTCTGATTTTTTCCACGGAATATATGAGATCACCTACATCAGCACTGAAATTGCTGTACCAGGGTCCCGTTTTTACCAGATCGATATCCCCGGAAAAAAGGATGCCTTCTTTTTCCAGGTAAAAACCGTAATGGCCGGCAGTATGGCCGGGAAGATGAATGGCTTTAAGAGTATATTTGCCCAGTCTGATCTGATCTCCGTCTTTTAAGGTCCCTTTAAGGGGGATCTTTCTGAAGCCTGGACTCACAGGCACATCTTCCGGCATGGGAATGACCGAGCCGTAACCGGGGCGTTTAATACCCGGCATCATAACCGACCATAGATCATAACCGTGAAAATTATGGTAGGAGTCTTCATCATCATAAGTGGTGCGTTCTTCTTCTCCGGCAAAAAATTCAGCTGCCGGGAAAAAACTATCACCATGCAGATGATCAAAATGGGAATGAGAAATTAAAGCCATTTGCACTTTAGGCCCGGCTATAGCTGAAAAAGCTTTACCTCCCGCTCCCAAATCTATTACAGCAGGTATATCATCATCAAAGTACATACTGTTGGAATAAGGATATATTGGATGGGGTTCGGGTGCTACCAGATAAACCCCGTCCAGGAGACGTTTAAGAATTTTTAACACTTCCCCCCTATACTGTTATATCTATTGTAACAGTAACCTTTTCGAAGATAAATAACAGCATAAGTAATATTCGACAATAAATTTTACGTTCGATAAAAATGGCCGGCAATACACAATATATAAAAGTGTAATGTCCGGCCTTTTAAGAAATATATCAGTCCATCGGACCGCCTTCCCAGTACTGCCTGATTTTTCTTAAGGCATAACCGCCAAAGAACAAACCGTTTACAAATGCCAGTGGAATAGCCATAGCACCAAACCAGCGGAAATTTTGCTTCAAATCTTCCTGACCATCGGTAGTCCTGTATCTGGTCAAAATTTTTCCCTCCTTTTTATTCTTATTGTGATACAAAAAGAGGGTAATTATAGCAGGATATAATTATCAATTTTTGCTCATTAAGGAGGGGAACACTTTCATAATTAACAGATAGATCAATGTTCCGCCGAGAAGCAACAACAATAAAATACTAATTATTTTTTCAATCATTAATAATCACCATCAATAATATGTGATAAAATAACTTTTTTATTCTTAATCAACAAAGCTGGTGGTTGATATTAAAAAATCGCCGGAATTCAGCCGGAAGGCAAGCTCAGATACTTGTACCTGCCGGGGTGATAGATTACAATTACTACTAATAGCTTAAGTCATGGACCGATTATATAATAATAAAAGGGTGATCCTGCTCCTGCAATTACCGTAACAAGGCAAGAAGTTCCAAGCTGGACTGGTAATTGAACATCTGCGGACAGGCAAAACTGTATGGCTGCACAAAACAAAAAGACATGGCAGATGAAACAACAGAGTTAATAAAATCCGGTGACTATAAACTTTTTGTTCCGGAAATTTTGTATACTACAGGGGTCTTTAATGAAAAAGAAAAAGAATTATTATCCTAAACCAATTTTAAAAAAATTCGCCCAGGAAATTGCTCTGCTGGTAAATCAAAACCAGGGCCGTCTTAACCTGCTGGAAAGTTTGGAAGAGATGCCTTATGAAGTCAGAAATGAAATTGTCGAAGGCATGGCTTCTTTTTATCAGGATGGCATGGTGGAATTTTTCTATTTGTTAAAAATGGAATACGAAACAGAATTTGCTGAAATTTGCGATAAAGCGCTGGAGAAATACCGTATGGCAGGGATGGATGTAACGGCACCGGTGTTTTTTACCGGGACTTTTTATAAAGCTTATGCCAGCTGTACCCGTCACACCGGCAGAATGACCCTTGATGTTGCCTGGGTCACAGAGAACTCTGCCTTACACGTGGAATGTTTTTACCTGACTTACAACCCGGATGGCATCCACAGCTTTATACTGGTTGACGATATGCCGGTTCACATTTATGAACAGGAGCGGCAATTAATGGCGGACATGGTGGAAGTTGATTTCAGTGAAGCCTGCTGCCTGATTTATCAGGCCTACGCTAACAATCTCCGCTATATGACCGCCCCGGCTCTGGGAAGGTATCTTTATCAAAAATATATTGATTACTTTATCGAGCATGATGTAATAGAATATATTGGCCTTATACGGCGTCTTTCCGAACTGTTTGCTCCCCGGCAGCTGGTCAACAGTTATTTTCAGGGCATAAGGAATCGGGATTATATTTTTCTGGAGGCTTTAACTGCTTACTCAGATAATATCCACGGAATAATTGATAATCTGGATATTTTTTTAAGTTCCGGAACGCTGCTGCTTCAAGCCCAGGCTCAGGAAGTGCAAGCCTCGGGAAGTGAAGCCTCGGTAAGTGCTTATGCTTTTACTGTCCGGGATGAGGATATTTATTCCAACCGGTTAAAATTCCATTTGGCCAAAGATGAGCAAAAAATATGGTATATTGATAAGTTGGAACTTCTGGAGCAGGAATGCCTGAACCGGGATGGAAAAACCAATCCTTTTACAGAGCGGGTTATATGCCGCATATATTATATAACTGACGTGGACGAAGTTTTTGATATCCTGGAAAAAGTCGATAATATCCACAGCATTGAGGAACTTGCCTGTGGTGTACATATGCGTATAAAGGAAAATGCGGACGATTATAATCAGGGAGTCATATTTTTCAATGATGTAATTGCAGATATTGTGATCAATAATGGTGAAGAACTGGCTTTGATAAGCAAACATCCTGATTTTATCGATGAATTGCATCAACTGTTTGTTGATGAATACAGCAGCACGATTATTCCGCTGGGCACTTATGAAGCAGATATGCTGACGGCTTATAAATACATCTGCGGGCAGTATAAGAGTTTTGAGGACATTTGGTATGATAATTCAGCAGCAGGCACTGCTTTTGATGACGGAATGCGCTTTTTAAGTGTCAGTTATGTAATAAAAGACCGGGCTGAAGTAAGTAAATTGCTTAATGATATCAAAGATATGGCTATTGATATCAGTCCCGATAAACAGGTGTATTACCAGTTCAACAATCAAGCAGCCGGCCCCGGTTATTTTGCCGAATATTTGCTGGCCGCCGATTGGTTAAGTGTTTCGGCTTTCGGGGAAGCAGATTTGAATATTGCCCGGGATGATTTTGAGAAGCTTGCCTGTGAATATTTGGAATATGAAGGAATGGAACCGCGGCGCGGCAGTATATTTGATGTTTTAAACACTGGCATCAAAAAAGATTATCCCGAGCTGGAAGCAGCTTTGAAGGAAATTTATCTAAACAAATGGTATTATTCCGGCTTAAGGCAGTTACAAGGCATGAGCCCTTCGGAGGCCAGTAAGACCGAGGAGGGCAACCGGCTTTTATGGAGAATGCTGAAAAAACTTCGCCAAAAGGAAAAGAATAACAGCCGCCGCAGAATTTCATTGAATGAATATATCCGTAAACTGGAACAAAAAAAAGAGGAAAAACAATAATTATTTATATTGACAGTTTATACGGCTTTCCCTATACTATTATAATAATTAAATAGGTTAACAGGCTATGACAGGAAATAACATACGAAAGCGTTAGATTACAGAGAATCGGCAATGGTGGGAACCGGTATCAACATTTGTATGGCGATCATCCTCGAGCTGCCATCTGAAAGATTTTTAATTTTAGTAGGTGGTGCCGGACAAACAGGTCCGTTAGAAACTGGGCATAATGCTGCGAGAGGTCGTTATTAAACGACAAGCAGGGTGGTACCGCGAGAATTACCTCTCGTCCCTGAATTTGGACGGGAGGTTTTTTGTATTCAAATAAAATTGTTTCCAGTTTGGTCAGGAGGGGAAATAATGAAAAGCACCATGGTAAAAAAAGGACTTGAAAAAGCCCCGCACCGTTCATTGTTTAATGCGTTGGGTTTGATTGATGAGGAATTGGAACGGCCTTTAATAGGCATCGTAAACTCAAAAAATGATATAGTTCCCGGTCATATCAATCTGGATAAAATTGCTGAAGCCGTAAAGGCCGGGGTAAGAATGGCCGGGGGGACTCCGATCGAATTTCAGACTATAGCTGTTTGTGACGGAATCGCCATGAATCATATCGGTATGAGCTATTCCTTGGGCAGCCGGGAGCTGATTGCTGACTCCGTGGAAATAATGGCAACAGCCCATGCCTTCGATGCTTTGGTATTCATCCCCAACTGTGACAAAATAATACCAGGTATGTTAATGGCCGCGGCACGTATTAATGTACCTTCCATATTTATAAGCGGCGGGCCTATGCTGGCCGGTAAAGTGGATGGGAAGGCTGTAAGTGTGAGCCAGATATTTGAAGCAGTTGGAGCAGCAGCATCCGGCCTTATTAATGCAGAACAGCTTCGCTGCCTGGAGGAAAATGCCTGCCCTACCTGCGGTTCCTGTTCCGGCATGTTTACTGCCAACTCCATGAATTGTCTGACTGAAGCCCTGGGGATGGGACTGCCCGGTAACGGTACGGTTCCGGCCGTATATTCGGAACGTATCCGCCTGGCCAAAAAAGCCGGTATGAAAATTATGGAACTGTGGGAAAAAGATATAAAACCCAGTGATATTATGACTGAAGCAGCTTTTGCCAATGCTGTGCATATGGATATGGCCATTGGCTGTTCGACCAATTCTGTTTTGCACCTTTTAGCCATTGCCGATGAAGCCGGGGTAAAACTGGATCTGAATATATTTAACAAAATCAGCCGGGAAACTCCGCATTTATGTAAAATAAGCCCGGCCGGGAGTCACCATATGGAAGATTTGTATCGCGCTGGCGGTGTCCAGGCAATATATAATGAACTGAGCAAAATAAACCTGCTGGATTTGAATTGTATGACTGTTACCGGCAAAACCATCGGGGAAAATATTGCCGGCTATCCGGTTCTTGATTATGAAGTGATTCGCCCGGTCAATGATCCTTATAGCGAAAGCGGAGGGCTGGCAATTTTATTTGGCAACCTGGCTCCTGACGGAGCTGTGGTAAAAAAAGGTGCAGTAGCTCCAGAAATGATGGAGCATGTTGGGCCGGCCCGGGTATTTGATTCCGAGGAAGCAGCAGTTGATGCTATCTTAAACCAGAAGATAAAAGCCGGTGACGTGATCGTTATCCGCTATGAAGGACCCCGGGGAGGTCCGGGCATGAAGGAAATGCTTACCCCGACTTCCGCGATTGCAGGGATGGGACTTGACAAGGAAGTAGCCCTTATTACTGACGGACGCTTTTCCGGGGCCACCCGCGGAGCATCTATCGGGCACGTATCACCTGAAGCAGCCGCCGGTGGTGTAATAGCCCTGGTTCAAGAGAACGACCTTATTCGAATAAATATTCCGGCTGATAAGCTGGAACTGATAGTCGATGACACGGTGCTGGCAGAAAGAAGACGACTATGGCAGGTGCCGGAAGCAAAAATCAAAAAAGGATATATGCAGCGATATGCTGAGATGGTACAATCAGCCAGTACCGGAGCCATATTCAAAAAGCCATAAGGCCGACCGGACTGGAAACGAATTTAGCGGGCCGTCTTAAGCCCGCTATTTTAATCGAAAACCTCAGCAATGAGTAAGGAGCATAAGCTTTTTACGGCTGAAGATATTATGCATATTTAAGTAACAGCAGTGCCTTGCAGCAGGGGAGCAGTAACCAAGCAACTGATGCTAAACTGGCGGGAGGAATAACAGGAGGTGTTTAAGTGAAGTTAAAAGGCGCAGAAATATTGTTGGAATGTTTAAAAGAAGAAGGAGTAGATACAATTTTTGGCTATCCCGGCGGGCAGATCCTGCCAGTATATGACGCCCTGTACAGTTCTGACATCAGGCATATACTGGTACGCCACGAACAGGGGGCAGCCCATGCCGCTGACGGCTATGCCCGGGCCACTGGCAAAGTTGGAGTTTGTGTATCGACTTCCGGCCCCGGGGCTACAAATCTGGTAACCGGAATTGCTACTGCCTATATGGATTCCATACCCATGGTTTGTTTTACTGGTCAGGTAGGCACAGCCTTTATTGGCAAGGATGCTTTTCAGGAAGCTGATATTACCGGGATTACTTTACCAATAACCAAACATAATTATTTAATTGAAAGAACTGAGGATGTAGCCGCCATTGTAAAAGAGGCTTTTTATGTAGCCAGGACTAATCGTCCCGGACCGGTAGTAGTGGATCTGCCCAAAGATGTTATGGAAAGGGTGATCGAATATGAACCGGTCCAGGCGGATGTAAACACAAGAGGCTACCGTGTTATGAGAGGTTTTAATGCCGGGCAGGTAATCAGCGCTGTGGAGCTGATCAAAAATGCCAAACGCCCGGTTATATATGCCGGCGGGGGAGTAATAGCCTCCAATGCAGCCCCGGAACTAAAGCAACTGGCAGAACGCCGGAAGATCCCGGTGACCACTACCCTGATGGGCATGGGAAGTTTCCCGTCTTTACATTATCTGTCCCTGGGGATGCTGGGTATGCATGGAACCCGTTATGCCAATTATGCTATGGGCGAAAGTGATTTGATAATAGCCGCCGGGGTTCGTTTTGATGACCGCGTTACCGCTAAAATCGACGGATTTGCCCCTAAGGCCAAAATCATTCATATCGATATTGATGCTGCCGAAATTGGCAAGAATGTTAATATCAATGTCCCGATCGTAGGTGATGTAAAAGAAGTCCTGCAGTCGATCAACCAACGTTTGGAAGCGGCGGAAGCAGTTGGTGAGTGGCTGGCAACTATCGACCGTTGGAAAGATGAATTCCCTATGGTTTTCCCCGAATCAGCAGAAGGACGTATCATGCCTCAGGATGTCGTGGAAAGGATTTATCAGCATACTCAGGGGGAAGCAATTATTACGACTGAGGTGGGACAAAACCAGATGTGGGCCGCCCAGTTTTATAAATTTAAACACCCCCGCAGCTTTATAAGCTCCGGAGGCCTGGGCACTATGGGCTACGGGTTTCCGGCTGCCATCGGAGCGCAGATTGCCTGCCCGGATAAAAAAGTTATCGATATAGCCGGAGACGGAAGTATTCAGATGAATATTCAGGAATTGGGGACAGCTGTACAGTATAAACTACCGGTAGTTATATGTATACTTAATAATCAATATCTGGGTATGGTCAGGCAATGGCAGGCACTCTTCTATGAGAAACGTTATTCCTTTGTTGATATCAGCCATCAGCCTGATTTTGTTAAACTGGCCGAGGCTTACGGAGCCATAGGCATCAGAGTCACCAAAGCGGAAGAAATTGATGAGGCTTTAAGCAGAGCTTTGGCGGTGACTGACCGACCGGTGATAATTGATTTCCTGGTTGAACGGGAAGCCGATGTGTTCCCGATGGTGCCGCCGGGGGGCACACTGGGTAATATGCTGGGGGGTGACTAGTAATGAAGAAGCATACTTTAGCAGTAATTGTGGAGAATAAGCCAGGGGTATTGACCAGGGTCGCCACACTGTTTCGCCGTCGCGGCTACAACATCGATAGCCTGACAGTGGGAACTACAGAAAATCCAAGCATATCACGCATGACTATAGTTGTCCAGGGTGATGATTCCGTTATTGAACAGGTAACCAAGCAGCTTTATAAACTGGTCGATGTAATTAAAATCATTGATGTTACAAATGAAAAAGCGGTGGACCGGGAGCTGGTCCTGATCAAAGTTAAGGCAGACAACACCGTCAGGGCGGAAATCGTGCAAATCGTCGATATATTCAGGGCCCGTATCGTCGATATCGGCCGCAGCTCACTTATAATCGAAGCAACCGGCGATTCGACCAAAATCGATGCTATCGAAGCTTCATTAAGTCCCTTTGGGATCATGGAACTGGTCAGGACCGGTAAAGTCTCAATGGTACGCGGAACTAAATAGTTCTTGTATATTATTACTATGTTTGAAACCCAATCAGATTAAATAAGGAGGAAGGAAATAATGGCGAAAATGTACTATGATGCTGACGCAAACCTGGAACTCTTGAAAGGTAAAACAGTAGCGGTAATGGGATTTGGCTCCCAGGGTCATGCCCAGGCTCAAAACCTTCATGAAAGCGGGGTTAAAGTAGTAGTTGGGCTGCGCAAACCGTTTGATGCAGCCAGTCAGGCAGAATGGGACCGGGTCATTGCTGCAGGTATACAGCCCATGACTGTCAGTGAAGCTGCCCAGCAGGGTGACATCATCCAGATCCTTCTGCCCGATGAAGCACAGGCTAAAGTATATAAGGAAGAAATTAAACAGTATATGACTGAAGGCAAAGCCCTGGTATTTTCCCATGGATTTAACATACATTTCGGGCAGATCGTGCCGCCGGCTGATGTTGATGTTTACATGGTCGCTCCCAAAAGCCCCGGCCATCTGGTACGTCGCATGTATGAAGAAGGGGCCGGCGTTCCGTCACTGATCGCTATTCAGCAGGACTATACCGGAAAAGCCAGGGAATATGCTTTAGCTCATGCCAAAGGCATCGGTTCGACCAGAGCGGGGGTGCTTGAGACCACTTTCCAGGAAGAGACCGAAACCGACCTTTTTGGTGAACAATGCGTACTCTGCGGCGGTGTGACGGAACTGGTCAAAGCCGGCTTTGAAACCCTGGTAGATGCCGGTTATCAGCCTGAAGTTGCCTATTTTGAGTGTTTACATGAGCTCAAACTGATCGTCGATCTGATGTATGAAGGCGGTATGAGCAACATGCGTTTTTCCGTATCCGATACCGCTGAATGGGGCGATTATGTTACCGGGCCTAAAATCATCGGGGAAGAAGCACGCTATGCCATGCAGGAAGCATTAATAGATATTCAGGATGGCGTATTTGCCAAGGAATGGCTGCTGGAAAACCAGGTCGGGCGTCCCCGGTTCAATGCCCTGAAGAGACAAGGCAAAGAACATCTGATCGAAGAAGTTGGCGCCGAATTGCGTTCCATGATGCCCTGGCTGAAAAGTGGCAATGCTCTGGTCAAAGAAAATAAATAGTAATGTACCTGGCAATAATTTTTAAAAGGATATTGATTAACAATGAACGATAAAAACAGGATCTATCTTTTCGATACTACCTTGAGGGATGGGGAACAATCCCCCGGAGTCAGCCTTAATGCTGACGAAAAAGTTGAAATAGCCCAGCAACTGGCTTTGCTGGGTGTTGACATAATAGAAGCCGGATTTCCCATTGCTTCGCCGGGTGACTTTGCGGCCGTAAAAAGAATCGCTGATATGGTAAAAGGACCGGTAATAGCCGGTCTTTGCCGGGCGATCAAGGCAGACATTGATCGTACCTGGGAAGCGGTAAAGGGAGCTGAAAAGCCCCGGATACACACTTTTCTGGCTACTTCAGATATTCATTTAAAGCATAAGCTGCAGAAGTCACGGGAAGAAGTCCTTAAACAGGCAGTCGAAGCAGTCAGATATGCCAAAAGCTTATGTCCGGATGTTGAATTTTCAGCGGAGGATGCGTCACGTTCCGATCCGGATTATCTGGCCCAGATAGTAACGGCAGTTATAGATGCCGGAGCCAATGTGGTAAACCTGCCTGATACAGTGGGCTACGCGGTGCCCGAGGAATTCGGCTTATTTATCCGTACCATTATGGAAAAAGTGCCAAATGCAGATAAAGCTGTAATAAGCGTGCATTGTCATGATGATCTGGGTATGGCGGTAGCCAATTCCCTGGCCGGTATTATGAATGGAGCCCGGCAGGTGGAAGTTGCCGTCAATGGCATCGGAGAGAGGGCAGGAAATGCTTCTTTGGAAGAGATCATTATGGCTTTGTATACCCGCCAAGCTTTTTACGACAAAGAAATAAAGGTCAATTACTGCGAGATCTATCGTACCAGCAGGCTGGTCAGCAACCTGACCGGTATGGTTATCCCGCCTAATAAGGCGGTGGTAGGGCAAAATGCTTTTGCGCATGAATCAGGAATCCATCAGGACGGAGTTTTAAAAGACCGCTCAACCTACGAAATCATGAGCCCGGAGCTGGTAGGATTGAACCGCAGCAATCTGGTCCTGGGCAAACATTCGGGCCGCCATGCTTTTAAAGAAAGACTGAATGAATTAGGTTACAACTTAAAAGATGATGAATTTGACCGGGCATTTATTGATTTCAAAGAAATAGCCGACAAGAAAAAAACCGTTACTGATGATGATCTGGAGGCCCTTATAAAAGATCATATCTGGAAGGTGCCGGAAAGGTTTTCCCTGGTTTATCTGCATGTATCCAGCGGAACTACTGTAGTGCCAATGGCAACGGTCAAGCTGAGCATTGAAGACATGGTATTTGAAGCAGCGGCAACCGGTGACGGACCTGTCGATGCAGCCTGTAAAGCGATAGATAAGATAACTGATATCTATGGGACCATGCATTCATATAAATTAAATGCAGTCAGCGGCGGCAAAGATGCCCTGGGGGAAGTAATTGCCCGGATTTCCATCAACGGAGTGGTTTATAACGGCCGGGGCTTAAGTACTGATATAATTGAAGCCAGTGTCAAGGCATATATAAACGCGATCAACAAGCATTTTTATGCCGAACAGCGCCATAAAGAAGAACAAGGTTAATATAAGGAGGAGCATAACTTATGGGAATGACCATCAGCCAGAAGATACTGGCGGTCCACGCCGGCCGGGATCATTTGGAGGCAGGCGAGTTGGTCAACTGCCGGCTGGATGTTATTCTGGGCAATGATGTAACTGCGCCGGTAGCTATATCAGAGTTTAACCGCCTGGGTTATCCTGAGGTTAATGACCGGGATAAAATAGTATTGGTACCTGATCATTTTACTCCCAATAAAGATATAAAATCTGCCGAACAAGCCAGGATTTTACGTGACTTTGCCAAAAAACACAGATTGCCCAATTATTTTGAAATCGGACAGATGGGTATCGAACATTGCCTGCTGCCGGAACAGGGACTGGTGGCACCGGGGGATCTTATCATCGGAGCCGATTCCCATACCTGTACTTATGGAGCTCTGGGGGCATTTGCCACCGGCGTGGGTTCCACCGATATGGCCGCGGCCATGGCCACCGGCGAAGCCTGGTTTAAAGTACCGGAAGCCATCAAATTTGTCTATTACGGTAAATTGCCCCAGTGGGTAGGCGGCAAAGATCTGATACTTCATACCATAGGTGATATTGGTGTAGACGGTGCCCGCTATATGTCCATGGAATTTACCGGCGAAGCTATCGACTGCCTTTCCATTGACAACCGGTTTACCATGGCTAATATGGCTATTGAAGCCGGAGGTAAAAACGGTATTATCGTCCCGGATGACATTACATTAAGCTATGTTAAAAACCGGGTAAAACGCCCCTTTAACCTGTATAAATCCGATGATGATGCTCAGTATTTTACAGTACGGGAATATGATGTCGCCAAACTGGAACCGGTAATAGCTTATCCTCATCTGCCTGAAAACACCCGCTTTGTGAGTGAAGCAACCGATGTAACCATCGATCAGGTAGTTATCGGATCCTGTACCAATGGCAGGATAGAGGATCTTAAGATTGCTGCTGCCATTTTAAAAGGCAAAAAAGTACATCCCGAGCTGCGGGTAATGATCTTCCCCGGCACTCAGCAGATTTATCTGGAAGCATTAAGGCAAGGGTATATCGAAGCCTTTATAGAAGCCGGTGCCATTGTCAGCACTCCCACCTGCGGGCCATGCCTGGGAGGACATATGGGGATCCTGGCTAAAGGCGAAAAGGCTCTGGCCACCACCAACCGCAATTTTGTCGGGCGTATGGGACATCCGGAGAGCGAAGTATACCTGTCCAGCCCTGCAGTTGCTGCTGCCAGTGCCATTAAAGGCAGGATCACTCCTCCCTGGGAAGTTTAATTTTTCTTTAACAAGGAAGGACGGTTTTATATGAAGCTAAGCGGCAAAGTGCATAAATTCGGGGCTGATATTGATACTGATGCTATCATACCGGCCCGTTATTTAAATACCTTTGACCCGGAAGAATTAGCCAAACATTGTATGGAGGATGCCGACCCGTTGTTTCCGTCCAAAGTAAAAGCCGGAGACATAATAGTAGCCGATAAAAACTTTGGCTGCGGCAGTTCGCGGGAACATGCTCCGATTGCTATAAAAGGTGCCGGAGTTTCCTGTGTAATAGCCCGCTCCTTTGCCCGGATCTTTTACCGCAACTCCATCAATATCGGCCTGCCCATTCTGGAATGCGAGGCAGCAGTCGAAGCGTCCCGGGAAGGTGATGAACTTGAAGCAGATCTTCAAACAGGTATGATTACCAATAAACGCAGCGGGCAGCAGTTTCAGGCTGTGCCTTTCCCGGAATTCATGCAGGCCATAATTGCCCGGGGCGGACTGATAAATTATGTTAAAGATAAAAAACCTGACGCTTAAACAGAAAGGATGTAATCAATGTATAAAATTGCTGTATTGCCCGGTGATGGTATCGGAACCGAGATAGTTCCCGAAGCTGTCAAAGCACTGCAGGCAGTTGGGGAAAAATACAACCATCAATTCGAATTTACCGAAGCCTTGATCGGAGGAGCAGCCTATGATGCTGTGGGGCATCCACTGCCTCCCGAAACTTTGAGGCTGTGCAAAAACTCTGATGCCATTTTACTGGGAGCCATCGGCGGTCCAAAATGGGAAAACCTGCCGGTGCGTTTGCGGCCGGAAGTGGGCGCGCTCCTGCCCTTAAGAAAGGAACTGGCCTTATTTGCCAACCTGCGCCCCTGCATCCTGTTTCCCAGTCTTTTGCATGCTTCCACTCTTAAGGAAGAGGTAATTGCAGGTACAGATATAATGGTTATCAGGGAATTGACCGGCGGTGCCTATTTCGGCGAAAAACGCCGGGAAAGGCTGATGGGCGGCGGAGAAAAAGCTACTGATCTAATGAGCTATTCCACTTGTGAAATTGAAAGGATAATCCGTTTTGCCTATGAGGTAGCTATGGCACGCCGGAAACAATTGTGTTCGGTAGATAAAGCCAATGTCCTGGAATCTTCGCGCTTATGGCGGGAAATTGCAGTGAAACTGGCTGCCGAGTACCCGGATGTACAAACTTCTCATATGTACGTAGACAATTGCTCCATGCAGCTTATTCGTAATCCCCGCCAGTTCGATGTAATAGTAACCGAGAACTTGTTCGGTGACATTTTGACTGACGAAGCCTCCATGCTTACCGGTTCCATCGGCATGTTAGCCAGTGCATCCATTGGCGGCAAAGTGGGTTTATATGAGCCTGCCCACGGCAGTGCACCTGATATTGCCGGACAGGGGAAAGCCAATCCGCTGGCCACCATTTTGTCAGCCGCTTTGATGCTCAGGTATTCCTTCCGCCTGGAAAATGAAGCCAGGCTTATAGAAAATGCGGTAACGGAATTTCTTGCCCGCGACTACCGGACCCCTGATTTGATGGAACCAGGCAAAACACAGGTGAATACTGCTGAAGCCGGCGATATAGTAGCCGGGCTGATAAAAAATGGATAATAAATGATGACGGGAAAGGACAAAAGGCCGGAAGACCCGGTGATAGTCCTGAAGGAGGAAAAAACATTGGGGATAAAAAGCTGAATACCATGATTTATGATACGACTTTAAGGGATGGTTCTCAGACTGAAGGCATCAGCTTTTCGCTGGATGACAAGCTGCGCATAGCCCGCAAGCTTGATTATCTGGGTGTCAGCTATATCGAAGGCGGCTGGCCCGGGAGCAATCCCAAGGATCTCGAATTCTTCAGCCAAATCAAAAAGATACCCCTGCAAAATGCTAAAATAACTGCATTTGGCTCGACCCGTAAACCCGGTGCGGCAGTCAGACAGGACAGTAATGTTCAGGCCTTGCTGGATGCAGATGTTGCAACTGCTGCCATCGTCGGCAAAGCCTGGGATTTTCATGTTCTGCGCGCACTGGAAACCACCCTTGATGAAAACCTTAATATGGTCAGAGATACGGTTGCTTATCTGAAAGACAAGGGACTGGAAGTTATCTTTGACGCCGAACATTTTTTTGACGGTTACAAAAATAACCCGGAATATGCCTTGCAGGTGCTGCTGGCAGCTGCCCAGGCGGACTGGATAATTCTCTGTGACACCAATGGCGGGGCCATGCCGTGGGAAATTGCCGGGATAATCGGCCAGGTTGCCCAAACCATCAAAAACCCGCTGGGAATACATGCCCACAATGATTCCGGCTGCGCAACAAGCAATTCCCTGATGGCAGTAAATGCTGGCTGCCGGCAGGTGCAGGGAACGATCAACGGTTATGGGGAACGGTGCGGAAATGCTGATCTTTGCTCCGTAATTCCCAATCTGGAACTTAAAATGAATATGCGGGCTCTGCCGCCGGGAAATTTAAAAAACTTGACGGAAACGGCCCATTATATAAGTGAGATCGCCAACATGCCTCACTATAATAACCAGCCTTTTGCCGGGCACGGAGCCTTTGCCCACAAAGGCGGTATCCATGTAAGTGCTTTGCTTAAGGACCCGCTGACTTATGAACATATAGATCCCGAAGCAGTGGGCAACAAACGTCGGGTATTGGTATCGGAGCTTTCAGGCATATCCAACCTGCTTTACAAAGCTAAAGAACTTAAACTTGATATAAACAGCAGCGATGATAAAACCCGCAAAGTGATCAGCCAGATAAAAGAACTTGAGAATCAGGGTTTTCAATTCGAAGGTGCGGATGCTTCCCTGGAACTTCTGCTGCGTAAAGCCACCGGTCAGTATGAGGACTTTTTCCAGCTTAAAAATTTGAAACTGATCATGGAAAAAGACGAAGGGGAAGAAATAACTGCTGAAGCGATGATAAAGATGTCTATAGGCGACAAGATTTTTCACACCGCCGCCGAAGGAGACGGGCCGGTCAATGCCCTGGACAATTCCATAAGAAAAGCTCTGGCCGAAGTCTATCCGGAAATCAGCCAGATGCACTTAAGTGATTACAAAGTCCGGGTATTAAACGGCAATGAAGGTACCGGCGCCAAAGTACGGGTACTGATAGATTCAGTCGATGATACCGCGCAGTGGAGTACAGTAGGGGTATCGGAAAACATAATAGAAGCTTCTTATCAGGCTATAGTTGACAGTATCAACTATATGCTCATGAAAAGAAAAATTACTGAATAAATTTAAACAAAAAATACTCTTGGTTTACCTCCTGCTTCTAAAAGAACAGGAGGTTTTTTATGATTATTTCAGACTAAATGGGTAAGGAAATAATAAATTGTCACAATATTTCGAAAATATATTGTAATTTGTTATTTTTAGACTTATACTATGCAAAAATGGGGGTGATAACCAACAGGAAAGTTGTACTGTAAAAAAGGACAATCTGTTTCGAATTGTAACCGGCGCTGTCATTTTCTTACAGAGTACAAATTAAGTTGTGTAAAATCATTTCAGCACCCTTTGCCAATCATATTTTGAAAAATCAAATTTTACTATTTGTCAATGTAAAATCGTCTTTCATTATGAGAGGAGAGAGAAAATGAACGAAGAAAATGTTAAAAAAGGTATTTCCAGAAGAGCATTTATTCAAGGTACAGCCATTAGTGCCGCAGGAATTGCCGCAGCAGGATATTTAACAGGTTGTTCCCCCAAGCAGGAAGAAACTTCAGAAACCAATACTGAAACTGGCGGAGAAAAATGGAGTTGGGAGACCAAGCCTGATCCTATTCCTGCAGCTGAAATCAAAAAAACTGTTGATACCGAAGTTTTGGTTATTGGCGCAGGCCTTGCCGGTACTGTAGCTGCTATATCAGCAGCTGAAGCAGGAGCCAAGGTCATAATTATCGACAAGAACGACACAACAGCGGCCCGCGGCGGGCATATCACTGCCTTTGGCACGAAATTACAGAAAGAATACAACATCAGTATAGATTACCGCCAGGTCATCAGAAGATGGGTCTACTGGGCGCAGGGAAGAGTCAAAGAGGACTTGCTCTGGCTGTTCGCAGAAAAGAGCGGCGCCTGTTTCGACTGGGTAAGGGATATGGTCGAACCAAAAGGCTTGAAAGTTGCGCTCTGGGATGGGTATTTCAAAGGTCCTGATTATACCGAATACCCGGTTACCCATTTCTACTATAAGGATGGCAGTAATTTCATTTACCAGGATGGAGTCATTGAAGGAGCAGGAAATGCGGTACTGCTGGAAGCCCTGGAGGCAGTGATCAATGAAAAAGGTATAGAAATAGATTTCAAAACACCTGCAGTTCAGATCGTACGGGATGGTGACGGCCCGGTTACCGGAGTAATTGCCGGAGAAGCAGGGAACTATACCCAGTATAATGCCAGCAAAGGCGTAATTATTTGTACCGGTGACTATGCTTCCGACCAGGAAATGGTAGAAAGATACGATCCCTTTGCACTTCAGGCAGATTCGCAGATTTACTTCCCCAATAAATGCAATACCGGAGATGTTCATAAGCAGGCTATGTGGATTGGCGGTGCCATGCAGAAGGTTGAGCCCCATGCAGCAGTTATCCATCTGGAATCCGGTGCCCAGAGCTACGGCTTCCTGCATGTTAATGCTGAAGGTAATCGCTATATGAATGAAGACGTAAATACCCAGTCCAAGAGCTGTGTCAAGGAATTTCAGCCGGAAGGGATCACTTTCACCATTTATGATGCGGACGGTTTGTCCGAAGTTGAACAACAGATTAATGCAGGATTAGGCGGCGGCCTATTCTACGGCCAGACCTTCCAGCGCATGGGAACCAAGTTCGATATGGCAGCTGAACAGCAGGTACTTGACCTGCATGTTGAAAAAGGCAAGGTCCTTAAGGCCGATACCCTGGAAGAATTGGCAGACAAGATGGGCGTTCCCAAAGAAAACTTCCTGAAAACTGTAGAACGCTACAATGAAATAGTTGCCCAGAAGGATGACGTGGATTTCGGCAAACGCGCGGAATTGCTCACTCCGATTGTAAAACCGCCTTTCTATGCCGGAAAACTTATCAGCACTATTTTGACTATGGTAGGTGGCCTGCGTACCAACACTAATCTGAATGTCTTAGATGAAAATGACCAGCCGGTTGAGAATCTCTTTGTAGCTGGTTCGGCCGCCGGTGATTTCTTCGCCAATGACTATCCTACTATTTGTCCCGGTATCGGGCATGGCCGCTGCATCACCTTCGGGCGCCTGGCAGGACTTATCGCTGCCGGCAAGTCGGTTGATGAAGTACCATCGATAGAAGTATAACTTAGCCCCCTATTTATATAATATATAATATGAAAACAGGGAGTATGCATACGATTGCTCCCTGTTTTTTACTGCACTGAATACGGAATACTTTTTGCCTGGATTTACTGAAATAACATTGAAAGACTTTTAGCTGATACTTTTTGTGACCTGGAAGAGTTAATGTTCTCTTTGTATCATTACAGTTACATATTATAGTGTTATTATGAACAAAAATAATTATAAACCAACATTTTTACGAATACATATTTTATAATATCTTCAGAAAGGAGTCTGAAAACAAAGCGGTAACAACATGTTTAAAACTGGAAATGTTGATGATGACCACTGAGATATTTAATGTTATTATATTAAAACAGATTAAAAACAAGTCGTGTGTGGGGGGAAAGTAACATATGAAAGCGATGATAATGGCTGCCGGAGTTGGTTCCCGGCTTATGCCCCTGACAGTGGAGATCCCCAAACCAATGATACCTATGGCCAATCGCCCTTTAATGGAAAGCATAGTCAACCTGCTGAAAGAGCACCAATTTAATGAAGTAATAGCCAACCTGCATTACCATGCCTCAACTATCAGCGATTACTTTGGCAGTGGTGAGGCATTTGGCCTGTCTTTGCAATATTCCCTGGAAGAAGAACTTAAAGGCACGGCCGGCGGGGTCAAAAACTGTGAAAACTTTTTAAATGATACTTTTGTGGTAGTAAGCGGTGATGCTTTAACTGACATTGATTTAACTGCTTTAATGAAAGCCCACCGCAGTAATGGCGCTCTGGCAACTATTGCCCTGAAAAAAGTTGATGATGTTGAGCAGTTTGGTGTTGTAGTACATAACGATGCCGGCAAAATCAAAAAATTTCAGGAAAAGCCCAAACCGGAAGAAGCTCTTAGTAATATGGCCAATACCGGCATCTACGTCTTCGAGCCTGAGATTTTTAAATACATACCCGCCCGGCAGTTTTATGATTTCGGCAAACAGGTATTTCCCCATCTGGTCAAAAACAAAGCACCGTTTTACGGGGTCCCTATCGAGGATTACTGGTGTGATGTGGGCAATATCAATACTTACCGCCAGGCCCACCAGGATGTTTTAGCAGGCCGGGTCCGGACCAAAACTGAGCGTATAATTATTGACGGCCAAAACGACACCAAAGTTCTTTGCGGCGAAAATACCAATATCGGCCAAGAGGTTTCTTTTTCCGGTAATGTTGTTATCGGTTCCGGCTGCACCATACAGGATGGCGCCAGGTTCACTGACTGTATAATATGGAATAACAGCAACATCGGAGCCGGATCCTGGCTTAAGGAATGTGTGGTAGGCAGTCAGTGCAATATCGGCCGCCAGGTTAAAATCGATGCCGGCGCTGTAGTAGCCAGCCGCTGCCAGTTGGAGGATAAGGTTGACATTAAGGCGAGGCAGAAGGTATTTGTTAATACTTCGGGGTTGTTACAGCTGGAACAAGGCTAACGTTACGGCCGAGGATAGCCCGCGAATCTCATCGTTATTGCAAAGAGCCCGCTTAATCAACGTACGGGGTGTACGTATCACGCGCGGGCTCTTCTTATGCCTCGATCTTCGCGCCTCTTCTCGGCCTATTATTTCAAGGACAGCTAGCGAATATCTTTGTTATATTTAAGAAAACCGAGCTTGTGCCGAGTGTAAGCGAAGGCAGAAGTTCTGGTTGCACTTATGCTCTTAGTGCAAAAAGCCTGTCAATCAGCGTACCTCATGTACGCTTCAATCCGGGCTTTTTTCATGCCTCGATCTTCACAGCCAAAATCGGCCTGTCTGATTATAAAAAAGCGAATTTTATCCATACTAACGAGCAGACACTGGATACGGCTTATGGTTAAGACAAGCGCAGGGGGGTAAAGGCGATTTGTTGCCCCACAGCCTATGTTATAAACAAATAAATGCTCATAGGTAACAGATGATTTAATAATCAAAGTATAAGACCGGACCCAAGCGGTTTTAACCATAAGCCGTTCCGGCTGGAAGTGCAAAGAGCCCGCTTAATCAACGTACCTCAGTACGTCTCAATTGCGGGCTTTTCTTGTTTTTCTTTATTATCTGTTTTACCATTGGTCGCTGGCTAAAACTTGAGTATAGTCAGCATCAAACTTGGCAAAATCAGTTTCCAGTGCTGTGAGTGCTGCATCGTCTCCGCAAGGCATCCACATATAGAGGTAAAATTTCTGGTTTTCCTTAAGCAGCAGTGCAACTTCCCGGCCCAACTCTTCTTCATCAAGAGATCCGGAATAAACGACCATAGCGGTATTTTCCCACTCTTTGGTATATTCCGGCAGTACTGTGATCTTTAATCCGGATTGGATGTCGGTGGTAGTAGCAGACAGAATGTCAGCGGTTTCTTTTTCAATGGTTTCACGCTGGGCAATCACTTCTGAAGGTTTGCTGGTGCTGTACTGGGGCAAAAACTGTACTGACCAGAACACGCTTAAATTTTCTGCCATTCCCTGATAATCACTATTTATATATGAAACATAAAAGTCTTCCACGGTTTTTTCCGGGTTGTTGGTTTTACCAAGATCCGGATAATAAGCCGCAACATAATACATTGCTGCTAAAATGACTACAATAAGTACAGGTAATATTTTAGGAACGCCTGCTTTTTTAAAAGTATCCAATATCAAATTCCCTCCTTTTTCTATAAAATAAATCTATACAAATGGCAGTAACCAATACAACAAAATTAATTGTAGCAAAAATAAAAGTTAATAACAAGAAATCAGTATATAGTCAAGGCTGGAGGATTTGCAGATGAAAAAAATCATTATTATCGGTGCCGGGCCGGCCGGCATGATGGCGGCAATAAAAGCGGCTGAACAGGGTGCTGAGGTAACTTTGCTGGAGAAAAAACCGGAAGCCGGTAAAAAACTGAAAATCACCGGCAAGGGACGCTGCAATCTCACCTCAGGCCTGGATAAAGAACTTTTCCTGTCCGGATACGCCGGGGGCAGCGGGCGTTTTCTTTACAGTGCCCTGAATGAATTTTCCAATCAGGACTTGATCGATTTTTTTACTGCGCGGGGCGTGCCCTGTAAAGTTGAAAGAGGCAACCGGGTTTTTCCCTGCTCTGAAAAGGCCGGTGATGTAGTAAATGCCCTGCTGGGAAACTTGCTTAAGCTTAAAGTGAAAATAATTTATAACTGCCGGGTCGAAGGGCTGGTCATTAATGACGGCCATATGAACGGGGTAAAATGCGGCGGCCAAGTGCTGCCGGCTCCGGCGGTGATCATTGCGGCCGGCGGCATGTCGTACCCGGGGACCGGCTCGACCGGGGACGGATACCGGCTGGCGGCTCAGGCCGGTCATCAGATAATCACTCCCCGGCCGGGGTTGGTGCCTTTGGAAACCGAAGAAACCTGGGTAAAGGAGCTTAAAGGTCTAAGTTTGAAAAATGTGCAGCTGACTGCATTTAAGCCTGACGGTACCAGGATCAGCCAGGAATTTGGCGAGATGCTCTTTACCCACTTCGGTATCTCAGGTCCGATAGTATTAAGTGCCAGCCGCGATATAGGTGAATACTTATATAATAATCCCGGCCAGCGGGTGCAGGCAGTAATTGATCTGAAACCGGCCTTAAGCGATGAAGCCCTGGAAAAAAGGATAGACCGAGACTTCATGCAATACTCCCGCAAACAGTACAAAAATGCGTTAAACGATTTACTGCCCCAAAGTTTGATTCCGGTAATTATAGAATTAAGCGGCATTGAACCCCAGGAAATGGTCAATTCAATTACCAGGGCCAAGCGGAAAAACCTGGTCAGGCTTTTAAAAAATCTGCCGCTGACGGTCAAAGGTACCAGGCCGATCGAGGAAGCCATCGTAACCGCCGGCGGGATCAGCTTAAAAGAAGTCAATCCCAGAACCATGGAATCAAGGATCGTAAAGGGACTGTTTTGGGCCGGGGAAGTTTTGGATATTGATGGTTATACCGGAGGCTTCAATTTGCAGGCGGCCTTTTCCACAGGTTACGCCGCCGGAAAATACGCTTCGAAATAAACCGGCCTGACAGCGGCGGCACCGGGGATTATAGCTGATTTGCGGCGTTGACGGGCAATTATATTTCTGTTAATATGTGTAAGGTATCATTGGCAGCATAGACTGTCATCATATTTTATTTTTACTGGAGGAATATTTGAAATGGCCAAAATGAATTATATGTATAATGGTTCCAGCGATTACATAGTATCTGAGGAGCTGAGAAACAGCGTTAATATAGCAATTGCTTTACAAAAACCGCTGCTAATCAAAGGAGAACCTGGCACCGGCAAAACTATGCTGGCCCAAAGTATCGCGGATTCACTGGGCAAGAAACTCATTATCTGGAACATCAAGTCAACTACCAAAGCCCAGGAAGGTCTCTATGTTTATGACACCGTGCAAAGGCTTTATGACAGCCAGTTCGGCGACCACGACGTGGCCGATATAAAAAAGTACATCAAACTGGGTAAACTGGGCGAAGCTTTAAACGCTGAAGAGCAGGTGGTGCTTTTGATCGATGAGATAGATAAAGCCGACCTGGAATTTCCCAATGATCTGCTATGGGAATTGGACCAGATGAGCTTTTATATCCCGGAAACCAAAGAAACTATAACCGCCAAAACCAGGCCGATAGTTATTGTCACCAGCAATGCGGAAAAAGAACTGCCCGATGCTTTCCTGCGGCGTTGTATCTTCCATTATATAGCTTTTCCCGATCCGAAGGGCATGGAAGAGATCATTAAAGTTCATCATCCCCGGCTGGAGAAAAAACTATTGGAGCAGGCCATGGAAACCTTCTACATGTTAAGGGAAGTTCCCCATCTGCAAAAGCGCCCCAGCACCAGTGAACTTATTGACTGGCTGCAGGCTTTGGTAGTAGGCGGCATAAGCCCTGATAAAATTAAAGAAGATTTGCCGTTTCTGGGAGTTTTACTCAAGAAAAACGAGGATCTCGATACATTGTTAAGCGGGCTTTATAACAAAAGCCAGGCCCCGGGCCGGACTTATATCAGCGGCTCGCTGAACCGCTACCGCCAGTAACATTGATCTTTTAAGGAGAAATACATTGTTTACTAATTTCTTTTATACATTAAAGAATTTTGGCATTCCCGTTTCAATGAACGAGTGGGACAGCCTTTTGGATGCCCTGGAAGCGGGGATGGGGGGAGCGAGCCTGACCGGCTTTTATCATTTATGCCGGGCGCTTTTAGTAAAGACCGAAGCGCATTATGACCGGTTTGACCTGGCCTTCGCCACTTTTTTCCGCGAGATTGAAACCCCGGAAGGGCTGCCGGATAAAATATGGGAATGGCTGGACAAAGAACTGCCTGAACTTGAAATCACCGAGGAGATGCGCCGCAATCACCGCCAGCTTGATCTGGACGAATTAAAACGCATGCTGGAAGAAAGGCTGGCCGAACAGGACGGCGAGCACCATGGAGGCAACAAATGGGTTGGGACCGGCGGCACCTCTCCTTTTGGCCACTCGGGATATCATCCGGGCGGCATCCGCATCGGCGGTGAATCCATGCATTTGTCAGCAGTAAAAGTAGCCGGTGAAAGACGCTTCCAGGAATTCCGCACTGACGAGACTCTCGGTATCAGGCAATTTCAGACTGCCCTGCGGCGGCTGCGCCATTTGACTACCCGTCTGGATGGGGCTAAAACCGATCTGGATTTGGATGCCACGGTTGATAAAACCTGTGAAAATGCCGGCCGCCTGGAATTGGTCTGGGAAAGGCCGAGGGAAAACGGTATCAAGGTTTTACTCTTAATGGATGCCGGAGGTTCCATGGTGCCCTACAGCCGCTTGTGCAATCAACTGTTTACTGCTGTCAATAAATCATCCCATTTCAAGGATTTGAAAATATTTTATTTTCACAACTGTATCTATGACTGGCTTTTTCATAATTCCCACTGCCGCAATGATGAGTTCACCGATACCGAATATGTGCTCAAAACTTACAGCCCTGATTATCGGGTGATAATTGTCGGCGATGCCAGCATGGCACCATCAGAACTGACCAGGGTAGGCGGAGTCATCGAATGGGGCCAGTATAATGATAAGCCCGGTATCGACTGGCTGCGCAGGATCAGGCATCATTTTGAGTATTCGGTATGGCTGAATCCTATCAGCAAAGACTTCTGGGACTGGACCGATGGAGCCTGGTCTATCAATAAGATTTCTGAAATATTCCCCATGGAGGAACTTACTATAGATGGACTGGACCGGTCGATTTCCAAGCTGCGCAGCAAACACGCAGTAAAAGCAGTCTGATAAAAATTACAGAAGTTTATAGTGCAGCATGTCTATGAGGCAAAAACCAGCCTGCAGGTCTTCGATAAACAGGGTCAGCAGGCAGGTTCCCATAAAATTATCATCCCTGTTACCGGCGAATAATACCCGCTTTCCCATACAACCTTGAACAGTTTTTGAAAAATTATGATAATGTCAGATATATTTACTTGAAAAAAACCCAGCTTGAAAATATAATTGGATTATGAGTATTACAACAACTAAATGTTTGTAATCGAAATATCGGGTTGATCAAAAAGAGGAGGAATGACAAAATGGATTTTAATCTATCCAAGGAGCAGGAGTTGATCCAGAGAGCAGCGCGGGAATTTGCCGAAAAGTATATTGAACCGATTGCACTGCAGATAGATACTGAGAACGTTATACCACAGGAAATCTTTGACGGTTTGGGAGAACTGGATATGTTCGGTATTCCTTTTACGGAAGAATACGGCGGAGCCGGTTCTGGCTATTCAAGCTATGTGCTGGCCATGGAACAGATCGGATCTGTATCATCGGGAGTAGCCATGATCATTTCAGCCCATACCCTGGGGCTGGGAGCCATCTCGGCATTCGGCACCGAGGAACAAAAGAAAAAATATATGCCCAAATGCTGCAAGGGCGAGCATATAGCTTCATTTGCCTTCACCGAACCCGGCACCGGCTCAGACCCCAAGCAGATCGCTGCCACTGCTGTCAGGGAAGGCGATTATTATATTTTAAACGGCACCAAAAGGTTTATCTCCAATGCCGGCTTCCCGGGACCGATAATCATCTTTGCCAAAGAAACCGCCAGCGGCAAAGTCACCGCCTTTTTAGTTGATAAATTCTGCGAAGGATATTCTATCTCTGAACCCTGGGAAAAAATCGGCATGCACGGCGGACAGCTGCTGGATGTTTATCTGAAAGATGTTAAAATTCCGGCGGAGAACCTTTTAGGACAGCCCGGCTTCGGATATCCCATCCTGCAGATGGGTATTTCCTACGGTAAAGTCGGTGTCAGCTCCACAGCTCTGGGCGGACTTCTGGCCAGTTACCGGGAAGCCATCAAATATGCAAAGGAAAAAACTCACCGGGAGGAACCGATCGGCAAATTCCCCACTACCAAAGTCAACATTGCCAATATAGCGGAAAAATACGAAGCTGCCAAGTGGCTGGTTTACCGGTTAGGATTCCTGGCTGATACCATGAAGGATCCCATGCAGTTTGCCAAGGAAGCAGCCCTGGCCAAAGACTTTGTCTGTGAAGAAATGATCAACACGGCCCGTATGTGCATGAATGTTCACGGCTCTTACGGACTGATGAAGGAATACAAAGTGGAACGCATTTACCGGGATTCCATCATGGGTTCCCAGGTGGAAGGCGTGTCAGATATGCAGAAAATGATTGTCGCCGGAGTTATTTTAGGGATGAAATAAGTGCCGATAAAAAACGGGAGCCTTTTTTAGGTTCCCTTTCTTTAATGTAAAGCTCGCTTAAGCAGACTTAAAGATAACCAGCTGATGAAATGAGGTGCATAAAGTGGAAGAAAAATTTGATGCCATTATAGTCGGCGGCGGGCTGTCCGGACTGGCCGCAGCATATACTCTGGCTGACGCAGGGCTTGAGGAAGTATTGCTGCTGGAAAGAGGCGATTATTCCGGAGCCAAGAATGTCACCGGCGGGCGTCTGTATTTAAACCCGGTACGGGAATTGTTCCCTGATTTATGGAAAAAGGCACCCTTCGAAAGATTTATTGCTCATGAACAGGTTGTGATGATGGCTGAAGACCGCTCGGTTACCATCGATTACAGCGGCAGTGAACTGGCGCAGGAACCATATCAGAGTTACAGCATTATGCGGGCCAAATTCGATCGCTGGTTTGCCAAACAGGCAGAACGCAAAGGTGTGCAGTTGGTTACCAAAAGCCGGGTCGATGATGTTATTATGGAAAACGGCAAAGTCACTGGCGTCAGGGCCGGCGGGGATGAATTGCGCACTGATGTGGTTATTGCCTGTGACGGAGTATTATCACTTACAGCCGAAAGAGCCGGTTTGAGAAAGCCCGGCAGGCCAGTGGATTATGCAGTCGGCTATAAAGAAATCATCGAACTGCCCCGGGAAGTTATAGAAGCCCGTTTCAATCTGGAAGGAGACGAAGGTGCAGCCCGTTTATTTATGGGAGAAGTTACCCAGGGTAAATTCGGCGGCGGTTTCCTCTATACCAATAAAGAAAGCATCAGCTTAGGGATAGTGGTGGGCATCAAAGACTTAATGGAAGGTGAAACTGCTGCTCCCGACCTGCTGGATATTTTTAAACAAAGACCCGAAATCGCAAGGTTGATCAAAGACGGCAACACTGCTGAATATTCCGGCCATGCGGTTCCCGAAGGAGGCCTTAAAGCTATGGGCAGGCTGTTCGGCGACGGCATCCTGGTGGCCGGAGATGCAGCCGGAATGGCAATGAATATCGGCATCACGGTTCGCGGTATGGAATACGCTCTGGCTTCAGGATATTACGCTGCCCGGGCAGTTTTAAAAGCCAGGGAAAAAGAAAACTTCAGTGCAGCCAGCCTGGCAGTCTATAAGGATATGCTGGATCAAAGCTTTGTTATGCAGGATTTCAACAGCTTTAAAGACGCACCGCAGGCCCTGGACAATCCGCGCTTTTTCAACCAATATCCTAAAATGGTCGGCGATATGATGAAAGATATATACGAAATCCCGGCCGGACCGAAGAAAAAGATTTATCCTACCATGAAGGGGTATCTCAGCTTCGGTGAATTGTGGGCTATGGCCGGCGATATGAGGAAGGTGATGAAGATATGAGCGAAGTATTGGGATTAAAGGAAAAACTTGGCCGCAACGTCTTCAAACATAATGAACATCCCCATATAGTGATCAGGGCAGGCAAACAAAGCGACCCGCGGCTGAAAAAAGCTGTATATGTATGCCCGGCCGGGCTTTACAGCATAAACAGCCGGGGTGAAGTAGAGCTTACCATTGACGGGTGTCTGGAATGCGGCACCTGCCGGTTGGCCTGCGGCCCCGAACTTCTGGACTGGAACTACCCGCCGGGCGGAGCCGGGGTACAGTTCAGATTCGGATAAAAAATATTAAAACAGGAGGTAAACAGCGTGAATATAGTTGTGGCGATGAAACAGATCCCTGATTTGCAGCAGATAAGGATTCGCAATCGTCAGCCGGTTTTCGAAGATGTTCCTTTAACAATAGGGCTGATCGACAAAAATGCCCTGGAAGCCGCAGTTCAGATCAAAGAACAGCTGGACGCTCAGGTCACCGTATTATCAGCCGGCGACGAGAATCTGGAAGATACGATCAAGGAAGCTCTGGCAGCCGGGGCCGACCAGGCATACCTGGTTATGGACGATGCTTTAAATGGTACGGAAAGCAGCATTATAGCAGAGGTACTGGCAGCAGCTTTAAGACAAATGGAAGACAAGCCTGACCTGATCCTTTTCGGAGAAGGCAGCGGTGACAACTATTCCGGGCAGACAGGCTCCCGGGTGGCTGCCCTGCTTGATCTTCCCCAGGTCGGCTATGCCAGTTCCATAGTTATTGACGGCGGCAAAGCTGCAGTAACCCGTTCCCTGGAAGACTGCGAAGAAGTGGTGGAAGTTGCATTGCCGGCAGTAATAACAGTTATTTCCGGCATCAATGAACCTCGTATTGCTTCGGTCAGCCAGATATTAAAAGCCGGCCGCAAACCCAGGGAAACTGTGGAGCTGGATGAATTAAACATCAAACCGGGTGATTCAGCTATAGACACCTTAAGCAATCTGGCGCCGGAAATGGAACGCAAACGCATAACAGTCAAAAGCGTTGATGAGCTTATCCAGGCCCTCAGCAGCGAAGCATTGATCGGGAGGTAATTGATATGACAGCAATACTGATATACAGTGATCATGATGGTTTTGCCCTGGAACTGCTTACTGCTGCCCGCGAAATGGGTGCTGAACAGGTCAGGGCAGTGACGATCAACAATGATGACCAGGCTAAAGTGCTGGCAGATGCAGGGGCGTCGGTCCTGAAAATAAATAATGACAGCATGGTATTGGCAGATATTGCAGCAACAGCGGCAGCAGTTGCTCAGGCCGCAGAGAAAGCCGGTGCCGATACCATCCTCTTAAGTTCCAACCGGCGCGGCAAAGAATTAGCCGGGAGATTGGCACAGCTTATTGGAGCAGGATGCCTGACTGATGTCAGCAGTTTCAAATACGAAGATGGGCAGATAAAATGCCAGCGCAACGCTCTGGGCGGCGCGACGGTGGCGGTACAAATAATTAAAACCGCTAAAAAAGTTATCGCTTTTATGCCCCGCAGCTTCGAAGCAGCAAGCGGCAGCGGCGGCAGCATCGAAGAATTTGCGGCAGATATTCCTGCCCCGGCTGTAAAACTGGTGGAAGTCAAACAAAAAAGCGGCGATAATGTGGATATTGAAGCCGCCGAAGCGCTGGTAGCCGTCGGACAGGGATTAAAAGACGCCGATCAACTGCCGATGATAGAAGCACTGGCTAAAAAGCTGGGCGGAGAAGTCGCCTGCACCAAGCCGGTTGCCACCGATAAAAAATGGCTTTCCGAGGAAAGGATCATCGGTTTGTCCGGCAAGAAATGCAAGCCCAGGCTCGCAGTCCTGCTGGGTATTTCCGGCCAGGTACAGTTTACCGTAGGTATCAGGGATGCCAAAACCATAGTTTCAATAAATACTGACGAAAACGCTTCCATTAATACGATGGCGGACTACGTACTGGTTGCCGACCTGCATCAGGCCGTCGCCGATCTGAACGCTAAACTGTGAGGAAGCAAGGGGGTACCCCTTCGGGGCATACCCTATAGGGCACAGGCAGGCGTTCTCTTTTTGCTTACTTTTTAATAGTAAGGCGTGAGGAGAGCATCGCTCATGCGTGTAAGGGCGACTATTAATCATCCGCTTCAATTATTAAAGGGGCAGATAGCCTAAACGGGCTGGCTGCCCCTAGAAATATGCTTTATTTTCCATCCGTTTGGACACTGCACAGAATCCAGGATAGATTCAAACTATCCAATTATCTCCTGTCCAACTAACCAATTGCCCAACTTTTCGCCTCACGCCTAATGCCTCACCCCTCACTAACCATGAAAATCAATTGACAGTGAGGAAATTACTTGGTAATTTGTTGCCAGAAGAAATCAATTTTGAAAGGGGAAGGGAAATGAAAAGATTTACAGTACTTCTTATTACAACGGCTCTATTGATGTTAACTTTGGCGGCCTGCGGCGGTGGAGAAACCAAGGAAACATCTGCTCCGGCAGATCAGCCGGCAGCACAGCAACAGGAAACCAGCAGCAGCGGCCCCCTGGCAGATCTTATGAAAAATGCCCAGCTGGCAACCGAATATTCCTTTGAAACGGTTATGACGGCGGGGGGAGACAACCCGTTCAGCTCAACAAGCAAAATGTATATCAGCGGCGATAAAAGCAGAATCGAAATGGATACTGCCGGAACGAAGATGATTACTATCATAGATGAAGCAGGAGATGTATATATTTATGATCCGAACAGCAAAACCGCTATGAAAACGGCTGCTGCTACTGCTCAGGATGAAACAACTGAGGCTCCCAATACCTGGGCAGAGGAAGATGCTGCTAATCTGGAAGTGACCGGCGAAGAAAAAGTTGACGGGGTTGACTGCCTGGTGGTGCAAAATACCGAAGAGGGTATTGTAACTAAAATGTGGCTGCGCAAGGATATTGGTTTGCCGGCCAGAATCGAAGTACCTGAACAGAACGTTGTTATGGAATACAAGAATTATGATATAGGCAAGCAGGATCCGGCATTATTTAAATTACCTGCTGATGCAGTGATAACCGAACTGCCAACCATGCCGTAGGAAGCAAGGGTAGGAAGCAAGGGGACACTTTTTGCTTCCTTTTTAATAGTAAGGAGTGAGGAGTGAGGAGTGAGGAGAACATCGCTCGTGCGTGTAAGGGCGACTATTAATCATCCGCTTAAATTATTAAAGGGGCAGATAGCCTAAACGGGCTGGCTGCCCCTATGCTTTATTTCCCATCCGTTTGGACATTGCACAAAATCCAGGATAGACTCAAACTATCCAATTATCTCCTGTCCAACTAACCAACTGCCCAACTTTTCGCCTTACGCCTCACCCTCACTGTTTATCGCCTCACCCCTCACTTGCCTATTGCAGAGAAGAGGTTACCTCGGCTTCCCCGTCTTTAAACTCGCTTCTGATCATTCCGGTACCGGGGGCATAATATTCGGTGACAGTGTGACTGGAATCAGGAAAAGTGGAAACGATTTTGAGGCAATGGTCGAAAACTCCTGCCGGTACCGTTATAGTTTCGTCGGTTGCTGTAATGGTATAAGTGCGGTCAGTGGCTTCCCAACTGGCTCCTACTGTAAAGGGTGCCTGCAAAATCACTTCCGCCTCATCAGCCGGAGTATCAAGAATATTGGTATCTTCATAAAAATCTTCCCGGGAGTAAACCTGCAGGATCCTGTCAGCTTCAATTTTATAGATCAAAGCCATGACCGTACCGCCATTGTCGCGGCTCAGCTGTGCCAAATCACCTTCCCGGTATAACACTTTAAGTTTGTAGGAAGCATATTCATTGCCTTCGCCCAGGTAATCCCACTGGCTTCCTGCCTCAAGGGGCAAATAATCACTGATGCTGTAAACCGGAGTGTCGTTACTCACCTCGTGATCGCCGGTGCTGTTGCTGCTGCCGCTGTTATTGCCGCTATTCTCAGTTGTCGGACTGCAGGCAGATACAAACAACATAAAACCGCACAGCAGCAGTAAAAATAAACGTCGTGAGCCGGTTTTTTTCATAGCCAAAACTAGACCTCCTTATACTTTTGCGTTAGTATTATTCTGAGGTTGATTTTAAAAGCTTATCTTTATTTTATCAGACAACCGGGCAAAACAAAAATAAGGCAGGGAATCACGACTGTCGTGCAGAATTCTTGCCGGAGGGATGTCGGGGAAGGGAGAAGGGCGATTTGGAAAAAGCCAGCAATGTAGAAATCGTTATTGACGGAGTGACAGGAGTAGGCAAATCCAGTCTGGTGAAGATACTGTGCGAAGAATTCCGCCTTAAGCCGTTTAATGAAATGTTCGAAGATCAGAACCGGCTTTTGAACAAATTCTTCCACGACCGGCCCAAATGGGCATTTTCCATGCAGACTAATTTTCTGACCAACCGCTTCAAACAATACCGTCAGGCTATGAAAGTAGGCAATGCGGTCATGGACCGTTCAATTTATTCCGATAAGATATTTGCCCGCATGTACCTGGAGTACGGCTATATGATGCCGGAAGAATATGCGGTTTACAATAATCTGCTGCACACCATGCTGGAGCATGTGGAGCCCCCCAAACTGCTTGTCTACCTGCGGGTCGGTACTGACGAGGCTATCAGCCGTATCCGCAAGCGGGGGCGCGAGGACGAAGTTGATGTGGAAAGGGAATACTGGGATACCTTAAACAGGTTTTACGAAGAAAATTACAAAAAATATAAAGGCCAGATGCTGACGCTGCAGGTTGATAAGTTAGACTATGTTCACCGCGAAGAAGACCGGCTGTTTGTCGTCAATCAAATCAAAGCGGCAAGGGAAAGGATCAAATTTTCGCAGAGCGTTTAAGATAACTCTACGGGAAAGGTGATGCACAGTGGCGATAGTTTTAGGTATTTTGGCCGCCATAATATTTTTGGTTTACAGCCTGTATTTCGTGCACATAATCAAAGGCACGTATCAGGGCTTTGAACAGGAAATGCTAACTGCTCTGGCGGATTGGATGATAAGCGTCGGAGCTGCCGCCCGCAGACAGACATGGATACTGGTTACTGCCGCCGTGATCATGGAAGCGGTATATTTTGTGCTGACCTTCCTGGTGATGGATAATTTGCTGATATTAGCCTTTACCGGGGCCCTGGTGCTGCTGGAAACCCTGCATATCTTCAGCACCATTAACAATTTCAGCAAATTTTTTAAAGGAACCATCGTGTTGAAACAACTGTTTGAATGGCGGGTGGAAAGGATAAGTGCCATAGTATTTTTTACTCATTCATTTTTAGTTTTAGCCGCACTGATATTTTTCTAGATGAACAGTGAGACTTTCGTAGCCAGGATCATTGTTATTGATTAACCGAACAGATATATCTGCCCGGCTGGGAAGGAGAAAAAGATTGACACTTGATAAAAGTCCGAAATGGGGCTTTCTTGAGCTTATACTGGTTTATTTTGGCATTATGCTGTCCAGTGTCGTTTACGGTATATGTATGGAAGACATAAACCGATTATTGGCTTCCTTTAGCATACCCGACAACACGTTTACCATTTTTGTCAGTGCCTTTGCCTTCCAGTTTATCTTTACGGTATTGCTGGTGCTGTTTTTTACGGTAGTGACAAACAAGGCTACGACCCGGGAGATTGGCTTGAAAGTGGCATCGGGCGGCGAATTCATGCGTTACGGGATAGGCGGCGGCATATTGCTGCTGATAATAGTGATATTGCTCAGCATCCCCATCGGCTATTTGAACCCGGAATTAGACCCCCAGATGTACGAAGAAATACTCCGCTCATTGACTGACAGATCAGCGATTATCTGGCTGATTGTGATCGGGGTAGTTTTAGCTCCGCTCTCGGAGGAAATGTTTTACCGCGGTATGCTTTATCCGGTCTTCCGCCGTTATTTAAGCCCGGGCTGGGCAATGGCTGTTTCCGGTATTATCTTTGGCCTGGCCCACTTTGATTTGTGGCGGGCAATTCCCCTGGCGGTGGGAGGCGCAGGTTTATGCTATATATACGAAAAAACCCGCAGTATCCTGGTCACAACTGTGGCTCACGGGGTATGGAACCTGATAATGACGATGATGGTCATTTACAGCCTCAACTTCCTTACCTAAAAAATAATTGACAAAATTATAATTAGCTATAAATAATTATAAGAACGAAATTTTTAAAAGAAGGTGCAGCAGACAAATGCCAATGTATGATTACAGATGTGAAAATTGCGGTAAATTTGAGAAAGTACAGAAAATTACTGAAGAGCCTTTGAGCGAATGCCCCGTATGCGGCGGACCGGTTCACCGCTTGATCAGCAAAAATGTGGGAATAGTATTGAAAGGCTCGGGGTTTTACAAAACCGATTCAGGAAATTCCTTAAAGGATAGAGCCCGTAAAGTAAACCACGAAAGGCAAAAGGACAATCAGGCTCTTTTAGACAGCGATGTGTCCGGGTATGTTGCCCAGGCAGAAACTACGGACAAGAAAATAGCGGAAGTGTAAAGTTCTCCCCATGGATAAATCCAGGGGGAGAACGACCAGCGTCGGTAATTTTATAAGATTTTGCCTGGCGGCGGAGATTTCTCCGTCGCTTTTTTAAAGAGTGTAATGGGGGAACTCCTCCCGTGCATACCCAATAGGGCATGCCATACAGTGACAGGGGACAATAAAGTAAACCAACCTTGTATTTACGGATGATTTGGTATACAATGTATTTACATTAATAAATTGGATATCAATTCTTTCAGAGATTCAATTCTTTAAGACATTCAATTCTTTAAGACATTCAATTCTTTCAGATCAGGGAGAAAAGAAGGAAAAAACAGCACAGAGGCTCGCTGCGGGAATAGGCGTCGCGGCTGTGGCAGGGTTTCACCCGGCAGGCAAAGAATTCTGCCGGTGACGACGTTACCGCCAGCCCCAGGTCTTTTGGCGAAGCACCTGGTAATACCTGCACATTGCCTGCTGGTGCCTGTGTAGCCAGCAAAAACGCCTGAAATAAATTTTTGCTGGCTGTTCGCCGCATCAAATATTATACTTGGAGGTTTATACTTGAACAAAAACAAGGTAACAAACATAAGAAAAAGTCGTAATGATTCTTTTTCAGAGCTTTTTATCCGCTATCCGCATAACCCTATTTTAACAGTCAATGACTGGCCGTATCCGGCCAACTCGGTGTTTAACCCCGGGGTGACCAGTTTTGATAACAAAATACTGCTCTTGGCCCGGGTGGAGGACCGAAGGGGATTGTCACATCTTACAAAGGCTGTCAGCGAAGACGGAATTGCCAACTGGCAGATTGATACAACCCCGACGATGGAGGCAGATCCTGACAATCATCCAGAGGAACGCTGGGGGCTTGAAGATCCTCGAATTACATGGCTGGCTGAATTGAACAAGTGGGCTGTCACCTATGTTGCCTATTCCAGCGATGGGCCGCTGGTCGCCATAGCATTGACTGATGACTTCGTGCATTTTGAGCGTCTGGGACCAGCCAGGCCGGCGGAAGACAAGGATGCGGCACTATTTCCGCGCCGGATCAAAGGAAAATGGGGACTGCTTCACAGACCAATGGTTGCCCAATACGCGCCGGCCGCGCACATCTGGCTATCATATTCCGATGACCTGATTCATTGGGATGAGCGCCGGGTGGTACTGATTTGCCGTCGGGGCGGCTGGTGGGACAACAGCAGAATCGGACTGGCTGCACCACCGATTGAAACCGCAGAAGGCTGGCTTATGTTGTACCACGGAGTGCGCAAGACTGCCAGTGGATCTATTTACCGGCTGGGTCTGGCATTGCTCGACTTGGATGACCCCAGCAGAGTATTGCGCCGGAGCGACGAATGGATTTTTGGGCCGGAAAAGAGCTATGAACGGATTGGGGATGTGGCTGATGTGGTTTTCCCGTGCGGTTGGGTGCTGGATGATCAGACCGGACTGGTGAAAATGTATTATGGGGGTGCAGATTCATGTATTGCTTTGGCCACAGCCGCCTTAAGCGATTTGCTTAAATATATCATAAGCGAATGCCCGGAAACACAAAAGGATGCATTTTTATGATCATATTTTGCTGCGGTCCAAATCCCAATGATTGCACGACCTGGCAGCAACGAAACCAAAAAATAATCGGGGAAGAGAGGAAACTAATAAGATGATAACAAATAATGGAATGATCAATATTGCATTTTTAAGCACCTATCCTCCGCGGGAATGCGGACTGGCTACATTTACTGAGGACCTGATCAACGAAATAGATAAAACAGGCATAGTTCAGTCTTGTGTAATCGCGGTCACCAATGGCGAAGTATACGATGATCCGCGGGTGGAATACACAATGAGCCAGCACCAGCGCGCGGATTATTTTCGCACCTCCCGCTGGATCAATACTCATATGGACCTACTGGTCATAGAACATGAATATGGTATCTTTGGCGGGGAATGTGGAGAATATATCCTTGATCTGGCCAGGAACTTACAGATTCCCTTTATCATAACCACCCACACCGTACTGCAAAATCCATCCCGCCAACAACGGATGGTACTTAAGACTCTCGGAAGTCTATGTACCGGAATAGTGACTATGGCAGAAAACTCCATTCCGATACTGGCAAGAGTGTATGGCATCGAACCTGACAAAGTTACGGTTATCCCGCATGGTGTACCCTATCTGCCTGCTAAACCGCGGGAACAACTGAAATTTGAACATAACTTAAACGGCCAACATGTGATAAGCAGTTTTGGCCTCATAAGTCCAGCCAAGGGTCTTGAGTATGGGATCAAGGCGGTTGCTCAAGTCGTGCCAAAATATGACAACCTGGTCTATCTCATTCTGGGCAAAACACATCCAGCCGTCAAACAGGCCATGGGCGAAAGCTACCGGCAGAACCTCATGAACTTGGCGGAAAGTCTTGGAGTGCAGGATAATGTTAGATTTATTGACAAGTACCTGACCAAAGCAGAAGTGATGATGTATCTGAATTTGTCTGACATTTATATGACGCCCTATCTTTCCAGAGAGCAAGCCGTCAGTGGGACCCTGGCATATGCCGTAGGATGCGGACGAGTCATCGTGTCGACTCCGTATCGATATGCCCGGGAAATGCTGGGTGACGGACGGGGCATGCTGGCCGAATTTAGTGATGCTGACTCGCTGGCGTCGTGTATTAAATATATTCTTGAAAATCCCCGTCACAAAACACATATGGAAATGAAGACTCTAAAGCTTGGGCAGACAATGACATGGGCCAATGTGGCGGGACGCTACATCCAACTGTTCATCAACATCGTGAAACCATCCCGGCGGACTGTAGTGCAGGTGGGATAAATGAATAAGATTAAAGAAAAATTTAATGTTAACCATATTTGGCGCATGACTGATGCCACGGGTATGTTTCAACACTCACGGTTCAGCATTCCCGACCCGGATAAGGGATACACCACCGATGACAATGCCCGGGCACTGATAATGGCGGTAATGCTCCACGAGAACTTCCCGAAGGCCGACTACCTCGCGCTGGTTTACCGTTACCTGGGGTTTGTCCTGTATGCGCAAAGCAGAAACGGCGGATTTCGGAATTTTATGACTTGCAGCGGGCAGTTTACCGAAGAGGAAGGATCAGAGGATTGTTTTGGCCGTTGTATATGGGCTCTGGGTTATACCATGGCTTCCCCGGTCATGCCCGGTTGGGTAAAAAAAGCCAGCGCTGCCGCTGTCAAGCGCGCCATGGTTCGTATCCCAACTATTACCAGCTTACGCGGGCAAGCCAATACGATGGTCGGACTGGACTTGTTTGGTGGTCAGGAAGCCAAGGCTTTCATGCCCGTTCTGGCCCAGTCGCTGCTTACCCAATATGAACAATGCGCCACGCAGGAATGGTACTGGTTTGAGGATCAGCTTACTTACGATAATGCCGTGCTGCCATGGGCTTTGTTCGCGGCTTATCGTCAACTCGGGCAGGGGGATTTGCTGCGTACGGCGCTGGAAAGCTTAGAGTTTCTTGACCAGATTACTTTCCGTAACGGTTATTTTCAGGCCATCGGCTGTAAAGGCTGGATGCTGCAGGGAGAGATGCCCGCGCAATATGATGAGCAGCCCATTGAAGCCTGCTCAACTGCACTGGCTCATTTAGCCGCCTATGATGTTACCGGCGATGGGGCGATGCTGGAGCTGGCAAGACGGAGTTTCGCCTGGTATTTGGGTAAGAACTCTTGTGGTAAAAGTTTGATCAAAGATGAGACCGGGGGATGCTGCGATGGTATAACCTCTGACGGGCTCAACCAGAATCAGGGGGCCGAAAGCATCGTTGGTTATTGCATAGCCAATTTTTCCATTGAAAGATATAAGGCGGCAGATTCCAGTCTCAGTTTAGAAAAGAAAGCGAGTTACCGATGAAAATAATTATTCTTGCCGGGGGCGGAGGCAGTCGCTTATTTCCGTTTTCGCGTACCAGCTACCCCAAACAGTTTCTGAAATTAAATAGCAATAAATCCCTGCTGGAGCAGACGATCGAGCGCTTTTTAACGCTGGTCAAGCCATCCGATATAGTCATCGTTACCAACCAGGACTATGTTCACCTGGTGAAAACAGCGCTTGTTGATTCCAATGCCCAGTCAGCCCATATTTTACTGGAACCAGTAGCGCGCAACACTGCGCCGGCCATTGCCTTTGCGGTCAGGTACTGTATCAGTCAATTGGGCTGTGATCCGGACGAGGTGATGATCGTAACTCCCTCTGACCACCTCATTGGCCCGGTGGACAGGTTTACGGAAAATATGAGGCAGGCGGCTGGCATGACGGAGTCTCACCAGCTTGTGACCCTTGGCATACCGCCAGACAGCCCGGAAACCGGATATGGCTATATCAAGGCTGGGCAGCCATTGGGCAGCGGGTTTAAGGTCGATTCGTTCCATGAGAAGCCTGACCTGGCAATGGCAGAGGCCTACCTGGCTGCAGGTAGCTACTATTGGAACTCAGGTATGTTCGCTTTTACCATCGCTGGTTTTTTAGAAGAATTACGGGTGAACCAGGGGGATCTATATGCGATGATGGATACAGGTCTGGAGGAGATGCGAGCCAATTTCGCCGAGATGCCCAATATCTCATTCGACTATGCCGTAGCCGAAAAATCAAGGCAGGTGGTGATGTTGCCGCTTACAGCTGAGTGGAGCGACATCGGCTCCTGGGACGCTGTTTATGACATGCTGGAAAAAGATGCCGACGGCAATGCCATTCAGGGGGACTGCATGCAGATAGAGTGCTTAAACACACTGATGTTGGGACAAAGCCGCCTCATTGCCGGTATTGGCCTGGAAGACATCCTGATAGTGGAAACCGGCGATGTTATTGTAGTTGCTAGAAAGGGCGAGTCACAGAAAGTGAAAGAGCTGGTAAACGAACTTAAGGCCGGCAGTCGACCGGAAGCGGACGAACATATGATGGCTTATCGCCCCTGGGGATCATATACTATATTAAGCTCCGGGCCAGGGTTTAAGATAAAGCAGATCGTAGTCAACCCCGGGCAGATACTTAGCCTGCAGATGCATTATCACCGCAGTGAGCACTGGATCGTTATCAGCGGTAAAGCAGAGGTTACGATCCGCGCCAACAGACAAAATTTATACGAGAATGAGAGTGCTTTCATACCGCAGAAAGCCAGACATCGCCTGAAGAATGTGGGCTCAGTACCGCTGGTGATCATCGAGGTGCAGAATGGCAGTTATCTGGGCGAGGATGATATAGTGCGGTTTGAAGATATCTATGGTCGGCAGGATGCATCATGCGCAGCTTTAATATAGGCGCTGATGCGCTTTAAAGATATCTATGGCCGGCAGGATGCGGATCTGGTGAAAGAAATTGCAGCACGGGTATATTACGGTCTTTTAAGCAGCACCGTTTAAGCATAATTTAATAAAAGGAGGCAGAGATATGGAGAGCAAAGCGGAATATAAAGCAAGGCTGAAAACCGAACTGCGCCAGGTGGGCAGCGAGATCGATGAACTGATAACCAAAACTGACAAAATAGCAGCAGAGATCAAGCAAGGTTATGAAGAGATCGAAACTGACCTGTTGGATAAGCAGTCAGAGACACTGGCAAAGCTTAAGGAATCATCACTGTCAAAAGACGAAGTCTGGGCTTTGGTCTGGGATAACGTCGGTGATGCAGTCAAAGAATTTAATCTCCAGGCAATAACCAAGATCAGGCAGGATTATAAGGAACTGGGACCTGCTCTGCAAGCAAAACAGGCTGCACTGCAAAAACAATTTCATGAATCAGCAATAGCGGGTGAAGAGGCATGGGCTGAAATATGGAATGCAGTGTGGAATGAGGTATGGAATATAGCGGAGGAACTTAATCGCCAGGCAGCAATTGAAATCAAGCAGATCAGTGAGGAGTTCGAGGCCTTGTTTGTTAAGCAGGCTGAGCTGCAGGCAAAACTTCATGAATTACTGGTAGCCGGTGATGAAGTATGGACTGTACTTAAAGACGTAGGCAAAGCCATCGTGAAAGGAAGATCCAGTTAACTTTGCCATGATCATAAGTTGAATACATCTTTGCCCGGCAGACATATAGAAATGCAATGAAGGTGTTGCTCTTAATCCACCGCAGGTGAACAGGGTTGATGGTTTTCAGAGCGGCCCAAGCATGTCTGTGATATAATGGCGAACAGAAAGTAATACCGAGGGGGAAATTATATTGCGCAGCCAGAATAATGACATTTTAAATAATATAAGCCAGGCCAGTGCCGCCGCAGGCTCGGCGCCAGGAGAGCTTCCTTTAATAAACAGCAGCATGTTTCGTCAGTACGATATCAGGGGACGGGTTGGAACCGAATTGGATGATCCGGCAGTGAAGGCGATTGCCGATGCGTTTGCAGCATATCTGTTACAAGCTGGACGGAAAAAGGTAATTGTCGGCAGGGATAACCGGTTTTCCTCAGCTGGTTTTCGAAATATAGTTGTAGATGCTCTGCTGAAGAGTGGGCTGGATGTGATCGATATTGGCGAGCTGATCACGCCCATGTTTTATTTTGCAGCCCGCAATCTTAATGTAGATGCCGGGGTGATGATTACTGCTTCGCATAATCCGGGGCATGATAATGGCTTTAAGCTGCTCTTGGGTACTTCGACTATCTATGGGGATGAGATACAGCGACTTGCGCAGATGGCCGTTGATGGGATCGCAGTGACTGCTGATGTGCCGGGAAAATTGCAGAATATCAATATAGTCGAAGAATATGTTGCGGATATTAAAGGCCGGATCAGCCTGGGGCCACGTAAATTAAAAGTGGTGGTGGACTGTGGAAATGGTACAGCAGGCTTTATTGCTCCTCGTTTGCTAAGGGAGCTGGGCTGTGAAGTGGTGGAGCTATACTGTGAGAGTGATCCTTCCTTTCCGAACCATCATCCCGACCCGGTCAAGGTTGGTAACTGCCAGGATCTGATTAAGGTGGTGCAGACCGGGAAGGCCGATTTGGGAATTGGATTTGACGGGGACGGAGACCGTCTGGGAGTGGTGGCCCCAAATGGTAAGATCATTTGGGGTGATACACTGATGATTCTGTACTGGCGCGAGATTTTGCCCCGACATCCAGGGCTGGATTGTATAGTTGAGGTAAAGTGTTCCCAGGCCTTGGTGGATGAGATCGAGCACCTGGGAGGCAAGCCTATGATCTATAAGACAGGGCATTCACTGATTAAGGCAAAGATGAAGGAAATTGGGGCAATATTTACCGGGGAAATGTCCGGACATATGTTTTTTGCGGATGAGTATTATGGCTATGATGACGCGATCTATGCAGCAGCTCGTTTACTTCGGATCTTATCGAATAGTGATAAGAGTATTACAGAGCTTCTGGCTGATGTACCTGCTTATCATGCTACACCGGAGCTTAGGGTGAAAAGCAGCGATACGGAGAAGTTTATGATAGTGGAAAAAGTACTCCGCCATTTTAGAGCTCTATACGAAGTTATTGACGTTGATGGCGCCCGAATTCTCTTTCCGGGAGGCTGGGGACTGGTAAGGGCATCCAATACCGGTCCTGAACTGATCGTTCGGTGTGAAGGAAAGACAGTGGAGGATCTGGAGAAGATCAAGACAGAATTGTACGGATTTCTTGGGAAACTGGGGTTAAGTAATATTGGCCAGGAGTGAAAGTCCATCAGTACAACGCCCCGCAAAAGCTTCTTATATAGCATTGCCTTGCAAGCCCGTTGCAGGGCTTTTTTGTACCCACCAATTGCCTGGTTTAAATGCCCCGATGCCCGGTTACTCCCCCCAAAAAGAGTTTGCCGTTCCCATTACCTGCTTTTGTATAAGCAGGAATTCAGGGATTTTAATAGTATAGTATTAATAAACAAATGAACAGCCCGAGGCCGACTATCATTTGCGTACAGTAAAGGAATTGCAAGACCTGTGACAAGGGAGTATTACGGTGAATAAAATCATTATTTATACAGATGGCGCCTGTTCCGGCAATCCCGGCCCCGGAGGCTGGGGGGCAGTGCTGTTTTCAGGTGAACATAAGAAAGAAATATCCGGTGCCGAAGCTGAAACTACCAATCAGCGCATGGAACTAATGGCGGTGGTCAAAGCTTTAAAAGCCCTGAAGGTAAAGGACTGGGAAGTGGAAGTTTATTCCGACAGTGCCTACCTGGTCAATGCCTTTGCCCAGAAGTGGCTGGACAAATGGCAGCAAAACGGCTGGAAAAACAGCAAAAAAGAGGCAGTGGCCAATCAGGACCTATGGCAGGAGCTGCTGAAGCTGACGGCATTAAACCGGGTCACCATTAAAAAAGTCAAAGGCCATGCGGGGGATGAATTCAATGAACGCTGCGACCAACTGGCGCGCCAGGCAATTAAAAGCCTGGGCAGCCGGCAGTAATATGGAGGGAAACTGTTATGTGGCAGAAAATCTGTGACCGTTATACTACCTGGCGGGTGAAAAGAAAACTGACTACCTGCGGCAAGAACTTGAGGGCACGTAATCCCGGACTGCTTTTCCTCGGGGAAGGTTCTGAAGTTCATATCGGCGACAATGTTTTGCTGGAAAGGGATGTGAGGATTTCGACCGGCGCCGGGGGCCGGGTCTATATTGGCGACAATTCCTACATAGGCGACGGCTGCAATCTGCTGGCAGTAAAGGAACTCAGCATCGGCAAAAATTGTTCCATCAGCTGGCATGTGCTGTTTATGGATACCTCCTCTCATCCTCTGGGTGTCAGAGGGGAGATACCTGTTACCAAAATTGAACCGGTACGTATTGAAGATCATGTATGGATCGGCTGCCGGGCAGTAATATTAAAAGGTGTAACCGTGGGCGAAGGGTCTATAATCACCAATAATGCCGTGGTCACCAAAGATGTTCCGCCCCGGACCATGGTAGCCGGCAATCCGGCCAAAGTGATCAAAGAGGATGTTATCTGGGAATGATTTTTAGATGAGTAAAATCGAAATAAATTTTGAACGGGACGGTCAGGACAATAAGCCTGCGATCGGCATCAGGGTGAAGGACAAAGATGCCACTGTTGCTGACCTGCTTAAAGCCTGGCAGCCCCTGTGCGATGATAAACAGGTTTTAAAAAAATACGGCGACCAGCTTACCGGCGTCTGCAAAGGATGCCAGGCCAACTGCTGCAATACCGCTTACGTAATACCCGATTTGATTTCCTTCAAAAAAATGGCCGCCCACCTTAAACTTGATTACAAGAGTTTTATTGAAGGTTATTTTGACCGGGAGAAAGCGGCCGCCGGCTTGCTGCGACTTAAGCCCGACCCCTGCATATTCCTCAAGGATAATATCTGCACCATCTACCCTCACCGCAGTCTGATCTGCCGTTTTTACCTGTGCAGCAAAATGCTGGGAGACTGCGAACAGCTGATTTATTCCATAGCCTGGGCCGGCAGTGCTGCCCTGCAAATATTTGCCGAACAGAATCAATTGATCAAAACCGATCCCAGGGTTGGCTTAAGCAGTTTTGACCTGATGTTTAAGCAGCTTGTCGAAGAATATCGAGATAAACCCCAGGTGGGACTCTTCCTGCAGGCGGATTATTATGATGATGTTCCTCTGGCCTCGTTTCTTAAGTAAGGTTTTTTTCTTCAAAGGCAGGATTTTATCCAGTTAAAAGGAATATATATTTTGTTATTCTTTTTTAAATGCAGTAAACATCTGCTTTAAATAAACCAGGGAAATAATAAGACTGAGGAGGGGAATAATTTGTATTTTAAGAGTAAAACCAGACTGGCTGTCGTATTGAGTCTTATCATGATGTTTTCGGTCATCGCGGGCTGCGGCGGTGGAGGTACCGACACCGGCGGCGACAAGGCTGCCACAGAAACGATCAAATTAGGTTTCCTGGGAGCCACCACCGGTTCAGTTGCCAACTACGGCATACCCGGCGAAAAAGGCATGAAACTGGCTATCAAAGAAATCAATGCTGATGGCGGAGTTTTAGGCAAACAACTGGAAGGGATCTACGAAGACAACAAAGGCGACAACACTGAAATCGCCAATATTACTACTAAATACATCACCCGCGACAAAGTCGCAGCATTGATCGGCGACCCTTGTACCGGACTTACCAAAGTGGCCGCTGACATTGCCCAGAAAAATAAAGTGGTTATTTTCTCCGCCGGTGCTACCGGTGCAGGAGTAGTGGAAATTGGCGATTATGTTTTCCGTAATACCCTGCTGGATATATTTGCTGTTCCGGTAGTGGTCGACTGGATGTTAAACGACCAGGGCTGGAAAAACGTAGCGGTCATAACTTCTTTAAATAACGGGTACAGCACTGCTTTGACCCCGGTTTTCAAAGAAGCCCTTGAGGCCAATAATGCCAATATAGTTCTGGAAGACAGCATAAATGACGGAGAAACCGACTTCACCGCCCAGGTCACCAAACTGAAGAACGCCGGTGCTGATGTATTAGTATTTACCGGCTATTACACCGAAGCAGCCCTGATCATGAATGAAGCCCAGAAGCAAAACCTGGACATCAAATTGATTGGCGGCGATGGACTATACGGGCAGGATCTGGCTAAATTAGGACTGTCGGCAGTTGAAGAAAAAGTTATCTTCTACTGCGGTTTTTCCACCGACCAGCCCAGCGAAGAGACCGCAGCCTTCCTGGAAAGCTACCGGGCAGAATATAATGAAGAACCTGACATGTTCTCTGCCCAGTATTATGATGCCGTCAGAATCATTGCTGATGCCATGGAAAAGACCGGCAGCGCCGACCCCACTGTTTTCAAAGCTGAGCTGGCCAAACTGAAGGATTATCCCGGCGTATCCGGTATGACCTCTTTCAGAGCCGACCGGGAACCGATCAAGAGCCCGGTAATCCTGATGACAGTAAAAGAAGGAAAGTTTGCACTGGTCAACAAGTTACCGGTTGAGGTAAAATAAACAGGGTTTATAAAAATAAGTTGTTTGAGCAAAATGGCCCGTCCGTAATGGTCGGGCCATTTAAACGGAAAAGCGGGTAATGAGATAGGAGTGAGGGGTGAGGCGGCGGGCGATCGCTGATCGCCCCTACAGTAGGGGAAGATAGTATCTTCCCGTTGCCTGAGAATAGTTGGTCAGGAGATAGGCGTGAGGGGTGAGGCGCGAGGTGTGAAGTGTGAAGCGAGGTCAGCATGAATACCATTTGCGCCGGCAGAATTTAAGACCGGACCCAAGCGTTTTTAATCAGGCCGGCTTAAGTTCCGGAAGCATAGGTCGGAAACATAAGGACAGACCCCCTGCTTTCAGGTAACCATTGGCAGTCATAATTATACAGAGTTTAACTTACAGACCAGCCATTCTGTGTTAAACTGTGTATAATTGAATCGAAACAGGGGAGGAACTAAATGTTCTTAGAGCAATTATTAAACGGACTGACGCTGGGCAGTACTTATGCCTTGATAGCCCTGGGTTATACCATGGTCTACGGCATCATTCAGCTGATAAATTTTGCCCACGGGGAAATATATATGTTCGGTGCCTTCGCTGGTCTGTTTTTGGTAACAGTCGTAGGAACCAACCTGGTTATTGCTTTGATCGGAGCCATGATAATCTGCATGATCTTAGGCGTTCTGGTGGAGAAGATCGCTTACCGGCCGCTGCGGGGGAAATCTTCGCGCTTGTCCGCCCTGATAAGTGCCATCGGTGTCTCCATATTTTTATCAACCCTGATGGCTTTGCTGCGGGGCACCAATACAACCCGTTACCCGGATATAATAAACCGCCACACTTATATAATCGGTAATGTGGAAATATCATCCCTGCAGATCATTATTCTGGTGGTGGCTGCCTTACTTATGGTAGGACTGGAGCTGCTGATCCAGCGCACGAAAATCGGCAAAGCTATGCGGGCCTGTTCCCAGGACCTGGATGCTTCCGCCCTGATGGGTATCAATGTGAACCGCGTAATATCAGCTACCTTTGCCATCGGTTCCTGCCTGGCCGCAGCCGGAGGAGTTATGGTAGGAATTTATTATAATGCCGTCTGGCCATACATGGGGACCATGGCTGGGCTCAAAGCTTTTGCTGCGGCAGTCTTAGGTGGAATAGGCTCTATTCCCGGCGCCATGATCGGCGGCCTTACTCTGGGAGTTATGGAAATAATGGGCGTAGCCTATCTTTCCTCCTCATATAAGGATGCCATAGCCTTTGCCATACTGATCCTGGTTTTGATCATTCGACCCCAGGGGATCATGGGCAAGAAGTTAATTAAAAAAGTGTAGGTGAACCTTTTAGGATGGAAGCGTTCCTGACCCAGTACATCGATGCATATTATTTAAGGATCATAATCCTGATCGGGATAAACATCATACTGGCCCTGGGCTTGAATCTGATCACCGGCGTTACCGGTCAGCTGTCCATGGGGCATGCCGGCTTTATGAGCATCGGCGCCTACACGGCAGCTATTCTGACTATGCAGTACGCTGCCCCCTTCTGGCTGGCACTTTTAGCCGGAGCCAGCCTGGCCGCTTTCTTTGGTTTCATAATCGGCATCCCGACCCTCAGGCTGGAAGGGGACTACCTGGCTATGGTAACCATTGGTTTTGCCGAGATAATAAGAGTATTTTTTCTTAATTTTGAACCGGGGGGCAAAGCCGTTGGCCTTTACGGCATGCCTCAATATACTACCTTCGCTATGGTCTGGATCATAGTTATCGTCGTGATCCTCCTAAATGCCAAACTGCTTGATTCCCGCACCGGACGGGCACTTTATGCCATCCGCGAAAACGAGATAGCAGCAGAAGCTTCCGGGATCAACACTACCCGCATGAAAGTTTTGGCCTTTACGGTCGGATCATTCCTGGGCGGGCTGGGCGGAGGTTTATATGCGCATTACATGAGCTATATCGCCCCACAGGACTTCGGCTTCATGAAATCCATAGAAATATTGAATATGGTGGTATTAGGCGGCATGGGCAGTATCCCCGGCACCATACTGGGGTCGGTCATTCTGACCATCGCTCCGGAAATGCTGCGCATCGTGGCCGATTACCGTTTGCTGTTTTACGGCGGACTGCTGGTTGTACTGATGATATTCAGGCCCAACGGTTTGCTGGGCGATGTCCGCGTCTATGATATAAAAAAACGCTGGCTTAAAAAAGAGGGAGAGTAAATGGAAATTCTGCGGATGAAAGGAATAACCCAGGAATTTGGCGGATTACGCGCCTTGGATTCCGTGGATTTGACGGTGAAAGCCGGGCAGATATTCGGCATCATCGGTCCTAATGGAGCCGGAAAGACGACTCTGTTTAACATAATTACCGGCATCTATGTTCCTGTCGAAGGTACGATCCATTTTAACGGCCAGGAAATGAAGCGTGTCCCTCCGCATAAAGTGGCAGGGTTGGGGATCGGCAGGACCTTCCAGAACATCAGACTGTTCAATAAACTTTCCGTAATCGACAATGTACGGGTAGGAAGCCATGCTGTCAACCACAGCGGTTTTTTCAGCGACTTGTTCGGCCTGCCTCCGGCCCGCCGGGAAGAAAAAGAGATATTAAAGCGTGCCGGACAGCTTTTAAATATGGTCGGGCTTTATGAAAAGCGCGGTGAATATGCGGACAACCTTTCCTACGGCGAACAGCGCCGCCTGGAAATTGCCCGGGCCTTGGCCCTGAAGCCCTCGCTGCTGCTTCTGGATGAACCGGCGGCGGGGATGAACACCAGTGAAAAAGCAGAATTGATCGAGCTGATTTACCTCATCCGCCGGGAATTTGACCTGACTGCCCTTTTAGTAGAGCATGACATGAGCCTGGTTATGCAAATCTGCGAAAGGATCGCGGTTTTAGATTACGGGCGCAAAATTGCTGAAGGCAGCCCCGATGAGATCAAAGGCGATGAAGCAGTAATAAGTTCCTATCTGGGAGTACAAGCGTGAAAAATTCCCGTATTTATTTGGCTATTTTCCTGGCGGTGGCCAGCATGTCCACCTCGTCGATCATTATCAGATCAACTGATGCTCCGGCGGTGGCGATCGCTTTTTACCGGGTCGTCTTTACCGCTGCGATAGCCTTTCTGATCAGCAGCCGTTCAGCCGTAGAAAATGCCCGGCAGATATCGCGCCGCGACTGGTGGTACATAATTGGGGCCGGTGTCTTTCTGGCTCTGCATTTTGCCTTCTGGAATACCTCCTTAAACTTCACCAGCGTCTCCAGCTCAGTACTGTTCACCAACCTGCAGGTTATTTTTGTCCTGATATTTTCCCTGGTATTTCTGCGGGAAAAATTAAACCGGATAGCTGTTGCCGGAATTGTAGCAGCGCTTATCGGCAGTATATTTATTGTATCCGGCGATTTGGGAGCCGGGAAATTCTATGGAGATATGCTGGCATTAGCCAGCGGATTATTCATCGCGGTCTACTATATAATCGGCCGCAATGTCCGGCCCCGGATCGATGCTGCTGCCTATACCTGCTTTACCGCTGCCGTAGCCATAGTTGTGCTGGTACCGGTTATGATCTTGGGGAATTACAGCTTTACCGGCTATCCGCTTAACGTATGGTTTAAGTTCTTCCTTTTAGCACTGGCCGCCGGGATCTGCGGGCACCTTGTCTTAAATTGGGCTTTAAAGTACGTCAAAGCCCCCATCGTATCAGTTTCCATCCTCGGCGAATCAGTAGGCGCCACCATCCTGGCCTGGCTGATATTTGGCGAATACCTCATGTGGTACCAATTTGTCGGCGGCTTTTTAATTTTAGCCGGCATCTACGTCGCCAACACCAACCGGGAATAGGGCGTGAGGTGTGAGGTGTGAGGGGTGAGGAGTGAGGAGTACGCTCCTTAATAAGCCGTGATGGTTAAAAACCCTGGAGTCCGGCCTTAAATTCTACCGGTTGAAGTCTCCGCACGCAACGGGGAAGGTCCTTTTTACACGCTTTGTTTTAATCATTCCGGCTTATATCCGTTGCGCCTGACCCCTGACTCCTATCTTCTAACCAACTAATCCCCAACTGTTCTCAGGTAACGGGAAGATACTATCTTCCCCTACAACGCGTGAGCCAAGGTTCTCCTCACCCCTCACCCCTCTCTCCTCACTTATTTATACAAAGTGGCAAGCTTAGTGTTGGGGTAGTAATATTCCACGATCTCCCGGGCAGTTTTGTTTTGTTCGGTGACCATTACGCTGGCTCCCCATTGTTCCATGCCGCAGCCGTGTCCCCAGCCGTTGCCCTTGAAGACCACATTGTCACCTTCTAGTCTGATGCTGCTGAGCATAGTGGAATAAAGCTTGTCAAAGCCAATTTCTTCCCTTAGATCCAGGGCGGATATCTCTGCACTCCCGGCAGTTATAGTGAGAGCTCTTCCCGTAGGTCCCTTTTTACTGATTTTTATTTTTTTAAGATCGGCACTTTCCCCCATGATCTTTTTTATTTCACTGGCCGGCACCTTAACGGTCCAATTGGTATATTTCTCAGGTGCAGCTTTAAGTCCGTCAGTTTTCACCGGAATAATATAATCTGCGGCATATTTCTTGAATTTAGGGAACCCTTCATCGATGCTGGCGGTTTTTTTATAAGAAACGGCATGAAAAAAAGTATAGGCAAATTTCCCCTGGTAAGTCAGTACCTGCCCCCGGGTTTCCTCCACAGCCTTGATTATATCTTTATCCACCTTGTTTTCGTTATAGGCCTGGAACTCCGTATGGTCATCGCTGGCATCCGTACCGTGTTTGCCCCGGGTTCCGCCCTGATATTCCATCAAAGCCAAAGTCATGGTACGGGCCAGTATCGCCTGGGCCTTCAGCACTTCCAACGGAAACTTTTCGCCTACTTCTGCTGCTACTACTCCCTGTACATATTTTTCCAGTTTTATATCTTCTTTGCTGCCATCAGCCTTGCGGAACAGGCTGATGGTTGGTTCATTATCATATTTAGCTACTTCCTCCGCAAGTTTAACATCGGCTTCATCCGTCTGGGGCCGCCGGGCCTGGGCTTGGCAGCCGCATATTCCCAGCAAAAAGGCCAGCAATAATATTATGGCGGTTAATTTTCTGCTGCTGCAGTACAAAAAGATTCCTCCTTTAGATTTTTTATTAGTATTGCCGTTCAATTTTTTGTTATGAGCGGCAAACTTATGTATAATCTTAGTAATTAAAAAGGAGGCTTTGGCCATGGAAATAGTGCTGGTAAATCCAGAAATACCGCAAAATACCGGGAACATAGCCCGAACCTGTGCCCTGACCAGGACCGGGCTCCATCTGATAAAACCGCTGGGATTTTCCCTGTCCGACCGCTATTTAAAAAGAGCCGGCCTTGATTACTGGGATCAGGTACAAGTGCAGGTGTGGGAAAGTCTTCAGGAAATGCTGGCCGCTTATCCCGGACGGGAAATATATCTGGCTACTACCAGGGCTGCCCACAGTTATAACGAAATCCAATATACTCAGGATGATATTATAATTTTCGGCTGTGAAACCAGCGGGCTTCCCCGCGAGATAATGGAGATGTATCCTCAGCGCCGGATAAGGATTCCCATGCTGGACATTGGCCGTTCCCTCAATTTAAGTAATTCCGCCGGAATAATACTATATGAAGCACTGCGGCAGCTAAATTTCCCCGGCTTAAAATAAATCTTCAGAATATAGTGACAAATAAAATAGTATATAGTATAATTTTCCAAATAAAAAATATTTATGGAGAGGTGGATTATAATAAAAAAGCTCTGATTGTACATGCCGATTTTGTAACCGGTTAAGATTCAGTCGGATTTTACCTGGAAAAAGAATAGCCAATCTGAATATACATCACCATTTTTGCCAGCATATTTTATCACTCCGTTAAATGTTTCCAAAAAGCAACTTGCCAATTAAATAATAATGTGATGAAGATTTTACAGCAAAAGCCATTCAGGCGAATTATCAGCGACTCTAAATTAACTGAAGAAGAGGAGCAAAGGTTCAGTTCAAAGGTATTGCTCAAAATTGACTGGAGGGCATAAATGAGAAATGAGCAAAGAAAACCGGATGATACATGTATTGACCATGAAAACTGGCTGCGGCTAGCCAGTGATTACGACGAAATTCCATTAACTGATGAGGTCAATGAACGGCTGATAAGACTGAGCCAGTATGAATCACTGTGTCTTCTGGCGGCCGGTAAAGCTCATGATTTCAGGAATCTGCTGTCCATTGTCCGCGGCAACATTTCCCTGAGCAAAATGAAATATTACGATCACCCGCAGTTGCTGAAATGGCTGGAAGATGCAGAAACCGCCCTGGCTCAGGCGTACAGTCTGGCCAATCAGTTAATGAACATGGGCAAAGGAAACTATCAAGGCAAAAAGGTAATTCATGTCAGGGAATTTCTGCAGCGGACCAGTGAGGCAACTCTCAGCGCTTACGATGTTATTCCTGTATTTGACATCAGTGATGACTTGTGGGATGTATTTATTGATGAAGGGCAAATCCAGCAGGTCATTATCAATTTGCTGGTAAATGCGGTTCAGGCCATGCACAACTGCGGGACAGTATGGATCGGAGCTGTCAATGAAGAAATTAAAGAAAATAATGGCTATTTAGCCTCTGGTATGTATGTAAAAATAACTGTCCGCGATGAAGGCGGAGGGATCCCTGAAGCATACTGGGGGGATCTGTTTCAGCCATTTTTTACGACCAAGTTAAAAGGTACCGGACTGGGGCTGAGCACCAGCAATGCCATCATAAATCAACATCAGGGCTATATGAATTTTGTTTGTGATCATAAAGGAACCACCTTTATGGTTTTTTTACCGGCCGTTAAAGTCAGGAACCAATATTTTGCCGAAAGTTACCAGCATTATGCCCGGGATCTGGCTGATAAATAACATAAAAAAAACCCGGCGGACGGGTTTTTAGCGGTAAATCCTATTCATCGAGAACCGGTGCCTCTACCGGGCATACATCTGCACATGAACCACACTCGGTGCAAAGCTCGGGATCGATCACGTATATATCATCGCCTTCGCTGATGGCTTCAACCGGGCACTCATCCACACATACCCCACAGGAAATACACTCTTCGGTAATTTTATAACTCACTTTATTTCCTCCTTCACAGTAAATTAATAATAGAATTATAATAACTGCTGTTTTCTTTGTCAATTTTAATTGCATTCTTTAAAAGCAAAGTTTTTTGCTATAATAATTATTGTTAATCACTGATTCGAGGAGAAACTAAAATGAAATGTTTACTGATGGCCAACGGGGAATACGGAGACATTACAATTTATTATGAACTGGCACATAAAACCGACCTGGTCATCTGTGCCGACGGCGGGGCCAACTATGCCTATCAGATAGGCGTCACCCCTGACTATATCATTGGCGACCTGGATTCCATCCGCCCTGAAGTCAGGGAATATTTCAGCAGTCAGCCGGTGTGTTTCAAAGAATACCTGCCCGCCAAAGATTTCACCGATACCCAGCTGGCTCTGGCTTTAGCAGCAGACCTGGGTGCTGATGAAATAATCCTCACCGGCACTTTAGGCGGCAGGCTTGACCATACCCTGGCAAATCTATATAGTTGTATTGAAGCCGTGCAAAAAGGGATAAAAATCACCCATTTCGGACCGGATGTGACTATTTATCTGACCAAAAGCGGGTTGCGTCTCAAAGGGCATGCGGGCGATTTAGTATCGATAATTCCCCTTACCGGCAAGGCTTCAGGTATAACCATCAGCAATTTTGCCTATCCCTTGCAGGAGGCAGTATTATATCAGGAAAAGCCTTATGCAGTTTCCAATCAAATGCTGACGGATACGGCAGAAATTAAGATAAAGGAAGGAATTATAGCCGTTTTTCACTATCATCAATAACAGACCAGTTTACCCCTGCAAGAAAACGGCAGAAAATAGCATATAACAGTGAGGCGTGAGGCGTGAGGTGTGAGGGAACCTTGGCTCATGCGTTGTAGGAGAAGATAGTATCTTACCGTTACACTGGATCAAAAGCGGAGGAAAAAAGTGGATTTATCATTTCTGGCCGGCGTTTTTGCCAGCCCCTGGAATATAATACGCAGTGTAGTCGACATAGGCATAGTTGCTTATCTTTTTTACCGCATACTAATTCTTATGCGGGGCACACGGGCCGCCCAGCTCCTTAAAGGGCTGGTGTTGCTGCTGGTATTCTCAGTGGTAGCCAGTTTCCTGAAGCTGGATATGGTCAACTGGATAATGGACAAATTATGGATAGCCTTTGCCGTTGCTTTGCCGATAGTATTTCAGCCCGAACTGCGCCGCATTTTAGAGCAGATTGGCCGCGGAAGTTTTTTTCGCGCCGATAGTCTGATAGCCCGGGAAGCCAGCGAAGTTATCATAAATGAAGTGGTACAGGCAGCCAGCATTATGTCCTTGAGCAAAACCGGAGCACTGATGGTCATAACCCGCGAGACCGGCATTAAAGAATACCTGCAGACCGGAGTGCCGATCGATTCTGTTATTTCAGCCAGCCTGCTGGTCAACATATTTGTTCCCAATACCCCGCTGCACGACGGGGCAGTGATCATCACTGACGGACGGATCAGCCATGCTGCCTGTTTCCTGCCTTTAAGCGACAATCCCGGCCTGTCAAATCAACTGGGTACCCGCCACCGGGCCGGCATTGGCATAACCGAAGTATCCGATGCCCTGACGGTGATCATATCAGAAGAGACCGGTACCATATCGACAGCATCGGAAGGGAAGATAAGCCGGGACTACAACACCGTCACCTTAAGGGAAGCCCTGAGAAAAGAGCTGGCCTCAGAGGAAAGCTTTAAGGAATCCTGGAAAAGGAGGTGGGCAGGTGAAGACAAATCCGATGCAAAAAAAGAGCAGTAGATTCAACAAACTGATAGCGATAGTTTTAGCCCTCGCCCTGTGGTTCTATGTTGCCGGGCAGGGACAAATGACGGCTAAAAACGATGCCGAGGTCGATTTGAATTATATAAATTTAAGCGAAAATCTGACGGTTTCCGGACCCGATAATGTAACCGTCAAAATGTGGGGCACCATCGGTGAAGGCGACCGGGTGGAAGAGGCCTATGTTGATTTGTCCGGCTTAGGTCCCGGTACTTATACTTTGCCGGTCAGCCTGCAGCAGACCAACCGGGCTTTACTTGCTAAAGTGGAGCCGGACAAGGTAAAAGTGGTGATCGCTGAAATGCAAAAAAATATATTGACCATCGTACCCCGTGCCCAGAACGATCTGGCGGAGGGATTTGAGCTCACCGATATATTTACTGTGCCGGAACAATGCTCAGTGCAGGGAGATAAGAGCGCGATAAGCAGTGTGCAAACGGTTATAGCGCCGGTAACCATTGCCGCCGCCAGCGAAATGCAGAGCATCACTGCAGATCTTAAGGCCCTGGATAAGGATGGGAATATTATTGAAGGGGTCAGATTGATCCCGGCCAAAGCCACCGTATATGCAGTAGTCAGCGAAAAAATGGCCAGTAAGAAATTGCCCCTCAAGGCAGTTTTTGAAGGTGATGTGGCAGAAGGCTTGGCAATGGGGGAAGTCGTTATTGAACCCCTGGAAGTTTTAGTGGCCGGCAACCCGGATTTGATCGAAAATTTAAGCGAGATAGAGACTAAAACTATTGATGTAAGCGGCTACAGCAAATCGATCACTGTTGAAGCTGAACTTTCAGTGCCTGAGGGAGTAAAAGTCTATCCCTCCCAGGCTGAGATATATATAGAAATCAAGCCGGCAGACGCGGCGCAAACCGAAGCAGCCGGTGAAGAGTAAGGACAAGTAACAGCGCAGATCAAGTTCTATATACACTTTCAGGTTTTAAAACGCATATGCTGATTTTGAACATAATAATATCAGGAGGGTCATTATGGGGGCATTATTTGGAACTGACGGAGTAAGAGGGGTGGCCAATGTAGATCTGACCCCGGAAATGGCTTTTGCTTTGGGAAGAGCCGGAAGCTATGTGCTGGCGAGCCGGTCCGAAGGCGTCAGGCCGCGCATTTTAGTCGGCAAAGATACGCGCATATCCTGCGATATGCTGGAGGCCGCTTTAGTAGCCGGGATCTGCTCCACCGGATCCGATGCCCTTACGGTTGGCATCATTCCCACCCCGGCCGTGGCTTATCTGACCAGAGTATATGAAGCATCCTGCGGCATAGTTATCTCCGCCTCCCACAATCCGGTGGCAGATAACGGCATCAAATTTTTCGGTCCCAACGGTTTTAAACTGCCGGACGAAATAGAAACGGAAATTGAAAAAATAGTCCTGGGAGGGACATCAGATATACCGCACCCCCAGGGGCCCGAAGTGGGAAGAGTCTATACGGTCCCCGATGCCGGCAACAAATATATCAGCTACCTGATGGACTGCTATTCCCTGGATAAAGACTTAAGCGGAATCACTGCAGTCATCGACTGCGCCAACGGTGCAGCTTATGAGCTGGGACCAATGTTATGGGAGCGCATGGGGGCAAAAGTTATTGCCATCAACGACCAGCCCAACGGCGTGAATATCAATGACCGCTGCGGCTCCACCGATACCGGCAGCCTGCAGAAAGAAGTGATCAACAGTAAAGCTGATATCGGCGTAGCCTTCGATGGGGATGCCGACCGCTGCATCCTGGTCGATGAACGGGGCAATGAACTGGACGGCGACCTGCAGATACTGATATGCGCTCTCGATATGCAGCGCCGGAAAAAACTTGATCCCCCGCTGGTAGTTGTGACCGTTATGAGCAACATCGGGCTGGACATGGCCCTGCAAAGGGAAAATGTTGAAATAGTCAGCACCAAAGTCGGCGACCGTTATGTCCTGGAGAAAATGCAGGAAACAGGCGGTAAAATAGGCGGCGAACAGTCCGGACACATAATTTTCCTTGACCATGCCACCACCGGCGACGGTATGTTGACCTCTTTAAAAGTTGCGGAAGTTTTAAAGCGCACCGGTCTCTCTTTAAGCGAGCTGACCCGGGAAATGGAAAAGCAGCCGCAGATACTGGTCAACGTAAGAATCGAAAACAAAGAAAAAGTCCTGGCCTTGCCGCTGATAAAGGAAGTCCTGGAAGAAGCCGAGCAAAAACTTGGCAAATGGGGCAAGCTGGTAGTCAGACCGTCCGGCACTGAACCGCTGGTGCGCATCATGGCCCAGGGACCGGACAAAAATTTGCTGGAAGAGGTGATAGAAGACATCAGAAGAGCAGTTGAAAGTGTTTCAGGGATCTAGGCAATAGAGTGAGGAGTGAGGTGTGAGGAGAACCTTCGCTCATACGTTGTAGGGGCGATTAGTAATCGCCCGAACCTTTTACACATTTTTCTCCCTTTTTTTGAAGTGGGGAGTGATGCGTGAGGTGTGAGGAGAACCTTGGCCCATGCGTCGTAGGGGCGATTAGTAATCGCCCGAACCTTTTACACATTTTTCTCCCTTTTTTTGAAGTGGGGAGTGATGCGTGAGGTGTGAGGAGAACCTTGGCTCATACGTTGTAGGGGCGATTAGTAATCGCCCGAACCTTAGCGGGCGAGCCTGCGAGCCCACAA
>DAOPZM010000002.1:160699-162844 GCA_035353375.1 Syntrophomonadaceae bacterium
GTAGGGGCGATTAGTAATCGCCCGAACCTTAGCGGGCGAGCCTGCGAGCCCACAAAATAATCTAAAAGAGGAATGCAGCAAAACGTAGACAAGGGGACAGTTCTTTTGTCTAAAAAAATAAGCGCCAGACCCGCTTAAGGGCAAACAGCCAAAGCGGGTGACGAGGCGGGGGTTGATCGAAGATTCGGCGGATGACCCCCCGGTGTGCCGTCATCGTCAGTAAACATATAAAACCGGCCAGCAATGACCGCGACAAAAATGTTTACCAGCGGAGATGTAAAAGGGATGCCGCTTTGGCACTCTTTGAGGAGGATTTTTAAATGTGTGGAATAATGGGATATATCGGCCGCGGCAATGCAGTGCCGGTCATATTGGATGGATTAAATAAATTGGAATATAGAGGGTACGACTCAGCCGGCATAGCGATTTACCAGGACGGGGAAATAGCAGTACACAAGAAAAAAGGCCGGCTTGCCGGGCTGATCCAGTCATTGGGAGAGTTGCCGGTCAGCAGTTTGGGGATCGGCCACACCAGATGGGCCACCCATGGTGTGCCCAGCGATGAAAATGCTCATCCCCATACCGACTGCACAGGCAATATAGCCCTTGTGCATAACGGCATCATAGAAAACTACGCAGTCTTAAAAGATGAATTGATATCAGAGGGGCATAAGTTTATTTCCGAAACTGATACCGAGGTAATCATTCATTTGATCGAAAAAAACTATGACGGTTCCCTGGAAAGCGCAGTGCGCAAAACCCTTGCCAGTTTGCGCGGTTCCTTTGCCATTGCAGTCATCAGCCGGGATGAACCCGACAAAGTTATCGCTGCGAAAAAGGACAGCCCGCTGATCGTGGGCCTGGGCGACGGGGAAAACTACGTTGCCTCGGATATACCGGCTATATTAGGCAAGACCACCCAGGTGTATATTATGGAGGATTACGAATTTGTAGTAGTAACGGCTGATAAAGTTATCTTTACCGACTTTGCCGGCAATCCAGTCAGCAAAGAAATATTCACGGTCAAATGGAATGCGGTTGCCGCAGAAAAAGGCGGCTATGATCATTTCATGCTCAAAGAGATCCATGAGCAGCCCGATGCCATAAGACAGACCCTGCGTGGCAAGATAAAGGATGGGGCAGTTGATATGCCCTTCCTGGGAATGGATGAAGAATTTAAAAAAGCCGGCAAGATCTATATCGTCGCCTGCGGTACTGCCTACCATGCAGGCCTGGTAGGACGGATCATCATCGAAAAACTGGCCCGCATACCGGTAGAAACTGATATCGCTTCAGAATTTCGCTACCGTGACATATTGTGGCAACCCGACGATTTAATGATAGTAATAAGCCAGTCCGGTGAAACCGCCGATACCCTGGCAGTCCTGCGTGAAGCCAGACGCAACGGCATAAAGGTTTTAGCCGTTACCAATGTAGTGGGAAGCTCAGCCGCCCGGGAAGCCGATCAGGTCATCTATACCCATGCCGGGCCGGAGATAGCGGTAGCGTCAACCAAAGCCTACTCCACTCAGTTGCTTATAATGTATCTGCTGGCAATTTATATAGCCCAATTGAAAGGGACTTGTGAAAGTTCGGAACTGCAGGCGCTGACCGCAGAATTAGCGGACATCGATAAAAAAGTCGAAGCTGTTTTTAACCAGCAAAGCAAAGTTGAAGAACTGGCCAGACGCTATAAGGATGTGCAGAGCACCTTCTTCCTGGGACGCGGCTTCGATTATGCCGTAGCCATGGAAGGAGCATTGAAGCTCAAAGAAATTTCCTACATCCATGCCGAGGCCTATGCCGCTGGAGAGTTGAAACACGGACCCCTGGCCCTGATCAGTGAAGGAGTCCCGGTTTTAGCGCTTATCACCCAGGAGGCTTTAGCGGAAAAAAGCATGTCCAATATTAAAGAAGTCAAAGCCCGTGGGGCAGTAGTAGCAGCTGTTTACCAGGAGAGCCTGAGCGAAGCCTGCCGGGAATGCGACGAGCATATAGTAATGCCGGATACCAACCCATTGTTAAGCTCTTTGGTTTCCGTAGTTCCGTTACAGATATTTGCTTATTATATGGCAGTGTTCAGAGGAGCGGATGTAGACAAACCAAGAAACCTGGCTAAAAGCGTGACGGTAGAATAGGAATAGT
>DAOPZM010000003.1:0-127038 GCA_035353375.1 Syntrophomonadaceae bacterium
TACAAATCAGCTGCTCTACCGATTGAGCTAGCTCGGCTCAGCAAATAATATTTTAACCTCTGTATACCGCAAAGTCAATAGCTTTTTGCCGGCCTGCAAATTGCCAAAGCTACTGAAGCCAGGTCATCATTCAACCTCAGCTTGTGTAGGTATGTTAAGTACAACAAAAAGCTTATACCTGGATATGCTTTCAACTTATCAAAGTTGCTGGCAGACCGAACAAAAAAAGTGAAGATTGAGGCACGAGCAAGCCCCGCGGTTGAAGCGTACATGGAGTACGATGATTGAGCGGGGCTTGTAATGTAACAATGAGATTTGCTTTTTTTAACACTCTACAGAGCACATACTTGGATGTGCTCTTTTATTAGCGTTATGTTGTTCATATTACAGGTATTTTTCCAGTTTGCGTTTTACTCTTTGCAGGGCATTGTCGATAGACTTTACATGTCTTTTAAGTTCTACGGCTATTTCCTGATAAGACTTTCCTTCCAGATAGGCCATAAGTACTTTCCATTCCAGAGAACTTAGTATTTCTCCCATTTTTTTCTCAATAAAAATGAATTCTTCCCGGCTGATAATTATTTCTTCCGGGTTGGTGATTTTAGTAGTAGATATTACATCCATCAAAGTGCGGTCTGACTCTTCATCATAAATCGGTTTGTTCAATGAAACATATGAGTTCAGCGGAATGTGTTTTTGTCTGGTGGCAGTTTTTATGGCCGTAATTATCTGGCGGGTGATGCATAATTCTGCGAAGGCGCGGAAAGAAGTCAGCTTGTCCGTTTTGTAATCGCGGATAGCCTTAAATAACCCTATCATTCCCTCCTGAATTATATCCTCTTTATCGGCCCCAATTAAAAAATAAGATCTGGCTTTGGCTCTTACAAAATTCTTATATTTATCGACTAGATATTCTGAAGCAAATTGTTCTCCCTCTTGAGCTAATTCAACGATTTCTTCATCAGTCAGCTCATTGTATGCAATCTCGAAGTGCTTAACAGCGGCAGAACTATACATCCATTCTCCTCCACCCTTTTATTCCCTGCTTTAATGCACGTCCATGCTTACAGATAGGTATATTATAGCCACTCACAAGATTGGCGTCAAGCATCATCATTGCTATCAAATTTTAAATACCTTGGTAAAACTGCCTGGGCTCATGTTATCCGCGGTAATAACTGCTATTTCCCTGCTCTGTGTTCCTCTGGCGAACTATTTCAAAAATCAGCAGGGCGGCTGCCACGGAAGCATTTAAAGATTCTATTTTACCTGCCATAGGAATCCTGAGCAGTATATCGCAATTTTCCCGTACCAGCCTTCTGATACCCCGGCCTTCCCCTCCGATAACCAGGGCTGTCGATGCAGGGATAACTGCCTTAAAATAGTCATTCTCCCCTTTCATATCAGCACCAATTATCCAAAGGCCTTGTTCTTTTAAATATTTAATGGAATTTACTAAATTTGTTTCTCTGACTATCAATACATGTTCAACAGCACCGGCAGAAGCACGGGCAACTGCTGTAGTTACTTCTGCCGAACTGTGCCTGGGTATTACTATCCCATGAACTCCTGCAGCTTCTGCAGTTCTTATAATTGAACCAAAGTTTTGCGGGTCTTCGATACCATCTAAAATCAGTATAAAGGGGTTTTGCTTATTCAGGCAGGCTTTCTCCAAAACTTCTCCTATTTCACTATACTCAAAATTGCTTACCTGAGCGACCGCCCCCTGATGGTTACCGGCAGTATACATGGCATCCAGACGGCTTTTTTCGACATATTGAACAAAAACGCCTTTTTTTTGCGCATAATGGACTAATTCTTCCGTCTTTTTGCCCTGACGTCCTTCCTGAATGAATATTTTATTAACTTTTCTCTGCCCTTTCAGGGCTTCCATTATGCTGTTTACTCCGGCCAGCTTTTCTGTCACTTATCTAACCTCACATCTGTAACATTTAGAAACTGCTGAAAAATTCTTTCACTTCTTTAGTTTTCCCACAGGTCATTTTACCTTCCGGACATTTGCCGCCACTGTAACATCCGGGGCCTGCATTCTTAAATAAGGCAGGAGCGACCGTGCGCACCTGTTTCAACATTTCGGTTGCTAAGGCTCTGATCTCCCACTGCGCCCGGTTACAGCATCTCTGACGGAAAAAATTATGCAGGCTGCGTGCATTCATAGTAACAACCAGTTTTGTTTCACAAGCATTGGGAAGCACAAAACGGGCATCTTCATTTGCTTTTTTTTCTGCCATCTGTCTGGCTTCCGCTTCTGATCTTCCCTGCTGCAAAAATTCTCTGACATGATTTTTTGCTAAAAGGGCAGCCAGCTTTTCATAGGTTTGCTGGTCAGCCTGCATAGCTTCTGAAAAAAGTGCTTTGGCTTCCGGTATCGCTTCAATTTCAGGAGGAATTATGTATTCGAAGTCGGCTTCATTGACATACCGCTGTGAGCGTACACTGTAACTGGCTAAACGGTGCCTGGTAAGCTGGGCCAACAGAGAACGGCTTACCCCGGCTACCGCAAAAGTAAAGCTGACATGTTCAATAGGGCTTTCGTGGCCTATTTCTCCCAGCATTGTAAGAAAGTTGTCAATGGCGGACTGGTTTAACCCCTGGGCAATCTGATCAATTCCCGTTTGGGAATAGCATAGCTTGGCAGCAGAAGCAACCAGTTTTTCGGGTTCCGGGGTATGCCGGATCAGTTCAACCTGTAAACTTGTCTGCACTTATCTCACCTCATAATTTATATTATCACCGCTTCATTATGGAGCGCTGCTTGAACTAATTGGTCTATTCGTTTTAAATCACCTTTAAGATAAAGGTACCCTAATAAAGCTTCAAATCCGGTACTCATTTTGTAATCACCGTTATCTGCATGGCGCGGCGGAGTACTCTTGGCATTTCTGCCCCGGCGCACGATATCTTTTTCTTCATCACTTAAATCTTCAAATACTTCCCGAATCACTTTGGCCTGACTTTCAGCATTAACAATCTGTACGGTATCCAAATGAATATCTTTAATTTTACGTTTACCCCCGATTACCATGCTGGTACGTACCAATAGTTCAAAAACGGCATCTCCGATGTAGGCTAAAACAATAGGTGAATACTCTCTTAAATTAAGCGGTTCATTATTCTCAGTTGTCAGCAAATTTAAAGCGCACCCCTTCCCTGGTATCTTCAATTATTATGCCCTGTTCCTGCAGACTGTCTCTGATAAAATCAGCTTTGGCATATAATTTTTCTTTTTTGAACTCTGTACGCAGCCAAAGAAGTTTTTCTATTAATATCCGGCTGTCGGGCAAATCATCGTAACGAAAACGACTGCCTTCCTGCTGATCTTCAATAGTAATCCCGTTTTCACTCAGCCAATCACGCAGCGAATCAGCTAAACTATACTGTTTTTCCTGGCGGGCATTGGTTCTTAGCCGCCCAAATATCGGCAGCAGCTTTTCTCCCAAGTGGTTGGAATCAACTGCTGTCTTAACAAAAATACCTAAAACCGAACCTAATTCGCAAAAGATTTGAGCAGCCCACTTTATCGCTTCCTGATTGTCTGCGTCTTCTCGGTTTTCCTCGGCCAAAAATATATTTATCAGGTGCGACATTTCAAATAAATATCCTATCGCACGGGCAGTGTTGAAATCGTCATCCATAGCTTCAATAAAACTGTCTCTGAGCTGCCCTATGCTTTCCTCGAATTGCAGTGCTTTTTCGCTTAGTTTTTCGACTGTCCGGCTGTCATTAACTTTAAATTCCTCCGTCAATAATAAGGTGTTATCTAAGCGGTTAAGAGCACGCCGGGCTTCTTCCAGTTTGCCGTCATCAAAATCCAAAGGACTGCGGTAATGGGTAGCAATTAAATAATAGCGCACTACATCAGCCGGAAATTTTGCTAAAATATCGCGGAGAATAAAAAAATTACCCAGTGATTTTGACATTTTTTCTTTATTGACAGTTATAAAGCCATTATGCATCCAATAACGGACAAAAGGTTTGCCGGTGACAGCTTCTGCCTGAGCGATCTCATTTTCATGATGAGGGAAGATGAGATCGCTTCCGCCGCCATGTATGTCAACTGTCGCTCCCAGGTAGAGGGTTGACATGACTGAGCATTCAATATGCCAACCCGGCCTGCCCTGACTCCAGGGACTTTCCCAATGTGGTTCTCCTGGTTTGGCTGCCTTCCACAAAGCAAAATCAGCCGGTTCTTCTTTTCTTACGTCAATTTCTACGCGGGCCCCAGCCAGCATGTCATCAAGAGATCGTCCTGAAAGTTTCCCATAATCTTTGAAAGCTTTTACCCGGTAATAGACATCACCGTTTAATTCATAGGCAAAGCCTTTTTTAATCAGAATCTCAATAGCTTTTATGATATCATCAATATGTTCACTTACCTTAGGATGTACATCTGCTCTTCTTATGCCTAATTTATCTGCATCATCAAAATATTCCCCTATATAAAAGCTGGCTAATTCCAGCGGGTCCTGCCCCAGTTCATTGGCCCTCTGAATTATCTTGTCATCGACATCAGTAAAATTCTGAACATAAGTGACCTTATAGCCTTTATATTCCAAATAGCGGCGTACGGTATCGAAAACTACCAGCGGACGGGCATTTCCTAAATGAATATAATTATAGGTTGTCGGTCCGCATACATACATGCTTACCTCGGTATTTAAATCCATAGTCTCTTTTTGTCTGTTTAAAGTATTGTAAACCTTCATTTCTCAGCGCCTCACTTTTATGTTATTAAGTACAGCACCTATATTAAACTTGCTGACGGCAGCAGGATTACTTTTACCTTTTTTATTTCCGGTGCCGTCAGGGACAACGCTTGGGCAAACGGTTAATTGTCTCCGGTTCCAGCAGTTTCACCTATAACTATACCATTACCATGGTCAATAAAAAACCTTTCATCTCGTAAGAGACGAAAGGTTATATTTGCGTGGTTTTGATTTTCTTAAAATACCGTTTAACCTTTCCTCTGTTAAGCAAATTTATTTATTTCACTGCGTTTGGAGGAGCGTTAATGTATTGTCAATACGGCGTCGGGTTTCCTCCAATCCCCAGATGCTGATGAAATATGGAAGCTCCGGTCCGTGCGTGACCCCGCTCAGGGCACATCTTAAGGGCATGAAAACATCTTTAGGTTTCAGTTTGTTGTCTTTGATGACCTTTTTTATAGTCTGTTTGATAAAATCTATATCATCTGCTGCCGTAAGGTTATCTTTAAATAACTGCAATACCAAAGCTGAACCCGGTTGGCAAAGAATTTGCCAGGCTTCATCTTCATATTTAACCGGTGCAAAAAAGGCTTCAGCTTCCAAGGCAATATCTTTAAGTGATACTAAACGTTCATGAACTGCCTCCGCTAAAAGCATGAACTTATCATCGCTAAGCTTATCGAGCTGTTCTTTATATGGAAAATCCTTAAGAAAAGGCTTCAACATAGGTGCCAGCTCGTTTATGCTAAGTTTCTTTATATATTGGCTGTTAAGCCAGTTTAATTTGTCTACATCAAAAACTGCCGGGCTTTTTGATACTTTTCCCAGGCTGAACTGTTTAATAATTTCAGGGACTGTAAGTATTTCTGTTTCCCCTTCCGGTGACCATCCCAACAGGGACAAAAAATTAAACAAGGCTGCCGGTAAATAGCCATTTTCACGGTACTGCAAGACTGAAGTCGCCCCGTGGCGTTTGCTCATCTTCTGCTTGTCGCTGCCCAGGATGAGAGAAATATGAGCAAATTCCGGCAGTTCAAATCCTAATGCATCATAAATAAGCAATTGCCGGGGAGTATTTGATAAATGCTCTTCTGCCCTGATTACATGGGTGATCCCCATTAAATAGTCATCAATTACTACAGCAAAATTATACGTAGGTATGCCATCTGACTTTACAATTATGTAGTCGCCTAAAAGGTCAGTTTCAAACATGACTGAACCTCTTACCAAATCATCGACTACCAAGACTTTATGCTCGGGAACCCGGAAACGAACTGTGGGTTTTATTCCCTGAGCTATTTTTTCATCTATTTCCTCTTTGCTTAAGGAACGGCATTTACCGGAATAGGCTATCATTTCTCCTTTTTCCCCGGAAAGCTGGCGCTCTGCTTGCAGTTCCTCCGGCTGGCAGAAACAATAGTAAGCCTTATCTTCCTTGAGCAGCTTTTCCACATACTGGTTATAAATATCCAATCTTTCCGTTTGCCGGTAGGGACCGTTTTCTCCTTCTGCCCCCGGGCCTTCCTGCCAATCTAAGCCTAACCAGCGCAGTGAATCGATTATCTCTTCTTCATAAATACGCTGGGAACGCTCCAGGTCAGTATCTTCGATGCGGAGCACCATAGTACCCTGTTCATGGGCAGCAAATAAATAATTAAACAAAGCTGACCGTGCTCCCCCTATATGTAAAGGCCCGGTTGGACTGGGCGCAAATCTTACCTTGACCGCTTTCATGATTCTCCTCCTCTTATTTTGCGTATAGTAATACTAACTTAATCTCCTGATGAATTCAATCATGGAACAGGTTATAACTCCATAAGCAGCACAGCTGCCTGGGCAGCTATACCTTCTTCCCGCCCTGTAAAACCAAGTTTTTCTGTAGTAGTTGCTTTAATATTCACCTGCTTTAAGTCAAGTTCCAGTACCTGGGCAATATTATCGCACATCTGAGGAATAAAAGGGCTTAGTTTTGGTTTTTCAGCTATTATCGTACAATCCAGATTTGAGATTTTATAACCACTTTCACTTATCTTATGTCTGACATCTTTAAGTAATTTCAGGCTGTCAATATCTTTGTATCTTGGATCATTGTCAGGGAAATGTCGGCCTATATCACCTAAGGCAGCAGCCCCCAGCAAGGCATCACAAACAGCATGCACCAGCACATCAGCATCAGAGTGCCCTAATAGTCCAGTAACATATGGAATATCAACCCCGCCGAGAATTAGTTTTCTTCCTTCTTGCAGCTGATGCACATCATAGCCTGTTCCTATACGCATTGTTTCTCCTCTTCTGTAAAATTATTTTTTCTGTTTCCGCCGGGCATTAATAATTGCCTGTGCCCAGATAAGATCCTCTGGATGCGTAATCTTTATATTATTTGGATCCCCTTTAATCACTTTTACAGATCCGGCATATCTTTCATATATTGAAGCATCATCTGTGCCGTAAAAATTATCCTGGAAAGCTTTTTTATAAGCGTCAAAAAGCCTGGCATAATCAAATACCTGAGGAGTTTGCACCGCAGTTATGTTTGTCCTATTAAGCGTCTGCATCACAAAACTATCCAGGTCGATTGTTTTTATAGTATCTCTCGTCAAGACTCCAGGAACAGCTGCACCATATAAATAAGCTGCTGTTGCCAAGGCTTCTATAAGATCAAGGGTAATAAAAGGACGGGCACCATCTGTAACAGCCACCCACTCAGTATCGGAACCTAAAGCTTCCAGACCTTTGAAAACTGAATCCTGGCGCTCCGCACCGCCTGCAACTACCCGGCTTACTTTCATATAACCATATTTTTCTATTATCTCTTTTTGACAGTATTCTGTCTCCCAGGCATGGGCCACAATAACTATCTTCTGGACTAAAGAACACTTTTCCAAAACCTCAATGCAATAAGTTAAAAGCGGCTTATCCTCCAAAAGGATATACTGTTTATTAATCTTGCTTTCCATGCGTTTGCCGATACCGGCAGCGGCAACAACAACCCGAAGGTTGTTATCCATACATATTCACCTCTTGCATATCCAGTGGCTGAGAAGCTGAATGACGCGAATCTTCGCGGACTTTACGGGTAAAAATCATGCGGCCGGCAGCAGTTTGAAAAACACTGGTAACCATGACTTCCAAATCCCGGCCTATTTCCTTCTGGGCTTCCTCAACCACTACCATAGTTCCATCTTCCAGGTAACCTACTCCCTGTCCGGCTTCTTTACCTTCTTTAATGATTGTGATATTCATGGTTTCACCCGGATAAACAATTACTTTTACCGCATTGGTAAGTTCGTTGATATTAAGTACCGTTATACCTTGCAGCTCAGCGACTTTATTAAGATTATAATCGTTGGTAATAATACTGGCATTAAGATGTTTGCACAACCGTATCAGTTTATTGTCAACCTCTTTTTCTTCCAGAATACTTGGTTCATCAACATCAATTATAACAATTTTTATTTCTGTGTGCTTCTGCATTTTCGTCAATAATTCCAAACCTCTTCTTCCCTTGTTTCTTCTGATGTTATCAGAAGAATCAGCAATATGCTGCAGTTCTTCAATTACAAAATTGGGTACAATTAAAGGCCCTTGCAGGAAATGGGAAATACAGACATCATAGATACGCCCGTCAATAATAGCACTGGTATCCAATATTTTTGCCTGCTCATTTTTTAGATAATGACTTTCAGCCAATTTTAAATCGAAGGGGAAAAGGTTGTATACTTCCTGGGCTTTGCGCAGTCCTATCTTAAGTCCCAGATAAACAGTTAAAATAAAAAATATCATAGTTATATAAGCACCGATCTTACCTAATAACGCGAGAGGGAAACTACTTAGTGCTGCCACAATTATTCCTACCAGCAAACCGGTTGTCCCGCCAACGATCATTTCTATAGGAAGATTGTCCAGGTTACGGTTAAATCGTTTATGAGCTTTTTGAAAAAAGGCTTTAATAATATTAAAAATAAAAGTGCAAAAAAGAAGTACTATTAATCCCAGAATCAACAGATATTTTAAATCTAACCGCAAGAACAGGCGGGCAAAATATACTGTCCAGATGCTGATCAACAGAGCTAATCCCAATACTGGCTTTGAAAACCTTAATTTATAATACATATAAACACCTCCGCTAATTAGTTTTCTATTCTGCCAAGGCATTTATACTAACAACTATATTATTTTCCATTTATTTGTATTTAGCGGAATGAAGTATTGTACTGACAAAACAGGATTAAAAGTAAGTTGCAGGTTTATCCCCCCAATTGACAAAGGTTTTCCTGCGAGTCTATAATTTAATAAAGGCACAGGAAAAAGGGGGGCAAGTCTTTTTATGAAGGACTTGATATGTGACGAATTTCAAAATGTTGTTGGTGATCTTTTAATAAGACACCGTAGCATTCTCGATGTTTTATCCAAACTGTCCGAATCCACATGCCGGGTCAACCGGGCTGTAACCAAATCAGTTACTGAATGCGGCTGTATATCAATACAGGCAGAAAAACTTCAACTGCCTGAAGGGATTGAATCCTTTGACCAATTGCGGGAATATCTGGATGATCACCTGCGCGGTGTTTTATGTGAGCATTGCCATGAAGTAATAACAAGTGAACTGGGGAAAATGCTTTTTTATACTGCCGCCCTATGCAATGCTCTGGATTTGAATCTTTACGATGTTTTCCTGCAGGAATATAAAAAGGCCTCCGCTTTAGGTGTATTTAATATGACTTAAAACAACCAAATTACGATTTTAAAAAAAGCCGCACAACGCGGCTTTTTCTTTATCTTTTAAACCATATATTCCAAAAGCAGCTGCTCATGCATTCGTTTAAGCCCGTTTTTAATTGAACGAGCTCTGACCTCGCCAATGCCTTCAACATCATCCAGTTCTTCAATAGTAGCCCGTAGAATATTACCCAGCAAGCCAAATCTCTCCACCAGATTTTCGACTATCGGCAGGGGGATACGCGGCAGTTTATGCAGCATCCGATAACCCCGGGACGAGACCTGCAAATCAAGATGGCCGCTGGAAGTACCTATTGACAATATTTTCGCTATAAAAACCGAATCGGAAATATCTTCTTCAAATGCTCTTCTTAAGCTGTTCATAAGCTCCTGTGGGGTCTTATCTGACGTTTTAGAATAATCCTCCATGACAAGCAGTGCTTCTTCTTCAACATTGGAGATCATTTCTTCCAGCTGCATTTTTACCAGACGGCCTTCTACGCCAAGTTCCGCAATATAGTTTTCAATCTCCTCAGCTATATTTAATACTTTGATACTGCGTCTTATTACTTCACATACTTCCGAAACAGTAACCATATCTTCGAATTCAAGTCCTCCTAAACGCTGCGTTTCTTTAGCCAATACATTTCGGTATTTCTCCAGTGCCTGAAGTGCCTGATTAGCTTTTACCAGTATACTTGCCAGGTCACGCAATCTGAAAACAATGTTGCTCTGGTAAAGAGTTACTACATGGCGGCGCTGGGAGATGGCTATTACTAATTGGCCGGTTTGTTTAGCTACTCTCTGGGCGGTACGATGCCTGATGCCGGTTTCGTTGGATGGGATCTGGGGATCCGGATCAAGTTGTACGTTTGCGGCTACGATTTTTGTAACATCATGGTTAGTAATAATGGCTCCATCCATCTTGGCCAGTTCATATAACCGGGCGGGAGTAAAATCACAGTTGATCTGAAAACCACCGCTTACAATATTCATTACTTCTGGTGAGTCACCCACCACGATCAATCCCCCGGTATGGGCATGTAATACATTTTCCAGGCCAATACGAAATATTGTCCCTGGTGCCAGCAGTTGCAGATACTTTCTGAAATTGCCATGATAAATATCGTCGACCATATTTACCCCCCTACCCTATTAGCTCAATTAATTCATCCAGATTGTTTACCTTGATAAGCTCTAATCCTCCCCGGTCATAAGCATCTTTACCTCCGCTTCCTGGAATAACTGCCTGACTATAGCCCAATTTTTGAATCTCTTTCAGACGCTGCTCCAAAAAAGCAACCTGGCGAATTTGTCCCGATAAACTTAATTCACCGATAAAAACAGTTGCGGCCGGCAAAGGGCGGTCTAAATAACTGGATGTTATGGCTGCCGCAATACCAAGATCTACTGACGGATCTTTTAAAAACATACCTCCCGTTACCTTTAAATAAACATCATAAGCAGATAAATTAAAACTGCGTCTTTTTTCAAGTACAGCAATAATCAAGGCCAAGCGGTTCTGATCGATTCCGGATGCCATACGGCGGGGATATACCGGTCCGGAAGCAGAAACCAATGCCTGTATTTCAATCAAAAGTGGTCTGGTACCTTCGAAACTGGCGGTAACTGCTGTCCCTCGGCAATCATTACGGGCAGATTCAATAAAAATATAGGAAGGGTCCGCTACTTCTGTCAAACCCCCACCACTCATCTCTAAAATCCCGATTTCATCCGTAGCGCCAAAACGGTTTTTTATTCCCCGTAATAATCTGAAGGAGAAATTCTTTTCACCTTCAAAATAAATTACTACATCGACGATATGCTCCAGTACTTTGGGTCCAGCCAGCGCCCCGTCTTTAGTAACATGCCCGACTAAAATAATTGCTATCTCCCGCTTTTTAGCCAATTCCATCAAACGGGCTGTACATTCCTTCAGTTGTGATACACTACCTGGTATTGAGGATATCTCGCGTGAATAAACGGTTTGAATAGAATCAATAATAATTAATCCCGGATTTAATTCATCTACATAACTGCTTAAACAATCAATGTCTGGTTCATTAACTAAATATATAGAGTCACTGTTTATTTTAAGCCGTAATGAGCGCAAACGAATTTGCTTAAGGGATTCTTCCCCCGATAAGTATATTACCCTTTGACCTGCCTGTGCAATGGAATGAGCTACCTGCAACAACAAGGTTGATTTGCCGATCCCCGGGTCTCCACCAAGTAAGACTAAGGATCCTGGAACGATTCCCCCTCCCAATACCCTGTTTAGCTCATTATTGCCGCTGCTGAAACGGCAGATATCGGTGTCTGCTATGGCACTGAGCGGTACTGCTTCTGTTCTGTTTTTTTTAGCAGCCGCATCCCGGGGAGTAATTCTTTCCTCCACGAAAGTATTCCAGGAATTGCATCCCGGGCATTTTCCCATCCATTTGGGAACTTCATAGGCGCATTCATTACAAACGAACTTGGTGCTTATTTTCCCCATATTACACTCCTTTAAATCATTATATACTAAATTATCTCAGTATTTATAGCAAATTTAATATTATGGGAGTTTTTGTCTTTAAACCGGCACTTAATGAAAATGAGGCCTTTCCGGCCTCATTTTCAGACCATCAAAAAAGGCTAATAACTGTGTTAACACGAAAGTCCCGTTCAATCGGCGTACGTAATGTACGCCGATTGAACGGCTCCTCCGGTTGCCTGGTTCTAACCTTTTTTGACCACAATATGTTCATCTGCAGCATCGATCAGAACATTATCGCCCGGTTGTACCGTTCCCTTTAATATCTCTTCCGACAATGTATCTTCAACTAATCTTTGTATAGCTCGTTTAATAGGCCTTGCACCGTAAGCCGGATCATAACCTTCCCGCAAAATAAGTTCTTTGGCAGTTGAACTAATCGATAAATTATAGCCATTTTCAGATATTCGTTCGGCAACTTCTTTTAACAACAGCTCTACTATTTCTTTCAGTTCTGTTTCATTAAGCGCCTGAAATACAATTACTTCATCAATACGGTTTAAAAACTCAGGTCTGAAAGTATGTTTCAGTTTCTCCAATACGGTATCTTTCATCCGGGAATAATCCTGCGCTTCGTCAATAGCACGATTAAAGCCAACCTTTTTGTCATCTCTCAACGATTCGGCACCGACATTGGAAGTCATGATTACGACCGTATTGCGAAAATCAACCGTACGTCCCTGTCCGTCAGTCAGACGCCCATCCTCCAGTACCTGCAGCAGAATATTAAACACATCCGGGTGAGCTTTTTCGATTTCATCCAGTAAGATTACTGAATATGGTTTCCTCCTTACTTTCTCAGTCAACTGACCACCCTCATCATACCCGACATAGCCGGGAGGGGAACCTATCATTCTGGCAACCGCATGCTTTTCCATATATTCAGACATATCAAGTCTGATAACAGCATCTTCACTGCCAAACATAGCTTCGGCTAATGCCCTGCCTAATTCAGTTTTTCCTACGCCGGTAGGACCAAGAAAGATGAATGAACCGATGGGACGTTTGGGATTTTTCAGCCCCGCCCGTGCTCTTCTTACCGCCCGGGAAACTGCTTTTACGGCATCGTTTTGTCCGACTACCCGGGCATGTAATACTTCCTCCAGGTTAACCAGTCTCTCGCTCTCTTCCATTGCCAATTTGCTTACCGGAACCCCGGTCCATTTTGAAACAATAGCAGCAATTTCTTCTTCCCCAACTGAACCTGTTTCCAGATTGCGCTTATTGGTCCATTCTTTGCGTCTATTTTCAATCAAATCTTTCAACTTTTGTTCTTCATCCCTGATACTGGCAGCTTTTTCAAATTCCTGTGCATTAATAGCTTCCTCTTTTTCCTTGATTATTTCTGCCAGACGAATTTCATCTTCCTGTATGTCAGCAGGTAAAACATAATTTGCCAGTCGAACCCGGGAGGACGCTTCATCAATCAAATCAATCGCCTTATCAGGCAGAAAACGGTCGGAAATATACCTGGCCGAAAGCTTGACAGCAGCTTCGATAGCCTCATCACTGATTTTTACCCCATGGTGAGCTTCATAGCGGTCACGAAGCCCTTTCAGTATAGCAATACTTTCCTCCTGGGTTGGTTCATTGACCAGAATAGGCTGAAAACGCCTTTCCAGGGCAGCGTCTTTCTCAATATGTTTCCGGTACTCATTCAGAGTAGTAGCACCTACACACTGAAATTCGCCTCTGGCTAAAGAAGGTTTTAAAATATTTGCAGCATCTATAGCTCCCTCAGCAGCCCCGGCCCCTACTATAGTATGCAATTCATCAATAAAGATTATAACATCACCGGCGGCTTTTATTTCTCCGACAATTTTAGTCAACCGGTCTTCAAATTCTCCCCGATACTTAGTTCCTGCTATCATTGATGAAAGATCCAGCGACACAACCCTTTTGTTGTTCAAAATTTCCGGCACGCGATTTTCATTTATCCTCTGAGCTAAGCCTTCCACTATGGCAGTCTTACCGACTCCGGGATCTCCGATCAAAACCGGATTGTTCTTGGTACGGCGTGATAATATCTGTACTACACGTTCAATTTCATCTTCCCGGCCAATTACCGGATCCAGCCTTGCTTCCAGAGCATCCTGGGTTAAGTCGCGGCTGTAATTGTCCAGGGTGGGAGTCTTGCTTTTAGGTTTTCTTTTGCTGGCCTGGGGCGCTGGCTGACTTGGTGCTTCTGCATACTGGTTATTTATCGAAGTCATTCCTGGTATCTCCCCGCCTAACAACATTATTACCTGTTCTCTGACTTCCTCCAGTTTAACCCCCATTGAAATCAATACCTGCCCGGCTATCCCTTCCTCTTCTCTGATTAAAGCTAAAAGTATATGTTCGGTACCAACATAATTTACTCCCTGCATTCTTGCTTCATCAAAGGAAAGATTGAATACTTTTTTGGCCCGTGGAGTTATAGGCAGATCACCTGCTGGTTGTTCTATTCCCCCATCACTTTCACCGATAGTCTGAACTATTGCTTCCCGGACTTTGTTTAAATCCAACCCTAAATTCAACAGGGCCCTGGCCCCGATGCCTTCCCCTTCCATAAGCAGCCCCAGGAGAATATGTTCTGTACCAATAGCCGGATGATTCATCTGCCGGGCTTCTTCCTGGGCATGAATAACTGCATTTCTGGCTCTTTGGGTAAATTTTCTGAACATAATATACTTTCCTCCTAATTCTTTTTCTGCTTAATGAGCTTTTCTTTTATTACTTCAGCTCGTTTTATGTCTCTTTCATATGCTTCCATTTCGGCGCCTACTTTTCTCTGTAAATGGGCAGGTCTGATAGCTACTAAAAGTTCATTTAAGGCAAACGCATTGATATCTTTTATAATACCCAGGTCAACTCCTAAACGAACATCTGATAAAAGATTCATGGCTTCATTGGAATTTATTACACGGGCATTGGTTAAAATACCATAAGCTCTGCCGACCCTGTCTTCAAGCTGATACTTCATATCAGCCTCAAGTTTTCGTCTCATCATTCTTTCCTGTTCAACAATCTGCTCTGTAATACTGCCTAGTTTACTACGGATATCTTCCTCAGTTTGTCCCATTGTTATCTGGTTAGATAATTGAAAAAGGTTGCCGATTACTTCAGTACCTTCACCATAAAGCCCCCTTACAGTCATACCCAATTGAGAGATATTCTGAAATAAATAATTCAATTGACCGGAAATAACAAAAGCAGCGAGATGCAGCATCACTGATGCTCTCATACCGGTCCCTGTATTAGTTGGACAGGCAGTAAGGTAGCCTCTTCTTTCGTCAAAAGCCAGACTCAATTCTGCTTCAAGAGCGTCATCAATCTGCTGTGCCCGGTCAAGACTTTCACTGAGCTGTAAACCGGGTAAAAAACATTGAATACGAAAATGATCCTCTTCATTTATCATAATAGCTAACGAGCCTTCATCATTAACCAGTACCCCGCTGTAGGAAGTATTGTTTTTGGCATGATTAGGACTGATCAAATGTTTTTCCATCAGTATCTGCCGGTCCAGATTACTTAACTGATCAAAAGTTAAGAGGGTCATCTTATGCATACCCTGATCAGGGCTTTTGCGCCAGGCTTCCTTAAATATTTTTATTAATTGTTCTCCCTGTTCGGCGCTTAACAAATGGGGAAAAGGCAGTTTATTTAAATTTCGGGCCAGTCTTACCCGACTGCTGATAACTATATCAGAGTCTTTGCCATCCTTGGCTTCCATCCAGTAAACATAATTATCATTTAAAATGTCTGCGCCCATTTTTGAACCCTCCTACTCATTCTGTTTTTCCAGTTCCTTAATGGCGTCTCTTATTTCAGCTGCTTTTTCATACTCTTCATTCACTACTGCCTGATGTAATTGATTTTTCATTTCCTCGATTTTTTTCTTTAATAAAACAGTATCACCCTCACGGGCAGGTATCTTGCCGATATGTTGATTATTTCCATGTATTCTGCGCAAAATAGGTTCCAGATCATGGTCAAAAGCATTATAACAAACTGCACACCCTAATTTGCCTGTTTGCCTGATATCGATAAATTTCATGCCACAATTGGGGCAAACGGCCTGAGCTGTATCAGTGTTCATTTCTTGCATATTATAATGACTGCCAAAAAAACTGCCTAACAAGTTTGGTATTGTCATCTGCCCCTCCAGATTAAATATGAATGCGCCTTTTTCAGCCGCACATTTTTCACATAAATGAGTTTCCTTTTTCTGACCATTAAATATTTGCGTAAGATGAACTGTAGCCGGCCTTTTATTACATTCTTCACAGTACATAAATAATGCCTCCTCCGCATTGCTAGGGCAAATGCACAAAATTTTCCAAGCAAGTCTTCAATTTTAAAAACAACTGGTTCTGCGTTTCCAAAGGTATTTCGCGAAAACCGTTCACCGCCAAATGCTTTAACAAACGGCTTTCATTTTCAGTTATAAGCTGCAGATCCAGAAGATCATCAATAAAAGAAAAAAAATCTTTTCGGCTGATTCCCGCCTTCACCTGGACATTATCTATACGGTTTATCCGGACAAAGCCTTTGCCGCCTCTGCGGCTCTCTGTATAGTATCCAACCGTTTCATTGAAACGGGTCCCAATAACATAAGTTATCTGGGAGGGAACACAAGCAAAAGTCTCAGCCAACTCAGCTCTCTGAATTTCAATTTCATTATTCTCACTTCTTTCAATGAGAACTTTTAAATATTGTTCTATTTTATCTGCCAGGCTCTTTTTCATCGCTACGCTCCTTTGACTTTCTTTGACCTTCGTTTTAATTTTACTGCACGTGTAAAAATAAATAAAGAGGTATTTTTTATTAAAATTTTTGATGGTTTTAGTATATTTGACTATATTAAACTAATTTCAATTTATGTTGACTTTTTTTGCCGTGATTATAAAGATAAAAGAGGCTTACACCTCTTTTTAATATGGCTTATATAGGTTTTCCTGTTTTATGCGTTATTTATTAATGCTGCTGGTATTTTTGCTGAAAAATTGATAAGACAAATTTGGGCAGGGCCATTTGACGCTTAACTCTCGATGGTTCACTGATCAATCTGTACAGCCATTCCAAATTTAATCTGATCATAAACGCCGGAGCTCTTTTTTTCAGACCGGAGATCACATCGAAACTGCCTCCAACACCAATACAAACAGGAATTTGCAATTGCTCCTTATAATCATTTATCCAATACTCCTGTCTGGGTGCTCCTAAACCAACAAATAATATATCCGGGCTGCTGGACTTGATTGCTGCAATAATATCCTCTTCATTTTCGGGGGCAAAATATCCATCAATTGTACCTGTTATTTTTAAACCTTGGTATCTTTTGTTTAATTCTCTTGCAGCCTGCTCAGCCACGCCCGGAGCAGCACCCAAAAAAAATATTTTCCAACCCTGCTTAGCTCCTTCCCTGCAAACCGCTTCCAGCAATTCGATTCCGGTAACCCGTCCCTGCGGATTATAACCTAATTGCCTGGCTGCCCAAACTACACCTATCCCATCAGGTGTTACCATTTGTGCAGCATTGATTACTTCCTTAAGTTTACGGTTTTTACTCGCTTCATAGAGTATCTCCGCGTTAACTGTAATAATCTGTGCTGGTTCTTTATCAGTGCAGAGAAAAGTTTCGATATCCTGTAAAACCTGGCTTAAGTTGACTAAATCTACCTGACACCCCAGGATATCAGCCTGCTGCTCTTTATTCATATGCCCTGGCGCCTCCTGTCTCATCCGCCAATTAACAGTAAAACAAGCTTATGAAAAAACCCGCCGTAAGCAGGTTTTATGAGTTTTTTAAATATTATGCCTTAATTGTTATTGTTTTAGGCGGTCCTGGTGTTATGATTAGCGCGACTATGTAAATAAGTCATTTCATTTAATACTTTACCAGTTCCTCTTGCCACACAAGCTATAGGATCATCTGCAATATTTACCGGCAGATTGGTCATTTTGGATACCAATATATCAAGACCATCCAGCAGTGATCCGCCTCCGGTCATAACAATACCATTGTTTACTATATCGGCAGACAACTCTGGTGGTGTTATTTCCAGCACTTTGCGGATGCCTTCTATAATAGAAAAAACCGGTTCCTGAATTGCCAGCCAACTCTCTTCCGATGTGATATCGATAGTTTTGGGCAGTCCGGTGATTAAATCCCGGCCTCTTACGCTTATTGATTGTGTGCGGTTCTGGTCAGTAACCATCGCAGTTCCAATCTTGATTTTTATTTCTTCCGCAGTTCTTTCCCCAATCATTAAATTATGTTCTTTGCGGACATAGCGTATAATTGCTTCGTCAAAATGATCTCCGCCTATTCTAAGCATAGTATTACATACGACCCCGCCCAGGGAAAGAACAGCTACATCGCATGTGCCTCCGCCGATGTCAACTACCATGTTGCCGGCAGGACTGCTGATGTTTATGCCTGCTCCCAGGGCTGCCGCTAAGGGTTCTTCAATAATGAATGCTTCCCGGGCCCCGGAATTTAAAGCGGCTTGTCTTACCGCTCGTTCTTCGACATCAGTTGCTCCTATTGGTATGCACACTACCACTCTTGGTTTCATAAGCAATTTTTTGCCGATAGCCTTATTGATAAAATATGTAAGCATGCGTTCAGTAGTGTCATAATCAGCAATAACGCCATTTCTTAATGGACGGATGGCTACAATATGCCCCGGAGTTCTTCCCAGCATGGATCTGGCATCCTCTCCCACGGCAATAATTTTGTCAGTTTTCTTATCAATTGCCACAACGGAAGGCTCATGCAGAACTATTCCCTGTCCCTTGCGGAAAAGCAAAACCGTTGCCGTACCCAAATCAATACCAATATCCTCCTGATAAAGACACATTTAGCATAGCCTCCCCACAAAAATAATCAAACTAACATTATTCTACCTTTTTTAATTCTGATTAGCTATGCTAATATATAAAAATTTATTTTAATTTATTCTGGCGGCTGCATACTTTTGCCGGGTAGCTTCCCCCCCTCTGATATGCCTCTCTGCCTTATTTTTATCTAAAATATCTTTTACGTCCTGAGCTAATTGTTTATCGATCCGCGGCAGTCTTTCTGACACATCTTTATGAACTGTGCTTTTTGAGATTCCAAAAATCTCAGCAGTTTGTCTTACCGTATCAGATGTTTTTTGAATATGGAGTCCGATTTTTACCGCCCTTTTCCTGATGTAATTTTGCATAATTGTCCTCCCCCGGTTAAATTATTTAATTTATATTCGGAAGAGTGTTACTCAAGAACATCATAGGTAATTTTATTAAATTCAATATCTCCGTAATAGTTCCACAGTATCTCCTTATAGTCTGCACCGTCCCGTGCCATTCCATTTGCTCCGTACTGGCACATCCCTACCCCATGACCGTATCCGCGGCTGTTGATTATCAGATTCCCTTTGTTAACTTTAAACTCCAGCCAATTGGAAGGAAGGTTTAGTTTTCGCCTGAATTCTTCACCGCTTAGTATAAGACTGTTGATCGATAGCTCTTTGATACGCCCGCTGGAAGTTGTTTTTAAGACCTCAATGTCCAATTTTTCGTCACTGTCTATGCCTATGCTATCTTCGATCTGTTTTAATGAAAACACCTGTACAGTTGAGTAATTTTTTGATTCGGCACAGTATTCACATTTCACCGAACTCAGGTAGGACACGTCCTGAAACCACACATCCCCGGCATTTTCCGTTTGTCCTCCACAGGTGGAATGGTAAAGTGCATCAATTGGTTCACCTTTGCTTAGCATTATTTCACCACGGGTTTCATTAACGGCTTTTCTAATCCTGGTTAATAATTCCTGATAATGTTTAGGATTGGCTTTGCTAAAATCTGCCGGTGATATATAGGCCTGGCAGGAATCAATATCATCGGAAAGATCCGCCTGCTGCGGATAAGGCCGCTTTTCCAGCAACTTCTTCACAGCATAGGTGCGGGCACAAACTGTTTGCGCCTTTAATGCCTCGATATCAAATGATGCAGGCATTTCTGCCGCTACCACCCCGGCCAGATACTCCTCAAATTTCAGGCTGACGGTTTTATCCTCCTCGTGCAGATATAGTGAAATATATGGTTCGTCTCCCCATTTTATACTGGTATTTTGTTTACAGGTAAAATGCCATAGCCCCAAAAAGCTTATCAGGATAAGCCCGAGAATTATTAATTTTGGTTGGCGCTTAAAAGTAATTTTTCTCATGGGTAAATAATATGATAAGGTGCACACTTAAATGACATGTAAACGAGGATACGCTTCCGCGCCAAGTACCATCGGAACCAGGATAAATAGTATCAAGCTGAACTTTATTCCTTGATTTCCGTAAAAACTTTAACCTGTAATTCAATTTTAAAGGGGCAGCTTGCCTATCCTGGCTAACTGCCCTCAAAAATTATTGCCGTATTCTATTTCAATTTGGACTTTACACTAGGTTCGGGATACCCCCGTATAAATCAAAATGGCATCTCTTAGAAACATCGCTGCTCCGGCCTGGACCTGATCGTAAAAAGCAGTAAACCTTTCATCATTAATATACATCTGCGCCAGACCAGCATGAGCTTCTTTGCTGTAATTGTCCCAGCTGAAACTTAACCACCTGCGATGCAGGTCAGCAGTCTTCTGTCCGAGTTCTCCGCCCGGGTTACCCGTAGTCATGGCCTCTTTCAAAGATTCTAAAACACTGGTTCCCAGCTTTTCAAACTCCTGGTACTGCTCTTCTGTCATGCCTTTAATTTTCATGTTAGACTTATCTATGCTTTCGTTCCCGTATTTGGCTCTTATCTCCTGACCATATTTTCTCTCATTCTCATCAATCATTTTTTGTTTAAATCCGGCGAATTTTTCTTTATCGTTCATAGCTTTAATTCTCCCTTCCTTCACGGTAATAGTTTTTTCAACATTGGCAAGCAATTCATCCAGTTGTTTCCTTCTTTCCAGCAATTGTCTGCGATGTTGGTTCAATGCTTTAATCTCATCAAAAGATGGGGCATTTAATATTTCCTTAATAATATTCAGACCTATTCCCAGTTCTCTGTAGAAGAGGATTTGCTGTAATCTGTTAACTTCTTTTTCGCTGTAGATCCTATAGCCTGCCGAATTTATCCGGGCAGGTTTCAATATACCGATTTGGTCATAATACCTTAAGGTCCTGCTGCTGATGCCTGCTAACTGCCCCAGCTTCTGTACTGTATAATCCATCTTTTCACCTCCTGACATGACAACTATAGACCTTTACGCAACGTCAATGTCAATCAACTTTGTAAAGAATTGATTTTTTCTTCTTCACTCTGCTTTACTTTTATTATCATGAAAGATGTACACCTATTAGGATTTGCTCTGTTTCAAACACTGGTGGCAGTAATAATATTCCCTTAATAATAATTCGGATAATCCAACCCTTGCATGTAAAAAGCTTTTGTTTTCCAACGGTTTGTCATCTATAATTACAAATAAAGGTTAACATTGCAGGAGGCGGGTGAAATGGCTCTGCGCGAATCAGTATTGAAGGCATTAAAAGCCGGTAATGGTGAATGGGTTTCAGGAGAAACTTTAAGTCAAACCTTAAATGTAAGCAGAACGGCTGTTTGGAAGCAAGTCCAAAACTTGTCAACAGAAGGTTATAAAATAGAATCTTCGCCCAAAAAAGGATATCGTATCAGCAATCCTGTTGATTTATTATCCCCTGAAGAAGTCAAGCCCGGATTACTGACTGAAGTATTTGGCCAGGATAATTACTTTTACTACCGGCAAACAGATTCCACCAACAAGCGTGCCCGCGCTTTAGCCAACGATGGTTATCCGGAGGGAACTGTTATAGTTGCAGAAGAACAAACTGATGGCAGAGGCCGCAGGGGCCGCAGTTGGTATTCTCCATCCAATCAGGGAATATATATGTCAATAATTTTACGGCCTGCCTTTCCTCTAAGGCAAATTTCGCGGCTTTCCCTTCTGGCGGGGGTAGCATCGGCAGAGGCACTGAAAGATGAACTGGGACTGCAGCCCAGCATCAAGTGGCCCAATGATATATTGATAAACGGCAGAAAAATAACCGGCATCCTTTCTGAAGCAGTTACTGACATGGATAGTATAGAGTACATAGTGCTTGGAATTGGAATAAATATCAACAATCTGCCGCAGGAATTTCCTGAAGACTTTCGCACTCCGCCAACTTCTGTACTGGCAGAAAACGGCCAACCCGGTTCCCGGGTCAAGTTGCTGCGCAAATTACTGTTATCTCTTGAGCGGCAATATAACTTTTTGGAGGATGACAATTTTACTCCCATTCTGGAAAAAGCTCGTCGTCTTTCGATGACCCTGGGACAAAAAGTATACTTCGATGAAGGAAGCGAAGTTATCTCCGGTGAAGCTATTGATCTCGACGATAAAGGTTATCTGCTGGTTCGAGATTATAAAGGAACTATCCATACCGTCATGTCGGGAGAGATAAGCCTATTATCATAGTCTTCCTCCAATCAAATTTATATGTTAACACAATTTTATTTTTTAGGTTGACAATAGTCTTATGATCCCTCCATAATTTAATTATGCAAGACATATGCAGTAAGTACTGAAGTATTACAATTGGGAGGTATCCTATTATGTCTGCATCAAACAATGATTCTCTGCGAAGTATGATTTATGCCGCCCTATTTGGAGCCCTTACTGCGATTGGGGCTTTTATGGTAATACCTCTGCAGCCGGTACCTATTACCCTGCAAACTCTTTTTACCAGCCTGGCTGGCATTCTGCTGGGCAGTTCTGTCGGCGCCATGAGCCAAATAGTATATGTTTTGCTGGGGATAATCGGATTGCCGGTTTTTTCTGGAGGTAAAGCCGGTATAGGTATTTTATTTGGCCCTACGGGAGGATATCTGCTTGGATTCATTGCAGCAGCTTTTGTTATTGGTAAAGTAATTAAAGCCAGGCGGAAACCAGGTTTACCGTGGCTGATTCTGGCTCTGGTCATTGGTGATCTGGTAATTTATACTTTGGGTACCGCACAACTAATGCTGGTAGCTGACCTGTCTTTATATAAAGCTCTGTTGATCGGGGTCCTGCCCTTTTTACCCGGAGATATCTTTAAGCTGATCGTTGCAGCCTGGTTAGCACTTAAGCTATATAAGTATTTCCCGGCAGGGAGGGAACAAAAATGATCAGCCTGCGAAACCTGAATTTTTCATATGCATATAACGAAGCAATTCTGAAAGATATCAATCTGGATATCACCGACGGAGAGTATGTTGCGATAATCGGTGCTAACGGCTCTGGCAAAACCACCCTGATTCGTCACTTTAATGCTCTGCTGCTTCCTGCCAGCGGTGACGTTCTGGTAGACGGCCTAAGTACTCTGAAAGCAAAAAATTTGCCGGAAATACGACGTCGGGTCGGCATGATTTTTCAAAATCCCGATAATCAAATAGTAGGTATGACTGTGGAGGAAGATGTGGCTTTTGGTCCCGGCAACCTTGGATTGCCCTCATCTGAGATAAAGAAGAGAGTTGACCACGCACTGACAGTAGTAGGTTTGTCGGAATACAAAACCCGCCCTCCCCATACTCTTTCCGGCGGCCAAAAACAACTATTAGCATTGGCTGGTGTGCTGGCCATGGAATCAAAGTTCATCGTGCTTGATGAACCAACTGCTTCGCTTGACCCCCAAAGCGCCAGTTTAGTGCTGTCTTTGCTGCAGGAACTTAATCAGCAGGGTACCGCAATAATCCATGTTACTCATCACATGGATGAACTTGACAATGCCAAACGCATAATCGTAATAGACCAGGGCAGTATAGCTGCAGATGCACCACCCTGTGATATTTTCAGCCAGGTTACATGGCTGAAAAAACTGGGCCTTAAACCGCCTAAAATTTCTGAACTTATGTGGTGCCTTAACCAACAGGTAAAAATTTTTCCTCCAGGTATTTTTTCTGTTGAACAGGCCGGCCGGGCAATACTATCTCTTCTGCCTGCTAATTATTTCCAGGGAAGCTGAAGGTATATAAAATGAATGCTCTTTTTCAATATATTCCAGGAAATTCTGTTGTCCACAAACTGGACCCCCGTACTAAAATTATTATTGCTATCGCTTTCAGTATAGTTATTATGCAGGCAGACTATATAGGTTTAATAATAGTTGCTGCTGTCATTTCAGCCGGCTCGCTGCTGGGAAGAATACCTGTTTATACGATGATGAAAAGCTTACGCCCGGTAATGCCTTTGTTTTTTTTACTGTTTGCGGTATACGTTTTTTTTACACCTGGTATAATCTTATTTTCCATAGGTCCTGTTAAAGTCAGCTGCCAGGGTTTACAGACAGGGGGTTTGCAGATTAGCAGATTCATTTTATTGGTACTTACAGCTTCTTTGCTTACCATGAGTACAAAAACAACGCAAATAACTATGGGATTGGAGAGTATTATTAGCCCTTTGAACAGAATTGGTTTATCTTCTCATAATCTCGCAATGATGTTGACTCTTGCATTGCGGTTTATTCCAGTATTGGCGGCTGAGAAAAACAGTATTGAAGAAGCTCAGTTATCGCGCAATGGAAGCAATGATTCCTGGTCAATCCGCTCACGTATCAGGGCAACGGGAAACCTGGCCTTGCCATTAGCAGTAAATTTACTGCACCGTGCTGATGAGCTGGTTGATGCTATGGAAGCCCGAGGATATACGCCAGGAGAAAGAACCTATCTTTATGAATTGGTTTTAACCGGCTGGGACTATTTATTAATCTTTACTGTGGTTTTTTTGACAGTTTTATACCTGTTTGTTTAGTGAAAATGTTCGTTAACATGCACAATCTTTCGGCACTCAATAATCGTGGATACAGCAAATATCTTTAATAACCATCGGTAACATTTCTTATAAATTTAATATAACTTGATACCCTCCTGCATCAGTTTATCTGTCCATATCATTTTTAACAGCTTCAGATCATCACTGTAATCTGTTTTAGCATCATTTTCTTCATACTCGATTTGCTCTAGTATCGTTACTTCAAATTGATCTGCCCCGTATATATTTATATCCTTTTGCAGTTCTTTATTGGGATGGCGGCTCATTTTAAATTGAAAACTGATCCTGTTTAATTTCCCTTTTAAATTAGCAGTCGTTTCCAGAAAATATTTGCCGTTAGTTTTATTGATTATTGCAAGAAGTCCCATTTCAGGCTTCATCATTTTATATTGTTCCAATAGTTCTTTCTTTTTTTCACTAGATATTTTCATACTTTAATAACCCATTTCTTTGAGAATTGATGCCAAAACGATTAATCTTTCACTTATCATTTCGTCATCCTTACTGAGACAATCTCTGAAAAGTCTGATATCCTCATCTATCATTGGATTTTCCGTACATACCTCAACGGTCATGGCATCTCCCTGAATTCCTATCCTTGCTAATGAAGTATTGGCTGGATCATAAAGTTTCTCATAACGATAAGCTTCCATAAAATGCTGTTTAGCTTTACAAATGAGCAAGGCCAGGTCAAGCACCCTGTGAAGGGGTAATTCCTCAGACTGGCGGGACCATTTTTCACCAGTATATCTCCACACTTTAGCTGAGATATCAATTTTGCCGCGATCATTCCATTGTGCCAAACCTAATGATAAGCCTTTGGTATCTGAATGATAAGCCTGCCTGCCGTCAACTTGTTCATAGTTTTCAACTACTATTACGGGTTTATGTTTTAAGGTAACCGGAATTTTCATTGGCTTCCACCCCATTTTTATTTAGTAATTTAGTACTTTACTACTTTACTGGTTAAGTATATATTAATTTAATTTAGTAGTCAAAAATATTAAACCTTTGAATTGAAAAAAATTGTTGAATATTTTAGCAGTGAAACCTGATGAATTGTAGAGGAATTCTTTTTATATATTTATTGACGGCTTATACAAGCACCTAATTTATTGAGTTTCTCTACTATTTTTTCATAACCTCGATCAATATGTTCACTGTCAGTAATAGTTGTTTGTCCGCGCGCCATTAAAGCAGCTATACATAAAGCCGCACCTGCCCTTAAATCTGTGGCTTTTAAAATAGCACCGTCCAATTTTTTTACACCTTTAATTATTGCCGTGCGTCCCTCAATTTTTATATTGGCTCCTAATCTGCAGAGCTCCTGAACGTGCATAAAACGATTTTCAAATACTGATTCAGTAATTATTGAATTTCCTTCAGCACAACTTAGATAAGCCATGAATTGTGCTTGCATATCAGTCGGAAAACCTGGATAAGGTAATGTCTTTATATATATAGGTTTTATTTTATCCGGCCCTTTTACTTTAATTTGATTAAATGATTCTGTTACTTCAGCACCACTTTCAATTAATTTAGCAGTTACCGATTTAACATGTTCAGGTATTACATTAGTTATAATTGTATCACCACGGCTGGCAGCGGCTGCCACCATATAAGTTCCCGCTTCAATACGGTCGGGAATAGGTGTATATATGGTACCATTCAGTTTTTCCACACCTTCAATTTTAACAATATTAGTTCCCGCGCCAGTTATCTTACCTCCCATGCTATTGATAAAATTCGCCAAATCAGTGATTTCCGGCTCCAATGCAGCATTTTCTATATAAGTTGTCCCTTGAGCAAGAGATGCTGCCATAATTAAATTTTCAGTTGCCCCAACACTGGGGAAATCCAAATAAACATGCCTCCCTTTAAGTCTTCCTTTGGCTATAATGTCTCCTCCTGCCTGTTTTATTTGGGCGCCTAGAACTTCCAAACCTTTCAGGTGCAAATCGATTGGCCTGGTACCAATAGCACATCCTCCCGGAAAAGAAATGCGAACTATTCCATGTCTGGCAAGTAATGGCCCCATAGTTAAAAATGAAGCTCTTATTTGTCTGACCAATTCATAAGGTGGCTCAATCTGATTCGGTATACCGATTAATTTGAGAGAATTGTTATGATACCTGACTTGAACGCCTAATTCACTGATTAACTGAACAATAATATTAACATCATCAATAGCTGGTATATTATTAATTATTTTAGGCTCATCACTTAGAAGTGAAGCAGCCAGAATAGGTAAAACAGCATTTTTGGAAGTGCTTATTTCAACTTCACCTTGCAAGGTGGCTTGCCCGTTTATTATCATTATCAAAAGCTATAACCTCCTTTCTGAATTTATAAAATAGTTAATAATCGCCAAGTATTAAAGGAGAACCAATATAAATATAGGTTTTTCTTTCATTAACATTATTACGGGCAGCTATCTGTACATTATAGATTTTACTTTCTATAGCAATCTGTTGACCTGTTTCAGCTATTAATGGGCTAAACCCGGCCACACCCAAGACATTATCTGCCTGATATACTTCGATATTTTGCGTTTTGAGTTTTTTATTTATCACTTTCAGCAGTTCCGCATGACTATCAGGCGTGACGATATAATCCAGGCAGGCAGTATAAAGATAATAATATTTCCATTCAAATCCCAGCATATGATTTAAATTCTCTTCATAATCTGACAGTGATATTTTCTTATCGTTAGTAGCCAAACTGATAACCACATTTGTTTCATTTTTCTGATTATCAGATTCAAAGGCGAAATAACCTTTGATGTGTTCATTGGCAGTTTGGTAATTAAGTGAAACAGAACGCTTGTCGTTATGATATAAATATTGACTCTCAACTGCAGGTAAATTCAAACAATATAATATTTCTTCAAGATATTTTTCTAACTCATTTGCTGAAGATTCTGTTCTTATTGTGGCCCAACAATCCATACGTGATTCCAGTGAATTTGCACCGATAGATGCAAATGATAGGTAATATGGTGACATATTATCAATTTGTTTGGCGATTGAATAATCAATCCCATAATCACCAATGGCAATAAGAGTCCCAAACAGAATTAAATAAAGCATGAATCTTTTAAACATGGTATAAACCTCCCCAAGCTGCCATGTAAAAATTCTTGCCTTACTTATAGCGATTTATTCTTTTTATTAATTAGTTGACACTTAATATTTGTCAAAAAAAAAGAGCTATAAAACTCTTTTAAATTTATTATATTATCAGCCTTTAAGGTTTTTATTCTTCAAGCTTTCCCTCTGCTATGTCATTTCCATCTGCAGGTTCTTCAACCATCGTTTTATCGCCGCCTAGTGCTTCTATCTTAGCTTGATGTAATTCCAGTTCTTTAATATAAGCTTCCTTACGCTGTTTCAAAACTAAGGCCTTTTTTTCAAATTTAATCGAATGTCTCCAGATTATTATTCCAAAAGAAATGGTAACTATAAAAGCAAGGGCAATTAAAATAATAAATCCGGTTCTCATATTATCACCCCTCATCAATATATCGAGGTACCATAATGGTTTATAATAAGTATACTAAAAAGGAATTTTTTATTCATCTTGTGCTGGTTGCTTCTCTCTTTTTCTCAACCTGGCTTCTCTTTTTTGCCTTTTCTTTTCCAAAGCATTTTGTTGTAGTTTATAAGTAGTTTGCCATAAAAGTAAATAAATAAGCCCCTTTATTAAGTAATAACCCAGGGCCACTACTATTAGCGTTTTTAGTAATGAATTTTCCATGGCAAATTATTAACTCCCAAAATTATCTCTCTCTAATTCTATACCTAAAGCCGGAAGGATATTTTCCTTCCGGCTTTTAGTATAAATATAATTTAATCTACCTTTTCGCCCGCTGCCTTTAAACGTGCAATCGATCTTTGGAGCGCCATTTTCGCGCGAGTATAATTTATATTATCATCGCGTTGGTTAAGCCTTCTTTCAGCTCTTTCTTTGGCTGCCTTGGCCCGAAGTATATCGATATCAAGCCCATGTTCCGCAGTTTCTGCCAAAACCCGGGTAACATTATCAACTACTTCTGCAAACCCTCCACTTATAGCTATGCGGAACTCATTATCGGCAGGATCCTTACACCGCAATACGCCGATTTTAAGTGCCGCTACTAACGGTGCGTGGTTCTTTAATACCCCAAACTCACCTTCGACAGCGGGAGCAACCATAAACTGAACTTCTTCCTTAAAAAGGATTTCTTCAGGGGTTACTATCTCAAGCATGAAGGTGTTGTCTGCCATAGACTACGCCTCCTTCTTTGCTTTTGCGATTGCCGTATCAATATTACCTACCATAAAGAAGGCTGTTTCTGGCAGGGTATCATGTTTCCCTTCCAGAACCTGGGCAAAGGATTCGACCGTCTCGGAAATCGGTACGTAAATACCTGGGCTGCCAGTAAACTGTTCAGCAACATGGAAAGGCTGGGACAAAAATCTTTGTATTTTTCTTGCCCGGGCTACGATCACCTTATCTTCATCACTCAATTCATCCATACCCAGTATGGCGATGATATCCTGCAGCTCTTTATAGCGCTGCAGAATCTGCTGCACACCATGGGCAGTAGAATAATGCTTGGCACCTACTACCTGCGGATCAAGAATACGCGAAGTGGAATCCAGCGGATCCACTGCCGGATATATTCCTAACTCGGAAATGGCCCGGGATAAAACCGTAGTCGCATCCAGATGCGCAAAGGTTGTAGCCGGTGCCGGGTCAGTCAGGTCATCAGCGGGTACATAAACTGCCTGAGCTGAGGTGATGGAACCTTTTCTGGTAGAAGTAATACGCTCCTGCAAAAGACCCATATCAGTTGCCAATGTCGGTTGATAACCAACCGCAGATGGCATACGTCCTAACAAAGCCGATACTTCATTGCCTGCCTGAGCAAAACGGAAAATATTATCAATAAAGATCAATACGTCCTGCCCGCCAACATCGCGGAAGTATTCTGCTACGGTCAGTCCGGTCAGACCAACTCTTAGACGAGCTCCCGGCGGTTCATTCATCTGACCAAAAATCAGGGCACATTTGTCGATAACACCCGACTCGGTCATTTCACCCCAGAGGTCATTCCCTTCACGGGAACGCTCGCCAACTCCGGTGAATACTGAATATCCACCATGCTCATAGGCTATATTTCTTATAAGTTCCTGAATTATAACTGTTTTCCCTACGCCAGCACCGCCAAAGAGTCCAATTTTCCCACCTTTGGCATAGGGGCAAATCAAATCTGCTACCTTGATGCCGGTTTCCAGTACTTCTGTTGCGGGCAACTGATCAACCAGTGCGGGTGGATTACGGTGAATTTCCCAATAATCAGCAGCTTCAACTGGTCCAGCGTCGTCAACTGGCTGCCCCAGCACATTCAATATCCTGCCCAGGCATTTGTCACCAACCGGTACTTTAATTGCAGCACCGGTATTAGTTGCTTTCATGCCTCTACTAGTACCATCAGTCGGATTTAAAGCAACACATCTCACGGTGTCATTGCCCAGATGCTGAAAAGCTTCCAAAACTATATTTAGACCGCCTCCTGCTTCTGTTCCGCCCTGATCTTCAGATTTAATAGTTATAGCATTCATGAGGTCTGGTAACTCACCGGGCTTAAAGCGTATATCAACAACTGCGCCTATAACCTGAGTTACTTCCCCATATGTTACATTCGCCATCCCTTACTTTCCTCCTTTATTGAGAGCTTCAGCGCCACCAACGATATCCAGAATTTCATCTGTTATAGCCGCCTGCCTTACTTTATTCATTATCATGGTAAGATTATCAATTATTTCCCCGGCGTTCTGTGTAGCATTTCCCATCGCTGTCATTGTAGCTCCAAACTGACTTGCTTTACCTTCCAGCATAGCATGGTAGATAACGCTGGCTACATATTTGGGTAAAAGCGTAAGCAGAATTTCTTCCGCGCTGGGCTCATAGAGATAATCAACAAAATGTTCTTCAGTTTCCTCTTCAGTAGGCGTCTCAAGTGGCAAAATCTTTGTTATAGTAGGGACCTGCCTTAAGGCATTTACAAATTTTGCATAAATCAAATATACTTCGTCCAGCTCTTCGTTTTCATACGCATTAATTACATAGTCAGCTATTTCTTTGGCATCTGCGTAATTAACGTTATCACCTAGCCCGACGAATTCTGCATCTACGCCACCGCGTTTACGGAAATAATCGCGGCCTTTTCTGCCTACAGCTATTATTCCGCTTTCCAGATTACGCTCATCTTCTGCAATGGCTACAGATGCCAACTTTATAATGTTAGTATTATAAGCACCACACAATCCCCGGTCAGATGTTACTACAATATAGCCAACTTTTAAAATGTCCTCTCTCTTTTCCAGGAGGGGATGGGTAACATCATAGGCTACACCAGCCAGTCTGGCCAAGGTTCCTGTAAGTGTCTCGGTGTAAGGTCTTGAAGACTCAGCCCTTGCCTGTGCGCGGCGCAACTTAGCGGCCGCTACCATTTTCATGGCTTTGGTAATCTGCTGGGTACTTTTTACGCTGCGTATTCTTCTTTTGTATTCTCTAACACCTGCACCTGCCAATTATTTCACCACCTAAACTGCAAAGGTTGATTTAAACTCAACTATCGCCTTCTTGAGGTTTTCATTAGTCTTGTCCTCTATTTTCCCACTCTGTTTAATTGCGGTTAATATTTCGGCATTAGCACTTCTTAGGAATTTCAGGAAATCAACTTCGAATTCGTTAACCTTGTCAAGTGGTATGTCATCCAGGTAACCGTTGACCCCGCAATAAATAGCAACGACCTGTTCTTCCATTAACATTGGTACATACTGGTCTTGTTTCAAAACTTCCAGAGTTCTTTCACCACGAGTTAAACGGGCTAAAGTTGCTTTATCAAGGTCAGAGCCGAATTGAGCAAATGATGCCAATTCTCGATATTGTGCCAAGTCCAAGCGCAATTGCCCGGCAACTGATTTCATAGCTTTAGTCTGGGCGGATCCACCAACCCGGCTTACTGATAAACCAGCGTTTATAGCGGGGCGTTGTCCAGCATAGAAAAGGTCAGTTTCAAGATATATCTGCCCATCAGTAATAGAAATAACATTAGTCGGAATATAAGCTGAAACGTCACCCGCCTGGGTTTCAATGATCGGCAATGCTGTTATTGACCCGCCGCCGTATTCTTGACTCAGTTTGCAAGCTCTTTCCAATAAACGGGAATGCAGATAGAAAACGTCTCCCGGATAAGCTTCACGGCCGGGTGGGCGCCGAAGCAAAAGTGACATTTCACGATAAGCTACCGCATGTTTGGATAAATCATCGTAAATTATCAGCACATCTGCTTTATCTGTTTCCATAAATTCTTCTGCCATAGCAACACCGGAATATGGTGCCATGTAGAGCAGTGGAGCAGGTTCTGATGCCGTTGCTGCTACTATAATGGTATAATCCATTGCTCCCATTTCTTCCAGTTTAGCAGCAATTCCTGCTATAGTTGATTGCTTCTGACCTATACCAACATAGATACAGATCATATCCTTCTTTTCTCTCTGATTGATAATGGCATCGATAGCAATAGCTGTCTTTCCGATTTGCCGGTCACCAATTATAAGCTCACGCTGGCCTCTTCCAATTGGCACCATAGAGTCAATAGCTTTTAATCCGGTCTGCATAGGTGTGTTAACCGGTGAACGGGTAACAACACCAGGAGCGACACGTTCTATCGGACGGAATGTATCCGTGTTGATAGGTCCTTTTCCATCTATTGGCTGACCAAGTCCATTAACAACCCTTCCCAGCATAGCTTTGCCGGCGGGAACTTCCATAATTCTGCCGGTTGCTTTAACTACGTCGCCTTCCTTAATATGTGAATAACCACCTAATAAAACTGCGCCTACATTATCTTCTTCGAGGTTGAGAACCATTCCGTAGGTTCCACCTGGAAACTCCAGTAGTTCGCCAGCCATGGCTCCTTGTAATCCATATACCCGTGCGATCCCGTCTCCAACATAGATAACAGAGCCAACATTACTGACTTCGACCTCGGATTGGTAGCGCTCGATTTGTTCTTTTAAAATAGCGCTAATCTCTTCCGGTCTAATACTCATTTACATGCTCACCCCTATCGATTAACTTATCTTTGCTTGCATTAATTGTGTCTTTAGCATTTCCAGTTTCTTGGCAATGGTACCATCCATAATCTGGTCACCTATTCGGATCTTAATTCCGCCTAATAACGAAGGGTCGACCTTCGGTTCCAACTGTACCTTTTTGCCTGTCGAAGCAGAAAGCTTTTCTGCCAGTGATTTAATCTCAGCTTCTGATACCTCCTGGGCTGATACAAGTTCTGCTTTGGTAATATTTCTCACTTCATCTGCCATATCCTTGTACTCTTCCAGTATTACTTCCAGATAAGCCTGGCGGCGTTTGTCCAATACCATCATCAGGAAGTTCAAGGTTGTGGAAGAAATCTTGCCACTGAATATTTTACCGGCAATTTCCTTCTTATCTTTGGCAGGTATCAGTAAATGACCAAAGTATTCCTTAAGGTCTTCCATTTCATTTATAGTGTTAACTACAACCTGCAATTCCTGTTGAAACCCGTCTATGCTCTCCGTTTCCCGGGCAATGCTAAAGAATGCTTCAGCATAGCGCCTAGCGACGCTCTTGTTTAACATAGCATATCTCCCGCTTCGTTAACGAACTGGTCGACCATTTTTTTATGGTCTTCGTCAGTAATAGCTCTGCCCAACAATTTTTCGGCTACCATAATAGCCAGGGCAGCAGAAGTATCTTTCAACTCAATTTTAGCCTGTTCAGTTGCTGCTTCAATTTCTGCTTTAGCCTTAATTTTAAAGTTATCGGCTTCCTCATGAGCTTTTTTAGTAATTTCTGTTTTAGCATCTTCCGCAGCTTTAGTCGCTCTGGCAACGATCTCCTGAGCTTCCTTGCGTGATTCTGCTAAATTAGCCTGGGTTTCTTTTTTCATTTGGTCGATTTCGATTCTGACTTCTTCCGCATGCTTCAAGGAACTTTCAATAGTGGTTGCTCTCTGATCCAACATTGCGTTAATTGGATTAAACGCGAATTTGTATAACAAAGCCAGCAGTACAAAAAAGTTTACTGCCGTCCACCCTATTACAAACAAGTTCCCAAATGCAGGTGTTTTTCCTGCAGGTTGAGGAATAGCTGTCTCCGTTCCCGCTCCTGATGAAGCCATACAGAAGGCGGCAAATCCCAGAACCATAACTATAGTTAAAAGGAGGACCGACAAATGAAATCTTTTATCCCTTATCACGGATGTGCTACCTCCAATCTTTACAACATATAGTATTTGGGGCGATAGGGCATGGTTCTGTCAGTTTGACAGGTGCCCTGTCGCCCACAAATCTAAAACCAAGTGGTATTAGGTTGCTCTGTTCCACTTATTAGGCTTTGCCTACTAACATAAATGCGATAAGCAGACCATAAATAGTAAGAGTTTCAATAAAAGCCAGTGTAATGAAGAGAAGTGTTCTTACGTCTCCTCCGACTTCAGGCTGCCGAGCAATAGCTTCAAAAGCTTTACCACCAGCAACACCCATTCCTATACCACCACCGATTCCGGCGATAGATACAGCTATACCAGCACCTAATGCTGCACCCATTCTTTCCCCTCCTTTCCTTCTCAATGAAAATACATTGAGCTAAAAATTTAATGTTATTTTAATTGTGTCTAATGACCTTCTCCAGTTGCCGCTGCTATATAGCTAGCGGACAAAATCGTAAATACAATTGCCTGGATTGCCCCTAAAAGTAAACTAAGCCCCATAATAGCTGCCGGAACAACAAAAGGAGCCATGAATAAAAGATAGGCAATAACCATTTCTTCACCAAATATGTTCCCGAATAGACGGACTGTCAGGGAAAGCGGATGTGCTATTTCTTCAACAAGGTTTAAAGGCAGCATCACCGGATTAGGACTGATAAAGTGCTTGAAATGATGTATACCGTGTTCCGAAAAACCGGCTACATAAATAGAGAAAAAAGTAATCAAAGCTAAAGTCATAGTAACGTTCCAGTTACTGGTTGGTGGCTGAAATCCGTCAATAGTAGCAGAGCCAGGAAGGAGTCCGCTATAATTGCTTACCAGAATAAACAGGAAAAATGTGGTAAGCAATGGGGCCCATTTTTTAGCGACATGCGGTTTATCCATCAATTGAGTGAAGAAGTCGTTGGCCCAGGTTATAATTGCTTCAAAAGCATTCTGTAATCCACGAGGTACTTCCTGCATATTCCGAGTAGCAAAAAATGCAACAGTTCCAAGTAAAACGATAATTACCCATTGTGTTACAACTAAATGATCAACCGGAATCGGGCCAAGGTGAAACAGGACACCATCGTGCATACCAAATATCATTCTCTTTTTCCCCCCTTCCTAAATTGGATTTTAACTATAGTTTCCGTCCAGCCCCTCCCCAAAGACTGCCCAAAAACTTGCAACCAAAGTAATTAGCTTTGGATGACTTCTATTCCGTTCAGGTTTATCTCCTTTCGTATCCCCCTTTATTTGTGGTCGTTTTTATTATCACTGTTCATTTGGTCAAAAATTGTTTTAAAAGAAGTTGCCAACCCTAACAAAAAACCTGCCACCGTAAGCCATGGTTCAGTGTCAAATTTGCCATCCAACCATCTCCCGGCAAAATACCCTACTGCTACTGCCGCGACTATGGTAGTAGTCAAATTCAAAGCATCGCCTAAAGCTCGAGCCCAGTGTTTATTCTGTTGTGGCATTTATTCACCTCTTTTAAATTAATGAATCTTTCGATACCTAGAATGATATTCGTCATGAAAATCTAAAATCCTTTTTTAATCATGTAAAAATACCTTATACAGATAGAAAAAACTGCTGTAAAATTTCGCAATATTCAGGCAAAATTATTATTATATTTCAATATATACAATTAATAGCTGTTTTCTTCCTGAATATCCAGAGCCAAGTAACCTTTGCGTTCCAATTTTGCCCAATGCTCTTTCAATACGGTATCAACATCAATCCCATAGTCTTGTTCCATAACAAACATCATGGTTATGGCCGTCTGGGCAACATCCAGGAGTTCTTTGGCTATTTCCCGTATTACCGTCTGCTCATCCAGGTTGACCTTTTCACCGCTGAGGCCACGATATTTACCTATAGCCTGAGCTAATTCTCCTGCTTCCTCCATAAGTTTCAATGCAGTAGACTCTAAATTGGGACTTAGCCGATTCAGTCTTGGCAAGGATAAAGTTTTGGTGTCCATAATTAATTAGTTTCCTTTCCCAACGGGCCTTTTTTGATTACCATTTCTATTCCTGCTTCCTGCATAAACACTATTGCTAAATCATCGGTGAAGTTACCCCGGTGCACTACTTTTATTATGCCAGCATTTATAATCATCCGTGCACAAATCAAACAAGGTTGATTAGTACAGTAAAGAACAGCATTTTTGGTTGATACTCCATAATAAGCAGCATTAATAATAGCATTTTGTTCAGCGTGGACCCCCCTGCACAGTTCATAACGCTCCCCTGAAGGTATACACATCTTTTCGCGCAGGCATCCAATGTCCAGGCAGTGAGCAATGCCGCGTGGGGCTCCATTATATCCGGTAGCAATAATTCGTTCATCCCGAACCAGTACCGCACCTACCTGGCGGCGGAGACAGGTAGAACGCTTGGCAACCAGGTCTGCTACCTGCAGGAAATAGTCTTCCCAGCTAGGCCTTGTTAAAGTTTCCATTCTTTCCCCTTAATTAATTTTATCTGTACAAGGGATATTTATTACATAATCCCGCTACGATTTGACGTGCATCATTAAGGACCTTTTTATCTTCCGGATTTTGCACAGCACCCACTATAGCCTGCGCAATAAGTTTCATATCAGCAGTATTCATACCTCTGGAAGTAACCGCTGGGGTGCCTATTCTTATACCGCTTGTTACAGTTGGCTTTTCCGGATCAAAGGGAATAGCGTTTTTATTTACGGTTATATTGACCGATTCTAAAATAGCTTCAGCTTGTTTGCCATTTAGTCCGGAAGGTCGGACATCAACCAGAATAAGATGGTTATCAGTGCCGCCGGAAACCAGTCTTAGTCCCAATTCAGATAATGATACCGCTAAAACCTGTGCATTATCATATATTGCTTTTTGATAAAGTTTAAATTCATCACTTAGCGCTTCTTTCAAGCAAACTGCCTTGGCAGCAATCACATGCATTAACGGTCCTCCCTGAATACCAGGGAAAACAGCTTTATCAATTTTTTGTGCCCACTCCTCCTTGCACATTATCAGGCCCCCTCTGGGACCGCGCAATGTTTTGTGAGTAGTAGTCGTAACAAAGTCAGCATAAGGAATAGGGCTGGGATGAAGCCCTGTTGCAACTAAGCCTGCTATATGGGCCATGTCTACAAAAAGCAATGCGTTAACCTTATCAGCAATATAGCGGAATTTTTCAAAATCAATGATTCGTGAGTACGCACTGGCTCCGGCCACAATTAATTTAGGTTTAACTTCCTGCGCAATTTCTGCTATTTTTTCATAATCAATTTTCTCAGTTTCCGGGTCTACTTCATAACCATAAAAATTAAAATATTTACCGGAAATATTGACTTTGCTGCCATGGGTAAGATGCCCCCCATGGCTGAGGTTCATCCCAAGGACAGTGTCTCCGGGCTGTACACAGGCAAAATATACGGCGGTATTAGCCTGAGCCCCGGAATGAGGCTGGACATTGGCATGTTCACTGCCAAATAACTCATTTGCCCTTTCAATGGCCAATTTTTCGACTACGTCTACATATTCACAGCCGCCATAATATCTTGCACCTGGATAACCTTCCGCATATTTATTAGTCATAACTGAACCCTGAGCTGCCATAACGGCACGGGAAACGAAGTTTTCTGAGGCTATCAACTCCAGTTTATTATTCTGTCTTTTTTCTTCATTGGCAATGGCTTGCGCTACTTCCGGGTCGATTGGCTGCACATATTTTTCAATATAGTCCACCTTGCACTAACTCCTCTCATTATATCTATTTTCTAATATCCCTATCTTTTCTACTCTTTTATTATGTCTGCCTGCTTCAAAATCAGTTTTTAAAAAAGCAGTCACTATCTCTAACGCATAACTAACGGCAGTAACACGGGAGCCAAGAGCTAAAATATTAGCATCATTATGCTGCCGTGCCAAGCGGGCGGTATACTCATTAGTGCATAGCGCCGCCCGTATTCCGTGAATTTTATTGGCCGCAATTGAAATTCCGATACCGGTACCGCAAATCAATATTCCCGGAATTTTCTGTTTGATTACTTCACATGTTACCTGCTCAGCAATGTCCGGGTAATCTACTGAGTCAGCCGAGTATGTTCCGCAGTCAATAACTTCATAGCCTTGTTTCAGTAAATTGCTGCTGATTTCCCGCTTCATTTCCAGACCGGCATGATCACTGCCGATTACTATCTTCAATATAATTACACCTCAATTGTTAAAAATTCATTTATCTTTTAAAAGTATTTTAATTACTATTGTCAAAATTTCCTTCAATTCCTGACTGCTTTTTCTGTATACATCCAAATCCATACTGTATGGGTCTGATATCTCACGATAAGGTTGTCCGATGAATTCGCCTAAAGTAAAAGTCTGGCACGCTTTTTCCGGAAACAATTCTGTTAAATAGCGCTGATGACCTTTAGTCATTGTAAATATAAGATCGGCTTCTGCTATTAAAGCTTCGCTGATTACCTGACTGGAGTGCCCGGATATGTCAATATCTATATCTTTCATAACAGTTATAGCTGCTTCAGATGCAGGCAAGCCTTCGCTGGTAAAAAGTCCTGCTGATTCTACTGCTATATCGTCATAATTCTCAGTATCTAATAGTTTTTGCATAATTGCTTTTGCCATAGGACTTCTGCAGGTATTACCTGAACATACAAATAATACTTTTTTCACTTTAATCCCCCCTGGAAAAGCATTTTAACTGCCAGTGCCAGCAACACCAGGCCTCCGGCAATTTGTGCATAACTACCAGCAATCCGGCTAAACAGTTTTCCCCCCCAAAAACCTGTCAGAGTCATTACTCCTGCCACTACCCCTATGATCAAACAGGTTAATAATATAGACATCCTTAAAGTACCTAAACCAAAACCTACTGTCAAGGCATCAATGCTTACTAAAAATCCCAACAGCAAAATATTTTTCCAACTGATATCCGTTAAAGTCTCAGTATTGAGGGAACTTCGGACTTCGGCAAAACTGACCGCTCTGGTTCTAATAGTCTTATAGCTTTTAATAAGCATTTCAATACCAATGTATGCCAGTGCAGCTGCTCCCAGGCGTGCCGCCCAGATACCGAGCAGTTTGCCGGCTGCTATCCCTATGTTAAGCCCAATCAGCGGCATTAAAATATGGTATAACGTTATAGTCCCGACAAATTTTAAGGCATTAACTCTGGAGATTCCCCGCAAGCCAATTCCTAATGCCATGGAAAATGCATCAAGCCCCAGAACTATCGCTATAAATATTATAGTGATCAACTGTTCCAGCATAGTATATTAAACTCCTTTGTCGTCATTACGGGCAGCCCGGCTAATTCTGTCCCTTAATGAATCACTTGTATAATCAGGAAGTGGTTTCATCAGTAAGACCTCAAGATTTTTTTGTTCTGCATCTCTTAATATAGAAAAAAATTGACTGCCTTTTTCATTTAACGCCAGAAAATATTCTTCTTTAATACTTAATTTGCTGGCTTTCAGTAGTTTTTTGGTTTTATCGTAATATACAACCCCCAACGCCTTTTGCTTATTGTCTTTCAGCTGGCGCTGAAAATCTTCCTCATCCAAGGCTACCTTAAGTATAAAACTGGTTTGATAGCATTCTTGCCTGCTGTCAACCTGCTTAATGTACAGCCTTTTGCCCAGAACAGTTTTCAAAGCCTCCACCGTTATACTGCCGGTACGAACAATGGTATAAGGTTCCCGACTAAGATCAATAATAGTTGACTCTATGCCTTGAACTTCTGGCCCTCCGTCCAGTACAGCTCTAATAATTCCATTTAAATCTGCTTTTACATGTTCAGCGGTAATAGGACTTGGCCGCCCGGAACGATTAGCACTGGTTGCTGCCATAGGCCCGGCTATATCTATCAGGTTTTTGGCTACGGGATGGGATGGCATGCGCAGACCGACTGTTGTATTTCCACCGGTTACTGTCAGCGGTAAATGTTGATGTGCCGTTAAAATAATTGATAAGGGTCCAGGCCAAAATTCTTCCATTAGAAGACGGGCATCGGGAGTAATTTGGTTAACAATGCCTGATAACTGGTCTATTTGAGATATGTGCACCAGCAAAGCTTGTCCAGCCGGCCTGTTCTTTACCGTATATATTTTCTTGACAGCGACTTCATCAAATACTTTAGCTCCCAACCCATATACTGTTTCTGTAGGAAAAGCTACTAATTCGGATGCATTCAGCAATTGCACCGCCCTATGAAGTGCCGGAGCATTCTTCTGGTCAGGATCTACTTTCAGATACTCAGTCTGCAATTTTTTCTTCCTTTCGTGCTACAATTACCCGGTCACGCCCGCCATAATCTTTAATTATGCAGCTGTCGGCAAATTCTCGAGTAATCTTAAGAGCTGCCTGTCCCTGATCATATCCTATTTCAAACAGCAGATATCCATCTGGCTGCAGACATCTGTAAGCCTGGGGCATCAGACGCCGGTAAATTTCCAACCCATCCCCGGCGGCCAGTAAAGCGGACTGCGGTTCATACTCTTTAATTTCCCGCTCAAGCAAGTCGTAACTGGCAGGATTTATATAAGGCAGATTCGCCGTAATAAAATCAAATTTTTCATCTTTAACCGGTTCCAGCAGGTCGCCGGTCAATATATTTATATTAGCCGAATGACGTTCAGCATTACGGCGGGTAATTTCTGCTGCCGCAGGTGAAATGTCCGCAGCAAATATTGTGGCATCCTTTATATAACAGGCCAGACTCACTGCTATTATTCCGGAACCGGTTCCCACATCACAAATATTCAGATTTTTTCTTTCGCCGGCCAACTCAATAACTTTTTCTACCAGCACTTCGGTATCGGTGCGAGGAATCAATACTGCCGGTGTTACATAAAAATTTAGTGACATAAATTCCTTATTGCCGGTAATATATGCAGATGGCTCCCCATTTACTCTTCTTAAGATATTTTCCCTCAGGGCTTTCCTTTCTTGCGGGCTTACCGGAGCATCAAAATGTGCATACAAATATACCCGGTCTTTTTTGAGCACAAAAGACATTAATATTTCAGCCTCCAACCGAGGTTCGGTTATGCCTTTGCTTTTAAAATACCGGGTAGTCCATTCCAATATATCTATAATACTCCAAGCATCCTGCAACTATTCCACCTGTTTCATTAATTCAGTCTGAAAATGGGTAGTAAGCGCTTCGATAATCTCGTCCAGTTGTCCTGCTAATACCATATCTAATTTATGCAAAGTTAAATTTATTCTGTGGTCAGATACCCGCCCCTGAGGGAAATTATAGGTGCGAATCCGTTCACTGCGGTCACCTGAACCCACCTGGCTTTTACGGGCACCTGCCAGTTCGGCGTTCTTTTCTTCCTCAATTACTTCTTTTAAGCGTGCTCTTAAAACCCTCATGGCCTGAGCCTTATTCTTATGCTGAGACTTTTCATCCTGACAGGTAACTACTAATCCAGTCGGAATATGAGTAATTCTAACTGCTGACTGGGTAGTATTAACCGACTGCCCCCCTGGACCGCTGGAACAATAAACATCAATGCGTAAATCATTTGGGTCAATTTCGATTTCTACTTCTTCTGCTTCCGGCAAAACTGCCACAGTAGCCGCTGATGTATGTATACGTCCCCCAGATTCGGTAGAAGGTATTCTCTGTACCCGGTGCACTCCTGACTCATATTTTAATTTGCTGTACACCCCTTGCCCGTCGACAACAAATATTATCTCCTTGATTCCTCCTATATCAGTATAATTGGAATCCATTATATCAATCTTCCATCCCTGAATTTCAGCATAACGGCTGTACATTCTAAATAAATCCTGGGCAAACAAGGCTGCTTCTTCACCGCCGGTGCCAGCCCTGATTTCCATAATTACACTCTTTTCATCATTGGGGTCCTTGGGCAGCAATAAAACCTTAAGCTGCTGTTCCAAAATTATTTTTTTATTATTCAGGTCCTCTATTTCTTCCAAAAGCATCTGCTTGAATTCTTCGTCATTATTTTCTGCCTGCATTTGCCGGGTATCTTCTGCTTGCTGCAGTACTTTTTTATATTCAATAAAAGTTACGACAATGTCGTTTAAATCTGAATGTGATTTGGCATATTTCTGAAATCTGCTCTGATCATTGATTACTTCCGGAGTGCTAAGTAATTCTGTTAAACTGTTATATTTATCTTCCAGACTCTGTAACTTTTCCAGCATCTGACCAAGTAACCTCCTCCGATGATTTAAGCTTAATTAACCCCTGCCCAGCTTGTTTCCCGGGCATCGATTATGTCTTCTTCCGTTATTGCTTCGGCAGGCAGTACTGCTTTTAACGCTGTCAGAGCTACTTCCAACTGCTTATCATCAGGCTCTCGGGTAGTCATTTTTTGCATCCATAAGCCAGGGGCCATTAATATTCTGGCCCATCTTTTTTCATAACAATTGCCGCTGAACTTGATAAATTCATATCCAAGTCCTGCTACAACCGGCAAAACTGCTAAACGGGACCAGATTCTGTAAAACAATGTCCCTTCACCCAATAAGGCAAAAACCAGAATAGAAATAATCATCACGGTCAAAAGAAAGCTGGTTCCGCAACGGGGATGAGAAGTCGAATATTTTCGGCTGTTTTCGATGGTAAGCTCTTCACCGGCTTCCAAAGTGAAAATAGCTTTATGTTCAGCACCATGATACATAAATACCCGATCTATTTCATTCATCCTGGAAATAGCGTAAACGTAAATGAGAAAGAAGCTGACCCTGATTATACCTTCCACCAGGTTCTGGGCCAGTACCCCGCCGATAAAAGCAGCTACATAATGGACAATGGCAGTTGGTAAAATAACAAAAAGCACAATCGCCAGCAGAAAAGCGAACAATCCGGTTAGCAACATCTCCGTTGAGCTTAACTCTTCTTCCTCTTCGTCCATAGACATATTAGCTGATTTATTAAGCATTTTTATGCCTAACACCATAGAATCGATCAATACAAAGGTTCCCCTTATAAATGGCCATTTCAAAAAGGGAAATCTCGCTGCATGATCCTTGATTGCTTCCTGTTCCAGTTCAATCGTGCCATCGGGCCTTCTGACTGCAACGGCAACTTTATTTTTGCCGCGCATCATCACACCTTCGATTACTGCCATGCCGCCGTATTGCACATCTTTTTTCATATTTTCACCTTTTCTTTGCCCGGATAAACGCTTTTAAGAAAAATAGCAGAGACAATTGCCCTGCTAAATATACTAATTCATGCCATATTTTTTCTTAAACTTATCTACCCTGCCGGTTGTATCTACTAATCTTCCTTTATTGCCGGTAAAAAACGGGTGGCATTTGGAACAAATTTCAGTTTTTATACTCTCCTTGGTAGAGCCGACTTCAAATTCATTTCCACACGCACAACGGGCTATGGCGCGGTGATACTGTGGATGTATTTTATCTTTCATTATTTCACCTCTTTTCAGGTAGTCTATATAATCTTGATTAATATATAACAGAACAGTGCAAACTGCAAAAGAAATTATAACAGTTTAATAAGCAAAAGACAAGGTTGACTTGTTTAATTGTGTCGTTGATCAGCTCATCGTCTGATTTTGCTGGCAGACATAATTCCGATTATTTTAATGGATAAAAAATTATCTATTATTCAGTCTTACTAGTGTAGCGGTATTTATAAAATTGCTGGGCAAAAAGCGAGTCATAGGCAGTAAAGTAAGGATCATCGCCATTTTCTTCGCTGATACGGTTCAAAAATACATACATTTTGGCATCCAGATTATCCATCATATGTAATACCAGTGCTTCTGGAAAGAGCGGGACGACCGGGGACGCAAATTCCAGACTGCCATGATGGCTCAAGACCAGGTGTTTGAGTATAACTTCCAACTCCTCCGGAAAATAGCTGTTTTCATCACGCATTTTTTTTATTTGCTCTCCCAGTATTTCACTTCCAAGGACAATATGCCCCAGCATACGTCCACTGACAGTGTATTCGGGAATTACTTTTATTTTATATTCAGCAATTTTGCCTAAATCATGCAGCAGGGCTCCCGTCAATAATAAATCCCGGTTTAAAACAGGATAAACCTTACTGATTTCTTCGCATAGTTTAGCAACTGTTACGGAATGTTCCAGTAAACCTCCGCTATAATTATGATGTATCTTTTTAGCGGCGGGGGCTTTGATAAATGTATCCCGTAATTCATCCTGGAAAATTTTCCGCAACAGTTCCCGCATATAAATATCAGTTATGGAAGCAATTATCGCTTCCAAATCACTTAACAAGCAATCAATACTTATTTCAGGGGTACGCAAATAATTGTCTGCCGGCTCATCTAATAATTTAATCCTTTTAGCCGTCAATTGTAGTTTTTCCCGATATAAGCCCAAATCTCCCAGCAAACCGATTACTTTGCCTGGTTCCAGCTCTTCGCTGACCTGGCAGTTATCCCAGACAATCACATCCATATCTCCTGAACTGTCACCTATTTTAATATTGGTTAAATCTTTGCCATCCTTTGTCTTACGGGTTACTTTCTCAATTATTAAATATTTTCCCCATATTTGTTGTCCGGGTGCCAATACTTTTATTTCTTTTACCAGATAAGGACCTTTTCTCTCCACGCTATTTCCCACTCCTTTATTTCAGCGAACCGGCCTGCTGTATGACCCGATTGTTACCTCAGGTGCTTCCTGCTTAATAACTTTTATAAATTGTGGAATTCCCAGCGGCTCACTTTCTGTCTTTAAGGATAACATATGTTTAGGATCAATGTTTAAGTTGCGTAACTGGATCATATCAATTTCAGTTTTTTTCAGCAGTTTCAGCAACGCCTCCGTCTGCTCCGGCCGGTCAGTAAAACCCGGATAAGTCAACAGGTTTATAGCAACTTTTACTTGTCGGTCTTTTGCATATTGGATAGATTTTAAAACATCACTGAAATTATAATTGTGCGGGCGATGATAATAATTATAATCTTCTTTAATCGGTGAAAACATAGTTACCCGTATACTGTCCAGACCGGCATCGCAGAGTTGCTGAATACCTGCTTTAAACCCGGCATTAGTATTAATATTAATAGTGCCTTCAGCAGTATGCTGCCTGATTATTCTAATTGCTGCCGCTAATTTGTCTGCATTCAACGAAGGTTCCCCTTCACAGCCCTGCCCGAAACTGATTATTGCTTCTTTAGCAACAGCTAAATGCTGGATGCCCAATTCGGCAATTTCATCAATTTCCGGAGAAAATTTCAGGCGCTTCTGTGCAGATAATGCCCCGGTATGACTTTCCGAAATACAGCCAATACAATTAGCATTACAGGACTTAGTTGTTGGAATACCTGCTTCCCAGCGACGATAAAACATATTCTGTGCCGTAAAGCAACTGTACTCCAGCGCACAATTGGCTAATTGCCTTATGATACGGTTGTGGGGATATTTTCTCAGGAAAGCGGCAATTTTGTCCGGCAGCTTTTCAGTATTATAATTTTTCGGATGCCATTTACGGTGTTCATCAGTTTGCACCGCCGCTGCAAAAATTTTTTCATTCTTAAATCCCACCGCCGTATAACCCAGGAGAGGGAGATCTTTATCATCCGCTGCTACAACTGCTGGCAGTAATGTACGGGTAAATCCCTGGGGCAATAATGCAGCTACTGCATAATACTGCTTACCATAATTCTTTTTTTGGATAAGTGGTACCGGTCTGTCTCCCTGCATCCCTACCGGAATATGGCCGGGAATCAATACTAATGAAGCGCCTTTCGGCAAAGGCATCATTTCCCCTGCTTCAGGTTCTGCCCAGTCAGCCCCGATTTGTCCGAGCATTTTAAACTGCTGATGCTCCCTGACCTGTCCTGTTTCATCGGCAAATAATGTTAAATACATAACAGCCTCGTTCTTTCATTCAATTACTTTCTATAGATTAGCCCATGGATAAGCATAAAAAAAGCCCCTAAACAATAGGAGCCAGCTGATAAATATTTTTTATTTGCGTAAAAATTGTAAAGGGTCGAAAGTTTCATCATCTTTCATGACCCCGAAATGAAGATGAGGTCCGGTAGTTCTGCCGGTAATGCCTACATAAGCTATAATCTGTCCTTTGCCGACCTCCTGGCCTTTTTTAACTTTAAATTTGCTGAGATGGGCATAAAGAGTCTGCTTGCCATCAGCATGATCAATTATTACCGTTTTTCCATATATGTCCTTAGTGCCAATAAAAGATACCTTGCCGCTGGCTGCAGCTTTAACCGGCGTCCCGATTTCAGCAGCAATATCCAGCCCATGATGAAAACCTGATTTTCTCCATCCGTAGTAGGAGGTAATGGTACCTGTCAGCGGCCATGCATAAAGCCCTCCAGCCCAACTCCTTGAAGGTTCTTCCATAACCGCAGCCACCCGGACTGTGCTTTCAGGAATAATAAGCTGATCCCCGATTTTTAAACTGTTGGGATTTTTGTCACTGTTAAGCTGGCAGAGTTCTGCAATATCCGTATCATATAAAGCGGCTATAGCCCACATAGTTTCTCCCTTTTTGATTAAATGCTGACGAGCATTGTCTGCCGGAAGCTTAATAGTATCTCCGATAGTTAAAATACTGTCAGGATACAAATTATTTATTGCCATAACAGTTTGTAAATCTACTTCGTAAGACCGGGATATACCCCATAAAGTATCACCTTGTTTTATCTGGTAGTATTTACTTTTAATACTGGTAACTGCGGATTTTTTTAATGTCCCGGGAATAAATTTCCCTTCTATCAGAGCAGCCATAACAGATGTATAACCAGTTGCCAGCAAAAAAACAGCTAAAACCAGACTGCTAAGAATTTTTTTAATCACCTAACGTCACCTCGTTTCTATCAAGACAAAAAAATAAAGGCCTTGACGACCTTTATTATTAACTGTATAGCAGGAATTTATACTTATTGATAGGATTTTCTGCCATGGCTGTTGCGGCCGAATACAACCGGAGCAGCTCTTAATAAATCTTCATTACACTTGGTTTTCTTCATAGTTTCACTGATCATCTGCATAGTTTCTACCGGATTATATTCGCTGAATGCATTTCTTAAGTTCCAGTTTAACTCAAATTCCTCATCGCTCAAGAGCAGTTCCTCCCTGCGGGTGCCGGAGCGTTTAATGTCAATTGCCGGGAATATTCTGCGCTCAGCAATTTTTCTTTCCAATACCAATTCCATATTGCCTCTGCCCTTAAACTCTTCAAATATAACTTCATCCATTCTGGAACCTGTTTCAATCAGGGCGGTAGCTATTATAGTCAGGCTGCCGCCTTCCTCCAGATTTCGTGCCGCACCAAAAAACCGTTTAGGTTTATCAAGTGAAGCAGGGTCAATTCCTCCTGATAATGTTCTGCCGCTGGGCGGTACTACCAGGTTATGTGCCCGGGCAAGTCTGGTTACACTATCCATTAAGATAACAACATCCTTTTTATGTTCAACCAATCTTTTAGCCCGCTCCAGGATCATATCAGTAACTTTCACATGATTTTCCGGCGGTTCATCAAAAGTTGAAGCTACTACTTCAGCCTGAGTATTACGTTGCATATCAGTAACTTCTTCCGGTCTCTCATCAACCAGTAATATAAACAATTCAACCTCGGGATGGTTGGCAGAAATACCTTGGGCAATTTTTTGCAATAATATAGTTTTACCTGCTTTGGGTGGTGATACAATGAGTCCGCGCTGACCTTTTCCGATGGGAGATATTAAATCAATTATCCGAGTAGATAATTCTTCCGATTTGGTTTCCAGGTTCAGTCTCTCAGTAGGATATATTGGGGTTAATGCATCAAAATGGATTCTTTTCACTGAATCTTCAGGAGGAAATCCATTAACGTTTTCTACTTTTAACAGGGCAAAAAAGCGTTCATTATCTTTGGGGGATCTAACCTGCCCCCCTACACGATCTCCGGTGCGCAGTTCAAATTTCCTAATCTGGGAGGGAGAAACATATATATCCTCGTGACTGGGTATATAAGCAAAAGGCCTTAAGAATCCATAACCATCCTGCATTATCTCCAGTACCCCCTGGGCTTGCAGTAATTCGTCTGATTTAGTTAATGCTTTGGTTATTTCAAAGATCAGTTCCTTTTTACGCAGTTTCGAATAACCAACCAGATTAACATCACGTGCTAACTGGTACAGTTCCAACATAGTTTTATTGTCCAACTCTGAAATATTAACTTTCAAAATATTTCTCCTTTCTTATTTTTACATGTATATTAATTTTTTGGCTACAGGAATTATATTGATATGCCCATGCATTTTGGCTGACAAAAGAATGAACAACACTGTTTTAATCCCATGAAAAATACGCAGGTAATTTTGTGGTGTAAAATTCTAAGGAGAGCGATCTCTGGCGAGTCACCCCATTAAAAAGAATTATTACTTAGATTATAACAATCTATACCGGCTTTTAAACATTAATCATTTAATCAAATTTTAATTTAATTCGATTATCTTTAAACAGAGGTTTACGGTCTAAATCATGGTGGGCTTCGATATGGCGGATAGTACCGGAGGTACTTCTCATCACAATTGTTTGGGTAACCGCCCGCCGTTTATAATATCTGACCTCTTTCAGCAAAAAAGAATCGGTAATACCAGTAGCAACAAAAATAACATCATCTGATTGCACCAATTCATCAATTGTGAATATCTTTTTAATATCTGTAATACCCATTTCAAGGCACCTTTTAACTTCACTTTCATCTTCAGGCCATAACCGGGCTTGAAAATCACCGCCCAGACACTTCAATGCTGCAGCAGTAATTACTCCTTCAGGTGCTCCCCCGATTCCCATAAGGATATCAGCGCCAAAATTCGTATATGCAGCAGCAACTGCAGGTGAAACATCTCCATCTGAAATAAGTTTAATACGAGCGCCGACCCTGCGAACTTCTTCAATCATTTCCTGATGGCGCGGCCGATCCAGAATAACCACTGTTACTTCGCTGATTAACTTGCCCAGAGCTTTGGCCACCTGATGCAAATTTTCTTTAACCGGTGCATCTAAAAAAACACGTCCTTTACATTCATTGCCAACCGCGATTTTATTCATATACATATCCGGAGCATGTAAAAGTGTCCCCCTTGGTGCAACAGCAAGAACAGCTATTGCTCCATCGCGTCCCCCTGCTACATTATTGGTACCTTCTACCGGATCCACTGCTATATCAACTTGCGGCGGAACACCTATACCAACTTTTTCCCCAATATATAACATGGGGGCTTCATCCATCTCGCCTTCCCCAATAACTACTACTCCGTCAACAGACACCGTATCAAACATTGCCCGCATGGCGAGAACTGCTGCTTCATCAGTGGCTTCTTTATCACCCTTACCGACCCAACAGGCAGCTGCCAAAGCTGCTGACTCTGTTACCCGTGCAAATTCAAGTGCTAACTCCCTCTCCAAAATCAACCCCCCCCCATGATCTATATGAATTGTTTCCAGTCACTCAAAAATTTATCAATACCAGCATCTGTCATAGGATGTTGTATCATTTGCATAATCACTTTATAGGGAATTGTTGCAATATGTGAACCTAATTTAGCCGCTTGAATTACATGCATCGGGTGTCTGATGCTAGCCGCTATTATCTCAGTATCGAGCATATATTGATCAAAAATTGTAACAATATCCTCCAGTAACTTCAACCCGTCATTGCCATTATCATCAACCCTGCCAATAAAAGGGCTCACAAAACCGGCTCCGGCACGGGCAGCCAATAAAGCCTGGTTAGCAGAAAAAACCAGCGTTGCATTAGTTGCTATTTCTTTTTGTTTTAGTATCGAGATAACCTGCAAGCCAATGGCAGTTAACGGAATTTTTATAACTACATTAGGATGGATCTCCGCCAGCATTTCTGCTTCCTGAAGCATGCCCTGTAAATCGAGGGAAATAACTTCTGCACTTATGGGACCATCAACAATAGCGGCAATTTCTCTTATTACCTGATGATAATCCCGCTTTTCTTTGGCAACTAAGGAAGGATTGGTTGTGACTCCATCTAAAAAGCCCATACGATTAATCTCTTTGATTTCTTCTATATTAGCAGAATCAACAAAAATGCGCAAAAAATCATCTCCTTAAAATAATGCTTATTAATTATATTTTTTTAGCAGCGCTCAAAATAAAAGTTTTGTTAAGTATCACTTCAATAGCAGTATATTGATACTTATTTGACTTAATTATAAATTTAACACCACATCTCTTAATTCCTCAATCGCAAAAGGTTTAATTATACATCTATTTACACCAGCCTCTCTGGCTGCTTCCCTTACTTCAGTTTTAGCATCAGCAGTCATTAAAATTACCGGAATATATTCATCCCGCAAAATTCTTTTGGCAGCTTCCAAACCATTCATACCTGGCATTCTCATATCCATAATAATTAAATCGATCTTTTGTTCCTGAGTCTCTTTAATAGCCGCCGACCCGTCCCCAACAGTTATAACCTGAAAGCCTTCCTGCTCCAAAAGTTCTTTCAGCAGGTTTCTGATTCCCTTCTGATCATCAACAACCAGTATTTTTTTTGTCAATGTGCATCTCCTCACCATTTTTTACCATTTATTTCGTCCAAATTTTATAATTTCCTCTTTTTTCTGGAACTGAAAAATTACAATAACGAAAGAGAAGATACTAAAATAAAGCCAGTAAAAATGATAGCTGTTAAGGCTAAAATAAAAAATGGGGAAAAATATATTATCAACGCCTGTCCAGTACTTAAATCAAATGCAGCACGAACGGCAATTATCTGTAATACAATAACCCATATGATGGATATAAATGAAAATGTTCCTCCCAACCAGTTGAGCCCAATAATCATTGAGACATATTGCAGTACGGCCCCAAATAATCCGGGCAATACAGCAAAACATAATCCTACCAGTAATCCCATGTTATTGCCTCGACTGTAAATTATTTCGCTAAGCAAAGATAAAAAACCTGCGCCTAAAAATAATCCCAGCAAAGATAATATGATACCAGTACATACTAATAGCCAGATATACTGAGCCGGCAAACTTAATGCCTCTTCAATAGGCCTTAAAGCAACTACTCCCTGATTGATTATCATTATAAAAGTCAAAACAGCTATATATAAAACCAAACTTTGTCCCAAAGGTTTTTCGGCAGTTAATTGCCGCATTGCTAAATCAGGATTAAAAATAGTATTCCAGAGACGATCGGTAAAACTCAATATTTTCCCCCCTCACTATTTAATTTGCATCAGCTCCAGGGATTCTATCAATTCCGGTGCCTTGACCTGCAGCATAAAACGATCAAAAAAGTTCTGTGAATTTATTACTTCCGTATTAGTTCCGGCAGGCAGTCCAGCCATTTCCTCAGCAATTTCTATGGCATCATAATAATTGCCCAGGCTGTCAACCAGCCCTAATTCTAAAGCTTGCTGACCAGTTAAGACGCGTCCGTCAGCAATTTCTTTTAACTTCTCTTCGCTTATTTTGCCTTGGCGTCCATTTAACACCTGGGCAAAAAACTGATCATAGTTATCTTCTATCATGTCATTAAATAGTACTCTTTCCGCCTCAGTTACAGGCCTGCTGGAAGAACCCATATCTTTAAATTCACCGCTTTTAAATGTTATGCTGTCAACACCGATTTTTTCATAAAGTCCCTGTAAATTGGTCAATTCCATTATTACTCCAATACTGCCCGTAAGTGTCCCTGCATTGGCAACCAGGTAATTAGTGCTGCAGGCGATCCAATATCCGCCAGAGGCACAGGTATCACTCATAGAAGTAACAATTGGTTTCCCTGTTTCCCGTAATTTGTCTAATTCGATAGCTATCTCCTGTGATGCTGCTGTAGTCCCTCCTGGTGAGTTAATCCTTAAAACTACTGCTTTAATATCTTCCCTCGCGGCCGCCAGGCGAATACTTTCCATTATTTGTCGGGAAGAAGCACCAGTAGTACCAGTTAACAGAGCAGAAGAAGCATCCCCCGCAATTACCCCGTTGACTTCAATAACTCCGATAGTTGAATTTCCTGCCAGGGTTGCCGGTGCCGGGCTGATGATTTTACCTAAAGACATTCCTGCAACCAGAAGCACTATAGCAGCAATCAGCAACACAAAAAATTTTTTACCCATCACTTAACCTCCTGTTAAATATTAAACCCGGAAATAATTCTTTTCTCTGCTATATACCCCAGCTTCATTCATATATACATGGGCGATACTTTTATCCGCCAGAGTCTTGCGTACCGGCAACTCTACTTCATCTCCCGCCATTACCGGAAAATCCTCCGGAATCTCGGCCAGACAATTTTGCATAAATACTTTGCCGCGAATCGGGAAATAAGCCCCTCTGATTTTCACCAGCATACTGTACTTTTTTATTCCCAGGTAACCAAACAGCTGCTTTAATAAAAGCTTTAACATATCCAAAAAGCCGGTGGGAGGATTTTGCACCGTAAGAGCTAATCCGTCAACATAGCCTACAGGTATTACTGCAATCTGTGCCGCCTGCTTCAGCCGATAAGTCCGATAATAACCCAGATAACTGCCTTTTTCCCTGTGATGCACTGCAATTATCCTGCTTTTGAATTTATAAGGATCCTGCAGGTTTAACGTGGTACTGAATTTACCTGCTGGCTGTTGCCCGGTAAGTAATGTGCCAATTCTCACAGCCTGCAAATACATATGGGGATACTGTAAAAACACAGCACTGTTAGCACAATGCTTAAGAGAAAATTTATAACCTTCTTTCTCTAAACCGGCTGCTATTTTTATAAAATCCCTGAACTGCTGCTGAGTATATTTTTCACTATTGGCCGCATCAGCCATATGTGTATATATGCCTTCTATCTCTATGTAATGATTTTCTTTAAATGTTTGACATATTTGAATAGCTTCAGCAGCATTTAAGCCAAACCTGCCAAGCCCGGTATCAATTTTAAGATGTACTTTACCTTTGTTTTCCATGCCTCTGCTGATACGATCCAATTCCTGGCCTTCACGGATTGAAGATATGGTAAGGGTTATATTTTGTTCCAGGGCCGTTATATACTGCTCTGATTCGTTTAAAGGACTAAATATCATAATTTGTTTATCTATACCTGCTTCTCTTAAAGTTAAAGCTTCCTCTAAATAAGTAACCGCTAAAAAATCTACTCCATTCGCTGACAGCAATTGGGCCGTCTTAACTGCCCCATGACCATAAGCATCAGCTTTTATTACTGCTATCAATCTTACTTCAGCCGGCAAAAGACTGCGCACTTCATATAAATTATTCAATATTTTTGCAAAATCAATTTCTACCCACTTGTCTCTCTGATTCAAATTAATTCTCCTGCCCTAAGTACTTATTTCTTTATGGAACGGCTTATTTTCTGGTATATAGGTAGGACTTTATTCCATAACAGATAAAAAAATGGCGAATAAATCTTGTCCAAATCCCCAATAAACTCTGTCAGTTCTCCGCCAAAGCCTTTTTTAAATCTGTATAACCCATATAAAGGATTATCCTCATCCAAATCGCCGGAAACACCTCGGAAATCATAAAGCGTACAACCATGATTTCGTGCCCATTTAATCATTTCCCACTGAATCAGATAATTGGGCATAACATTACGCTCCTCATTGCTGGATGCTCCATAAAGATACCAAAATTTTGATCCCAATACTAAAGCCAGTGTAGCAGAAATAACCCGGCCTTCATATTCGGCCAGAAATATTTGGGCATAATTTTGACTGACCATACAGTCCCATATCCACTCGAAATATTCATAACCACGCACCAGAAATTTATCCCGTTGAGCTGTTTCCTGTAAAATTGAATAGAAAATCTTTAAATCCTCTTTAGACTGTGCCACACGTACGGTTACGCCTTTACGCCCAGCAAGTTTTATATTGTATCTCCACTTCTGATGCATATTGCTTAATAAAGCGATTTCTGAAGGAGTAATATCCAACCGGAAAACAAATTTAGGCTGTACTCCTTCAAAGTCCAATCCGGTCTCATTCAATTTAAATCCACAGTTAGTTAATATTTGCCTGAATTTCCTGTTATCAGCCGGGACTGCCGGATCAATTTTTAAAAAAATCGCCCCATGTTTTTTAGCAATACGGCGGGTGCTGCTAATTAGTATCTGGCACAATTCCTCGTCTTCCAAATCGATTACCGGCCCACGCGGAGCATAAAATATACTTTTTTTAATACCCGGAATCGGCAGAGGCCTTTTTAAAATAAGCAGCGATGCTTTGATTTCTCCGTCCTTCTCCACTACCAGGGGTAAATGCTCCCATCCCATACCTTCTTTAACCATACCCCATTCCCATAATTGCAGAAAATGGCCTTGATGGTGAGTTGATACAAAATGGTTAAAATATGCTTTTTCATTTATATCCAATATCCGTGTAGTATACATCTGATGCTCCTTTATCATTTCTCTGCCAGTTTGCGTAATGTTTAGCCTGGATATACTTATTAAGTTCTCCGTGAACCAATAACTTGCCTTTAATTGTATTTGCTTTTTCATTTTTAATTATGAATTTATTTCCACAAGTTACTCTATAAATTTTGAGAATATTTTTAATATTTCTACTTATTTCGCTATAAAAGGACTTTCTTATTCTTGTTAGAATATTCAAAATGTACATATATTTTATACTTCACTTTATTGGAAGTGAAGACTTTTATAACTGTCTGTACTAACGCTACAAAATTTTTTTGGGGGGGAACGATTTTGAGAACTTATGCAGAGGAGTATAAGAGAAAACTAGTTTCTGCCGAAGAAGCAGCCCAACTAGTTCCATCGAACGCAATTGTTGATTATGGTATGTTTGCCACCAAGCCGGTTGATTTTGATGTGGCCTTAGGCAAAAGAGCCGGAGATGGTCTGCAAAATGTATCCGTCAGGGGAACCGGTGCAGTATTGCCTATACCCGAAGTAATAAAAGGTGATCCTGAACAGAAAACTTTCCAGTACTTTTCATGGTATTTTACCTTGCTTGACCGTAAAGCAGGTGATCTTGGACTTTCTGCCCATAATCCCTTTAACTACCATGAAGCAACATCCTTAGCTTACGACGATTCTTTCAAACATTTATGGCCCACGGCATGGTGTGCCCAGACTACACCGATGGATAAACATGGCTGCTTTAATTTCGGCTTGGGCAACTCTCATAACCGTGGTTTAGCGCTAAACAGCAAAATAGCCATTGTTGAAGTAAATAATAATATGCCTCTTTGCTTGGGCGGAAATGACGAATACGTGCATATAAGTGAAGTAGACTATATTATTGAAAGTTCAAACTCACCTATTTTTTCTACTCCGGTTATGCCTGAACCTACCGCAGAAGAAAGAAGAATAGCTGAGTACATTGTGGAGGAAATTTTTGACGGCGCCTGTGTCCAGTTAGGAATCGGAGCGATGCCGAATCTGATAGGGAAAATGATTGCTGCTTCAGATCTTAAAGATTTAGGAATTCAAAGTGAAATGTTCTGCGATGCCTTTGTCGAAATGTACGAAGCCGGCAAGGTAACCAACGCTAAAAAAGCCTATGATATAAATAAGACTACTTATTCGTTTTGCCTGGGGACCCAGGATACTTACGATTTTATCGACGGCAATCCCCGAGTGGCTTCATGTACAGTAGGATATACCAATGATCCCGCTCGTGTTGCCCTGCATGACAATGTTATCGCCATTAATAACATCTTAGAAGTTGATCTGCTCTCACAAGTATGTTCGGAAACTTCAGGATTAAGGCAAATTTCCGGAACCGGCGGACAATTGGATTTTGTTATCGGCGCCTTCCATTCTAAGGGCGGCAAAGCCTTTCTGGCTTTTTCTTCAACTTTCAAAGACAAAGAAGGCAAAGTACATTCCCGGATCAGACCATTGTTAACTCCTGGTGCTGCTGTTACAGTTCCCCGCACTCAGGTGCAGTATTTGGTTACAGAGTATGGCAAGGTTAATCTAAAAGCTTTGTCAACCTGGGGCCGGGCTGAAGCCTTAATAAAAATAGCCCATCCAGATTTCCGTGACGAACTAATACAAGCTGCTAAAGATATGAAAATTTGGTCAAAAACAAATCGTATTCCATTCTAAGATTTCTTATCAAACTCCTTAAAGCGGGCAATGCCCGCTTTTTTCTTTATTATTCTGATAATCTCCTTAATATTTTTACATTAATTCCTCATAAAAAAAGGAAAACGGCAACCACTGTTAGAATATTCTAATATATCAAAATATACTGAAATTTGGGGGGATTTTTTTTGAGTACTTATTTGGAAGAGTATCAGCAAAAACTAATAACGGCTGACCAGGCAGCACAATTATGCAAATCTAATGTCATTGTCGACTATGGAATGTTTGCATCAAAGCCAGTTGATTTTGATGTAGCATTGGCCAAACGAGCAGGTGACGGCTTGGAAAATGTAGCTGTGCGCGGTACCGGCACTGTATTGCCAGTACCCGATGTTATATTTCAGGATAGAGAGCAAAAAACTTTCCAGTATTTTTCCTGGTATTTTACTGCTATCGATCGTAAAGCTGGAGACTTCGGCTTAGCTGCCCATAATCCTTTTAATTATCATGAGGCTACCCTGCTGGCTTATGATAACACCCATCAATTTGATCATTTGATCCCACAGATTTGGTGTGCGCAAGTTCACCCCATGGATAAACAAGGCTGCTTCAATTTCGGGTTGGGGAATTCACATAATCGTGGTCTTGCACTTAGAGCTGACATTGCCATTGTTGAAGTAAATGAAAATATGCCCCGCTGTCTGGGCGGCAATGATGAGTGTGTACATATAAGCGAAGTTGACTATATCATTGAAGGTTCAAATTCTCCTATTATGGCTTTGCCGCCTAATCCCGATCCTACTCCGGAAGAAAGAAAAATAGCTGAATTTATTGTTGAAGAAATCGTCGATGGTGCCTGTGTTCAATTAGGAATTGGTGCGCTGCCAAACTGTATTGGTAATATGATTGCCGAATCAGATTTGAAAGACCTGGGAATCCAAAGTGAAATGTTCTGCGATGCTTTTGTAAAAATGTACGAAGCCGGTAAAATTACAAATGCCAAAAAAGCCTACGATATTAACAAAAGCACTTATTCTTTCTGCCTGGGAACTCAGGAAACCTATGATTTCCTGGATGATAATCCCCGCTGCGCATCAACTAATGTCTTACATACCAATGACCCGGCACGCATAGCTTTGCACGATAATGTAATTGCCATAAATAATATTCTGGAAGTTGATCTCTTAAGTCAGGTATGCTCAGAATCATTCGGACTTCGCCAGATTTCAGGCACCGGCGGACAACTTGATTTTGTTATCGGCGCTTTTCATTCCAAAGGCGGAAAAGGATTTTTAGCCTTTTCTTCCACCTTTAAGGATAAAGAGGGCAAGATCCATTCACGGATAAGGCCTTTGCTTACCCCGGGAGCTGCTGTAACGGTTCCCCGTACTCAGGTTCAGTACCTGGTTACGGAATATGGCAAAGTAAATCTGAAGGCTATGTCAACCTGGGGCCGGGCAGAAGCTTTAATTAAGATTGCTCATCCGGATTTCCGTGATGATCTGATCAAATCTGCCCAGGAAATGAAAATATGGTCAAAGACTAATAGAATTCCATTTTAAGTTATTTAATAAAAAAGGCTGCCTAAAAACTTAAAAGGCAGTCTTTTTTTTCGCAAAATAATAACCAATATATGTTATTTATTCAGTGCACTTTTGATAAGACCTAAAAATAACGGATGCGGCCTGTTAGGACGAGACTTAAATTCCGGGTGGAATTGACAGCCGATAAACCATGGATGCTCAGGAATTTCAATAATTTCGACCAATCTCCCGTCTGGTGACAGACCGCTGATTATCAAACCTTTTGCTTTTAACTCGTCTCTGTACTTATTATTAATTTCATAACGATGACGGTGCCGCTCAATAACTTCATCCGCTCCATAAGCTTTTTGTGCTTTACTGCCTGCGGTTAAACTGCAGGGATATACCCCCAAACGCATAGTCCCGCCTTTTTCTTCGATGTATTCCTGTTCGGGCATTAAATGTACCACTGGATAAGGCGAATCAGCAGAAAATTCTGCACTGTTAGCCCCTTCAAATCCACATACATGCCGGGCAAATTCAATAACAGCACATTGCATACCCAGACATATACCTAAAAAAGGTATTTTATTTTCCCTGGCATAGCGTACTGTGGCAATTTTACCTTCAATTCCTCTTTCACCAAAACCTCCTGGGACTAGTATAGCATCAATATCCTGCAGAAGTTTTTCCGGTCCTTCTTTTTCTATCTGCTCAGCATAGACCCATCTAATTTTAACTTCAGTGTTAAACTGGAATCCGGCATGCTTTAAAGCTTCAACAATACTTAAATATGCATCCGGCAACTGAACATATTTCCCTACCAGCGCCACAGTAACTGTATTAACCAGGTTTTCAACCTTGGTTACCATTGCTTTCCATTCATTTAAATCTGCTTCCCGACAATTTAAACCGAGTACTTTTATTACTTGTTTATCCAGTCCTTCCTGAGCCAACATCAAAGGTACCTGATAAATGGAATCCGCATCTTTTAACTGAATAACCGCTTCTTTAGGTACATCACAAAACAATGCCAATTTAGCTTTAATATCTTCAGACAGATCTTTTTCTGTCCGGCATACCAAGACATCAGGCTGAATTCCTATACTCCTGAGTTCTTTTACACTATGCTGAGTAGGTTTGGTTTTAAGTTCTCCTGCCACTCTTATATAAGGAATCAAAGTAACATGAATATACATTACTCTTTCTTTACCCAGAACATATTTAAGCTGGCGAATAGCTTCCAGAAAAGGAAGTGACTCAATATCTCCGACCGTCCCTCCTATTTCACTGATAACAATATCAGGATTGGCAACTTTCTCGATTAAAGTGACCCGTTCCTTAATTTCATTGGTTATATGAGGAATTACCTGCACGGTTTGACCTAAAAAATCCCCATGCCTTTCTTTATCAAGGATAGCCTGGTAAATTCTCCCTGTTGTGCAGTTGGCATATTTGGTCAAATTCTCATCAACAAATCTTTCATAATGACCTACATCCAAATCAGTTTCCGCCCCGTCTTCAGTGACATATACTTCACCATGCTGATATGGACTCATTGTGCCGGGATCAACATTTATGTAAGGATCAAATTTTTGCATCCAAACGTTAAGTCCTCTGCTTTTCAGTAATCGGCCTAACGATGCTGCAGTTATTCCTTTGCCCAGAGAAGATACCACCCCCCCGGTAATAAAAATATATTTTGTCACGATCTGCTCCCTTCTTTCAACTGCTTAATAATAACTCTTTATTGAACCATCTGATTAGCTTCCCGGATAATCAAGAACTATTACCCGAACAGGGTAAAACAGTTCTGATTGGTTAATTTGTAAAAAAGGTTTCTTTACTATTTGTTCAAATTTAATTGTATAAGCTTCAACAGGATCAATATCGAAAGAATTTACCGGAGTTTTGAAATGCATAGGGATAACAATTTTGGGCTTTAGCTGCCCGGTAATCTCATACGCTTCATCAGCATCAACCGTAAAATTGCCGCCGACCGGCACAAGTAATATATCAACAGCACCTATTTCTTCTACCTGTTCTTTTGTTAAAACATGTCCAATATCACCCAGGTGGACAAGATTTAAACCATCAGCCAAAATCTTATAAATTATGTTGTTTCCCCGCTTCTTCCCCTGGGCTTTGTCATGAAACGATGTAAAGCCTTTTATCTGAATATCCTCAAATAAAAAGCTGCCTGGCCCCCTGACAACGAACGGATTGCCCCCAACCAGATGGGCGGCATTATGATCCCAGTGGTCATGGCTTATGGTTACCAGGCCTGCGTTGCCTTTAAATAAAGGATATCCAACACCTTCATTAAACGGATCACATAGTATACTTGTAATTTCAGTTTCTATTAAAAAACAGGCATGTCCCAGCCAACTGATTTTCATTAAACTTTCACTTGCCCTCCTTTATCCGGTTATTATCGTAAAACCAGTAACCCTCCCCCTGATAAATTAAACGATTGTCCATGTTCAGGCGAGTATTAATAGAAGCCAGTATCTGACTGGTCTTTTTTTTCGCCATTTTATCAGCAATTTCATTGATCAGATCCAGATAAAAAACTGCTTCCTGTTTTTCCAACAAAATTTCAACAGCCCAATCTGCTTCGCTTTTTTTCCTGGGTACCATAAAATCCCTCCTCACATTTGTTGCGGTGCACTTACACCCAGTATATCCAAAGCATTTCTTATCGTAATGCCGGTTATTTCCATCAACAGCAGTCTGGCGTTTTGTAAAGGCAAATTATCATTTAAAACGCGGTAGTGATTATAAAAACTATGGAATAATCCAGCCAGATCAAGAACATAACGGGCAATCCTGTGCGGTGCTAAAGTTCGGGCAGCAATCATTATTTCCTCGGGAAAATCAGCTATTTTGTGCAAAATATCCCGTTCTTCCTGACTGTTTAAAAGACTGCAATCGATTTGCTGCCAGGGAGCCATTCTAACTCCGGACGCTTCAGCCTGACGGAAAATACTGCAAATGCGGGCATAAGCATATTGTACATAATAAACCGGATTTTCCTGGCTTTTTTGTTTAGCCAGCTGCATATCAAAATCCAAATGGCTGTCAGCGCTACGCATCACAAAAAAGAACCTGGCAGCATCTTTACCAACTTCTTCAATTAATTCATCCAACGAAACAGTAGTTCCTGTTCTTTTTGACATACGTACTATATTTCCTCCGCGGTATAACCTGACCAGTTGCATCAACAATATATCCAATCGATTCGGATCATAACCTAAAGCTTTTATGGCACCTTTCATTCGTGCTACATGACCATGATGATCCGCACCCCAAACATTAATAACCCAATCAAAGCCTCTTTCAAATTTATCCTTGTGGTAAGCAATATCAGCAGCAAAGTAAGTTGTTAATCCATTGGCTCTTTTTATAACTTCATCTTTTTCATCACCAAAAAGGGTTGATTTAAACCACAAGGCTCCATCTTGTTCATAAATAAAGCCTTGTTCAGTCAGCCACTGAATCACTTCATCTATTTTGCCGGATTCATGCAAAGATTGCTCGCTGAACCAGACATCATATTCAATACCGAAATCTGCAAGAGTTTTATTTATATAGGTTAATTTCTCTTGCAGTGCATACTCGCTCATCAGCTTACGTCTGGCCGAACTATCAATTGCCAACAGGCTTTTTCCTTTTTCCTTAATAATGTTTTTAACTGTCTGTATTACATCGGGCCCGGCATAACCGTTTTCCGGAAAAATTACATCATGCCCGGTCAGTTGCAAATAACGTGCTTCAAGAGATTCAGCAAATATTTCAATTTGGTTGCCCGCGTCGTTAACATAAAATTCCCTTTCAACGTCATAACCTGCTCTTTGCAAAATATTGGCCAAAGTATCACCTATTGCACCTCCCCGGGCATTTCCCATATGTAAATTGCCGGTAGGATTAGCGCTGACAAATTCAACCTGCACTTTAAGATTTAATGACTCATTATATCCGTATTTTTCTCCCATTTGAACCACTTGTGCAGGAATATCAAACAACCAGTTATTAATTAAGAAAAAATTAATAAAGCCGGCACCTGCCACTTCTATTTTTTCCAATTGACTGGTTTTATCACCGGCTATTTCTGCAACAATAATTTCTGCAATTGTTTTTGGTGCCAGACGCGCCTGTCGTGCCATTAACATTGCTATATTAGAAGCAAAATCGCCATGTCCTTTTTCACGTGGAATTTCAATTACATAATCAGGTATATCCTGAAAGGATAGCAATCCCTTCTGCCTGGCAGTAAAAAGAGCTTCGTTGATAACAGCTTCTATAAAACTTTTATTAGCTTCAATCGCATTCACGCTATTTCACTCCTAAATAACCTATTTTAATTTTGCACATATTTAATACCGATGTTGGCAAAACTGTTAGCGAAATTTATTTAATTTTTTTAAGGAAGTGATTTATTTTGCAGCTTAATCCCGGTGAAAGCTCATTAATGACCTATTTTACTTCTGAGGATGAAGCGCTGTCAATCGTTCATTCTTTAAAAACTAACGGATTCCGTGATGTTCAGTTAACTTACGTATCAGAATTCCCCCAACAGAATTCATATACCAGCAATCAAAATCTATCATCTAAAATTCTGGGAAGCGGACATTATGACCAAAACTACGGGCCTTTGCTTGCTGCTGATCCAGCAGTAAGCGGAATGTCAGGCCACATCGCATCAGATTTAACTTCTTCTTATCTGATAACGGTTGTTGCTGATAATGGCGATTTGGAAAAAGCTCATTATATTTTAAAGGGCAGTCATACCAGGCTATAATGTCTGGTAATGCCATGATTAAGGTATCTCCATTTAGATGTTATAATACATCACGATAATGCAAAAGTCATCTACATTATCTGCCTGATGAAAGAAATCAATACCAGCTTAATAAAAAAACTTGCTCATGCGTACATGCTCTTATCTATAATGCCATGTAGGTAAATTTAATGTTCTATTCTGTTTCAGGACTATCTCCTGCTCTATATTTTAGCAGAATTTTCACTTTAAGTTATCTTAATTATCTAAATCATTTTACAGACTGAAAACTCTATTTAAGTTAAGAATAATATTGAGAGGTAAAGCTACTTGAATAATAAGTCTTTGAATATGATTATTTTCAGCGGCGATTACGACAAAGCTTTGGCTGCCTTAATTGTTGCAAACGGTGCAAGAGAAATGGATGTTGAGGTCACTATGTTTTTTGCTTTCTGGGGATTATTATTGATAAGGAATCCACATAATTTATCAAATGAAGATAAGACGACATATGAAAAGTTGTTTGCTGCTTTTACGCCCGGTCAGGCCGAAGAATTACCAATATCCAGAATGAATATGGCAGGTATAGGCAAATCAATGTTGTTAAATATGATGGATCAGAATGATACTCCGCATTTAATTGATTTCTTAAATGGGGCACAGCATAAAGGAGTAAAATTTTATGCCTGTAAATTATCGCTGGAGATAATGGGTTTTAAACCAGAAGAATTAATCGAAGGGGTAACCATCGTTGAAGTTAAAGACTACCTTAAGGATGCTTTGGCAGCAAATATGCAGCTATTTATTTGATATCATGTAATTTAAGTGGGCAAAATCAGTGGGTGTTCATAGTATATATAAACAATCTGCACGGGAGTGTTTATATCATCGGCAAGCCATTTAACCCCTATTGCTTCAGAAAAAATATAACTGGTATCAACTGTCAGGTCCCAACTGTTACCGGAAGGAAAGTATCATATATTAATTTTGATAATGCAGCCAGTACTCCGCCATTATTGTCAACTGTTAAAGAAACCGAAGCTTTTATGCAATGGTACTCCGGTGTGCATCGTGGTACCGGCTATAAATCCCTGATAGCATCAAAATCATACGATCATTGTCACAAAATAATTGGGGATTTTGTTAAGGTAAATCTTGACCAGAATACTGTTATTATGGTTAAGAATACTACTGAAGCCATTAACAAATTATCTTATCGATTGCAGTTAAATAAAGGTGATATTATCATAAGCTCCGTTATGGAACATCACTCCAATGATTTACCATGGCGGCAAAAAGCACAGGTTGAATATATTGAATCAGATGATGATGGCCGCTTGTGTCTGGATGATTTAAAGAAAAAATTACGCCGTTATTCTCCGCGGGTCAAGCTGGTAGCTATATGCGGAGCTTCCAATGTCACCGGACATTTGAATAGAATTCATGATTTTGCTCATCTGGCTCATCAGTATGGAACCCCTGTCTTAGTTGATGCCGCGCAGCTCATTCCTCATAACCCTATTGACATGAAAGATGACAACGACCCTTGCCATATTGATTATTTAGCATTTTCCGGCCATAAAATATATGCCCCTTACGGTTCCGGTTGTCTAATCGGTCCAAAAAACATTTTTATGGCCAGTGAACCAGAATATAAAGGAGGCGGAACGGTTAAACTGGTTTTTCCTCATAAAATTTGGTGGGCAGACCTGCCTGAAAGGGAAGAAGCCGGTTCTCCAAATGTTATTGGCACTTATGCCCTGGCTAAAACTCTGCAGTTCATGGAGAATATAGGCATGGAAAAAATCGCCTCTTATGAAAAGTCCTTGACAGATTATGCATTAGCTAAACTCAATCAAGTACCTGGTATTAAAATATATGGGACTTCACCCCGGGTCGGGGTCATCAGTTTCAACCTGGCAGATCTTCCTCATGCTTTGGTAGGAGCAATACTATGCTATGAAGCTGGTATAGGAGTCAGAACCGGCTGCTTTTGCGCTCAGACTTATGTACGAAAACTGCTGCATAAAGATAAAAACACAATACGATTATCTCCAACTGATGATTACTATTTGGATAAAATGCATGGTATGGTTCGCATAAGTCTTGGTGCCTATAATACTGAAAAAGAAATTGATACCCTTGTAAGTCATTTGCATACAATTGCCATAAACCGCAGGTATTATTTTAAAGAATATAATTATTCATCATTTAATAATCAATTTTTCCCTGCCAATAAAAAATGGCTTAATAAATGGGTAGAAAAAACCGTCCAGGCAAATTTCGACTGAATCAGGTTGTAAATATAAAATGTATTTGTTGAAATCGTTATTAATAAGGCAATCAATCTTTTTGGCTACCTTCTTTTGCATATATATGTTATTTTATAGCAAAGACCATAAATTCATAACAATTGTCGAAAGGTGGATTGGCTTGGATAGTTTTCTGGCGGCCTTAGAACCATTGTTAAGGGAAATACCTGAACGGAACAGGCAATCAATTATTGAAAAATACAGGGAATATTTTAATTTAAGCATGCATTCGGGTAAAACTGAAGAAGAAATAATAGCTTTTTGGGGAAATCCCAAAACAGTTGCCCGCTATATTGTGGCTGATTACCTGGTGGAAAGGGCGGAAGCGGATTCTACTTTTAGAAACATATTTAAAGCAGTAACAAGTTCTGTTGGACTTGGTGTTTTTAACTTGGCTTTTTTCTTAGGCCCTTTTCTTGGTTTGAGCGGGGCCTTATTGATTTTTTTTATTGCTGGTCTGGGAATAAGCTTTGTAGGAATAGAAGTTTTTACAGGTGTTTTAGCTTATCCAACTTTGCCTTCTATTATTGATTTGCCTCCGGATCTGTTTGCTGACACATTTACCCGTATGGGCACCTTCTTTGTCTCCATCGGTTTAATTGCGTTTGGCCTGTTATTTATAATCGGTGATTATATTCTGGTCGGAATATTTTATCGGGGAACTTTGAAGCATTTAAGATTTCATTTAAGTGATTTGGCAAAGGAGGATTTTTAAATGTTCGGCATAAGCCTCAATAAAATAATTACCTGGCTTATCTTCATCATATTTGGCAGTTTTACTGCAGCTCTTGTCCTATACCTGTACAGTGGCTGGTTATGATAATATAGAAACTCAATTTACACTGATGTTTTCACTTATGCAACATTTATGAAACAACAAATATTAAGGAGGCAAATTACGTGCAAAATAATCCTGTTGTTACTCTGGAAATGGAAAAAGGGGGCCAAATAAAAATTGAACTGTACCCCGAAGTTGCTCCGAATACAGTTAATAATTTCATTTTTTTAGTTAAAAAAGGTTTTTACAATGGTTTGACTTTCCACCGGGTTATTCCCGGCTTCATGATTCAGGGCGGCTGCCCGCATGGAACCGGTACCGGGGGACCTGGTTATCAGATAAAAGGTGAATTCTCCCGTAATAATTTTTCAAATAACCTGAAACATGGTCGGGGAATATTGTCAATGGCCAGATCCGCTAAGCCGGACTCTGCCGGTTCGCAGTTTTTTATTATGGCGGATAAGGCATCTCATTTGGATGGCGATTACGCAGCTTTCGGCGCAGTCATTGAAGGTATGGAAGTTGTTGATGAAATCGTGAACGCTGCACGCGATTTCAGAGATAAACCTTATGAGGAACAAAAAATTAAAACCGTTACGGTCAATTGTTTTGATATTGAATATCCGGAACCTAATAAGGCTTAATAGGGAAAGTATTTTAAGAACCAGGATTATTTATCCCGGTTCTTTTTGTTTCTTTCTATTGCCTGCCCTCAACCATAAACTTGCACAGTGGCTTTTCTTCGCTATATGACCTGACTGACAGTCCGCGCCGGGAAGGTAGGATATAAAAGAATTTCTTTGCCGACAATTATACCGGCATCAGATAAAACTTCCCGTACAGTCTGTTCAGCTATTACCGGGTGATTATTCTGCTGACTTAAATGGGCCAGCATGACCTTTGCACCAATTTTATACGGAATACGCGCCAACACCTGAGCTGCCTGCCAATTGGATAAATGCCCTCTGCTGCTTCTGATGCGCTGTTTTAAAACCTGCGGATAAGGCCCATTTTTAAGCATATCAATATCGTGATTACTCTCCAGCACCATCAGGTCGGCATAGGCTAATGCCTTTTCAATAGTTGGGGTAACGATACCCAAATCAGTGGCAATAACCATTTTTTGCCGGCCATGATAAAAACAAAACCCAACTGGATCAGCTGCATCATGGGAAATACTGAAAGGGTCTATTTCAATTTCTCCCAAATTAAAATGGCCGTCAATTTCTTTTATACATTCAGCCGGCAAATTTTCTGTGCAGCTTATTTTCTGCCAGGTAAGGCTGCGGGTATAAACCGGTACCCTGTATTTACGTACCAGCACATCCAGACCATTTATATGATCACTATGCTCATGGGTGATAAGTATCCCACCCAAATCGCTTATACGGATGCCAAGCTCCGCCAGTCCTTTTTCTATCCTGCGGTTGCTGATGCCAACATCAACTAATATTTTAGTAGAGCCCGTCTGAACTAAAACCGCATTGCCTGTACTGCCACTGGCCAAAATATTTATCTGCATTATTTACTCCTGGAATAGTAATTTGCTTTCTCAAGTATTATAGCTTAAATTAATCCTTCCCACAGAGTAAAAATGCCTTTTATTTATTAACCGACAACTATTCTTGAGCATCCGCCTCGGTATTTATTGTCATAAATTGCAATAATCAATGCTTATTAAATTCTACCCACCATCTACTAAATGACTGAAACTGCTACATCAACTGTGCCATTCCTTAAAAATGGATGACGCGCCAGTAAGGCAAATTTACCGTCCTTATTTAAATCAGCAACCAAAGGTTGCATGTCGACATCCGCTGCCCATGGATAAAAAGCGTGCCCGGTAGGAATAAATTTAAATTCTCTGTTCAGAGCGACTTGCCAGTCTCCCAAGAGGCAGTTAACTACCAGAATATCACTTTTCCCATCACCGTCAAAATCACCGATCAGCGGTGTCCACTCCCTGCCTATTCCCCAATTATTTAGCCAAATGGGTTCTGAATTTTCTGGTCCCGGTATAAAGCGTTCTCCAGTACTGAAAGCTACCTGCCATTCTCCTGTACCTGGATTCCATACGACAATATCATCTAGACCATCGCCATTGAAATCACCAATCAGCGGAACCCATTCTTCTCCCCTCGCCCATGGCTTAAGCCAGATAAAATTCCCCGGACCAGGTGCAGGGGTAAATCCCTTACCGGTGCTGAGAGCAACTTGCCATTCGCCTGCAGGCGGATACCAGACTAGCAGGTCAGCTTTGCCGTCACCGTCAAAATCGCCAATAAAAGGGTGCCACTCCTGACCTTTTGCCCAGTTATTTAACCAGATAAAATCTCCCGGCCCCGGATGAGGAATCAACTTTTCTGTATCACTTAATGCTGCCTGCCATTCACCCTGCTCCGGGTCCCAGACTACCACATCATCGATACCATCTCCGTCAACATCACCCGTCAAAGGTATCCAGCCACTGCCTACCGCCCAATTGGTAAGCATTAATATATCAGCAAAGGAGGATTTGTCAGCCTGGCGGTTAGGAAAGTTCTCCAACAAACATGGACAATAATGCCAGTTGCCCTCTGGAACTGACCAGATGATCAATCCGCTCTGGTTGTTATCGATTAAAGAACCTTTCATAATCTGCTTGTCAGTCCCGGGGAAAAAATCAGTCTCGCGGGTCGAAGGGACAAAATCAATCAAACCTATCATGGATACGAAAGTAAAGCCTCTCTCCCTGAAAGCCCGAATAAGTCTTTTTAAGTAGGAATTTTCAGCATAGGTGTAACCCTCCCCAGCCACTTGAATAAAATCAAATTCCAAATAGGGATGATAAAAAAATGAAGCAAGGTCATCTTCTCCATAATCATCAAGAGCATTAATTATCCTGGCAATTGTCTCCTCTGCCCTGAGTCCATCCACATAATACAAAGGTGTCGGCACATATATGACTCCTCTATAAAAAGGTGAATCTCTGTCAATAATGCTGACCCTTTTAGAATCATCTATCCAGGGATTGTTTTCATAAAATATGCCTGACCATGCCTCCAGGATTTCCCTCTGCGTATAAGACGCTGTATAATGCGGCGTAGAAAATCCCCAGCTAAGCGGAATATATGATTTTTTGAAACATTCATAACCAGCTATCATTCTGCTGGAAGCATACGAACTAAAAAATGCCTCCCGATCAAAAACAGCAGCAGGCATATCCTCCGGGGGACAGTTTTGCGTGCAGTTAGAGCTATAGAACTCATCCCCAACAGCGCTTGCAGATTGAGCAAATTGATGGGTATAGCCGTGCATGCCAACTGCCCGTCCGGAACTGCATTGATTCATATAATTTATCGTTTCATTAAACAGTATTATAAACGGATCATCCATTGTATCGATTGATTTACTGTAACCCGAAGGCGGATCTATATAATGTGGAATCAAAGATATATGAAAATGTACCTGCTCAGATTTAAGGTAATCGGCTATTATCTTCAATTTTTTTAAACTCTCTGCTGAACTGTAAGGTCCGCCCGGTCCAACATCTTCTAACCTGATCAGTGCTTTACGCAAACAGGACTCCTCCTTGCACACCTTTTCTGTTATTATTTTATGGAATTATGGCCTGACTGGTTCTAGCCATTGCAGCTTGCCTGACTATCTTCTTGCCATTTTGGTCATACAGCAACCGGCTTTAGACCCGATCTGCCGGTAAGCATTAAATGCTGTCTTTTTCCTTTTCAAACTAAAATCAGTTGCAGCAAAAAAGGCTGGTCTTGGCCTAAATCCCAAAACCAGCCTTTTATTAGAATTTTTAACGCATTACACTGTCTTCACTGTATGTAACTACAAATTAAAAACACCTTCAAAAATCAATGTTTATCAAGCTTTAATATTCTACTGAATAGTCTCCGCTGATATTCGCATGTTCAAAATCCGTGCCGTCAATTTCATCTTTAATTTCATCGATCACATCATCTTCCAAATCATTGATATATGCTATGGCAAGTTCGTTTTCTTCATCATATTTTGATGAACGGCTGGCATTTATTTCAATCTCATATTTGATATCATCTTCATCACCTGTCAGGCTAATATCGACTTTTATTGAGTAGTCGCCAAAATAATCATAGACACTACTGAAGGCATCATTTACATCATCTTCTATATCGCTTAAGTCATCGGTTCCCCAACTATATGTATAGGAACTGCCGTTGTATTTTGCATATAATTTGGAATTATCTTCATCAGTCAGTTTACCGGTAATATCTGCATCTTCATAGTCAGTACCGTCAAAAGCATCAACTAATTCGTCTTCCACAGCATCCAGGAAATCTTCGATATCGCTTTCATCGGCATCGGACAGATCGTCATAAGAGCTTTTACTTCCAAATTTCAGCTTGATAGAATAGGCTACACCATCTTCATCTCCGCTCAAGGATAATGAAACATCGATATAATCATCGTCAAAATATTTTTTACCGGCATCTTCAAAAGTATCAAGAAGGTCAGCTTCGATTTTATCCAGATCAGCACCGGTATCTTTTTCAAGTGCCGCAATTTCATTTTTCAATTGGGTGTTCTGTTTTTCCAGGTCTGCTATCTTCGCGTCTTTGGCAGCTAATTGGCCGGCGCTGGCTCCGGTCAGCATGACCTTGTAGTTTGCTGCATCCCAGGTTACATTGCTACCAACCAGTTCCATTATCATTCGCAAAGGAACATAGGTCCTGTCATTGATTATTAGAGGTTGATCAGGGTTTATTACTTCTGTTCCGTTTAAAAATACTTTTACCCCTGAATATGCTTCCACTTTCTGAACTGAAGACCATGCGCCAAAAGCAGTCGCACCAATAACCATAGTAAATACAAATACTAATACCATGATAATTGAAAGCTTAGTTTTAACTTTTTTCATTATTGGTTTTTCCCCCTTTTTTATTTATAATTATATATTTAAATACTTAAAATATCCTTAAATCTTTCATTCATTTTTATTTCGACAATCATAATTTACCAACCCAATCAAATAACCAGCTAAACTTGAAATCCGACAGGTTTGTTGACAGCATCTGTTTATAAACGATATTTTTATTTTGTACATATCCTTAAGTGCCGGAATAATTGTTAACAATACCCCAGCATAAGAATCAATAAAGGAGTTTTTATTAAATGACTCATTTTGTCAATACTACCGCTGACCCAAAAGCTGTCCTGACCATGATGCCGTTTGCCCACCGGGGGCTGCATACTAATGACCAGGTCGTGCCGGAAAATTCTATGCTGGCTTTTGCACAAGCGATTAAAAAAGGTTATGCAATTGAGCTGGATGTTCAGCTTTCTGCTGACGAAAAAGTAATAGTTTTTCATGACGATGATCTTTTAAGAATGACGGGGACAAATAAAAAATTAGCTGAAATGGATTGGGATCATTTAAAAGAATTGTCATTGCTTGATTCTTCGCAACGTATACCTTTGTTTGAAGATGTTCTATCTTTGGTCGCCGGGCAGGTTCCGCTGTTAATTGAGATAAAAAGCCGCAGCAGAGTTGGAAAATTAGAAAAAACCCTTCTGAACATACTCAAAAGCTATTCAGGACCATTTGCTATCCAGTCATTCAATCCTTTTACAGTGGGATATTTCAAAAAAATGGCACCGGAAATAATGCGCGGACAGCTTTCAGGCAGCTTTGAAGGTGAAAATCTTCCTTTATATCAAAAATTACTCCTTAAATACCTGCTTTTGAATTGCGTAAGTTCCCCCCACTTTATTGCTTATGAAACAGGGTGTCTGCCTGATTGGCTGGGCAAAAGACTAAAACGCAGGCATATCCTCTTATTAATTTGGACCGTTAGAAGTCAAGCGGAAGCTGAACAATTACCAGACTATATCGATAATATTATTTTTGAGCTATTTACCGTCAGGAAAGCATAATTATCCAACAGAAGTTTAAAAAGTACATGAGTTTACGGTGCGGGGAAAGGGTATAACATCGCGAATGTTACTGATTCCGGTCAGATACATTATAAGCCTTTCGAACCCTACACCAAAGCCAGCATGAGGTACGCCCCCGAATCTCCTTAGTTCCAGATACCAACCCAGTTCATGTTGGGAAATATGCATATCTGCCATACGTTTCTGAAGCATCTCTCTTCTTTCTTCCCTTTGACTGCCGCCGATCAATTCTCCCACACCAGGAACCAGTAAATCCATAGCTGCTACTGTTTTACCGTCATCATTCTGGCGCATATAAAAGGCTTTAATATCGCGGGGATAATCAGTTACAAAAACCGGCTTGCCCAAAGCTTTTTCAGTAATGTATCTTTCATGTTCAGTCTGCAGATCACTGCCCCAACTAACCGAATAATCAAAATTCTGCCGTGAAGCCTGTAAAATTCCTATCGCATCCGAGTAAGTAATGCGGGCAAAATCCTGTATCACTAATTGCTGCAAACGTTCCAGCAAGTTATTATCTACAAATTCATTAAAGAATTGCATTTCCGCAGGTGCTTGTTCCAATACATTACTGATAACATATTTAACCATAGCTTCGGCCAGATCCATATCCTCTTTTAAGCCAGCAAAAACAATCTCTGGCTCAATCATCCAGAACTCGGCCGCATGTCGGGCAGTATTTGAGTTTTCCGCACGGAAGGTGGGGCCAAAAGTATAAACTTTGTTAAAGGCCAGGGCAAAAGCTTCCGCTTCCAGTTGCCCGCTTACAGTAAGATTGGTCTTGCTGCTAAAAAAATCCTGTGAAAAATCTACAGTTCCATCATCATTTAAAGGTGGTTTTTGAGCATTTAAAGTAGTTACCCTGAACATTTCTCCTGCCCCTTCAGCATCACTGGCTGTAATAATCGGTGTATGTACATAGATAAATCCCTGCTGCTGAAAAAACTGATGTACGGCAAAAGCTGCCAAAGACCGAACCCTGAAAACAGCCGAAAACAAATTAGTTCGAGGACGCAAATGCGCTACTTCCCGTAAGAATTCCCGGGTATGGCGTTTTGGCTGAATTGGATAGTCTGCCGGGCAATCACCAATTAAATCGATCTGTGTGGCTTGTATCTCCAGAGGTTGTTTGCCCTCCGGGGTATTAATAACTAAACCGGTTACTGATATGGCAGCCCCAGTTCTCAAGCTGGCCAATGCCAAATCTTTCAGGTTATCTTTTTCATATAATATTTGTAGAGAATTAAAATGGGTACCGTCATTTAACATTATAAACCCAAAGGTCTTCTGATCACGGTGTAATCTTACCCACCCGTTAACCATTACTGATTTCCCTTCAAATTTATTAATATCTTGCAATAATTCTGCTACAGTAACTTTTTGCATTTTAACCTCCCTATGGTTTGAGTTATTATATAAAGCTGTCAGAAAATGCTTTCCCATTATTTATGATATGGTTCCCCCTTAATTATTTTAAAACCGCGGTAAATTTGCTCGGTTAATATTAATACAGCCATCTGATGAGGAAAAGTCATCCTGGAAAAGGAGATTATTCGTTCAGCCCTTTGTTTAACTTTCTCATCAACCCCGAAAGAAGCTCCTATAATCAGGTTTACCCTTTTATATTTACTGATGTTTAATCGTAAAATATATTCAGCCCATTCTTCAGAAGATACTACCTCCCCTTCTATATCGAAAACAATTATTATTTCGTCTTCGCCAATCAAACTTAGAAGTTTATTTCCTTCTTTTTGCCGGCATTTTTCAATATCCCCAGCTCCTGCCCTGGGGCTTATTTTTTCCTCCAGACCTTCTATTAATTCTATACTGGCATAAGGTTTCAATCTTTTAAGATATTCTTTTATGCCATCATTATAAAAAGGTTCGCGTAACTTACCGACCGAAATGATTCTGTATTTCAATTTTTCCTCCCTCATTCGTTTTTTATAGTCTAGCCCACAAACCATTGAAAATAAAGCGCTGCTATAAAAGCCGCGCTTATTTTATTTGTAAATATTCATAATAGTCAACCCCTTTAACTTAGCGGGTGAGTCTAATGGAAAAAGTTTTTATTTGGGTCTTGCCCAGTTCACTTTCTGGTATCCTTGCGATTTTAACTTTTACTGTCTGCCCAATTTTTTTGCTGGCAATAGTCTCTTGCAGATCCACTCCCGTTTCCACGTGTTTGTTATCAATAGCTGTTATTATATCATAGGGCTTTACTCCTGCCCGCTCAGCTGGACTGCCTTCCTCGGGAATTACTGCTACTCCGCAACAGTCAGGCAAATCAAAATAATCTGCTTCTGCGTCACCAATTTCGCCGATTATTCTGATTCCCATATTAGGCCAGTCAACCCGGCCGTGTTTTTTAAGGGTTTCAACAACCTGACGAACTTGATTAACTGGAATAGAAAATCCCATACCTTCAAATCCATCAGCTGAAATCTTAATAGTATTTATCCCGATTACATCACCATTGAGGTTAAAAAGCGCCCCCCCGCTGTTACCAGGATTGATGGCCGCATCAGTTTGAATCAGGCGATAAGAAAAACCTTCTTCTGTAGTAAGCAAACGATTCAAGCCACTAATTACTCCAGCAGTAACTGAGCGAGCAAAACGCAACCCCATAGGATTACCTATGGCAAGCACTTCCTGCCCGACTACCAACTGGTCTGAATCCCCAAATCTTGCCGGAGTTACATGTTGATCCACCTTTATTTTAATTAACGCCAAATCAGATCGGGTATCCGTTCCTATTACTTCGGCATTTTCCTCATTTCCATCTATTAAAGTTACAATTAAACGTTCTGCATTTTTTACTACATGATTATTGGTAACAATATACCCTTCTTCATCAACAATAACACCTGAGCCTGTACTTTCACTGGTACGTTGATTAAAAATATCACTACTGCGCTGCAGATTAGTTATACCTACCACAGCCGGGCTCACCTGGGCCGCTACTTCACTTATAGTTCCGTTTTTTATTGTCTGGTCTTTCTCCTCACTGACAATAGTTCTGTCATCCAGAACCAATCCGATAATATCAAATAATCCTGCTCCCAAGCAAAAAAACAGTAAAAAATATAAGGCGCCCTTCCATGTTTTATTCACATTATTCCCCCTAATCTCAGCTTTTGGCTTCAGGTTTATTTATTTTCTTCCGTGTCTTTATCATCTATGCGAGAAAAATTTATGCAATTTCAGGAAAAAAAAAGAAGACTTATCGTCTTCTTTTTTTTGGATAGTATATTAAATATCGCAGTCTAAACTAGTTTAGCTCCTAAAGTATTTAACTTTTCCTTAATGTTTTCATAACCTCGGAATATATATCCGGCATTGTCAATAATTGTTTCACCCTCAGCGGCTAAACCACCCAGAATTAAAGCAGCACCAGCTCTTAAGTCAGTAGCTTTGACCCGCGCTCCAAAAAGTGAACTCACTCCATCAATAACTGCCGTATGCCCTTCGACTTTGATTTTAGCTCCCATCCGTTTAAGTTCATCAACTATCTGAAAACGATTTTCAAATACGTTTTCAACTATCATACTGGTACCATTTGCCAGTGATAGTAAAGCCATCATCTGTGATTGCATATCCGTTGGAAATCCAGGATACGGCAAAGTCTTTATATCTATAGGCAGTATTTGTGCTCCTGCTTTTACTAAAATACCTTGATCAGTTTCCTGCACCGTTGCCCCAGCTTCCTGTAGCTTGGCAATAATAGGATGCAAATGAGTTGGAATAACATTTTGCACCAATATCTCTCCCTGGGAAATAGCCGCGGCAATCATATAGGTTCCAGCTTCAATTCTGTCCGGAATAATTGCGTATCTGCCCGGTTTTAATTCATTAACTCCTTCAATTCTAATTATATCTGTTCCGGCTCCCCGCACTTTAGCTCCCATAAAGTTGAGAAAATTTGCCAAATCCACTATTTCCGGTTCTTTAGCAGCATTTTCAATAATTGATTGCCCCGGTGTTTTAGCAGCCATCATCATAATATTTTCAGTAGCACCTACACTGGGGAAATCCATATATACCCTGGCGCCATTAGCTTTTTTCACCCTGGCATATATATAACCGTGCTCCAGTTCCAAATCAGTCCCTAAAGCCTGCAAACCTTTGATGTGCAGATCCATCGGCCGGGTACCTATGTCACAACCACCGGGCAAGGAAATGGTCGCTTCTCCCTGGCGGCCAAGCATAGCACCCAAAAACAGATTGGAAGCTCTGAGCAATTTCGCCAACTCATAAGAAGTATGGCTTTTTACTTCACCTTGAGGCGGGCAAATAGAGAGACTGCCATCCTCTCTCCACTCGGTTTTTACACCAATATCATTTAATATACGGATCATTACTTCAACATCACTAATCAGAGGAACATTGTCCAATATAGTTTCACCATCAGCCATTATACTTGCGGCCATTAAAACCAGACCGGCATTTTTAGCCCCGCTGACAGTGACTTGTCCCTGAAGAGGGTGCCCCCCCTCAATAATCAAAGTATCCCGCAAAATTTACACCTCTCACCCTGGATATTTTTGCAGCACCTCATATAACCCTCGTTCCCATTCCTCAAAATTAACTGATAAGGCTTTTGTTATAGCTTGCTTAAGATTGTCGCCTTGTCCCAAATAATCCATAATACTAAACAGGCTTGCTTCCCCATAGTCAGCAACTATATATTCGATAATTCGCAGAGATTGCCAATAAGCCAGCAGGCTTTCATCGCTGTCAAATTTTTTATTTAAATCAGCCAGTGAGTAGATTTCAAATTCCTGCCCGTTTGCCAATGGTTGATCAAACTGAAATCCGGTGATCTTCTTTTCTGTGTATTGGGCAATACCTTCTGTCCACCAACGATTATAATTGCCTCTGGTTTGCTCGTCAACCATGAGATGTGCGAATTCATGAACCAGCGGCCCTGCCTGCAACAAATCAAAATCATCATTTGACAGTACCTCTTCCTGCCAAAACTGCGGTGATATTACACGAATTGAGCCTGCCCAGTATACCCCTTCTGCCTTTTGACTTTTATCCCATCCGAAACTACGCGCTAAACTAACCGTATCAGGATAGACAACTATCATAGTCTTGCCTTGAGGTTTAAAATTAAAGAAATCAGTAACTGTTTCATATGCATATTCTGAAGCACTGTCAACAATATTAATATCATTATCATCTATTATAGTATATCTGATAATGAAATTATCTGTTTCCATCTGATTGAAATCAGCTGTTTTAAGCCCGACTTCCTGTCCTACCATAAAACGCATAATTGCATTACTGTTTTTACTTAATAGAACAGCAATTATTAATATAATTATTAATGGTAAAAGAATAGTTTTAGCTGTGGTAAGATCCTTTATTCCCAACAGTCTTCCTCTCCCTTCAGCCCCCATTATACAATGCGGTGAAGGAAAACGGGGAAGACAAATAAAGGCTTTATTCCTTTAAATAATCAATTGCGGCGATTCCTGCCAAAGCCCCATCACCAACAGCCGTAGCTACTTGCCTGTAAGTTTTGTAAACAATATCCCCGGCAGCAAAAACTCCAGGCTGTGATGTCCTCATATTTGTATCGGTAATTATGTATCCATCTCTGGTCTCAACAAAATCTTTGAACAATGTGTTTTCCGGTACTAACCCAATGCTTATAAATATACCATCGACCGCTAAGAATTCCTGCTCCTGATTTTTAACGTCTTTTAACAACAGTCGGGTAACAAATTCCTGCCCTTCAATTTTTTCGACAACCCGGTTGAGTTTCAAAGAAATGCGTTCATTAGCCCTTAGCTTGGCCATTGCTGTTTCATTAGCCCGAAAACCTTCCCGCCGGTGGATCAGATAAACGTGCGAAGCAACATCAGCCAAATGTAACGCTTCTTTTACAGCTGCGTCTCCACCGCCAACAACTGCTACTGGTAAGCCATTAAAAAAAGCTCCGTCACAAGTAGCACAGTAAGATACTCCCCGGCCCAAGAAACTTTTTTCTCCCGGAACTTCTAACTGCCGGCGTTTGGCACCGGTAGCAATAATTAAAGTTCTGCTTAAATATTCATTCTGGTCAGTTAGAATTTTGATCCCTGTTTTATCGACTGCTAAACTTGTGGCTTCTTCCATTTTAATTTCCACATCAAAACGTTCCGCTTGTTTGCGAAAATTATCCATCAGATCACTGCCGTCAATTCCAAAAGGGAATCCGGGGAAATTATCAATTTTATCAGTTAAAGCAGCATTTCCTCCAACTCCCGCGGCTTCCAAGACCATAGTCTTTAGCTTGGCTCTCCCGTTATAAATTGCAGCAGTTAGCCCGGCCGGTCCGCTGCCAATAATAATCACGTCGTACATTGATTATCAATCCTTTCATTACAAACTATAAAAATAAATAAAGCCCTGACTCTCAAAAGTCAGGGCAGTTTTTTCCTTAGCGCAAATAATTTAAAGGATTTTTGAAACTGCCATTCACCAAAACCTCAAAGTGAAGATGCGATCCGGTACTATTACCCGTTGAGCCAACTTTTCCAATAACTATTCCTTTGGCTACACTTTGCCCAACGGATACATTGATTGCACTACAGTGTGCATAGCGGGTAACAATACCGTTACCATGATTTACAGTAATCAAGTTGCCATATCCTCCTTGGTAACCTGCCCCGGTCACAGTTCCCGAGTCGGCAGCTTTAATAGCAGTTCCGGAAGAAGCAGCTATGTCCAGACCGGTATGCCCACCGCTTCTGCTGCCAAAATAACTGCTAATTGAACCGTAAACCGGCCAGTCCAACGCTCCAGTTCCTCCACCACGGGAAGCAACTGTTACTTTGGTCCCTTTAACAATGATTTTATCTACAGCTTTTTTAAGAATAGTTTCTTCCCTTATTTCTTGAGTGTCAACTACACCATTGACTTTGGTGGCAACATAACTAATCTGCTTTTCTCCGTCTACACCAGCCTGTTTAATTCTGACCCTGCTACTCGAATTCTTGTCTATCTCCGTCTTCGTCTCAAATGGAATAGGTTCAACCTTTTCTCCTTCAACCCGAGCAATTACACTTATGTAAGGTTTGCTGGCAACTAATATTAGCTCCTGCTCCAGTTGTAGGTCTTCGCTTTTAAGATTGTTAGTGCGCATAATATCGTCAACATACATATCATTTTTACGTGCAATTGACCAAAGGTTGTCTCCTTCACGGACAATATAGATTTCCGGTTTGTCGGTACCTATTTTTATGAGGTTATAAGCTTCTTCTTTAGAAATAACTTCGTTTACGGGAACTTTTTTTTCGATTAAATCAAGGTCTTCGGCAAAAGAAACTTCCAGTAATTCTTCCCCCTCATCCACCACGCTGAATTCCTTCTTTAATTCACTTAGCAGTTCTTCTGCTACTTTCATATTGCTCAGATAGGCAATATGCTTTCCCCCTACCTGTAATTCTACCCCCAAGGTAGCAAATTTAACCGACTTCTTTAACTCTTTTTCAATATTAGCCTTATCTATAACGGAGTTCTTGTCAACCAGATTTCTTTCCCAACTGATCTCACTGACAGCTTCCAATTTGAGATTAGAAACTTTTTCCTGTTGTTTTATAAAATTCTCAATTGCCGAAGCAATGTCACTATTATGCTTGACAGCAAATTTTTCCTCTCCGTCAATATAAACTGAATAAGCTGATGTTTTTACGGAAAATAAAAAAATAAGTGCAATGATGACTAATATCAGCCCAACAATACCTGCTTTTTCTAATGGTTTAGTGTGCTTTAAATAATCTGCCATAATATCTCTCCATTATTTTATTTTTGCTAAATTCTATTATATTTCTTTAGTTAGTATAGAAAATCCTTCCTGCATATAAAATATTAAACGGTTAATACTCTCTTTTATGTATTTCTAAATAGATTGCTGCTTCTATACGCTTCTTCTGCATCTGACATGATATATCATCCGGTGTGCTTATATCGTGATTCCGGTAATAATTATTGGCATGACAACCACCGCCGCAAAAGTATCTGGCCCAGCACTTTATACATTCAGGTTTGTTTTCCAGGTGGTTATTACGAAATGCTGCCTGAATTTTTTCATCCAAATGGCTTTGCATGAGATTGCCAAGGAAAAAAATTTTTTCTCCCACAAATTGGTGGCAGGGATAAATATCTCCTTCGGGAGTTATAACCAGATACTCGGAGCCAGCACCGCATCCGCTGACTCTTTTAGCCAGGCAGGGACCTTTTTGTAAATCCAGATCAAAATGAAAAAAGTTTACCGCTTGTCCTTTATTAAAATATTCCAACAACAATTCAGTCAGCTTTTCATATTCAGCTAAAACCCAAGGCAAATCCTCTCTGCGAATTGAAAAATCACTATCTGCCCCGACTGCCGGTTCCATGGATAGTGATTCAAATCCTTGTTCCGCCATATGCTTAACATCCAAAGAAAAATTCTGATTATAGCGGGTAAAAGTTCCCCGAACATAATAGCTGACTGGTTGTCTGGCAACAGCGTTTCTTATGTTATCAATAATAATATCGTAACTGCCCTGACCATTATTGAGTAAACGATGACGATCATTAATTTCTGGTCTGCCGTCCAGACTTAGAATAATACTAATATCATTATCAATAATAAAATCCATACTTTCATCACTTAAAAGCACCGCATTAGTCGTAAGGGTAAAATTGAATTTGCGACCTGTTTCCTCTTCTCTTTGGCGGGCATAACTTACTAATTGTTTAACTACGTCAAAATTTAATAATGGTTCCCCGCCAAAAAAATCTATTTCTAAATTGCGGCGCCCCTCACTCCTGGCAATCAAAAAATCGATAGCTTTCTGACCAACTTCTATCGACATGAGTCCTTTTTTAGTATTAAAATCTCCCTGACTGGCAAAACAGTATTCACATTTCATATTGCATAGATGAGCAACATTCAAACAAAGCGCTTTAACAGATAATGAAAATAGTTCCGGATTAATATCTTCATCCTTATCAGTAAAAAGTGCTCCATCTTCCCATAAACCTAATAACTCATAGACAGTATCAGTAAGATCTTCCATTGAGTATTCAGAATAGCAATCTTCCATAGCCCGATAAAAATCGCCTTGATATTTGACCAGATTCTGAATTATTTTAGCAGCTTGCTCATCAAGTAAGTGAACGGCACCACTATTGACATCTAATAAAATATTGAGTTCATTAAACTTATAGAAATGAATATTGGCATTAAAGTCATAATTAACCAATTGAAACAATTAGAAATTCTCCTCCATTGACTTATAACTGGATAATGAAATCTGGTTACCCGATTAACTATTACGACAAGTCTGGTTACCTACGGTGCATGATGTTTTGCAGGCTGACTGGCATGAAGTGGCACACTCCCTGCAGTTAATTAAATCCTTATCTCTTTTTAAATGGGGTTTAATAACAGTTACAATATGTTTGCTCATTTGGATTCTCCCTTCTGAATGGTATAACATCACTTTCTTTTCATTTGTTATCAGTAATTTTTGTTTTCAAATCTAAGAACTTGGCGATAAAGTAATCTCCCTTTAGTAACATTCAATTTTATTTATAAGGGAGCACATTCGTGCACAATGATTTCACGTTCGCTGCGCTCAAATTTAATTAAATGGAGCGGGAAAAGGGATTCGAACCCTCGACACCCGGCTTGGGAAGCCGGTGCTCTGCCACTGAGCTACTCCCGCTTTTAACAAAGCTATTTTATACTAAAATCAATGAGAAGGTCAAATTAAAAACAGCGGTTTATGCCGCTGTTTATTTTACGTTCCATATTTTTATTTAAATACGTGAGGATATGCTTCATATATAAATTTTAGCGGAATTATTTCAATTCCGTTATAGCCGTTGGGAATATCTTTCAGATTTTTTTCCGGGATTAGAATTTTCTTCATTCCTGCTTGTTCAGCCGCATATATCTTTTCATAAATGCCGCCCACCGGCTTTACATGGCCTTGAATCGATATTTCACCCGTTATAGCAACATTTTGCCAAATAGGTTTTTTCTGAATAGCACTTAGGATTACCAGATAAATGCCAGCTCCAGCTGACGGTCCGTCGATTTTACCCCCGCCTACTATATTAATATGCAAATCGTAGTTGCTGAGACTTTCATTATATTCATACCGCAACACAGAAGCAGCATTAAAGACTGAATCTTTGGCCATCGAGCCAGCAGTATCATTAAATCTTAGCGAACCTTTACCTGTTCTTGCTGGCTTAAAAACTGTAGCTTCAATTTCTATCAGACTGCCCCGAAAGCCGGATACACCTATTCCAAAAATTTTGCCGATTTCACAGGAGTTACTGGCTCTGATGTCAATAGCAGGATAAATGCGGTTATTTTGGATTGCCTCATAAATCCTTGCCTTTGTAACTGATAGTATATTCTTATCTTTTATTTCATTCAGACTCAGGGAAAACGCATCAGCAAGAATCTTGTTGGCGCTGCGTCCGTCACAGCTATATTCGGCAATTATACCCTCGACTCCCTCTTCGATGGCAATATCCAGCTTGCATGCTGAGTTCTTAACTATTTGTTTTATATGTTCTGCTTTAAGTGACTGAAAATAAATCTCCATACAACGAGAACGAAACGCTGGGATTATATCACTTTTATCTCTGGTCGTAGCACCAATCAGAACAAAATCTGCAGGTATCCCTTCTTCAAAAATCTTCTTAATATACTTAGGTATTCTTAAATCATTAGGATCATAATAGGAAGATTCAAAGAAAACCCGTTTGTCTTCTAAAACTTTAAGCAGCTTATTTTGCATTGATGGTTCCATTTCGCCAATTTCATCAATAAACAGTATTCCACCATGTGCCTCCGAAACCAGTCCGGGCTTTGGCTCAGGAATACCCTCCTCAGCTAGTTCACGTCTTGCCCCCTGATAAATGGGATCATGAACTGAACCTAATAACGGATTGGTTGATTCACGGGGATCCCAGCGCAAAGTAGTTCCATCTACCTCGATAAAGGGAGCATCCTTTTTAAAAGGCGAATTACTTTTTCCTTTAACCATCTCCAGCGCCAATCGGGCACAAGTAGTTTTTCCAACTCCCGGGGGCCCATAGAGAATCATATGCTGCGGATAAGGAGTATTAAGCTTAGCAACCAGGGATTTTATTGCCTGATCCTGGCCATAAATTTCGTCAAATGAATTTGGTTTAAGCATCTCCAGGGCTGAATGATTAAGAGATGTCATTTCCATTTTCTCTAACTGTCCATATTTTTTCAGAGTCTGGGCATTTTCTGGACTAGCATTCTGGGCTTTTAATATCTCCAATCTTATCTCACGCAAATAATCATTATATTTCTGTTCTATTTTAGTCTGAATGTTGTGCTGCAGTTCATCTTCAATGGTTTTACGGGCATAAATATCAGTTGCCAGTGCCTCCAGATGCTCAATGATGCTTCTGCAGTCATAAAAATCGCCCACCTCATTTATACAGGGGTCTTCCAATAACTTTTGCAAAGCTAAAATACGTTCATTAATATTAACAGATCCCATTAGATCCAAAGCGTCGAATTTACTGGCTCGCAGAATTAAACCCTGGGAACCATAAATATTTTTTAATAGTTTATAGATTGCTTCAATACGCCAGCCAAGTTCTTTTTCATTTTCATTTGAACGCGACTGGTACTTTTGCTTTATTCGATACTGCTTCATTTATCTAAACCCTCCTGAACTATTCTGTTGAGACTATTAGCTTAACCTCAGCCTGGATAGCAGGATAGAGTTTGATTTTTATTACATAATCCCCCAAATGTTTAACGGGCTCGGCAATCTCAATTTTTTTCTTGTCAATTTTAATTTTTAGTTGTTTTTCTATAAGCTCAGCTATTTCTTTAGTAGTTACCGCTCCGAAAAGTTTGTCGCCACCGCCAGTTTTAAGGTTTATTTTAATAGCTTTGCCATCCAATTTTGCTTTTATATCTTCGGCCAATGTTACTTCTTTTTGTTTAGTCTTTTGCGCTTTAAGGTTTTTTTCTTCAATTTCCTTAAGCTTTTCCTTGGTAGCTTCAGCCGCCATACCTCTGGGTATTAAATAGTTTCTGGCATAGCCATCTGCCAATTCCTTTATTTCTCCCATTTTGCCTAAATCTTTAATATCTTTTGATAAAATAACTTTCATGAATTAACCCTCCTCCTGCAAACGTATTTTTCTATAGTCTATCAAAGCATCAAAAAGCCCAATTAAGCCAAGCATAATGATTATAGGCAGGGTAAAAATTATGACAATGAAGACTATCAAAATAATTAACCAGATACTTTTTTTTATCGGAGTTTTATTAAATATATACAAAGCAACGGATAACCCATAATATATTGCTATTGGGCTTATTACTGCTAAAATATTTGAGCCCAAATAATAAACGGCAGACGCCTCTTTACTCCCCCAGAGCCATAAACCTATTCCGGCAATAAATACCCATACTATTTGCCAGGGCATTATCTCCTGAATGTATGCTTTTTTCCTTAGACGCTTAATAGAACAGGTTTGACTCGCTAATTGAGCAAAGAATAACATGAAAAATACTGCCATAATAGCCTGAAGATAGAAAATGGCAGGTAAATGTTTGAAAATTATCACTGCCGCCTCATTAAATCCATTCTCAATTTCTTCCATAGTGATCCCCTGCTCTTTATAAGTCTGATACAGGTCGGATTGAGAAAAATTATCTATTGCTTCCTGCATATATGTATTTAACTCAGCTTCCTGTTCGGCTGAACCTGCCTGCTCAGTACCAAAGTAAAAATTGAATAGAAATAATGATACACAGAGCACTGCAACAATTACGCCGCTGCTTTGGATAAAGTAGTAGTTTTTGCCTAAATTGGTTAAGTAACTCATGAACAAGCCTGCGATACCAAAAAAAAGCATAAAAACCATCAAGCTTAAAATGCCCATAAAAGAATAAAGTACCACTATATCAGCCAAATATACTATTATCAGCTGTTGACGATGAAGATAAATTCCCGCCAATATTAATGTTGCTCCCCAGAAAATAGCAACTAATAGGTTTAAGGCTGGGAATAATGCTAACATAACACATTCTGCTGCTGATACTATTAAAAAAACTAACCAGGGTAGCAATTTATCACCTCTTTTTCCCCAGATAATTCTGCAGTTCTGTCAAATCAGCATTCCATTGTTCCAAATCTGCTGCATTATCAAAGCTGTTATTTAATTTATTCTTTATACGAGCGTCAACCATTGTAAAATTAACGCCTACACGTCTGCCCAACAGATAACAGATAATGATTATTGCTGCCAAAGCATCGCCGGTTCTATCATCTCCTTTCTTCAGCAAGGATTTTAAAAGCACTCCGGTAGAATCAACCAAGTCTGCTTTTAACCACTCTATGACCCGCAAATTTTGTGCAATATCAATTTCTTTGTTTTTGCCGATCAAAGGCTCCACCTCCCCAGTTTTTCTTTCTTCAACCTTCAGATCTTTTCCTTCTTAACTCTTAATACAAAATAAGCCCTCTAATGAGGGCTTTATAAGCTTGTTTATTCTGCTGTATAAGGTAAAAGGGCTACTACCCTTGCTCTTTTTACCGCTACTGTAAGTTGCCGCTGATGATTTGCACAATTTCCAGTAATTCTGCGGGGGAGTATTTTACCTCTTTCAGTAATGTATCTGCGCAATTTTGGTATTTCTTTATAATCGATTGATTCTATTTTATCAGCACAAAAATTACACTGACGTCTCTTTTTACGTCTGTCTTTTTTCAAAATATTCCCTCCTTAATTTAGAAAGGTATTTCATCCTCGCCATGATTTTCAACAATGTCAATCTCATTCAGGTTAACTTCACGGCCAAGTGCTTCCCAATCATTATTGGTAGAACCTGTGGCAGCAGTACTTTTGGAAGAGCTAGTCCCCAGTTTCTCCAAAAAGCGAACATCATCTGCGACAACTTCTGTTACTTTGCGTTTTTGTCCCTCTTTATCTTCATAACTGCGAATCTGTAATCTGCCTTCGACTGCTACTAATTTTCCTTTGCTGATATAATTAGCACAATTCTCAGCTAATCCACGCCAGACTACGATATCAATAAAATCCGTTTCCTCTTTATTAAATTTGCGGTTAACCGCTAAAGTAAAAGTCGCAACGGCAGTTCCATTTTGCAAATATCTTAGTTCTGGATCACGAGTCAATCGACCAATCAAAATAACTCTGTTAAGCAAGTTTTTCCACCCCCAACTTAGCTACTTCTCATCCTGACGAATAATCATGTGACGAAGAAATTTATCGGATAATTTAATTACCCTGTCCAATTCCTGGACAGTATCCGCTGTGCCTTTGAAGAACCACAGGCTGTAAACGCCTTCCAGGTAATCCTGGATACTGTAAGCTAAGCGTTTTTTGCCCCATCCATCTGCCTGATTGATAAATTCTCCACCAAAGTCTGCAATTATTAATTGCAGTCTTTCTTTGGTTTCAGCAACCACCTCTTCAGATAAATCCGGCTTCAAAATGAACATCATTTCATACGAGCGCATAATACACCTCCTCCCTACGGACTAACCCAAACATGGGTAATGGCCCCGATTATTAAACCGGAGCAGGGACTTCCATAAATTATATCAGGAATAGATTTTAGATGCAAGTTATAGCTTGCCTTTAATTAGCAGGCTTTTTAATTCTTTAAGTGGTTGTTCGATAATATACGTTTCATTAAAAAGGGCCTTTAAAACAGCAACCGGTTCTTGGTGCTCCTCATGCCTGATCGCAATAATACAAAAATGCTTCCTTTCATCCAAAGTCTTGACTGTAACCAAATCTCCGCAGGCAAAACGGGGTGTAGATACTATTTTTAATTTCATTTGAGATCACTCCCCCGGCCCCTTTAACTTGTTATATATTATGCATTAGGGTACAGATTTGTCCCCAAGGGTTTTGCCTTCCACTCTGACCATTCTTTTTTCAAACTGGCTGCGGGGCAACATAACTATACGGGCACACCCTTGGCATTTTATTTTTATATCCGCACCCACACGTATGATTTCCCAGTTATAGCTTCCGCATGGATGCTGCTTTTTCATTTTAACTATATCTCCCAACTCAAACTTTTTCCGCTCCAATTTCCTCCCCCTGTCAAACAATAACTATTCACCGCCGTTTATTACTCTAATAGGCAGGAAACCTTTTTGTCGTATCCGACCTACTACTGAATAAAAACAACCTTCCTGACGCAACGCTTCCATCAGTTTTTCAGCTTTACTTCTGCTCACAGAAATTAATAATCCTCCTGCTGTTTCCGGCGAGAAAAGTAAATCTCTGATATTCGGATTAACTTCTGGAGCAACTTCTGCTTTGCCGGATAAATAATCACGGTTCTTATAGGCTCCTCCCGGCATCAACCCCATACTGGCATATTCTAAGGTCCCAGCCATGAAGGGGATTCTTTCGGCAAATACTTCTGCTGCTACATCACTTGCCTCAGCTAATTCAAAAAGATGCCCTAAAAACCCAAAGCCCGTAATATCTGTTGCCCCATTAACACCAATTTTTTGCATAGCTGTGCAGGCTTTATTGTTTAACATTGACATCCAGCCAACTGCTTCCTGGTAAGCTTCTTCAGAAGCTAACTCAGCTTTAATACTAGTAGCAATAACTCCATTTCCCAGTGGTTTGGTTAATAGTAATATGTCCCCCTCCTGCGCACCGCTATTAGTTATTATTTTTTCCGGATGAATTACTCCGCAAACTGCCAAGCCGTATTTTGGCTCGTTGTCATCAACAGAATGCCCTCCAACTAAGAGTGCTTCAGCTTCCTTGACTTTATCCAGCCCTCCGGCTAATATTTGTTTTAATAAATCAATCTCACCACAATCTGGATAACAAACTATATTCACAGCCAAAAGTGGTTTGCCGCCCATCGCATAAATATCATTTATAGCATTGGCAGCTGCTATTTGACCAAAAACATAAGGGTCGTCCACCATTGGAGTAAAAAAATCCAGTGTTTGTATTATAGCTGTTTCATCATTAATCTTATACACAGCAGCATCATCTCTGGTATCTAATCCTACCAGAAGCCTTTGATCAGTTGGGAAGATGAAGTCTTTTAACAATTCTTCCAGGGTCCCCGGACCCATTTTAGCAGCTCAACCTGCAGCCCGAACCATCTCTGTCAGTCTGACCTTCATCTTTAATTCCTCCCTTCCCTGCTGTTTTTCCTTAAAATGATTGCATAAAAGCGCGGTACGCTTTATAAGACATTAAAACGTCGGCCTTGCTCACTACTTCAAAAGGTGAATGCATTCCTAATACTGCTACACCGCAATCAACAACCTCCATCCCATAATGAGAAATATACTGAGCTACTGTGCCGCCGCCGCCAATATCTACTTTTCCTAATTCTCCTGTTTGCCATACTACACCATTATCATCAAAAAGTTTACGCATCTGCGATAAGAATTCGGGATTCGCGTCATTGGATTCTGCTTTGCCGCGTGAACCGGTATATTTAGTTAAAACTACTCCGTTACCTAAAAAACTGCAATTATCTTTTTCAAAAACCTCGGGATAATTTGGGTCAACTGCCGCGTTTACATCGGCTGACAAGGCATGTGAGTTAGCAAGACATTTGCGAACAGCAAAATAATCTACCGGTCCATTTAAATGCATTATTTCTACAATTAAGTTTTCCAGTAAAATTGATTGCAAACCGGTATTGCCGGTACTGCCAATTTCCTCTTTATCAACAAATAAGCATAAGGCTGTAGTGTCCGGATTTTCAACTTCCAACGCTGCTTGTAAAGACGCATAAGCACTTACACGGTCATCATGTCCATAAGCTCCTACCATACTGCGGTCCAGACCTGTTTCACTGGCTTTGATAGCAGGTACCAGTTGTAACTCAGCACTGGTAAAATCAGCTTCATCAATATCATATTTCTCCTTAAAAAATTGCAGGACAATCTCTTTCACTGGATTATCTCCATCTGACAAAGGACTACTGCCTACTATAGGAGTAAGTTTTTCACCAGTGATTACTTCCGCCATTTTCTTTTCCATTTGCTCCTTGGCCAGATGAGGCAATAAATCAGCAATAGTCAATACCGGATCAGCTTCATCAAATCCAATGTTTATATTTATTTCAGTGCCATCTTTTTTGTAAACTACCCCGTTTAAAGCAAGGGGTATCGCCACCCAGTGGTATTTTTTTATTCCACCATAATAATGCGTTTTAAATAAGGCCAATCCATCCGTTTCATACAACGGGTTAGCCTTTAAGTCAATACGCGGAGTATCGATATGGGATACAACCAGATTGAATCCTTCTGACAAAGGTTTTTCCCCCATTATTAAGAGAGCTGCCGCCTTGTTTTTAATATTTACCAGAATCTTTTGTCCCGGGTCAATTTTTTCAATTTGCTCCAATGATTGAAACCCTTTTTGTGAAGCTTTTTCAGTTATAAATTTTACTGCTTCCCTTTCAGTTTTTACCCTATTCAGGAAACCTAAATAACCTTCATTAAATTGTTTGACTAATTCTATTTGATCATTATCCATGTTTAACCATGCTTTGCCAGCCTGTTTATTTTTATCTGCCATTTCTTCGCCTCCTTAAAATTTATAAATAGCTTTACCGTTCGGAATAATGCTCTATGCATACTTTCCAGTAATAGCTTTCAAGTTTTCAAAAAATCCTATTAAGTAGTTTGCGAACCAGGAATCCTGCAAATAATGATACAGTTTTACCGCTCCCATTATATCTATTCTGGCAGCAAATTCCAACGGAGGCATAATTATGCCTAAAACTATAATAGTAATTAATAGATTTTGACTTATAACTATAACCATACCCAAAATCCCGTTTATTCCACCCAAATACCTGCCGGAGACCAAGTGGTTAAGTGACAAAAAAAGCAGCGAGAATAAAAAAAATGCGATGAAAAATAATAAAAGAACAGCTGCCGGTTCAATTAAAAAGCTGGTTAATTGCTTTGTCAATTCTGTAATACTCTCTGATGGAACAATGAAAGATAACAATGTGGATTCCCTAAATGCCGCTAATATCGGTATTTTTTGATTTAAATATCCAGCCACAATATTTATAACATCAAATTTATTATCAAGATAAAGAATAAAATCATGCCTATAAAAAAATGCCAGCCCTATCGCTAGAACAGCACTGGCCATTCGCCCCAGTGAAACGAAAAATCCTTGTTTAAAACCACTTAAAGCACTTAACACCAATATTGCTATAATAATATAATCAACTATATTAATATGCATAAAATCACCCTATATTATTAATTATAATGATTATATCATTATTAATATAAGGTTTAGGGATATTATACTTGTAACATCGCAATCAAGATTCTTAAACTAAATAATAATTCTAAAAATATAAGGAATTAAAATAGTTGCAGTTTTTATATATTTAGTGTATATGGTAAAGTGTATATGGTAATAAGAAGAATTAATTGGAATTTTTAATTTTTAAAGAGGAATACATATGGATGTACAAATTTTTAACAACTTGTATTTAATGAGCGCCTATTTAAAGGAATTTGGTTTTTTAGCTCCTTTTATTGCTTTTGGTTTATTTGTATTACAGGCCGCATTACCAATTTTCCCTTATATTATTTTAGCTGCGGCAGGAGGCTTGCTTTTTGGCTGGAAAATGGGATTTCTTCTTTCCTGGTTAGGTGCTTTAGCTGGAGCATGCGTTGCATATTGGATATGTCGTTATGCGGGTTCGGATTGGGCGAAAAACGTAATTAAAAAACGTTTCAATTATGATATTGACAAAATAGATTCCGGATTAGCCTTCTGGAGCATTCTTATTGCCCGAATTATTCCTGTTATCCCAACTCCAGCTATCAATGCTGCCGCCGCCTTGACCGGAGTCTCGTTCTGGAACTTTTTTGTTTCTTCTGCTCTGGGGAAAATCCCTACAGCCATTCTCTACACTGGCCTGGGTATAAGTATATTTAAATATCAGGATATAAAATTAACCTTAATAATATTAGGACTTATAATTGCTTTAGCAGCAGTTGGTCATTATTACAGCAGAAGGAAGTCATTTTCTCATTAATTTCACTTTTTCTACATCAATTGCTTGTTTCATAATTATTTGTAGATATTTCCCGGGAAATAAATTTATTGTCTGATTTTATACTTTCAATAAATAAAAAGCACCTGGTAAAACCAGATGCATGTAAAATTAATTATTATTCCTGCACAACTAACAATTTGGCGGAAGCGTGTGAGAATCGAACTCACCCACCGCAGGATCACTACGGCGCAAACTGGATTTGAAGTCCAGGCGACCCACCAGGACCGATCCGCCTCCGAAAAAGACCATTAGCGTAAATGAGTATATAACGTTAATCATTAGCTGTCAAATCTATTTATTGGCTATTGGCAATTATGAATCTTCCTCGGCCCGAACCATTACAGATTCTATCTCATATCCTTTTGCAGCTAATTTCTTAATCAGCTCATCGTTTTCCAAAGATTCCAGTCGCAGTATTATCTTATATCGGTCTTTTTTATCTTCATAAAATACCACTGTGTTTAAAATGTTTATACCACTTTCTGCAATAATTGAAGTTATTTCTGCCAGTGTCCCAGGCCGCTCTCTAACATATAAATCAATTCTGCTATGAGCCTTTTTAACACCCAAAATATCAATAAGGGCGTCAAATATATCGGTTTCAGTTACTATCCCTACCAATTTCCCGTTCTCTATTACAGGCAGGCTGCTTATTTTATTCTGCCTCATTATTTTGGCTGCGGTCTCAATATAGGTATCAGGCGTAACAGTAATTACTTTTTGCTTTTTTGGAAGAATATCCTTAATTTTTGTTTTTGCCAGCAGATAATTCAGTTCATGAATGCTCAGGGTAGTTGCTGATGAAGGTGCAGCCTGGTTCAAATCAGTTAAGGTAGTAATCCCAACCAACCTGTCCTTTTCCAAAACAGGTAGTCTGCGGATATTATTATCTTTCATCATACGAAAAGCTTCTGTCACACTAGTGTCCAACTGTACTGTTTTAACGCTGGTTGTCATACGATCTTTGACTTTCATTGTCTTGCCCCCTCAAATCTTAAGCTTCTAACCTCCCAAATAGGCTTTCTTTACTTCTTCACTATTCATCAATGTGTTTGCTTCTCCTTGAAGCACAATTTCACCGGTTTCAATAACATATGCCTTATGAGCAATTGATAATGCCATATGCGCATTCTGTTCTACCAGAAGGATAGTAGTGCCCTTTTCATTTATATCTTTAATAATTTCAAATATTTCTTTAACTAAAAGCGGCGCTAATCCCATAGACGGTTCATCCATAAGCAATAACTGCGGTTTGGCCATCAAAGCTCTTCCAATAGCCAACATTTGCTGTTCCCCACCGCTTAATGTTCCTGCCATCTGTTTTCTTCTTTCTTTTAAACGCGGAAAACGACTAAACACGTTTTCCATATCATCAGCCATCACTTTTTTATCTTTTCGGAGGTAACCGCCCATTTCCAGATTTTCAAGAACGCTCATTGAAGCAAAAACTCTTCTGCCTTCTGGCACCTGAGATATGCCCATCTCGACTATCTTTTCCGGTGCTACCTTAGAAAGCTCAGTATTTTTATAAACTATGGAGCCATGTCGGGGACGCAAAAGTCCGGATATCGTTTTCAAAGTAGTTGTTTTACCGGCGCCATTAGCACCAATTAAGGTTACAATACTACCTTGCTCCACTTCAATTGATAATTTTTTCAGGGCATGAATTGCTCCATAATAAACATCAATATCAACACATCTGAGCACCTATTCTACCTCCTCTCCGAGATAAGCTTCAATAACTTGTTTATTACTTCTAATCTCTTCCGGTCTTCCTTCAGCAATTATCTGGCCGTAATCCAGCACGTAAATTCGTTCGCAAACACCCATTACTAAAGACATATCATGTTCGATCAGAAGTATCGAAAGTTTGAAATCACGCCTGATTTGAGCAATTAATTTCATCAACTCTTTGGTTTCCTGGGGGTTCATACCTGCTGCGGGTTCATCTAAAATCAGCATGGTAGGCTTGGTAGCCATCGCCCTGGCTATCTCCAGGCGCCGCTGTTCCCCATAAGGCAAGTTCTTGGCTAATTCATCTTTTTTATCATCCAATTTAAATATTTTTAAATATTTTAAGGCATCTTTTTCTATTATATCTTCACCTTTAAAAAATCCGGGAGTCCTGAGGATAGCGGAAAGAAACCCGTACGGGACGTTTTTGTGTGAGGCAATCTTAACATTATCTAATACTGACAGATCATTGAAAAGACGAATGTTCTGAAAAGTTCTGGCAATGCCTCGTGCACATATGGTATGCGGAGCAAAGCCAACAATATTCTGCCCATTAAATACGATGCTGCCTTTATCAGGTTTATATACCCCGGTAATCAAATTAAATACGGTCGTCTTCCCTGCCCCATTCGGACCAATAAGGCCAATCAATTCGTTTTGCTCCAGACAAAAATTAAAATTCAGCACTGCGCTCAACCCACCAAATGATTTATCTAAGTTATTTATTTCCATTATCAGGCTCATTTTCGTCCACCCCAAATTCTGCCAAAGATCTGTCTGCTCAGTTCTTTATTTCCCATCAAACCCTGAGGACGATAGATCATTACAATAATCAATATTAGGGCATATAGAATCATTCTGATTGCCGGGAACGACTGCAGGACAGCAGTCAAGGCGGTAATGAATAGCGCAGCAATAATGGCTCCGGTCGTACTGCCCAGCCCGCCCAGAACAACCATCACCAGAATATCGAATGATTTCATAAAATTAAAGGTGTCGGGTTTTATTATATAGAAGAAATGTGCATACATGGCGCCAGCCAAACCTGCTAACATCGCACCTATTACAAAAGCCATAACCTTATACTTGGTGGTATTGATCCCCATCAATTCTGAAGCGACCTCATCCTCACGGACTGATATTATGGCTCTTCCATAACTGGAATTAATCAGGTTGACAACCACCAGAACAGTAAATACTGTAGCTCCAAACAACCAAGGCCAGGTAGTCATTTTAGTAATGCCAAGAATGCCGGCCGGTCCATTTACATAATCAATATTTTGCAGGGTTACACGAATGATTTCACCAAGGGCAAGGGTAGCTATAGCCAGATAATCGCCTCTCAGTCTCAAAGTTGGTACCCCGATAATAAACCCGCCGAGTGCCGCTGCCAGACAAGCAACTATTAATCCTACAATAAAAGGCTGTCCCAGCATTTGAGTCATGACCACGGACGCATATGCTCCTACCGCCATGAACCCTGCATGTCCCAAGGACAATTGTCCGGTAAAACCGTTGATCAGATTCAAGCTCACAGCCAGAATAATATTTATACACATCGAAGCCAAATTTATCTGATAATACTGATCAAGCAATCCGGTAGTTATAAAATACTGAACCAGTATAAACAAGGCTGTCAAAACTAATACATCTATACAGAACCTAATAAATTTACTTTTTATCTGCATTCTATTCACCTACACTTTTTCACCGGTATCTCTGCCAAAGAGACCAGTAGGCTTGATCAGCAGAATCAGGATCAGAACGCCAAAAGCGACTGCATCGCGGTAAAGACTATTACCATAGCCGCTGACCATGGTTTCCAGGAGTCCCATTACAAATCCTCCTACCATAGCACCGGGAATGATACCGATGCCTCCCAGTACTGCGGCCACAAAAGCTTTTAAACCTGGAATGATACCCATCAGGGGATTTACTGTACTATAATAAACACCGTACATTACACCTGCCGCCGCAGCTAATGCCGAACCAATGGCAAAGGTAATGGAAATGGTTTTGTCGACACTGATGCCCATGAGGACTGCTGCCTCCTGATCCAGAGAAACTGCCCGCATGGCTTTTCCGGTTTTTGTCCATTTAATAATATACTGAAGAATCAGCATAAGAACTACCGCAGAAACTACCACAAAAACATCTTTATTCAAAATAGAGAGTCCTGCAATATTATAAGCCTTGATTGGAAAGGCGGTATCGGGAAATACCCTTTGTGAAGGGCCTAACAAGAATATCGTCACATATTCCAAAAAGAATGACACGCCTATTGCGGTAATAAGCGCTGCAATACGGGTCGAATTACGCAGAGGCCGATAAGCAACTTTTTCAATCAAAATACCTAATATGGCACAAGTAAGCATGGCGGCAATCATTGCTACCACTATATTGGTTTTAAAAACAGTCAGTGAAAAAAACCCAACAAAACCACCCACCATCATAATGTCCCCGTGGGCGAAATTAATTAGTTTTATAATACCATAAACCATAGTATAGCCCAGTGCTATAAGTGCGTAAATTGCCCCCAGCGACAAACCATTGACGAGTTGTTGTATAAATTCCAGCAATATTGCCACATCCTCCTGCTGTTTAAAGAGGAAGAGAGGGTTGGCCCTCCCTTCCTCCTCAGCTCTAGTTACGGTTGAATTCGTGTATTCATTACCTGAGCACCATCTTTGAATTCAATAATAACACCGGCTTTGACCGGATTGTGCTTTTCGTCTATACTCATTTTACCGGTAATACCTTCGAAATCTTTGATTTTGGCCAGTGCTGCTGCCAGTTTCACAGGATCCGCAGCCTGCGCGTCTTTCAATCCTTGTACCATGAGTTGTATAGCATCATAACCAAGGGCAGCAAAGGCATCAGGTTCTTTATTGTATTTGGCTTTGTAAGCTTCAACAAATTTTACAATGTTGGGATCTGTGTCTTGTGAAGAATAATGATTGGTGAAATAAGTATTGTTTAAAGCTTCATTTCCAGCAACACTTACCATATCCGGTGAATCCCAACCATCACCACCGCCTATTGGAACAGTAATGCCCAGTTCACGGGCTTGTTTGATTAGTGGTGCAACTTCCTGATAGTAACCAGGTACATAGATAAAATCAGGGTTCATTCCTTTAATCTTAGTCAAAGTTGCCCTGAAATCGCGGTCGTCTTTCACATAACCTTCTTCGCCAACTATGGTTCCGCCTTTTTCTCCGAAGGTCTTTTTAAAATATTCTGCCAGGCCTTTGCCATAATCAGTCGATGTATCAGCATAAATAACTGCATTTTTAGCTTTCAGATTATCAGCAGCAAATTGAGCCATCAAAGTCCCCTGAAAAGGGTCAATAAAACAAACCCGGAAGATATATTCATTGGTTTTGCCGGTTTTGTCATCAACTGTTACATTGGATGCAGTAGCAGCAGGTGCAATCAGTGGGATCTTGTTGTCCATCATGATTGGTGTACTGCCTGCGACATCACCACTGGTAAGAGGCCCAATCTGTGCAACAATATTTTCACCAACCAAGGCTGCACTTATACTCATGGCTTCATCAGCAGTTGATTTGCAGTCTTTGACAACAGGATTCAGTTGCATTCCCAAAACTCCACCTGAGGCATTGATTTGTTCAATTGCAAGCAATGCCCCATCTTTGGCGTTGGTGCCATAACTCGCTACTCCACCTGATAATTCAACATTAATTCCTACATTGATCATTTCTGCTTTATCACCGGCTTTATCACCGGTATCCTTCGCTTCTCCGCCACATCCAGCTACGATAGCAAGCATAAAAGCCATAATTATTAATACCGCTATCTTTTTCCTACTGTTCTTTTTCATCACGTTCCTCCTCTTCTCTTTTTTAACATCATGACTACTTTTGTCATGAAAATTAATTACTGCTTTGCTTGTCCGCCTTCTTATTGAAAAATTTTTCATAATAACATTAATACTATATTGATTCTCTATTTGGCTTTGATTCTTATATCTCCTATGCGCCGAGTAAAACGAATCTTATCATAATATTCTACCAGAGGAAGCGTATATTTTCGAGAAGTTTCTAAAAGATCTCTGGCAGTTGCCAAACTTAGCTCCTGCTCCCCCCTAAAATACTCCTCTAAAATCACTTTTCCTTCTTCAATCGCTGTTTTGGAAAAATAATTCTCCCCTTCTAATTTGACTACTTGCCCTTGATTAACTAAATAATTTAATGCTTCTGCCACTTCTGTATCGCTCACAGCCAGATGATTTTTTATTTCTTCAATTGAAGGTGGATTAAAAAGTTGTTGATTTAAGCTATCAACAATATAGTCAATCACTCTTCTTTCTTTTTCTCCCGGTGTAGGCTGGTGGGTTATCCGGCTTATATCATTACCCTTACTGATTAGACAGTGCTGTTCTTCCAATAATTTTAATATGGCATTAAAATTCTTACCATTTATATAGCTGAAATATTTGCTTCGCATATCTTCCTTCGGGTATCCGCTTCGTAATGGGTATCTTTTATGATATTGAAGAAGATTTTTATTGATTATTTCATTTATACTATCTAACTTTGTTTGACTAATATATATACCCTGTTTAATTTCAACTATTTGCTCGTCATCAATTAACTGCTGAATCTCATTGTTTAGTTGTTCCGAAAAATGGCTTCCGGTCTTGCGGGCCAAGTCATCAACAGTAAATACATCCTGCCCGGCTGAGGTCATTTCATGCAGCAGCATCTCATAAAGACTACCTTCTTCTTTAATAGCTAATTCCTCTAGCACTTCTTCTTTAAATCTTTTTTGTTTTGCTGCATTGGGTTCTATAACAGTTCCTCCACCTATTGTTGAAACGGGTGAGTAATACCTAATAACAAAAGGATCGCCTTTATGAGCCACAATTTGTTTTTCCAAGATTATCTGAGCAAAAGCTTCTTCTCCCGGGTTTAATTCATCCCGGTCTAACAGAACAATTCTGCCCAAAACCTCATCAGTTCCCAAGTGAAATCTTATCCGGTTCCAATTATGCATAATACGGTTACTTCCTGATAGTAAACGCAATCTGGTGTCCAGTCTATAACTTGGAATAAATGATCCTGGGGTAGTTAATAAATACCCGCGCTTGATTTCATTTAGTTCAATACCCTGAAGATTAACTGCTACCCGCTGTCCTGCAAAGGCGACATCGGTTTTTACATTATGTATCTGAATAGTTCTTATTTTTACTTGCTTTTGCGGAGGCATTAGTTCTAATGATTCTCCCACTCCTATTTTCCCTGACCATAGTGTTCCGGTCACAACAGTGCCAAATCCGGACATAGAAAATACTCTATCTATTGGCAGTCTGGCATATCCGGAGGAGGATTTCTCCTGTACCATTCCAGACAATATTTCAATTTGCTCTTTTAATTCATCAATACCTTCGCCGGTTACTGCAGAAACCGCTATAATCGGTGCCTTAGATAAAATGCTCTTCTTCAGATACACTTCGATTTCATCTTCCACCAACATCAGCCATTCCTCATCAACTAAGTCTTTTTTGGTTAAAACAACTATCCCTTTATCAACGCCAAGCAATTCAATAATATCCATATGCTCTCTCGTCTGAGGCATAATCCCTTCATCAGCAGCAATCGTCAATAAGACCAAGTCAATGCCAAAAGCACCGGCCAACATATGGCGAATAAATCTTTCGTGTCCGGGCACATCAACTATTGCAGCTTTTTGCCCGTTGGGAAGCGTAAACGGAGCAAATCCAAGTTCTATTGATATTCCTCTTTTTTTTTCTTCCTTTAATCGATCAGTATCATGCCCTGTTAAAGCTTTAACCAGAGTGGTTTTACCGTGGTCTATATGACCTGCTGTTCCAATTATAATCCTTTTCATAAAAGACCCCCGGGGTTAGACTCATTATCAATCAATTCCAGCATTAACCTGACAATTAAATCATCATCTTCGGGCATTAATGTCCTCACATTAATAAGCATTTTATCATCCTGACGCCTTGCTATAAGTGCAGGCTGCATCTGTCGTAAATTTTTAACCACCGTTTCCAGAATACCATTGATAAACTCCAGTTCCACTCCATAACCAGGTATTTTGAAGGTTGGATAGGCCCCCCCTCCAACCATATCTTCAGTTTGTTTAACTGCTATTTCTTTAAGCTTATCCCAGTTTGCTGTACACATCTTAATTTTATCTGCAAGACTTTCAGCTTTATTTTTTAATTCTGCAGGACTGTTGGCCAACATACTGATAATAGGAATATTCTTCAGGGGATCCCCGCTTAAATATTCCAGTAATGTTCCTTCCAGTGCTGCTATGGTAAGTTTGTCCACCCTGAGAGCCCGAGTAAGCTGATTCTTTTTCATGGCTTCAATATATTTCTTTTTTCCTATTAATATACCCGCTTGTGGCCCACCTAATAATTTATCACCGCTGAAAGAAATAATATCAATTCCTGCTGCAACACTTTCCTGTACTAGTGGTTCTTCATTTAATCCCCATTCCTGCAAATTGCATATAATACCACTACCCAAATCCTGCATTACTGGAAGCGAATATTCCTTACCTAATGCCACCATTTCTTCCATAGAAACACTAGCAGTAAAACCAACTATTTTATAATTAGAAGTATGGGCAGTGAAAAGCATCCCGGTGTTTTCATTAATAGCATTTGCATAATCACTGGCATAGGTTTTGTTAGTAGTTCCGACTTCTATAAGTTTCGCCCCGCTTAATTTCATTACTTCAGGAATGCGGAAAGAACCCCCTATTTCGACCAATTGTCCGCGCGAAACGATTACTTCCTTATGAACAGCTAACGTATTTAACCCCAGCATTACTGCGGCAGCATTATTATTTACAACCAATGCTGCTTCGGCTCCGGTTAATTTAATTAACAAATCTTCAACATGATCATAACGGGATCCCCGTATACCTTCTGTCAAATTCATTTCCAGATTATTGTAAGTCCGTGCTATTTCGTTTATATAATTGATTGCTCTGCTTCCTAACGGTGCACGGCCTAAATTAGTATGCAATACGACTCCAGTACCGTTAATAACTTTATATAAAGTACCCTGACTGGCAGGTATCTTTTTCTCTACTGAATTTATTATCCTCTCCATTAAATCATCTTTGCTGAAAGCTTGTGGTTCCAGCTTCAATTCCAAGCGCAGATTATCAACAGATTGGCGTACTGTCGTGACTATAAACTGGCGGTTATATTTGTTTATCAGCGCCTTTATTCGCTCATCCATCAAAACTTCATCAATGGCGGGAATTCTTCGCAAATTATCCATACTAATCACCTGTTTCTGCTTATTGCTTGTCTAGTATTATAATATAACTATCAAACAATGTCTTTTATGTGCTTATATATTAATGCACAAATAATTATTATTCCCATTATACCAAATATAGGATATACCAAACCCACCAGATTAGAAAAGCTCTGCCCGGATAATGGCAAAGCTAAAGTCAAAGTTAGAATCAGCATAATTCTGAAACTTGTTCCGGAATATTTGGCCAGACGTTGGGTGAAGCCATATGTATTTGCTATAGCTGTGGTTAAAATCCCCAACCATAAAACCAATAAGTAACCATACTTAGCAGTCATACTAATTTTACCTGCTGCAAAAAGCATGGGAATCTCATAGTTAAACACTTGCGGAATGCTATTTGCCAGCGCCCAAAAATTTAGTATTAACAGCAATCCGAGGATTATCCCCCCCAGCATTGCTCCACTTATACCTTGTTGCCGGGTAGTTATTGACTGGTATTCTATTAATACAACCATAGCTAAACTAAAATTATATGCAACATATAGCAGTGCCGCTATAATCCAGTAGTAACTGACCGGTTTTTCTAAAGCAGTCGTATAATCAAATATTGCATGATTTTTCATTCCAAAAGCCAGATAGAAGTTTATAACCAATAATAAAAGTATTTTAAGCGGAACTAAATAATTGTAACTAGCTATTAATCCTTGCTTTCCTTTAAATAGCGCAATTAAAACTGCAGTATATGTCAGTAGAATACCAGCATACTCAGGCAAATTGAGATGTTCAAAAAAAATTGCCCCGCTAGCTGACAACATTATACTGATCCCTAAAAACAAAAATCCAGCCATAAATAAATCAATAACTTTCGCAGTCTTACTGGCAAAAATGAAAGATAATAAATCCTGATAATTTGAAATCTTGTGTTTGTGGGCTATTTGTAATAATACGGCTGCTAAAACCACAAAAAGCAAAGCAGCTAAAATTACCCCCCTTAATCCCTGATCACCATATATTACAAAAAATTGTACTACTTCCTGTCCTGATACAAAACCGGCTCCAACTACTGCCCCTAGATAACCAATTATTAAAACCAACCTTGCTTTCAGGCTTTAAGTCCTCCTAAATATTACAGCTACTATTAATTACTATTCTACTGCGGATAATATAATACCGTATTAATCCTTGTCTTTATCAGCAGGCGCAGTATCTTTTTCTCAGCTGTTTGGCAAAGCGACATTTTAGGCATAAAGCAGATAATTTATAATAATAATAAAACTATATTTGATAGCGGGATGGTGTATTATGTGGGCTTGACAGAAAGTAGAATTTCAGTTGGTTTTTCCTATTATTATGAGGATATCCTTTGTTTAGCCAAAGTTGAATCTTCTATCTTCACCATGTTATATGCTTTAAACAAATCTGGCGAACGGCCTATTGTCTATGTTTGTATTGGCACTGACAAAGCAACTGGCGATTGCTTAGGCCCGCTGGTCGGCTCCAAGCTGCTAAGCTTGCTCCCCTTTGCCAATCTTTATGGGACTTTACAGAACCCTGTTCATGCTGTAAACCTTCAGCAAAATCTTAGTACCATATACCAATCTTTTCATAATCCCTTTATAATTGCTATTGATGCTTGTTTAGGCAATGCAGCGCGAGTAGGGTTTATCAATATTAACCCGGGTAGTCTGCTTCCAGGCTCAGCTTTTAATAAGGCCTTGCCATATGTGGGAGATTTTCACATATCTGGAGTGGTTAACGTATCCGGCTATTTCCGATACCTGGTTCTACAAAATACCCGTCTTTTTTTGGTTGACCGGATGGCAGATATAATTGCTAAAAGCCTGTGCATGGCTCACTATCGTTTTTTTCGATTAATTAATACTGAAATAATTGTGAATATCTGCTAATTAAACGCAGATTCCTTTAAAATATTTATAACTTGCTTATCTTCGACTTCACTAAAATCCTCATAAAATTGTCCTACTGCATAAAAATTTTCAGGTATTTCCAGAACCAGCACGTGATCAGCAGTTTTATATACATCATGATAAGCATTAATGGAACTAACTGGTACGGTAATAAAGACTTTGCTAGCCTTTAATCGCCGCAGATAATTTATTGCTGCTTTAACAGTAAAACCTGTAGCTATCCCATCATCGACCAGTAGAACTTTTTTCCCGGCAACATCTATTGCAGCTCTATAACTACGATACATATCAAGACGGTGGTTAACCTCATTTTTTACTTTTGCAGCCAAGCATTCAATTTCTCCAGAATTAATCAAGTCTTTTTGTACCGCTTTTTCATGTACCATAATTTCTCCATCAGGTGCGACTGCTCCAATTGCATACTCAGGTAGGTTGGCTGAACCTATTTTTTTTGCCAGTACAACATCTAGAGGTAATTTAAAATCACGGGCAATTTCACGGGCAACAACTACACCACCTCGTGGGATTGCAAGTACAATATCAAATTCCAGTGGTATTTGTTTTAATTCAGCAGATAGCTTCTGCCCAGCTTCCTGCCGGTTTTTAAACATATCCAAGCCCCCTCTGTTCTAAACCCTAAAGATATTGCAACATAAATAGTATAATCTGTACAAAACAAAAACATATTATTATTCTTACTTATTCGAATTCTTAAGCGGCTAAGCTTGCCTAAATAATATTGTATAACTTTTTATTATTTCTCAGAAGTAGTATGTAGTTATATAACAATATAAACTCCTGTTTAATATAATGTACTCTTAGTCTGCTGAAATTCATACGAAAGATACAACTACGTTTCTGTTTCACGTGAAACATTTTAGTTCATCCTAAACAAATCCAGAATCCTCTCTAGCTCCTCATCACTGTAATATGTAATTTCAATTTTACCTCCCTTTTTCCTGGTTATAATTTCTGCCTTTGTACCAAAATATTTTTGCATCTGTATTTCAATTTCTGATATTTCAATAGACTTTTTCTGTATGCCATTTAACTTTCTACTTACCCTAACGCTCTTTTCAATTTGGCGTACAGACATTTTTCCTTCAATTATCTCCAGCGCTGCAGCTATACGTTCCTCGTCAGTTGGTAAAGCTAATAATGTTCTGGCATGACTGGCACTTATTTTCTGTTCTTCGATCAAGGAAATTATATCGGAAGGTAAATTTAATATTCTCATTACGTTTGCTATATATGATCGGCTGCGGCCGATTCGATCTGCTATCATCTCTTGGGTAAATGCATGTTTTTCCATCATATTTTTGTAAGCTTGCGCTTCTTCCATCACTGATAAATCGTCACGCTGTAAATTTTCAATCAATGAGATCTCTGCAGCTTCTTGATTATTTATATTTTTAATTATTACATTTATCGTGCTTAGACCAGCTATTTTTGCAGCTCGCCATCTTCGCTCCCCAGCCACTATTTCATATTTTCCTCCCCGTGGTCTGACTAAAAGCGGTTGTAATACTCCATGCTGATTTATTGATTCAGCCAGTTCTGATAATGATTCTTCGTTAAATTTCTTCCTGGGTTGATCGTTGCGCGGTTTTATTAATGTGATATCTAATTCGCTTATAGTCTCATTATTATTTGTGAAAAGAGCATCCAATCCTCTACCCAGCCCTCTCTCTTTTTTAGGCACGCCTCATTACCTCCATCGCTAATTCTTGATACATTTCCGCCCCTTTTGACCTCGGGTCGTAGGTTACTATTGGTTTACCGTGGCTTGGAGCCTCGCTAAGTCTTACATTTCTTGGTATTATAGTACGATAAACCTCTTTGCGAAAATGTTTCTTAACTTCATCAACGACCTGAATAGAAAGATTCGTTCGACCGTCAAACATTGTAAACACTATCCCTTCAATTTTAATTAATGGGTTAAGCTGCCGTTTAATTAATTGAATAGTGTCAACTAATTGAGTTAATCCTTCCAAAGCATAGTACTCACATTGCAACGGTATAATAACAGAATCACAGGCAGACAAAGCATTAATTGTTAACAAACCTAATGAAGGAGGACAATCAATAAAAATATACTCATACTCATTTTTTACAGGAAATAACGCTTTTTTTAATTTTAATTCCCTTCCGTTTAGATTTGCTAACTCAACTTCAGCTCCTGCCAGTTGGATACTAGAAGGAATTATAGATAAGTTTTTAATTTTAGTAAGCATTGCCGCTTGCTCAACAGCAATATTTTTAATAAGTACATCATATATACTTTTATTAGTCATCTTTTTGTTAATTCCCATGCCACTGCTGGCATTGCCTTGCGGATCACAATCAATCATTAAAACTTGATACCCGGCTAAAGCAATATAGGCAGCTATATTAATGGCCGTTGTTGTTTTTCCTACTCCGCCTTTTTGATTGGCAATCGCTATAACCTTAGCCATTAAATATCCACCTTTCCATTTTATATCTTTCTATTTTCGACTACAAACAGATAACTCCTGCTGATTTTAACTGTTTTACAACTTTAAAATAACTTGATTACAATATCATAACCAAAATTGTTTATTTATTGTTCTTAAATTAGAGCATGAAAAATGTATAAATATTTTGAAAGGAGAAGGTAATTTGAGTGATTAAGTAGAATATGCTCAATAAATAGGATATTTGCTTTTGAATATTCCGAATCATATTTTTTGGTCATGTAATTTGTTTTTTTATTTCTGCAATTAGCGTAATTGTTCATATTACAAGAAATTAAGAATTTAATACAAATTCAATTATTAATTTCGGGGGGTGGTTTTATAATAATAGCTTTTTCAGTTAAATAAAGTATTCTACAGAATAGGAGGCAAAACTATATGGGAAGTCTTTACACTAACCCGGATCATATGAAACGTCTTATTGATTATAGGGATGCACGTGAATTTCATCTGCGCAAGGATCGTCGTAAAAAAGATAAACGTATGAATCTGTCTGAAGCTGTAGCTGAATTCATACAAGATGGTGATATTTTCGCGGAAACTGGCTTTTCCTATGTCAGAAGCCCAATTCAGGCATATTTTGAAATAGTCCGCCAACAGAAAAAAAACTTGACCGGCATAGGTTCCCCTATGTCCAATACTTCTTATTTCATGGCCCGCGGTTGTATGACAGGTTTACATCTATCATACGTTGGTGTCGAAATGCGGGGCAACGATAAGAATTTTGCTCGTATTATCAAAAATAAACAAGCAGAAATTTATTCATTCTGGAGCCATGGTTCTATGGCTCTTGGCTTCAAAGCGGCTCAACTAGGCGCACCCTTTATCGCATCCAAACAATTGATAGGTACCGACATGATTGAAAAAAATCCTTATGTTAAAGTAATGGACAATCCTGTCAGTGCTGATAGCAGTCCTGTTGCTATTATCCCTGCTTTATTTCCGGATGTTTGTATAATTCATGTACAAAAAGCTGATCGTTTCGGCAATGCAGTTATTGAAGGTCCAGCTATAAATGATATAGCTTTAGCTGCTGCCTGTCGAAAAGTAATTATAACTGCTGAAAGAATTGTCCCTGAAATGACTATAAGAGAAAACAGTGCTGGTACTATTCCTTTCTTTTATGTAGATGCAGTAGTAGAACTTCCCTTCGGAGCTTTTCCGGGAAGTTGTCCAGGTCATTATTACTGGAATCGTGAATGGTGGGAATTTTTAATCCGCATAGGGACTGTCACTTTTGAAAATATGATGGATTATACCGATCGTTGGATAATGAACACCAAAGACCAGTATGACTTCATCGAGAAATTGGGCGGTATTCGTATGATCGATCAAGCCCGCCGCTTGATGGAAGCAGCTCAAGGCAACGCTGACGATACTGCGATAAGTTTTGATTATCAGGAAGTCATTCCCAAACGGGATTAAGAAAGGAGGGAAATTATGAGTAATGTAGCACCTGCTAATCCATTGGAAATGCTTGCTTATAACTTGTCTTTGCTGATCGAAGACGGACAAATTGTCTATGTAGGAACAGGGCTTCCAATGGTGGGAGCCATGCTGGCCCACAGGACTCATGCTAAAAATATTACTATGGTATTCGAAAGTGGAGGGCAAGACCCTATGGAAGGCTGTGATATGCCTTGGTCAGTTGGCTGCCCTTTTACATTTCGCAAATCACCTATGAGTATGGAGATGGCTATTTCATTTGGTCAATGCGCCCTCGGTTACGTAGATATCGCTTTCCAGGGCGGAGCCCAAATTGATATGTATGGCAATGTAAATACTTCTGTAATTGGCAGTTACGAAAACTTAAAAGCTATTCTTCCAGGTAGTGGTGGTGGAAACGATATTGGTTCATTAACTGAAAAATCAGTTCTGGTCGGGTTACAAACCCCTGACCGTTTTCCTGCTAAAGTCGATTTCTTAACGACACCAGGATATCTTGATGGCGGGGACAGTCGAGTGAGAGCCGGCCTTTTAGGTGGACCAATTGCTGTAGTAACACAGGTTGGGGTATATGATTTTGAACCAGAAACTAAAAGGATGCGCATCAAGGCTTTAAATCCTGGAATGACAGCAGAAATTGCTCAGTTATGTACAGGTTTTGAGTTATTAATTCCAGATCAAATTAAGACGGTTGATCCTCCTCCTGATGAGGTACTGGAAATTTTACGTAAAGTGGTTGATCCACGCGGAGTCTTCACTAAAATGCCAGGAACCTAAAAATAGTCCTTCCTGCAAACACCTGCAATTAGCAAAGGGATGGCTTACTTTATAGCCATCCCTTAAGTGCTATAACATGTGAATATTACCTAATATTGCTTTTAATTAATTTATCACTATTCAGACACAGGCATTTACCCCGACCTGAAGCTGTTTATTTCAGGCATCCATCTAAATATATATTTACTATTAACTCACCGGCAAACGAATCATCTTTATATTTTTATATGCTAAGTAACCCTTTATCCATGCAATGGAACACTGTTTATGCCAATGTTTTGTCCAAGCATTTGGCGGCGCCTTTTGGCAATTTTAATTATTACTTCATGCTCATCTTCACTGTCATTTTCCAGAATTACTATATCAACACCGGTTTGTTTAGCCCTTTTGACTGTTTCTCTAATGGTATTGAGAAAAATCCTTGCATCCCTAATTATCATAGAAAAGTTCTGTCCAGATTCTCCTTTTTTATCGTCCAGAGGAATATTATTCTGGCTAGTTTTTAGAACCAGATTTTCTGTCTGCTTCACTGTCAGATCTTTTTCATATATTTGTTTCAGAATTTCCATCTGCATTTCGGTTGTATTAAGCTTAAGTAATGCCCGCGCATGTCTTTCGCTGATAATATCCGGGGATATTTTATCTCTTACCTCTTCAGGTAATTTAAGTAATCTCAATTTATTGGCAATAGCAGATTGACTTTTTCCTACCCGCACAGCAATTTCTTCCTGGGTCATACCGAAAAAATTTAATAATTGACTGTAAGCACTTGCTTCTTCAAAAAAATTCAATTCCTTCCGCTGCAGATTTTCAATTACTGAAATAGCAGCAGCCTTTTCATCATTTATATCCTGAACTATTGCAGGAATTTCCTTTAGTCCGAGCATTTTACAGGCACGGAATCTTCTTTCTCCCGCTACAAGTTGGAACTTGTTTTCAAACTGTCTGACTATAATAGGTTGAATAACACCATAATTCTTAATTGAGTATGCTAATTCCCTTAAATCTTCTTCATTAAATACTCTGCGCGGTTGATATGGACTCCTAAAAATATCGTCCAAGGAGATTAAACTTACTTTAATTTCTTTTTTTTTACCCAGCATCTTTCCTATTTTATTTCGTACCATTTCCTTAAACACCTCCTAAAGGGGTCTTTTAGCAGGTATTCCAATTCTGCGCGGATATTTATCAGGCGTATTAGCTTGTTTTTCAATTATCACCATAGCTCTGCTCAGATTATTTATTAATGTATAATGATATATATTTATTACACTAGCATTAAGAATCTGCAGCGCATTAGACGCTTGTTCCAATTCTTGCTTGTAATTTTGTCCTTTCCACAAAAACATCTTTCCTCCTATTTTTAGCAAAGGGATCCCGTATTCCAATAAAATATTTATTGAAGTTACTGCCCTGCTGGTACAAAAATCATAACTGGCACGATATTCAGGATTATGTCCTACTTCTTCTGCTCTGCTTTTTATAACCTCAACTTTGCCAAGTGATAATTCGTTTTTCATTCTCTGAAGAAAATTGCTCTTTTTTAAGTCAGGTTCTATAAGAGATATATAATTATCGGGCAAAGCCATCGCCATTATGAGTCCAGGGAAACCTGCGCCAGTTCCTATATCTGCACCCCTAAGCCCTGATAAGTCAAACAAGGTACATATATGCAGGCTATCTTCAATATGCTTATCAAACTCTTCTGCTAAGCTTTTACGACTAACCAAATTATGTCGTTCATTTTCAGCCAGCAGAGCGACTTTAAATTTATTAACAATATATTCCATATAAGTTCTCTATTTCCTTCTTTTTTTCTCCAGAAATATTAATAAAACATTTATATCAGCAGGGTTTATACCTGACACCCGTAATGCCTGTCCAATGGATACCGGTCTGACTCTCTCCAGTTTTTGCCTGGCTTCATTAGACAATCCATATACTTCTTTATAATCGATATCAACTGGCAAAAGCTTGTTGTCCATTTTCTCAAAACGTGCTACCTGCTCATTTTGTTTTTCGATATATCCTTCATATTTTGCCTGTATTTCAATTTGTTCCAAAACATCAATATCCATAATTTCCAAAACACCCAAGTCGCAAAAATCCTGAAGTTTAATCTCTGGTCTGCGCAGTATTTCCCACAAGCTTATGCGGTCTCTTAATGACGCACTGCCTTTATTTTTTAAAAACATTGATATTATCTCATCCGCAGGAGTGAACGATGTTTGTTTTATTATATTTATTAACTTTGCAAGCAACTCTTTCTTCTCCCGAAATAGTTTCCATCTGTAATCCGTCACCAGCCCTAATGCTTTACCTTTTTCGGTTAACCGCAGGTCGGCATTATCCTGCCGTAACAGTAACCGGTATTCTGCCCGGGATGTTAATAAACGATAGGGTTCATCAATATCCTTAGTTATCAGGTCATCAATCATTACCCCAATGTAAGCTTCACTTCTTTTCAGAATAAATGCGTCCCTGTTCTGTACTTTTAATGCCGCATTAATTCCTGCCATTAAACCTTGCGCTGCAGCTTCTTCATATCCTGAAGTGCCGTTGATTTGTCCGGCCGTAAATAAACCACTTATTTTTTTTGTCTCCAAAGACAGCTTTAGCTGAGAAGGAAAAACATAATCATATTCAATTGCATACCCGGTTCGTATAATACGGACATTTTCCAATCCGGGTATGCTCTTTAACACTTTTATCTGTACATCTTCCGGCAAGCTGGTATTTAGCCCCTGTACATACATTTCGTCAGTTGCCCGGCCTTCAGGTTCAATAAATAATTGATGCGAATCTTTATGAGAAAAGCGTACGACTTTATCTTCAAAAGATGGGCAATAGCGCGGCCCTTTTCCGGTTATTGCTCCTGTAAACAAAGGTGCCCGGTCGAGATTTTCCATGACTATTCTATGCGTTTGAGCAGTACTATGAGTCAACCAGCAAGATAATTGTTCTCTTTCCGGCAGTGGGCTAATATAGGAAAATCTAAGCTTTCTTTCATCGCCTGGTTGCTCGATCATAACTGAAAAGTCAACACTCTTTTTATCAATTCTCGGCGGGGTTCCAGTCTTAAATCGCCCTAACTTCAATCCCATTTCTTTTAAGCTGTCTGATAGTTTAACGGCTGGGAACTGATTGCCAGGGCCACCTGGAAAAGCAATATCTCCTATTATTATTCGGCCTTTAAGGTATGTACCGGATGTTATTACTATTGTCTGGCATTTATATCTGGCACCAGTTTTGGTTACTATGCTTTTGATCATATTATCTACGGCTTCAATTTCTTCAACTTCCGCCATCAAAAGATTAAGCTTCTGCTGAGCCAGCAAAGTTTTAAGCATTTCTTTATGATATTCATATTTATCCGCCTGTGCACGTAAAGCCTGTACAGCTGGCCCTTTGCCAGTATTAATAATTCTTATTTGTACATTTGCCTTATCAATATTTATACCCATTTCTCCGCCCAAAGCATCTATTTCTCTTACTAGCTGCGCTTTAGCCGGACCTCCTACGGATGGATTGCATGGCATCAAAGCAATATTTTCCATGCTGAGTGTTACTAACAATGTACTGCATCCCATACGAGCTGCTGCCAGAGCAGCTTCACACCCAGCATGCCCAGCTCCTATTACTATCACATCATAACTGCCCGCCTCATAAATCATATGCGTCCTCCTGTAGTTTAAAATGCGGTTATTTATTACTTGCCAATACAAAAATCATGGAAAATGCGATCAATAATTTCGTCTTTAATATTTTTACCGGTAAGTTCGCCTAACGCTTCTAAAGCTATGCCTAAGTCAACTGCCACGCACTCGAGTGGAGTATCAGCTAATACACGCCTGGCTTCATTAATATGTCTTTGTGCTTTTGAAAAAGCTTTTTTCTGACGCAGATTCAGCATCATTTCCATGTTATCCTGATTCACTTCTCCTGATAAAGCCATATCAGTAATACACTTCGTTAAATCGTTTAACCCCGTTTCTTCTTTAACTGAAGCTTTAATTATAATGTCTCCTGGAAACAAATTCTGTAATTCTTCTTCACTGATGTTTAACTCCAAATCCTCCTTATTAACCAGAACAATACGTTTTTTTCCATTGATTCTTTGAAAAATCTCCATGTCTTGTTCGGTTATTCCGGTGACAAAATCGAGCATCCAAATGACCAGATCTGCTGAATTTATAACCTCTTCTGCTTTTTCTACACCTAATCGTTCAACTGTATCATCGGTAACACGTATTCCCGCTGTATCAATTAATTTAACCGGTATGCCGGCAATAGTTATATAGTCTTCTATGATATCCCTGGTAGTGCCAGGAATGTCAGTAACGATAGCCCGGTTTTTTTTCAATAAGGCATTAAGCAAACTTGACTTACCAACATTGGGTTTTCCAATAATCGCAATATTGATGCCTTGTCGGTAAACCTCCGCTCTTTGTGAGGCTAAAAGTATATTTTCGATACTTCTTTCTAATTCACTCAGTAGGTTTGTAACTTCAATATAATTAACCTCACCTGCTTCATCAGGAAAATCAATACTAGCCTGAATCTGTGCAATTACACCCAGCAGTTGCTCCTCCAAGTTTTTCATCTGTTGGGTGTTATGTCCATACAGTTGTTTTATAGCTAACTTAAGTGCTTTTTCGGATTTTGCGCGTATTATCTCGATAACAGCTTCTGCTTGGTTAACATCCAGACGCCCGTTCAAAAATGCGCGTCGAGTAAATTCTCCAGGCTCCGCTAACCTGATTTTTTGCTCTAACACAGCTTCAAGACAGCGCCGGGCTGGAAGCATTCCGCCATGGCAATTTATTTCGACTACATTCTCGCCCGTATAACTATGCGGCTCTTTCATTATACTGATTAATACCTCATCGATCATATCGCCTTTTTCATCTAATAACCAACCTAAATGCATTGTGTAACCAGGTTGCATGGAAACATTTTTTTCTTTTTGATAAGGTTTAAAAATCACGGCTATCTTTGTGATTACCTCTGGGCCGCTTAATCTGACTATAGCAATTCCGCCTTCCCCAGGCGGGGTAGAAATTGCAGCAATATCATCACAAAACACTTGTCTACCTTCCTTTTAATTTGTTTGAATCGCTTATTATAAACATCTTACCAAAATGGCAGGACTATACCTATCCCCACGAAATATATTTAAAAGACCGGGCTCTCAATAAATCATTTTACAACTAAATGAAAAAGGCCCTTGTCGGGCCTTTGCTTCTTATTTTTTTAAAGTTATTACCAGTTTTCGGTTTGGCTCCTCCCCGATTGAATAAGTTGTAATACTGGGATCGCCTTGTAATGCTGTATGCACAATTCTTCTTTCCTGCGAGTTCATGGGCCGCATAACAACGTTTTTTCTTGTCTCTTTCACTTTTTCTGATAATCTCAATGCCAGCGCTTCAAGAGATTCTTCTCGTTTTTTTCTATAATCTTCCACATCAAGTATTACTCTGATTCTATCTTCCCGTTTACGGTTAATAATTAAACCTACCATATATTGCAAAGTATTTAATGTTTCTCCTTTGCGTCCAATAAGAAGCCCCATATCTTTACCGATAATGTTAATTCTTACTTTGTCCTTGTCGTATTCAATATTCGAAATCTCGTAATCTATTTTCATTTTATTCAATAAATTTTCGAGTACTTTACGGATTTCCTGTTCGGGTTTATCCAACATAGTTACTTTTACTATGGCTGGTTTTTTTCCAACAATCCCTAATAATCCTTTGCTCGATTCTTCGATAATTTCTATAACTACATCTTCTATATCACAATTTAATTCGTCTAATGCAGCTTTTACAGCTTCATCAACGTTTCTTCCTCTTTTTTCCACCATTTGTGCCTGTTCTTCCATTATTTTTCTTTCCTCCTTTGCCCCTCCCTGCTACCTTTTCTTCCTTCGAATCAAAAGTCTTTGCCGTTTCTTTCTTTTCTGCGGGCTTGTTTGCAGATCCCTTTGGAACTTCTTTCTTTTCTACAGCCTTGCTTTCAGCAACATTTTCATCTGTAAATTCCATGCCCGCCAGGTTCGGTTTTAATATATTGCTTGATCTATTAACATAGAGCTGTTGAAGAATACCTAAAGTATTAAACATAATCCAGTAAATTGGCAGCCCAGCAGGCATAGTAGCTGCAATCCAAGCCATAAATAAGGGCATCATATATAGCATGGTTTTTTGTGTAGGATCATTAGTATCAACTGTAGATATTTTTTGTTGCAGAAAAGTAGTTAACCCGGCTAAAATTGGTATGTATAACGTCCAGAAGTCACCATTGTTAATTGTAAGCGCCCAAACAGATTCTCCTATGTTGCTTATTCCAAAGAAAGAAGCATGCGCTTGTACTTTAAATTCAAAGTGTAATAAAGACTGGTAAAATGCTATGAAAATGGGCATTTGAATTAACAAAGGCAGACAACCGCCAAAAGGACTTACCCCATGCTGTTTATATAGTTCCATTACCTTGGTTTGCATAGTCTGAGGATCATCCTTATACCGTTCCTGAATTATTTTCATTTTAGGTTGAATTTCCTGCATACCCCGCATTGATTTCATCTGTTTTTGGGTTAGGGGAAACATGATCAGCTTGATAAGTATTGTCATCAGAATTATCGCTAAGCCATAATTGGGCAAACCTATTGATACGGTTATGCCGTACATATATTGAATTACATCACTAAACCATGAGACGAATGCTTGCCACAAATTAAATCCCTGCTCATCGTAAATAATACGTTGCAGGTGTCACCTCCTTATTATTAAAAGAGCTATTCTTAAGCATTTTCTCTCTGCTCATTGTTGCAGGTATATTTTTTACTTTTTTCAGTTATGGCCTATAACAGATTAACCTGAAATCAGGGAACTGGATCAAACCCCCCGGGATGCCAAGGATGACATTTTGCTATTCTTTTAACAGTTAACCATCCCCCTTTGAATGCACCATATTTTTCAATGGCTTGAATAGAATAAGTAGAACATGTTGGATAGAAACGACAAGAGGCAGGTTTGAAAATAGTAGCTTTTTGATATATTTTTATTAAAAAAACAAACCATCTTTTTAACATATGCCTGTTTTCCTAATTAATATCGAAAAATCTTTCTTTATCTGGCTGTACTCGACTTTGCTGATCAATGGCCTGCAAACCAGTACAATATCATATCCCTGTTTTAGCTCTATCCGGTTTTCATAAATAAGGGCTTGCAATCTTCGTCTCGCTTTATTTCTAGTTACAGCATTACCAATTTTTTTACTGGTAACAATACCATAGCGATTAATACCTGACTTATTTTCTAATATAAAAAGAATCAGGCACTTACTCGCAAACTTTCCGCCATTCTGGTAGACATTATTATATTGTTGGCTTTTTCTTATTCTAAATTCTCTTCCAATCATTTAACTATTTTAAACAGGTACGCCATAAGGTTGCATTTTTACAAACTTTAAGCAGAAAGAGTTTTCCTCCCTTTTTTTCTTCTACTGGCTATCACAGCCCGACCAGCTGAAGTAGACATTCTTGCTCTGAATCCATGGACTTTTTTTCTCTGCCGATTCTTAGGCTGGTATGTTTGTTTCATTATTAACTAAGCCTCCTATATTTTTTCAAAGACTATATCATTATATTTATTAATAAAGGATAATGTCAAGAAAATAGGCTTGGCTAAATACTTCTAATTATTTTTTTTATCTGCTATTATTATACTATATTTTTACTATGCCTTATTACGCTCTTAACAGTCCTTAATAGATATCCACATATTTTTTTTTGTTCTATTATAGTTTTCCACATTTAAACAGGAGGGTTTGCATGTCCTTGTCAAATGAATTTTCTTATGTATGGAATCAGGTATTAAGTTCTATTCGTCAGGAAATTGGCGATACAAGTTTTGACATATGGTTTTCAATGGTTAAATACAATACTTATCACGACGAACGTGTTTATTTAACAGTACCGAATTCTTTAATTAAAGATTGGATCGAAACACGTTATCTGGATTTAATGATTAATAATTTTCGTGCTTTAACCAATCAAAACATAAATATCGTTCTTACCATTGAAGAAGAATCAAATGAACAAAGTGCCTTTTCGCAGTTAAATCCAAGATATACTTTTGATACATTTGTGGTAGGAAACAGTAATCGTTTTGCTCATGCTGCCTGCTATGCAGTTGGCGAAACCCCTTTTAAAGCTTATAATCCACTGTTTATATATGGCGGCGTAGGTTTAGGTAAAACTCATCTTATGCAGGCTATTGGCCATCATATTATAAGCAAAAAGCCTTCTTGTTCTGTTATGTACGTCTCATCCGAACAGTTTACCAATGAATTAATCAGTTCTATTAAAGATGATAAAACTTCCAGTTTTCGCAATAAATATCGTAATATTGATGTTTTATTAATTGATGACATCCAATTTTTGGCTGGCAAAGAAAGGACACAGGAAGAATTTTTCCATACATTTAATACCTTATATGAAGCTAATAAACAATTGGTTATATCTAGTGATCGTCCTCCCAGAAATATACCTACTTTAGAAGACCGACTTCGCTCCCGCTTTGAATGGGGTTTAATATCTGATATTCAACCTCCTGATCTTGAAACACGTATAGCAATTTTAAGAAAGAAGGCCCAAACTGAGAAACTAAATATTCCTTTTGATGTTTTAGATTACATAGCAAATTATATTCAATCCAACATACGTGAACTCGAAGGAGCTTTAATAAGGCTGGTTGCTTATGCATCGGTTAATAATAGGGCTTTAAATATGGCTACTGCCACCGAAGCTTTAAAAGATATATTGCCTCCTCCGCGTCCTAAAAAAATTACAATTGAAAATATCCAGAAAGTTGTTTCCTCATATTATGGAGTAGAAATGCAAGATTTGCTGTCTAAAAAAAGAAATAAACAAATTGTTTTTCCGCGGCAGGTAGCGATGTATTTGTGCCGTAAATTAACTGATGCCTCATATCCCCAAATTGGTGATCAGTTTGGCGGCAAAGATCATACTACTGTTATTCATGCCGTTGATAAACTTGAAAATGAACTTAAACTTGATTCAGAATTATTTTCAACTATTGAGTTATTATGCCGAAAAATTAATCCCAATTATACTGGTTAAGTACTATATTTTTAAACAAGCTTGTCCACATTAAAAAATGCGTAAAAACAATAATTGCATTAGCTTATCCACATATTATTGGCACCTACTATTACTACTACTAAATTGTTTATAAAATATAAATAATAAAAAATCAGTAGTGATTAAATAAATTTTTAGGAGGCTTAAAAATGAAGTTTATCATTGAAAAAAAAGAATTATCTTCTATTACTACATTAGTTCATCGTGCTGCTTCAACTAAAAACACTATTCCTGTGTTATCTGGACTTTTAATTGAAGTATCTAATGAAAAAGGATTAGTTATGACTGCTACTGATATGGAAATCGGGATAAAAGCATATACTAAAAACATTGAAATAATAAAAGAAGGTAGTGTTTTAGTTAATTCTCATTATTTTGCGGATTTTATAAAATTACTTCCTGATTCGTCAATTCAGATTGAATTATTGCAAGATAAAGCTAAATTAAATATCACATATGGGCGCTCATCTGGATTTATAAATACTTACAGTGATTATGAGTATCCGGATTTACCTTTAGAAAAACTTGAATATAAAATTTCGGTACCGGAAAAAGTATTACGAGAGGCCTTCAAAAAGACTTCTTTTGCAGCTGCTATGACTCACTTCCGACAAGTTTTTACTGGGGTACTTTTTGATTTAAAAGATGATGGTATTTTAAGGATTATTGCATCTGATACGCATCGTCTTGCTCACTATACATATAAAACAGAAGTCAAATCTAAACCTATAAATTTTATTATTCCAACCCGCAGTGTAAATGAATTGATGAGAATAATTGATGATAAAGATGATTTAATAGATATTTCTTTTAGTGAAAACAACATAGTTTTTTCTAATCCATATTTCATTTTGCTTTCCAGAATAATTGATGGACAATATCCTAATTATGACCAAGTGATCCCTAAGTCATATTCATCTACATTATTAATAAATGCCCAGGTTTTATCAAATACTCTTGAAAGAGCTAAGATAATGCCAACAGATGATAAAACAAAAATTCAACATGTTCAGTTCAGCTTTGGTGAAAATGAAGCAATAGTTGATAGTTTTTCAGAAATTATGGGTGAAATCCAAGAAGTTATTGAAGATTTATTTATTGAAGGAGAAAAAGATTTCAAAATTGCTTTTAATACAAATTATTTTCTCGATATAGTAAAGATACTTGATGATGAATGCGAAGAAATCCGCATCGAATTATCTGGGGCATTAGGTCCAGTTAAAATATTTAACCCTGCAGCAGATAATTATTTGTATGTATTGGTACCGTTGAGGACCAGCAATTAAAGGGAGGAGTAATTTATAAAAAATTGAAAATTAACGAGCATAAGATAAAGAATTTCCGTAATATTAAGCAAATTAATTTACTGCCTGGACCTGGATTAAATATTATAGCCGGAAACAATGCACAAGGGAAAACGAATCTTTTAGAATCTATTTTTATGCTTTCTACGGGAACATCTTTCAGAAGTGGAAAAGACGTTAATTTTCTTAAATTTAACGCGGATTCTTATATCATTAACAGCAAATATTGTTATAAAGACAGAAACATTGAAGCTTTGTTGAAATATCAGCCTCAGCTTGGAAAAGCATTTACTATAAATAGCAGGAAAGCAAAGATTTCGCAGGAAAATAATCTCAGGGTAGTTTTATTTACCCCTGACGATCTTTATTTAATAAAAGGATCACCAGATAAAAGAAGAAATTTTTTAAATTTTGTACTAAGACAAGTATCTGCAGAATATGCAATTCAAATTGATGATTACAATAAAATTTTGCACAAGAGAAATTTATTATTAAAAAACAAACAAGTAAATAATAAGTCTTTTGCGGTAATAAATGAAATTTTCATTGAAACTGCTGTAAATATAATTATAAAAAGAATAAATTTTATAAATATTTTAGATGATGTCTGTCAAAAGGTTTTTCCCAGTTTAAACAATGAACACCAATCAATTAAAATAAGATATGCGCTGTCATTTCCAATTTTTAGTGGTAAAATAAATTATGAAATTTTAAAAGATGTTTTATTGGAACAATTAATATTAAAAAAAGAGGAAGAATTAATACGATGTACAACTATGCTTGGTCCGCATCTTGATGATATAAATATTTATATCAACGATAAAATAGCTCGCATTTTTGCATCACAGGGACAGCAAAGAAATCTTGCTGTAACACTAAAACTGGCCGAAATATATGCTTTTTACCAGATTAAAGGATTTTATCCGATCTTTTTACTTGATGAAGTATTAGCTGAACTTGATGAACATAAAAAAATATTGCTATTGGAGCACTTATCACAGGCGGGCTTTCAGAGCTTTCTCTCTTCAGTAAGTCTTGATAATATTGCCAGAGTAAATTCACAAATTTTTTCAATAAAAAACGGTTGTCTAATTTGAGGGGGCATAAGAATGTATATTCATCTTGGCAATAATGTTATTATTCCTTCTGTAGATATTATTGCTATCCTGAACATTGAATCACCGATTTCCAAGGATGTTAAAGAGATTATAGAAATTGCTAAAACGGAAAAAAATTTAATTAATATTAGTGCAAAAGGTAAAGAGAAAGCACTAATTATTTGTACTGAAAAGGTATATTTATCACCAATTTCATCAACAACGCTATTTAGACGTGCCAAAAATTTTTACAGGGAGGTATAACTCTTTGGGGACTAATGAAAATGGATATAATGCTTCAGATATCCAAGTTTTGGAGGGTATGGAAGCTGTACGCAAAAGACCGGGAATGTATATTGGGTCAACTGGTTCCAAAGGACTACACCATTTAGTTTTTGAGATAGTTGATAATAGTATTGATGAGTTTGTTGTAGGGCAGTGTGATACTATTGATGTTATTATACATCGGGATAATAGTGTAACAGTTTGCGACAATGGTCGTGGTATACCTGTAGATAATCATCCCATGATGAATAAACCTGCTATCGAAGTTATAATGACTACATTACATTCAGGCGGTAAATTTGGCGGCAGCGGATATACTATTTCTGGTGGGCTGCATGGAGTAGGATTATCTGTAGTTTGCGCATTGTCATCACTCTTAGAAATTACTGTAAAAAGAGATGGGCATGTATACCATCAGGATTATCAGCGTGGTAAGCCGGTTACAGAATTACATTCTTTAGAAAATACTAATCAAACAGGAACAATAATACACTTTTTTCCTGACGCAGAAATATTTGAAGAATTAATATTTGATCGCGAAATAATTATCCAAAGATTACGTGAGCTGTCATTTTTAAACAAAGGATTAATTATAAATTTAACTGATGAAAGAGAGGAAGAATCTTATAAGAAAAAATATATATCGAATGGATTAATGGATTTTGTTGCATATATAAATCAGAATAAAGAAATGATTAATCAACCGCCGATTTATTTTAACGATACTAAAGATGAAGTGATCGTGGAAGTAGCTGTTCAATATAATAATGGATACAGTGAAAATATATTTTCATATGCTAATAATATTCACACCCAGGAAGGCGGCACGCATGAAATAGGTTTTAAAAACGCCCTTACCAGAGTAATAAATGACTATGCCAGGAAAAACGGACAGTTAAAAGAAAATGATGCTAACCTATCCGGGGAAGATATCAGAGAGGGTATAGTAGCAATTATTTCTGTACTGGTTAAAGATCCGCAGTTTGAGGGACAAACTAAAACCAAGCTGGGTAATACATATATACGGGGAATTACTGAAAGTTTAGTATACGAATCAGTACAGAATTACTTACTGGAAAACCCTGTTTCGGCTAAAAAAATTGTTGAAAAAGCAATATCGGCACGGAGGGCCAGGGAAGCAGCACGTAAAGCCAGGGAATTGACGCGGCGTAAAAGTGCATTAGAATCAACCTCATTGCCGGGCAAACTTGCTGATTGTAGTAACAGAGATCCTGCCAGCTCTGAATTATTTATTGTTGAAGGCGATTCGGCGGGTGGATCAGCCAAAATGGGCAGAGACAGAATGTATCAAGCTATTTTGCCGTTAAGAGGGAAAATACTTAATGTTGAAAAAGCACGGCTGGACAGAGTTTTGAGCAGTGAAGAAATCCGCAACTTAATAACGGCCATGGGTACTGGAATTGGGGAAGATTTTGATATAACTAAGGCACGTTATCATAAATTGCTTATCATGACTGATGCTGATGTGGATGGTTCCCATATAAGAATATTGTTGTTAACTTTCTTTTATCGGTATATGAGACAGTTGATTGAACAAGGGTATATTTATATTGCCCAGCCCCCACTGTATGGTTTAAAACGTGGAAAAGAAATACAGTATTTTTACAATGATCAGGATTTAGAAAATTTTTTCCGTATTACAGATAAAAAGTGGTCGATTCAACGCTATAAAGGTTTGGGTGAAATGGATCCGGAACAGCTTTGGGAAACTACTATGAACGCTGAAACGCGTACTATTCTTAAGGTTAATATTGATGATGCTGTTCAGGCTGAAAAGATATTTTCTGATTTGATGGGTGATAATGTAGAGCCGCGCCGGGAATTTATTAATGCCAACGCGCGCTATGTGAGAAATTTAGATATATAAGGGGGTGCTTGAGTGGGACAGGACAGTCTTTTTGAAAAAGTAATACCAATTGATATAGAAAGAGAAGTGCGCAAATCCTTTTTGGAATATTCAATGAGCGTAATAGTATCACGGGCAATTCCAGATGTAAGAGACGGACTGAAGCCAGTTCACAGGCGCATTCTATACGCTTTGTATGATCAGGGCATGACGGCTGATAAACCACATAAAAAGTCAGCCAACATAGTGGGCGAGGTCATGGGCAAATATCATCCTCATGGGGATTCGGCTATTTACCAAACCATGGTAAAATTAGCTCAAAATTTTTATATGCGTTATCCGCTGATAGATGGACACGGGAACTTTGGGTCCATTGATGGTGATGCAGCTGCCGCCATGCGTTATACAGAATCAAGAATGGCTAAAATAGCCGAAGAGATGTTAAAAGATATTGAAAAGGATACGGTGGAATGGCGGCCAAACTATGATGAGACTCGTCTGGAACCACAGGTATTGCCATCACGGATTCCTAACCTGTTAATAAATGGTTCAACCGGTATCGCTGTAGGTATGGCAACCAATATTCCTCCCCATAATCTTAGTGAATTGGTGGAAGGAATTAAACTGGTAATAGATAACCATGAAATTTCAATTGATGAATTAATGCAGGCAATACCGGGACCTGATTTTCCGACCGGCGGTATTATGCAGATCAGTGGTATTAGGCAAGCATATGAAACTGGAAGAGGCTCTATTAAAGTCAGAGCCAAGTATGAAATTGAAGAAAGAAAGAATGGCCGCAACGCCATAATAGTCACAGAAATACCTTATCAGATAAATAAAGCACGGCTGGTTGAAAGAATAGCTGAACTGGCACGAGATAAAAGAATTGATGGAATCATTGACCTAAGAGATGAATCAGACCGCAAAGGTATTCGGGTGGTTATCGAAGTCAGAAGAGATGTAAATATTAATGTTATTATTAATAAGCTTTTCAAACATACTCAGATGGAAGATAGCTTTGGAGTTATAATGCTAAGCTTAGTTGACGGAGAACCCCGGGTATTAAATCTGAAACAGATGATAGAGCAATATATAATTCATCGTCAAGATGTGATTACCCGGCGTACAAAACATGAACTGCAGTTGGCAAACAATCGCAAACACATATTGGAAGGTTTAAAAACTGCTATTGATAATCTGGACGAAATAGTTGATTTAATTAAGAGTTCAAAGGATAGAGAAAGTGCACGCACCGGATTAATGGAACGGTTTTTATTATCGGAAATACAGGCTAATGCAATTTTAGACATGCGACTGGTTCAATTAACTGGTTTGGAAAGAAGTAAAATTGAGCAGGAATATGAAGAAATTCTGGTAAGAATAGCTGATCTGGAGGACATATTAGCTCGTCCGGAAAGAATTTTGGAAATGATAAAAACCGATTTGGATGATATTAAAAGTAAATATGGTGACCAGCGAAGAACGGAGATAAGCTATGAGAATACTGAATTTGATGAAGAGGATTTTATTGAAGAACATGATGTGGTTTTGACGTTAACCAACCGGGGCTACATTAAGAGGCAACCACTTGATGTTTATAAAGTCCAGAATCGCGGGGGGAAAGGAATCAGTGCTGCTGCAATCCGCGCGGAGGATTTTACCAATGAAATAATTGTAACTAATGTCCTTTCTGATATTCTATTTTTTACTAATCAAGGACGGGCGTTCTCCTGTAAAGCTTACAGTATACCGGAATCATCGAGACAGGCTAAGGGAATTCCTCTGATAAATTTACTGGAATTAAGACCAGAGGAAAGGGTTACTACTCTTATGGCAACCAGGGAGTTTGACGACAAGCGCCATCTGATTATGGTCACCAAAAAGGGCACTATAAAAAAAGTAGTTTTATCTGCCTTTGCTAATATTCGACGGACAGGGATAATTGCAGTAAATTTGATTGAAGATGATGAATTAGTTGGAGTTGTAAGAGTAAATAATAAGGATAAAATAATGCTGGCTACCTCGGATGGAATATCTATTGTGTTTGAGGAAGATCAAGTCCGAGCAATGAGCAGAGGCGCTACAGGAGTGAGGGGGATCAGACTTACAAAAGGTCATTATGTAGTAGGCATTGACAAAGAACGCACCGATGCTCACGTAGTATTGGTTACGGAAAAAGGTTATGGAAAACGCACTACCCCAATGCAGTTTAAAGTCCAGAACCGGGGAGGCAAAGGGGTTAAGACTATTGATATAACTGAAAAAAATGGCAATCTGGTAGCATTGAAAATTGCTTCAAAAGAAGATGAAATGGTTATACTGACCGACGAAGGACACATTATAAGGCTTGATACTGATCAAATTCCGATCCAAAAAAGATATTCACGGGGTGTTCTGCTGATGAAACTGCCGGAAGCAGAAAAAATTGTAGCGGTAGCTAGATTTCGCACCGAAAAAGAAGAATAATAATAAATACTAATATAGCTTAATTTAAGATTTAGACAACTATTCAGTTAAGTAAATAGAGCAATTTGAAGAGTGTATACAATGTAGATTATTGCTAAAGCCTTAGGGATGTAATATAATCAAAAATATTATTTAAAGATTAAAATGCGATGAGAAGGATCAGTAAGTTTTATTGCTGGCAGAGAGATCTGGTGGTAGGTGTAAACCAGAGCAGTGTAAAACTGAATCCACCTTGGAAGCAGTCTGTGAAAACAGTACCGGCGGTACCGTTATAACCTTTAAGGTGAGTGTAAATAACACTAATCAGGGTGGCAACGCGGGAAAAACCTCTCGTCCCTATATAGGGGCGAGAGGTTTTTATAACTCTAATTTGAAATCAGGGAGGTTAAACAAATGACAGGGGAACAATATTTACTTCTTCCAGGTCCTACGCCGATACCAGAAAGAGTTCTTAGAGCGATGAGTAAACCGATGATAAACCACCGAGGGCCAGAATTTAAACAAATTATTACCCGGGTTACAGATGAAATAAAACAAATTTATCATACCAATCAATATGTATTAATTTATTCTGCATCAGGTTCTGGTGCGCTTGAAGCGGCTGTAGTAAATTTTATTTCTCCCGGTGATAAAGTATTAGCAGTATCTATTGGAGTTTTCGGCGATCGGTTTGCTAAAATTGCTGATATATTTGGTGCTAATGTCGAAAAAATGGAATTTCCTATGGGGCAATCAGCTGATCCCGAAGCAGTGATTGCCCGGATAAAGGCAGATGTTAATGATGAAATCAAAGCAATATTAATCACCCATAATGAAACATCGACCGGAGTATTTAATGATATTAAAAGGATAAAAGCAGGGATAAAAGATCATCCGGCACTATTCATGGTGGATGCTGTCAGCTCTCTGGCTGCTCTTGATTTACGAATGGATGAATGGGGGCTTGATGTAGTCGTAAGCGGTTCCCAAAAAGCCTTTATGATTCCGCCCGGGTTAAGTTTTTTAGCCTTTAGTGAAAAGGCCTATAAAGTTCATCAAAAAGTAAATAATCCAAGTTTCTACTGGGACGTCAGTAGCGGATTAAAATATTTGGAGAAAGGGCAGACCCCTTTTACACCAGCAATTGCACTATTTCAGGGTCTGGATGAAGCTCTGGGGATGATGCAGGAAGAAGGGCTTGATAATATATTGCTAAGGCATAAGAATTACCGTGATATGGTCAGGAACGCTGTGAAAGCCATGGGATTAGAATTACTGGCTGATGATGAATATGCTTCAACCGCAGTAACGTCTGTAGTAAGCCCTAAAGGTATTGAAGCAGATGAGATACGCAAATTCATGCTCGAAAAATTTAATATTGTCCTGGCAGGAGGACAACAGTCTCTTGCCAATGTAATTTTTAGAATAGGGCATCTGGGTTATGTCAGACCATTAGATTTGCTGGCAGTTTTAGCTGCACTAGAAATTACTTTGGATAAATTAGGGCATCCTGTTAAAAAAGGAGCCGGGTTGATAAAAACCCAGGAATTTATTGCCAGCAGGTTATATTAACAGCGTGAAGAGAAAGGAGAACTATTGTGAATAAGGTTATTGTAAGCGAACGCATTGCCGAAGAGGGAATTAAGCTACTCAGAACAGAATTGGAAGTTGATTATAGAGATGATATTTCCAGGGAGGAACTGCTTGAAATTATTGATCAATACGATGCGCTGATAGTCAGAAGTGTAACAAAAGTAGATGAAGAACTAATAAGCAAAGGAAAGAATCTTAAAGTAGTAGGAAGAGCTGGTAATGGAATAGATAATATTGATGTTGATGTTTGTACCCGCCATGGAGTAATAGTTGTTAATACACCCGACAGCAACACTATTTCTGCCGCAGAGCAGACGATCAGTTTATTATTATCCTCTGCCCGGAATACTGCTTGGGCGAATAACTTCCTGAAATCCGGTACATGGGATCGCAAACCCTTTCGGGGGGTGGAATTATACGGCAAAACAGTCGGCATAGTAGGTTTGGGACGCATTGGATCTATGGTTGCTACCCGGCTCAAATCTTTTAATATGAGAGTAATTGCTTATGATCCATACATTGCGGATGAAAGATTTGAAAGATACGGTGCTGAAAAGATGGATACTCTGGCAGAATTAGTACAGCAAGCTGACTTTATTACGGTGCATACTCCCCGTAATGAGGAGACTATGCATATGCTGAATGAAGAAATGTTTCAGTTGGCAAAACCGGGGGTACGTGTAGTAAATTGTGCTCGAGGTGGAATTATCAAAGAAGCCGCACTGATTGCAGGACTGAAAGCTAAGAAAATTGCCAGCGCAGCTCTAGATGTATTTGAAAAGGAACCTGCTACAGATAATGAATTATTTGCTTTTAATAATGTTGTATGTACACCGCATCTGGGGGCAGATACATTTGAAGCCCAAAAACGCGTTGGTGAAAGTATTGCTGAACAGGTTATTAAGGCTCTAAAAGGTGAAATAGTGCCTAATATTGTTAATCTGCCTACGATGGTAAGTGAAGAATTAGAATATCTGAAACCCTATATCGTATTGGCAGAAAAAATGGGCAGCGTTTACTTTCAAATTGAGAAAAGCCCTGTGAACAGAATAGAGTTAAGTTATGCTGGCCCTATAACCCAAAATGACACAGAAATATTGACTGTATCTTTTTTAAAAGGTCTTTTGGAGCCGGTAATGTCTGAAAAAGTTAATCTTGTCAATGCCAAATTGATGGCCGAAGCTAGAGGCATTAAAGTCTTCGAAACCAGGGAAGATCAGACCAATAAACGCTATAAAAATTTAGTGCGGGCAAAAATATTCGGACAGAACCATGAATTAGATATTACAGGATGCTTATCACGGGCCAGAAATCCTTTGTTGGTTGAAATTGATGGTTATGAAACAGAAACTAACCTGGAAGGTTATGTCATAATGGTAGAAAATGAGGACCGTCCGCGTGTAATAGGACCTTTTGCAACTGTTTTAGGTGATGCAGGAGTAAATATAGCATCGATGAAAGTTGCTCGTCAAAATAAAGGGGAAAAAGCTATAATGATGGTCAATGTTGATAATAAAGTTGAAGAATCAACTCTAAAACAACTTAAAGAATTGGACGGGATAGTAAGTATTCCGTGGCTGCTGCGCTTTTAAAGATCGGGTGATTGCTTGGAGGGAATAACATGTTAGATGCTAAGCTGATTAGAGCTAATCCGGATAAAGTAAAAGAACAACTGCAGAAGCGTAATACATCTGGAGGAATAGATAAGTTCCTAGCCCTGGATGAGGAAAGACGCTCTATTATAAGCAGAGTCGAAGAACTCAAGAACTTTCGCAACACTGCTTCTCAGGAAGTGGGGCGGATGAAAAAAGCCGGAGAAAACCCGGAAGAATTGATGAATAAAATTCGTCTTACTGGAGATGACATTAAGAGCTATGACGATAAACTCAAACAACTGGAACAGGAAATAGAAGCAATCCTGCTTAGCCTGCCTAATTTACCACACGAAACCGTGCCGGTGGGGCAAAGCGAAGAGGATAACATCGAAATACGAAAGTGGGGCAAGCCGAGAGAGTTTGATTTCGAACCATTGGCGCATTGGGATATAGGACCTAATCTGGACATACTTGATTTTGTCAGAGCAGCAAAGCTTTCAGGAGCACGTTTTACCGTTTATAAAGGCTGGGGAGCCAAACTGGAAAGAGCAGTTATAAACTTCTATTTGGATGTTCATACACAGCAGCATAATTACAAGGAAATATTACCTCCTTTTATGGTAACAGACGACTGCATGCTGGGAACCGGACAGTTACCCAAATTTGCTGAAGACATGTTCAAAATTGAAGGCCAGCAAATGTATATGATTCCTACAGCAGAGGTACCACTTACCAATTTGTATCGCGAAGAAATCCTTGAGGTTGATCAACTGCCGGTTTATATTACCGCCTATTCACCTTGCTTCAGAGCTGAGGCAGGTTCACACGGACGCGATACAAGAGGAATTATAAGACAACATCAATTTAATAAAGTAGAATTGGTCAAATTGGTAAAGCCGGAGAACTCTTATGATGAATTAGAAAAGTTAACGCAAGATGCGGAACGAGTGTTGCAGCTGCTTGAACTGCCATACCGGGTTGTACTTCTATGCACAGGGGATATGGGGTTTTCTGCGGCCAAAACATATGACATTGAAGTATGGATGCCAAGTTATAATGAATACAAAGAGATATCTTCCTGTTCCAACTGTGAAGATTTTCAAGCCCGGCGCGCTGATATCAGATATCGGCCGGCACCTAAAGGAAAAGTGCAATACGTTCACACATTGAATGGTTCAGGGGTAGCTATAGGGCGTACTGTTGCAGCTATCCTGGAAAACTATCAGCAATCAGACGGGTCAGTTTTAGTACCGAAGGTTTTACAACCTTACATGGGAGGTAATGCCACAATAACGGCAGAGGGTTCATAATATCTGCATTTATTGACAAGGCTGAAAGGCTGTGCTATACTGTCTTTTGCATTGGACAGAATGGTCCAGCCTTTTTTTTGGAGGGGTGTCCGAGCGGTTGAAGGAGGCGGTCTTGAAAACCGTTGAACCTTTGCGGGTTCCGTGGGTTCGAATCCCACCTCCTCCGCCA
>DAOPZM010000004.1:0-116583 GCA_035353375.1 Syntrophomonadaceae bacterium
AAGTGGCTGGGGTGGCTGGATTCGAACCAACGAATGACGGAGTCAAAGTCCGTTGCCTTACCGCTTGGCTACACCCCAACGTTTAAGAGTATACCGACATATACTGCTTGATGTCAAGGGTTATATGGGGTGGATGATGGGACTTGAACCCACGGCCCCCAGAGCCACAATCTGGTGCTCTAGCCAACTGAGCTACACCCACCACAAGCCGTTTACTATATGGCGTCCCCAGAGGGATTCGAACCCCCGACCTACGGATTAGAAGTCCGTTGCTCTATCCAGCTGAGCTATAGGGACATAAAAAATGGAGCGGGTAGAGGGAATCGAACCCTCGCAACCAGCTTGGAAGGCTGGGGCTCTACCACTGAGCTACACCCGCCCGCAAAAAGTATTATACCTGTTTTCAAAAAGCATTACAAGGAAGAATTAATTTTTTTGCAATGCCTGAATAATGGCATATAACGGCTATGCTGACCTGCCATTAGTGCAAATCAAGTTTAGTATGCCAACAATATTGTATTTTAGCATAGTTTCCGTAAATAATAAAGAATAAACAATCATCATGCAAAAAGAAGGAGCCTGGTTTTCAAAAATGATATCTACACAATAATCTAATAATCATATATAGTATTGATAATGGATATTTTATGGGTTTAGCTGTCTTAAATTTTTTATTTCAATAATATTGAAGATTATACCCGGGTCAAACATATTTCAGCCTGTAAAACCAAAACATAAGATAAAAAAGTCAGGAGGTATTTTAGTGGGAAAAGTTTTAGTGGAAATCTTTGCCGGGGTCAATGAATTCAGAGGTGGTTGTGCAGGATGTGCCGGTGGATGTGCACCTGTTGATACGAAACAACAGTACGAAGATGCCAGAAAGTACCTGGGTGAAAAATATGCTGATCTGGTTGAGGTGAAATATGTCGATACCAGTGAGCAAAATATTGCTGATTACCCTGAAGTGGCTCAGATAATCAAGCGTGGTTATGAGTTTCCGATCACTTTTGTAAACGGGGAAGCCCGTTTGGCCAGCCGGGTGCCGGTTGAAGCTTTGGCCGAAATCATAGAAGAACTGAAAGGGCAATGATAACAGTTAGGACTGAATAATGCAACGACGAATATTTATAATATTTTTGGCAGCTGCACTGTTAGTTATTACAGCCTATAAGCAAAACTGGTACCCTTTTGGATTTAACGAACCTGAATCTGCTCCCCGATCTGCCTTGGTGGTCAATGAGCAGATGCAGCAAGCTTTTGACGCCGGACAGGGAGTTTGGCTGGTTTTCAGTTCCGCCACCTGACCTGCCTGTGTTCAATTGGAAAAGCAGGCCGGGCCGGTTATGCTTGATTACCAGGGAAAAATCGCTTTTGTAAGAGTCGATGTCAATAATGCGGCAAACCGGGATATTATCAGTCAGTATCCGGTACAATATGTACCTGCCAGCTTTATAATGGATAAAGACGGCAATATCAGTTTCAGTGCGGTGGGAGTGCTTGAACCTGAAGAAATAAGGGCAGAACTGGATAAGGTGGTTAGCAAATAGTGGATTTCATAAATGAACTGGCACCGCAAATGCTCAGCTCATTTTCTCTGTATGGTTATGTTCTTGTTTTTCTGGCTGGTATTATAGCCAGTATAGGTCCCTGCAATTTGAGTATCATGCCTATTCTTATGGCTTATGTCGGCGGAAGCGAAATCGGGCGTCAGCGCGGTTTCGCTCTTTCTTGCTTTTTTACCCTGGGAACAGCGGTGACTTTTGTGCTCTTGGGGTTAATTATTGCTGCAATTGGCGGCATTTTTGGCACCAGCCGCAGTATCCTCTACTATTTTGCAGCCGCGGTATGTATTTTAATGGGATTAAATTTAACTGGATTATTGAATTTTAATACTAACTTTGGCAATCATTTATTAAGCAAAACTATGGAACAGAAAGGTTTAAGCGGCAGTTTCCTGCTGGGTATGATAATGGGTTTGGTCGGTTCCCAGTGCGGGACGCCTATCCTGCTGGTCATACTTTCACTGGCTTTTGCCAGCGGGCACTGGCTGTATGGAGCGACCTTGCTGTTTATTTATGCTTTGGGACAGGGGGTGCCGATTATTGTAACCGGTACCTTCACTTCTTTGATCACCCGCATGGAGCTGTTCGCCAAATTAAATGCCGTGCTGGAAAAAGCGGCGGGAATAATAATTATTATTATGGGTGCTTATTTCCTTTGGCTGGCTTGAATCCAGCCGGATCCCCTGATATTTTCAATTCGATCGTTTAAGCCGGGCTAAATCTTCGTTTTTCCTTTAATTTTTTTTTATGGTTAATGCAATCATAAAACACGAGTTTAGTACATTAAAGAAAATAATGCAGGAAAATGCACAATTATGAAGAATTCTTTCTAGATGTGCATAATAATTATCGTTATTGTTAAGCATCATATCTTTAAGGCGGGGGAGATATCGTGAAGAGCATCGGCGCTAAATTGATGATCAGCTTCAGCCTGGTAATAATGGTGGTGTGTATCGGGCTCGGTTATATAGCATCAGTGTATGCCAGTAATGCTTTGCATGAAACTGCCGCAGAAAACCTTATCACGCGTGCCGAAGTCGGAGGCAGACTAATCATATCTGATATGGAAGCAAGACTTTGCATTGTGGAAACAGTTGCTGAGAACAATGCAATTTATGGCATGAATTGGAATGAGCAGCTGCCAGTACTCATAACGGAAAACAAACGGCTGAATTTCAAATCCATGGGGGTAGCTGCGCCTGATGGGGGTTTAAAATTAATTGACGGAACTTCTGAGCAAATCAGCCAGCAGGAATATTTTATAAATGCCATAAGGGGGGAGAAGAGTTTTTCCCAGCCGGTAAAAAGCAGTACTGATGATTCAGTGAATCTGGCCTTTGCAGTGCCGATCGAGCGGGAAGGGCAAATAGTCGGGGTTTTGGTCGGAATCGAGGATGCTAGTATCCTTAGTCGTATAACTAACGAAATTACTTATGGGAAAAAAAGTTGCTCATTTATTGTTAGCGGGGACGGGACAATCCTTGCTCACCCTGATGCCAGTAAGATTTTTAAGCAATATAACGATATTAAAGATTCTTGCCCGCGGGAAGTTGCTGGCGTAAAAAACCTTATGATATCAGGAGACGGAAACTACAGCAAATATGTTTTAAATGATGGTACTGCTATGATGGCAGGATTCGCCCCGATCGAAAAAACTAACTGGACGATTGGTGTAGCGGCGGAAGAAAAAGAGTTGCTGGCCGGGATGGTATCAATGAAGCGAGGGATAGTCATTGCTTCAGTATTTGCTATTATACTGGCGCTTTTTTTTGCCTTCAGAGTTGGCCGTACCATTAGTCTGCCCATAAATCTGATTACAGGTTATTACCGTAAAATGGCGGAAGGAGATTTCAGCCGCCGGCTTGACAGTACCTGGACGGGAAGAAAAGATGAGTTGGGAGCGTTAGCGTTTGGCTATAACACTATAAATTTTAATATAGGGCAGATCATTAATAAACTGGCGGAGAGCGAAAATAATCTGCGGCAGATCACCGATAACATGACTGATATTATATGCCGGGTCGACAAGGAAGGAAAGTTTATTTATATGAGTCCGTCCCTTTTTGCTGTAACCGGATGGCGATCTGAGGAATTATCAGGTTGGGGAGTTTTTGATTTAGTTCATCCCGAGGATGTTGAGAACTCATTTGAAATCTTTCGTGATAGTATCAGGAATGAAATAACCGGCCGGGCAGAGTTTCGCTTCAAGACCAAGGAAGGTAATTATAAATGGATGGAAGGCACCGGCAGAGCTTTATACAATGAAGACGGCAGGGCTATCGGCGGGATAATTACCTGCCGGGAAATTGAAGAACGTAAAAAAGCTGAGAAAGAAATACAGTATTTGATCGATTACGATGTATTGACCAAACTATATAACCGCAGTTTTTTTGAGCGGAAGATATATGAGCTTGACACCCTGGGTACAGTGCCGGTGGCTGTTTTAGTATGTGATGTTGACGGGCTGAAGCTGGTAAATGATACCCTCGGGCATACGGTAGGGGATAAATTGCTTTTGGCCACCGCCAGACTTTTTAATAATAATTGCCCTGAAGAAGCTACTGTTGCCCGTGTTGGCGGTGATGAATTTGCTATCCTGCTGCCAGATCATAATGAAGAAAAACTGAACAAATTGTTGGATTCCCTCCGTAATGCAATTAAAAAAATCAACGATGATAATATTGATATGCCGATAAGCATTTCCATGGGTTATAGCATGAGAGTAAATCCCCAGGAAAAATTAATGGAAGTATATAAAAGAGCCGATGAAGCCATGTATCGGGAAAAATTAATGCACAGCCGTAGCAACCGCAGTGCAATTGTAGAAGTAGTTATGAGAGCACTGGAGGCGCGTGATTATATCACGGAAGGACATGCAGAACGGATGCAGAACATTGTTATAACCATGGGCGAAGCTATTGGCATGAACGAACATGAGATAAATAATTTATGCTTGTTTGCTCGTTTTCATGATATAGGCAAGGTCGGAGTCCCGGATCAGATATTGTTTAAAAAGGACAAACTGACCAGTGAAGAATTCGATGAAATGAAAAAACATTGTGAAATAGGTTATAGAATTGTTCAGACATCGCCGGATTTTGTGCATATAGCCGACTGGATATTAAAACACCATGAATGGTGGGATGGCAATGGTTATCCGCTGGGTTTAAAAGCAGGGGATATACCTCTGCAATGCCGGGTGCTTGCTATTGCTGATGCTTTTGACGCCATGATGAATGACCGCCCATATCGCAAGGCTATGGATATCAAAGCAATAAAACTTGAATTGCGCAGATGTGCCGGTACTCAGTTTGACCCGATCCTGGTTGAATACTTTCTGAACATACTGGAAAGCCAGGATTTCACCTGCAATTAGAACAAAGGGAGCAGCGTTGCAAAGCTGTGCAGTCTGCCGATCGGGAACTTGCAGATTTTTTATAAAGATCAAAGCGAAAACAAAAAGAGAGAAAATAGCGCAACTCTGTGCGGTACACAAGCCAAATCAGATGCGGGGGGTATATAAAAAAGCAGGGCCATACAGAAGTCCCTGCTTTTCTTTTTTCTTAATGGTCGGGGTGACAGGATTCGAACCTGCGACTTTCTGGTCCCAAACCAGACGCGCTACCAAGCTGCGCTACACCCCGAACTTCTTTATGATAACATCAGCTTCTCGGCAATGTCAATTATGAAAAGACGGGATTGAACTGCATTAATATTGAAAGGTTAATGTTATTGTAGCCTGTTCTTCGACCAGTATTGGGACTGATTTAAGAGCAGCATTATTATCTGTGTTTTTTTTAAAATCCTGGTTTATAAAATATATATTTTAATTACAAAAGAGGATATAATTATGACAGAATGTAATACATAAAAGAGGGAGTGTGATGAAGTATGTTTGATTATTTAATGACACCACAGCAGTTGCAGCTCAGAGACGAAACACGGGATTTAGTTAAATGGATACCCCGTCAGTACATTCTGGATATGGATGCAGAAAAAATCAAATATCCCAAAGAATTCATGGCGGAAGCCGGACGGCGTCATCTGATAGGTATCAGGGTACCGACAGAATACGGCGGACGGGGCGGCCAGTGGCAGGATGATATTATCGCGGCCGAGGAAGTATGCGTGCCGGGTTACATTTTCGGCTGCGCGTGGGGCGTTACCGGTGACGTGGTTACTGAAGCGCTGGTTCACTTTGGTACGGAAGAGCAAAAGAAAAAGTACCTGCCTCCCATCTGCAAAGGGGAAAAATTTGCGGCGGAATGTTTAACTGAACCGCGGGGCGGCTCGGACTTTTTCGGAGCGACTACGATTGCCAGAAGAGACGGCGATGATTTCATCTTAAACGGGCAAAAGCGTTTTATAGTCGGCGGAGAAGGGGCTGATTTTTTCCTGGTTTATGCCAAAACTGACCTGGAAGCGCCTTCCGGCAAGTCGATGACCTGTTTTATGGTGGAAAGAGAAATGGGGGTCAAGACTGAGTACTTATATAATCTGATGGGCTCCCGCGGGGGCGGAACTGCCCGGGTTATTTTCGAGAATGTCAGAGTGCCGAAAGAAAATGTTATCGGTGAAGTCAATGGGGCCGGAACCGTTTTTAACCAAATGATGATACCGGAAAGGTTTGGCACCGCATCGATGACCATCGGGGCTGCCCGTCCCGCTTTGGAAATTGCAACAGATTACAGCAGCAAACGCAAAGCTTTTGGCACCGAGATCAAGAATTTCGAGGGAGTAAGCTTTAAAGTAGCTGAAATGGTAACCAAACTGGATAGCGCCAGAGCCATGATTTATACTACCGCACTGGCGCTTGATTCGGGTAAAGTCAAAGCCAGCCGCTGCCGCCGCATGGCTTCGGAGTCCAAGAAGTTTGTTACGGAACAATGCTGGGATGTAGCGAATCTGGCCATGCAGGTAATGGGCGGGATAGGTTATACGGATGTTTATCCCATCGAAAAGATCGTGCGTGATCTGCGGCTGTCCATGATTTGGGTCGGCACCAACGAAATAATGAGCCTGATTATCCAGCATGAACATTACCGGGAAAGACTGGCGGAAATTGCTGGTGGGGAAAAACGCAACAGTGAGCTGGATGCGCTGAATGCTTTTGCTGAAGGGGAAAAGATTTTTGAATAAGATTTAACGAAAAGGGGGTAAAGTCATGGAGAAAAAATGGCAGGAAATTTATAAAAGCAAGCTGAAAACAGCAGAAGAGGCAGTTACATTAATTGGCAGCGGCGAATTAATCGCGTCAGCCTCGATAAACGGCCAGCCGCCGCAGTTGGTCGATGCCCTGGCACGACGTATGGCCAGCGGGGAAATCAAGGATGTCAGATTCATATTTTCGTTGTCAGTCAGAATGTCTTCATTGTATAATCCTGAAATTATTGCGCAATGCAATCAAAACAACAATTCTCTGGATGCAATGTATGCCGGGCCGCTGGAGAGGTATTTCCTTGAACAGGGGGGATTCACCTATATTCCTCATCGTTTGGCTGACGGTCCATTGATGACTGCCCGGGTCGGACTGGATGCAGCCCTGATCACCGTGTCGCCCATGGATAAACATGGGTTTTTCAGCACCGGAATCAATCCTGAGTATATTTACGGTTTCATCCGCCGCAATCCGGGAATTAAGATTTTAGCGGAAGTAAACAGTTATATGCCCAGAACTCACGGCAATAACCATTTCCATATCTCGGAACTGGCAGCAGTGGTAGAAAATGATTTGCCGCTGTTTGAACTGCCTGACATTCCCCTGACGGAACAGGATGAATTGATCGGACAGTATATAGCGGAAAGAGTACCGGACGGAGCCTGCCTGCAGTTGGGAATAGGCGGTATACCCAATGCAGTAGGGAAGTATCTGATAAATAAGAAGGATCTGGGCATACACTCGGAAATGCTTTGTGACACCATGGTCGATCTGTATGAGGCCGGAGTAATCACCGGAACCAAAAAGAAATTGCTGCCGCGCAGATGGGTGGCCTGTTTTGCCATGGGCTCCAAGCGTCTGTACGATTTTCTGGCTGATAATCCGATGATAGAAATGCACGACTCGGAGTGGGTCAATGATCCATATGTTATTGCCATGAATGATAATGTAGTCTCCATCAACGCGACTCTGGAAGTTGATCTTAGCGGGCAATGCGCTTCCGAAGCGATCGGCACCCGCCAATATTCCGGCGCCGGCGGACAAATGGACTTTACCGAAGGAGCCTGGAGATCCAATGGGGGACTGGCATTCCTTGCTTGTTATTCTACATATAAAGACAAAAGCGGGGTTATGCACTCCAGTATTGTTCCCACCCTAAGGCCCGGATCCATGGTCACCACCACCCGCAATGACGTTCAGTACGTAGTTACCGAGTATGGTGTGGCACGGTTAAAAGGTTTTAACCTGCGCCAGAGGGTAAATGACCTGGTCCGCATAGCTCATCCTGATTTCAGAGACTGGCTGATGGAAGAAGCGATGAAATTAAACTATATTAAGTAAACTAATGTAATTTTGATTAGTAATTAGTAAGGCTGTTCAGTGATGGACAGCCTCAGACCGTCAAAAAAGGCTAATAACTGCGTTAACTCGGTAGCCCCGTTCAATCAACGTACATAATGTACGCCTCATTCACGGTGCTTCCGGTTGCCTTGTTCTAAACCTTTTTTGTTCGCTCTGACGTGGCTGCAACTTTTTCGATAATCTAAGGCTGTTCAGTGATGGACAGCCTTAATTGTTTTGCCGTGTCATATCTGGCTGCGCAGGAATATTTGGCGGCTTTAATTGTAGCCTGACTTAAATTAATATATGATTGTTTCAGGAGGAGTATTATGAGTTTCAAATATATTGGATTAAAAATTCAGCTGGCTCGTGAAGAAAAAGGACTTAGCCAGGATCAACTGGCCAAAGCTTTGGGGTGTTCGCAATCAGCTCTGTCCAATTATGAAAAAGGCAAAAGGAGACTCTATTTATCACAACTTGAAGCCCTGGCTGAGATTTTAGATAAACCCCTGGATTATTTTGTGGAATCGATGCAGGCCAAGAGATTTGCAGTTGATATCGATGAAAACGATAACAGCAAACAGAAAATAAGAGATGCCATTGAGCGCCTTAATGAGCAGCAATTGGATAAAGTCCTGGAATATATTAATTATTTACAGTGGACAAAGGAGGGGAGTAAATAGGATGGACTTTTCACTGAACAAACAGCAGCATGATTTGGTCTTAATGACCAGAGAGATAGCGGGAGAGATTAAAAGTATAGCACTTAATCCGGACTTTTCGGCGGAGCAGTTTGAAACAAAAATCGTCAGGCTTTTAGCACAGAACAATTTACTCTGCCCGACAATTCCCAAAGAATATGGCGGCCGGGGGCTGAATCGCTTTACTACAGCGCTGATAATTGAAGAAATTGCTGCCGGTTTTCCCAGTGCAGCAGCAGTTATAGATGCTACTATTCATGCCATTGAACCAATTTTATTGGCTGGTTCCAAGTGGCAGCAGGAAGAGTATTTGCCTATGTTGGCCGGTGCAAATGCGGGACGGGCTTCCTTTGCCCTGACAGAATCAACCGGAGGTTCAGATTTATCGCTGATTACCACCAAGGCAGTCAAAGAAGGGGAAGGTTTTTTATTAAATGGCAGTAAAGACTGGGTGATAAATGCCGCCCGGGCTAAGTTTATTGCCGTTATTGCCGCTATTGAAAGCAGCAGGAAAAAAGCTGATTTAAGGGTTTTCATAGTTCCCCAGTCAGCCCGCGGGTTGAAAATGGGGGTTAAAAGGAATACCATCGGCCTGGATTATGCTTACATTGGAGAAATAATTTTTGATCAGGCTTATATTGATAAAAGCAATGTTATAAAAAGCGATGAAGCCGGCAGCGGGTACTTGCTTTTGACCCAGACTTTCGATCTGGGCAGGGCCATGGTTGGGGCAACCTCAGTGGGCATTGCCCGGGCTGCTTATGAAACGGCTCTTGAATATGCTGAAAACCGGTTACAATTTGGTACCAGTATCAGGAATCACCAGGCTATTGCTTTTGCCCTGGCAGATATGGCCACCAAAATTGAGATGGCAAGACTTATTACCTGGAAAGCCTGCTGGCTGATGGATAATGGCGGGGATTATTCGGCGGTTTCATCTATGGCCAAGGTGGCTGCCAGTACCATAGCCCAGGAAGTGACGACTCAGGCGGCAGATATATTAGGGGCCAAAGGCTGTGAAAAAGGTGCTTTTATTGAACAGTTGGTCAGGGATGCCCGTATTTTGACTACTATCGAAGGTACCAATAATATGCAGAAACTGGTCATTTCATCGCAGTTATAGGTGAAAAAATGATATATGTAATAGTACCAGATAAATGTTCATCCTGCGGGTTATGTGCGGATGTCTGCCCCGTAGAAGCAATCAGCCAGATCGGGCCCTACTCCATTGATACTTTATTGTGCATTGCCTGTGGAGCCTGTTATGACAATTGTCCCTGTATGGCGATAGAAATTTATGAAGATTGACCATTCTAAGGAAGTGTATCGCCGGACATTATATCCTGTTGCTGCTGAAGTTCCCAGCGAGTCTGGGGACCGACAATACCATCCACAACAAGGTTATTATCTGTCTGGAAACGCCGGACGGCTGCTTCTGTCTGTAAGCCGAAAACACCATCAGCTTTAAACTTGTAATAGCCAAGTTTTTTAAGCAGCAATTGCACCTCTCTTACATCAGAGCCTTCACTTCCCAACTCCAATAGCCTGCCGGTATAGGTTTTGCCAAAGATATTGACCGGTGTTCCAAGCGGAGTTAAGTCATATAATTCAATTACATCTTCATTATACATGCGAATACAGCCGTGACTGACTGCCTTGCCTATCGATTTGGGATTATTGGTGCCATGTATGCCGTAACCTCCCCAGGGGATGCTGAGCCTCATCCATCTCGCCCCGAAAGGCCCCCCGGGATTCATGGTTTTCTGAACAATTGACCAGTTGCCCAGCGGAGTGGGCGTGCTTTTTTTACCAACCCCAATTTTATAAGTTCGCGGGAGTTGGCCATTTTGACTGAAGGTAAGACGCCGATTGGTAACGTCGATACTGATAAGAGGAAGATCGTTTTGATAATCAGGCTGATAAGGGAAAGCTGGTGCAGACGGCATTTTTAATTTTATCCAGGTATCCGGCCCTACCACGCCGTCGCCGGGCAGAAAACGAGAGGTCTGAAAAGCAATGACGGCCTGCTCAGTTGCTTCATTATATATTCCGTCAACAGCTCCTGAAAAAAAGCCCAGTCTTTTTAAACCTGACTGGAGCATCTGAACATCAGGGCCTGTAATCAGAACATTTTCTTTACGTAAAAACCGACTGGCATAAACTATCATGGCAGCTCCTTAAATAATAATTGTTTTAGAAATATTATATTAAGGCATAATAGTTTTAGTGACAAAAAAGACTGTCAGCAGTTTTAATGTAAAATATCGACTAAAAAAAGGGCATAAAAAAAGCGGCTGAACCGCTCCTGATCTACTTATTTTAAGCTTTTTTGTTTTTGTCATGCATACTTATGCAGTGAAAAAATCCTTTGACAACTTATAATTACATAGATAAATCTTCAAGTCAAGACTAAAACAGCAAATTCGTCACCGGGTATGAAAGTATGTATAAAAATCATCCTAAACGGACAGGAAAGCCAATAGAAGTTTAATATAACGTAAAATTATTCTTTTATTTATGTTTAAGAAATTCTATTATTGTAGTATCTTGGTAAAGCACCTGTCGGAAACCCTACTTCAGGTGTTTTTACTAACTTAAAAAAGGAGAGTGATCAGGTCAATGAAGCTCATTAGTTGGAAGAAGGCAATGCTGAGTAGTCTGCTAAGCCTGCCGATGCTTATGCTTTCACCGTCATTGGCATTTGCCAGTGAAGCAGAACTTGCTATTCCGCAATTGGAAGCATCGCAGGAATCTTTACTGATACTGGGTATCGCAGTATGTATTTTGGGTATGCTTTTTGGTTTGTATCAGTATAAGAAAGTCGAAAAGTATCAGGCCCACAAGTCCATGTTGGATGTTGCCAATACTATCTATGAAACCTGTAAGATCTACCTTATTCAACAGGGTAAATTCCTTATAGCTTTATTTATTATAATAGGCTTATGTATTGCCTTTTATTTTGGCATCCTGTCAAAAATGCCTTTTGGCTCGGTATTGTTCATACTGATGTGGACGGTAATAGGTATTCTTGGTTCATATAGTGTTGCCTGGTACGGTATTCGTATGAATACTCTGGCTAACAGCCGAACTGCCTTCTCCTCACTGGAAAAGAAACCGCTCAAAGTATTGAATACTGCATTGGATGCCGGTATGAGCATCGGCACCATGCTGGTCAGCGTTGAGCTTATCATGATGCTGATCATTCTGCTATTTGTTCCCCGTGAACTGGCGGGAGCAAGTTTTATAGGTTTTGCCATAGGTGAATCACTGGGTGCCAGTGCCTTGCGTATCGCCGGTGGTATTTTCACCAAGATTGCTGATATCGGGGCTGACCTGATGAAAATCGCTTTCGGCATCAAGGAAGATGATCCCAGAAATCCGGGTGTTATCGCTGACTGTACCGGTGACAATGCCGGTGACAGCGTTGGGCCAACTGCGGATGGATTTGAAACTTATGGCGTAACCGGTGTTGCATTGGTATCCTTTATAGTTTTGGCGGTAGGGTCCCTGCCAGGAATTTCCGAAGCAGTAAGAATTACTTTACAAACCACACTTTTAACCTGGATTTTCGTAATGCGGGTGCTTTTAGTAATAACATCCGTAGTTTCGTTCTATATCAATAAAGCCATCAGCCAGGCACGATTTGGCAAGAGTACTGACATGGATTTTGAACAGCCGCTTACCAGTCTCATTTGGATCGCTTCAGTTCTTGCAATAGTCAGTACATTTGGCGTGAGTTATTACATTCTGGGGCCTGGTGCAGGAACTGTAACTTTATTGACGCATCTTTGGTGGGTAATGGCAACTATTATCAGTTTCGGTACCCTGGGTGCAGCCTTGATACCAGAGTTTACTAAAATATTTACCAGCCCCAAATCAACTCATGTATTGGAAGTTGTTAAAGCTTCCAGAGAAGGCGGACCTTCACTGAATATTTTGTCCGGTATGGTGGCAGGTAATTTCAGCGCCTTCTGGATCGGCATGGTATTTGTCGGACTTATGTTTGGTGCTTATTTAGTCAGCGGTTTTGGCTTAAGTGAAATTATGATCTACCCGTCTATATTCGCTTTTGGCCTGGTTGCTTTCGGAATGATGGGTATGGGTCCGGTTACTATTGCGGTAGACAGTTATGGACCGGTCACGGATAATGCTCAATCGATCTACGAGTTGTCTCTGATCGAAGAAATTCCCAATATAGCAAAAGAGATTGAAAAAGATTTTGGCTTTAAACCGGATTTCGACAAGGGCAAATACTATCTGGAAGCTAATGATGGTGCCGGCAATACTTTCAAAGCAACTGCCAAACCGGTATTGATCGGTACTGCAGTAGTAGGGGCTACCATAATGATTTTCTCGATCATTCTGGTTATTCAGGGTGTACTGGGAGTTGAACCGACAACGATCCTTAATATGCTTAATCCTTATACAATTCTGGGATTTATAGCCGGCGGTGCAGTTATCTACTGGTTTACCGGTGCTTCTAACCAGGCGGTCACTACCGGAGCTTACCGGGCAGTGCAATTTATCAAGAACCATATCCATCTTGACGAACATTCGGATCAGAAGGCTAATATAGAAAACTCCAAAGAAGTAGTCAAGATTTGTACTCAATATGCACAAAGCGGTATGATCAACATCTTTATCGTAATCTTTTCCTTTGCCCTGGCATTTGCCTGTCTTTCAGCTCCCAGGAGCGGCAACGAATCAGTAGCTTTCTTCATTTCCTATCTTATTGCAATTGCAGTATTTGGTCTGTTTCAGGCCGTATTCATGGCTAATGCCGGCGGCGCATGGGATAACGCCAAGAAAGTCGTGGAAGTTGATTTGAAGGAAAAAGGAACTGCTTTACATGAGGCTTCGATCGTTGGCGACACGGTCGGAGATCCATTTAAGGATACTTCCTCAGTTGCCTTGAATCCGATCATTAAATTTACCACTTTATTCGGCCTGCTGGCCATGGAGATATCGATTTCGGAAACTTTCAGAAATATAGCGCCTTATGTGGGGGTAGTTTTTCTGATTATTGCCCTGACATTTGTATGGCGTTCATTCTATGCGATGAGGATCCCGAAAGAATAATAAAATTTTATTAAACAGCAGCCGCTCGTAAATCGGGCGGCTGCTGTTTTTTCAGATCGGTTTGATTTACCAAATAATAAGCTGAATTTCTCCCATCCGGATTTAATAAAAATAACTAGTGAATAGTTTATCAAAAGCGGCAGTAAATTTTTAGTTAGTAATTTAATATTTTTGATATTATAATAGGAGAAGTTTTTTTATTTTGTGATCGTATTTAATTGATACGATTATATTTTTTTAACATTCATCCTTGGCAAAAATGCTGGTTAGTATTTGGGGGAGGATTCTAACATGGCTAATATACCAAGTCATGAGAATTCATGTTCCTGTGGCAGTGGAAAGCCATATGAACAGTGCTGTGGCTCGCCTGAAATTGGTACAGTAATTCATTTCCACCGTGGCCGGAAAAATAAATACAGCAGTATGATCGAGAATGCGGTTGGAGAACTTACCGATTATGCCAGACAGTATTTTTATAATTGGAAATCGGCAGCCTACAGCCGGTTTACTTCTTATGCCCAGGAAAATCATATCGATGATGAATTTATCCAACTTTTCCGCGAATGGTTTATTATTAATTTCCGTTTCCAGAAAGATGTATCACCGGTAATAGATTTTTATCTGGCTGAAAATGATGACAAGCTCGATGAAAGACTGGTTCCTATTTTTAAAGCTCTTAAAGAGTCTTATTTATCTATATACAGAATACTGTGGATAAAAAATAACACTATGGCAGTGAAGGATATATTGACCGGCAAGGAATTCAATATTGAAAAAGATTTAGGTTCTTTAAACCGGGTTCTGCAGGAAGGCTTGTTATTACTGGCGCGTATCGTCAATATCGGCAATACTTCAGTATTGGTCGGGAAACCTAAAATTATCTTTTCCGAGAACCGGCATTATTTAAACGAAGAGATCAATTCTATACGGGCAGTGGAGGGAATATCTGACCCGACCATGTTCCAGAGGGAATTTGCTGAAGTAACCTGTGGATTGATAATGGACCTGTACAAAGGTATCAAGAAAAATCGTTTAAAATCGCGCTCGTTTACTTTTGCCCTGCCTGAAAGAGACCAATTTTTGCAAAGACTTCTGGCCAATCCGGAGTTGGCATTGCTGGAACGTAATGATAAATGGCTTAAGCTTACCTGGAACAACAAAAATTCTGCTTTCACCCGCCTTTATTTATGTCGCAGTAATTTAATCGTTACGGCTGATGAATTGAACGATTTGATCAATATTGTCCAAAGGATCAATTTATTATGGGAAAGCTTTACTGCTTCCCAACCAGCAGAATGGACTGAGGGTTACAGTTTCTCTTCTGAACAGGAAGCGGAAGAAATATTAGTAGAGGTAATGCATGATAAATATTTTGAAGAATGGATCAATACACCACATTTAGAATTGGATGAAATGACTCCCCTGCAGGCAATAAAAGATACCCGCGGCAGGATCCTGCTGGAAAGTCTGCTTAATGAACTGGAGATCATGGAACTTCGTGCCAGGAGCCGGGGCGAATATTATTTCCCTATCGCAGTCATGAGAGCCAGGCTTAGTCTGGATCGTGACCGGATTTCAAAAGAGATGATGCAGCCAGAAGCGATAGCATTGCAGGTCAGAAAACATAGAACCGCGCAGGAACTAAGTGTATATGTGACAGTTTATAACTGGGTAAATGATGAAACCCGTACAGTAGCAATAGCAGCTTTTGATTATTACAGCAGAAATGCAGCGGACAAAAAAATGCAGGCCTGGATATTATTTATCTGGAATGAGTTCAGCAAAATTTACCGGCCGAAAATATCACAGCCCCGGGAATGGCTGGCTGCCCTGGAGCATAGCTATTTGACCATGAAAGGTGAAAAAATAAATTTAGCTGCGGTGGCCAAAAAGTTTAATGTTTCCACCAGCCTGGTAAGCAAAAAGGCACAGTTGATAGTCCGGCACTTTCAAAATATTCCTTTGAATTTCAGTACGGAGTTGGTTACGTATCCTTATTGGAATGAGATCAATAACTGGGAAAAGATAAAAGCTTATGAAGAAGTTAAACAACATCTGAAGATTTTTTCTTATTCGGTCAAGCAGGAATGGGGAAAAGCTGAGCAGCATGTCCATGAAGATTTTTATGATAACATCAATACCGCCGGTAAATTTTGGGACGAAAGCAACAGCAGTATTTATGAGCAATTCTATCAACAGTATTATGAGCTTGACTGTCAGAACAGTGAAAGCAGTACCATAGCCAATTTATTCTGGGAGAGCCAGGCTAAAAGATTCCCGGCCAGTTTAAAAACAGCCGCCTTTAACCTGATAACCAGCTATGTGGGGGCTTATAAAATAATTCCTGTCGGCAGAAATGAACTGATATTTGAAGACTATTTTACCGGCAAGCGGTATAACACTTACGGAAATTTCGGAGCCAATGTTCATCATAATATTGTGCCGGGAATGATCAGCATTACCCGCCTGCTCCCTTTGGATGCAAATCATATGTGGGTTACTGAACCGATGTTTAGTGTAATGCCTGATATGCTGGACTTGTTTGAAAAGAATTATCAGATTTTGATGGAGAGATTCAATCCTTTTGATATTACCGATATAATTTATCTGAAAAACCGGGGCAAGAGCATTTTGAAAGCCAACATAATGGCCATTGATGATATTGAGCAGAATACTGTTAATATGATGAATCAGCCTTTGCATATGGAATGGCAGATAGCAAGTGTGATGCACAGTGAGTTATTGCTGGAACTGCTTTTTCAAAGCAAAAAATTTCAACTGCTGCATAATGATCAGGAAAGGGCAAGTTTTATCTGGATAAACAAGGAATGTGAACAAAATTATCAATGGGGATATCTGATAATCAAACAAGGTTATTTGCTCGTGTCTGCACCGCCTGGTAAAGAACTGAATAAATTTATCAAAGATATTCGCCGGGCAGTTAAATGTGCTGATATAGTTATTGCTTTTCGTCCGTTTAAAGCACGGATCAAGATTCTAAAGACTGTCGAAAATCTTTTTGTTGCCGATCTGGCAGATTTTTTCCATCTCAACCCGGATTTATCACTCAATTTGCTCCGCCAGGATAATTTGGCTGATGAAGACCAGGAATGGAAACAGGGGATATTTCTTTTGAAATTAGGCAATCTGTTAATGGAGCATTTAAATGAAATTAATAAACCAGCCCGATAAGATTTTGTAAAGAATGCTCATCATACTTGACTTACTGCCATTAATTACTTATTCTAATAAATGAGTGTAATTCAGATGATAAGCACCCCGGCTTAAGCCGAGGTGTTGTATTTTTTACTAAAGTAGGGTAAATTTTTTGAAGGATAATTATACATTGCGTAATTTTGGATAACAATTGTATAAACCGAGGATAAATCAGCAAATATTTAGTTGGGAGGAGCATAAATGGAAGCCAAGTTAGAAAAGATAGAGGGAAGCGAAGCATATATTCAGATATCTGTAGATGCGGCCAGGATGGAAGAGGGATTTGAACATGCCTATCGTAAAGTAGTCAAACAAGTAACAGTACCAGGTTTTCGCAAAGGAAGAGTGCCGCGGCAATTATTGGAGGCTCATTATGGCAAAGAAGTACTTTTTCAGGATACATTGGAATATATTGTTCCTTTAGCTTATGAAGAAGCTCTGACTATGATTGACATAGATCCTATTGCCCAGCCGGAATTTGATATCGAAGATATAATACCGGGTGAAGAGTTTGTCTTTAAGGCAATAGTGGCGGTAAAACCGGAAATTAAATTAGGTGATTTTGAAGGGCTTGAAATTACCATCCCGCAACTTGACATCAACGAAGCTGAGGTTGATCGCCGCCTGGAAGATATGCAGCAACGCTATGCCGAGATAGGGGAGAAGACTGAAGAACCTGCACTGCTTGGGGATACTGTTACCATTGATTTTGAAGGATCATTGGCTGGGGTTCCCTTCGAAGGAGGAAAAGGAGAAGATTATCCGCTGGAACTGGGGTCCAATACTTTCATACCGGGTTTTGAGCAACAACTGGTCGGTTTGAAACTGGGGGACGTTAAAGATGTGGAAGTTTCTTTTCCGGCCGAATATCATGCCGAAGAGCTGGCGGGTAAGCCGGCAGTGTTTAAAGTCCTGATCAAAAAAATAACCACCAACCGATTAAGGGAGTTAAATGATGAATTTGCCCAGGAAGTAAGCGAGTTTGATTCTTTAGAAGAATTAAGGGCTGATATCAGAAAGACTCTGGAAACTATAAGAGACAATCAGAAAAAAGACATGATTCAGCAAGCGGTTATCGAAAAAGCAGCTGAAAGATGTGAGATAGAATTACCGAAAGCCGTAATAAATGCCCAGGCTGAACATATGATGAAACAACTGGAACAAAGAATGGCTTCACAGGGTATCAGTCTGGAACAGTATTTTGCCATAACCAACAGCAACAAAGAAGAATTCGCTGAAAGTATCAGGCCGGAAGCTGAACGTATTGCCAAAGGCAACTTTATGCTGGAAAAAATAGTGGAGGAAAAAGGTTTTGAAATAACTGATGAAGAATTAGATAAGTATATTGAAGATGTTGCCAATGGAATGGGAATCGAACCGGAAAACGCCAGGGAAAGACTGCAGGGAGCAGAGGATAGTATCAGGATGAACCTGAAAGTTGAAAAAGCCATTGAATATCTGACCGGGCAAACAGCCATAACCGAACAAAGCGAAACGGCTGATAAAAATGACGCTGCACCTGAGGCAGAAGCAACCGGGTTTGCAACAGCTGAGCAAGAGGAAGCGACAGTAGAGTCGGAGCAAGAAAAAGAATAAAATATAATTAAGCTTAGTATAGTTTGAATAAGAGGTGAATTTTTATGTCATATCTGGTACCAATGGTAGTTGAACAAACCAATCGGGGAGAGCGTTCCTATGATATTTATTCCAGGTTGTTAAAAGACCGGATAATTTTTCTGGGTGATGCTATTGACGATACGGTAGCTAATCTGGTTATCGCGCAGTTGCTGTTTTTAGAGGCGGAAGATCCGGATAAGGATATATCTTTATATATAAACAGCCCCGGCGGCTCAATAAGTGCCGGCATGGCTATATATGACACTATTCAATATATAAGGCCGGACGTTGCCACTATATGTGTAGGTCTGGCAGCCAGTATGGGCGCATTTCTTCTGGCAGCTGGGAAAAAGGGCAAAAGATTTGCTCTGCCTAATGCCGAAATAATGATCCATCAACCACTGGGAGGAACCCAGGGGCAGGCAACGGATATAGAGATTCATGCCCGCCGCATCATTAACACAAAAGAATCGTTAAACAGGATCTTAAGCGAAAGAACCGGACAAAAGCTGGAAAAAATTAAATCTGATACAGAAAGAGATTATTTTATGTCAGCTGCTGAGGCTAAAGAATATGGTATTATTGATGAAGTTATCAGTCAGCCTAAAAAAACAACTGCTAAAAAATAAACCCCTGAGATGAGGTGAATTATGAATAAATACGGAGATGACAGAGGACAATTAAAATGCTCCTTTTGCGGCAAGACCCAGGAGCAGGTGAAAAAACTAGTGGCCGGACCCGGAGTCTATATCTGTGATGAGTGTATTGAATTGTGCAATGAGATTATTGAAGAAGAACTGGCCGATGATCTTGGCTTTGAACTGGGAGACATACCAAAACCGCAGGATATCAGAGAGATTTTAAATGATTATGTCATCGGGCAGGACAGAGCCAAGAAAAGCCTTTCAGTAGCTGTTTATAACCACTATAAACGGATAAATTTAGGTATGAAGCTGGACGACGTGGAACTGCAGAAGAGCAATATCATGATGCTGGGACCTACCGGCAGCGGCAAGACATTACTGGCGCAAACGCTGGCGCGTATTTTAAATGTACCCTTTGCCATTGCTGATGCTACATCTCTTACCGAAGCCGGCTATGTAGGGGAGGATGTTGAAAACATCCTGTTAAAATTGATTCAGGCAGCTGATTATGATATTGAAAAAGCGGAAAAAGGCATTGTATATATTGATGAAATAGACAAGATCGCCCGTAAGACTGATAACCCCAGTATCACCAGGGATGTTTCCGGTGAAGGGGTGCAACAGGCTTTGCTTAAGATCCTGGAAGGTACAGTAGCCAGCGTGCCGCCTCAGGGAGGCAGAAAGCATCCTCACCAGGAATTTATCCAGATAGACACCAGCAATATTTTATTTATCTGCGGCGGTGCTTTTGAAGGCATTGACAAAATCATCCAGAACCGGGTGGGCCAAACCATTATGGGCTTTGGTGCCGATATTAAGAGCCGTGATGAAAAGAAAATCGGCGATATTTTAAATATGATTTTACCGCAGGATTTGCTTAAATACGGTTTGATTCCTGAGTTTGTAGGCCGGGTGCCTATAGTTGCCACTTTGGAGGCTTTGGATATAGACGCGCTGGTCAAGATTTTAACCGAACCGAAAAATGCGCTGGTTAAGCAGTATAAAAAGCTCTTTGAGCTTGACGGGGTAGATCTGGAATTTATGGAAGATGCACTGCAGGCTATTGCTGAAGAAGCAATGCAGCGCAATACCGGGGCCCGGGGCCTGAGAGCCATAATCGAAGATATTATGCTGGAAGTAATGTATGAAGTACCTTCCCGGCTAGATGTAACCAAGGTGGTAGTTACCAGAGATGTGATCATGAAAAAAGAAAAACCGCTGTTGGTTACAGTTGATGCCAAACGAAAGGTTAATCAAACTTAAGGGTGCCGGAAAAGTTGATATCCTTGCCGGGGCAAGAAAAAAAGATTAAGAGAAAGACAGCCAGCCGGATCGTGATCGAGAAGTAACCAGGAGTCGGGGAAGCATCCCGAAAGGGGAATTTATCCGAATATAAAGTCTCTTGAACAGTGCTTTTAAGTTTTCGAAGCCATCAGCCTTTTTTAAGGTTTTGGAAAAAGGTAGTATAAACTACCTTTTTTTACTGTCTTTTTTCCCTTATTCACTGGCGATTGACGGGAATAATAAAATCAATGACCAGGAAAGGGAAAAAAATATGAACAGTTTTTTTACAGAGTACGCAGGTTTATTTTATCTGATTCAGTTACTTTTCAGCATTGTGATCGGAATTTATTTCTGGACATTATTAAAAAACCAGCAATCGAGAAAAATAGTGGCAGGGCGGGAGACTGAAAAGGAGACCCTTAAGTTAAAACAAATGCGCGGTATCAGTTTAAGCGAGCCTTTATCCAGTCTGACCAGGCCAGCCAGCTTAAATGATGTGATCGGTCAGGAAGAAGGTATCGATATGCTGCGCTCTGCGTTATGTAATGCCAATCCGCAGCATGTTATTATTTACGGGCCGCCGGGAATAGGCAAAACAGCTGCTGCCCGCCTGGTTCTGGAAGAAGCCAAAAAAAACCGCCTGTCACCATTTAAAGCCGAAGCTAAATTCGTTGAAGTTGATGCCACCATCTGCCGTTTTGACGAACGTAACATTGCCGATCCTTTGATCGGTTCGGTGCACGACCCTATCTATCAGGGAGCTGGCGCTTTTGGAAGCGCAGGAATACCGCAGCCCAAGCCAGGTGCTTGTACAAAAGCTCATGGAGGAATTTTATTTATTGACGAAATAGGGGAACTCCATCCCCTGCAAATGAATAAGCTTTTAAAGGTACTGGAAGATCGCAAAGTTTTACTGGAAAGCGCTTATTTTAATGAAAATGATAACAACATACCCAAACATATCCATGATATTTTTATTAACGGTCTGCCAGCCGATTTTCGCCTGGTAGGGGCAACTACCAAAATGCCGGATGAATTGCCTCCGGCTTTAAGATCACGCTGTCTGGAGATTTTTTTTGCACCATTGAAGCAAGAAAATATTCATGAAATAGCCTTTAATGCAGTTAAAAAAATTGAATATATAATTGATGACAGGACCCTTGAGGAGATTACCAAATATGCCGGTAATGGCCGGGAAGCGGTTAATATTGTCCAGCTCGCTGCTGGTATTGCTCAAATGGAAGACAGTAAAGCCATTACTCTCGAGATCATTGAGAAAGTAGTCAATAATGGACGTTTTAGTCCCCGCCGTGAAATAAAGCCTCAAAAGCAACCGCAAATAGGAATTGTAAATGGCCTGGCAGTATACGGTGCCAATATCGGAACGCTGCTGGAAGTGGAAACCACTGCTATGCCGGCCAGGCCCGGCCAGGGCAAGTGGACCGTGACCGGGGTTGTGGAAGAGGAACAGATGGGAGGGGGAGAGCGCAGGTTTACGCGGAAAAGCATGGCTAAAGGAGCCGTGGAAAATGTCTTGACAGTTTTAAAAGCTTTTCATAGTATAGATATTACTGATTTTGATATCCATTTGAACTTCCCGGGAGGTATTCCGGTGGACGGTCCCTCAGCGGGGATAAGTATAGCTACATCGATTATTTCCGCGGTAAAAGGATGGCCGGTCGATAATCTGTTGGCCATGACAGGAGAGATTTCAGTGCATGGAGCGGTAAAACCAGTCGGCGGCGTGATCAATAAGGTCGAAGCAGCGCGCCGGGCAGGAATTAAAAGGGTAATTATCCCCCAGGAGAATTGGCTGTCTATTTTTGCTGCCTTTTCGGAAATGGAAGTGATCACTGTCAGCAGCCTTAAGGAAGTATTAGACCAGGCTTTTGTAAATAGCCATTTAACTGGACATCATAATATGTAATACTGGAAAAGGAAACACATTTGATTATATTTACATTATAATCAAATTGAAGCAAAGTAAATTGCTTTTGGGAGGTGCCTTTATTGATACAGGAAAATGACATTATTTATCGTGAAATGCCGCTGCTTCCTCTTAGAGGAATGTTGGTTTTTCCATATACAGTTATTCATTTGGATGTGGGGAGAAAGAGATCAATAAGTGCTATTGAAGAAGCTATGCTGGAAAGCAAGGAGATATTTCTGGCCAGTCAGAAAGAAGCCCAGACTGATGACCCGGAAGAAACAGATATTTATTCTATCGGTACGGTGGCCGAAGTCCGGCAGATTCTCAAGATGCCCGGCGGGACTATGCGGGTTTTGGTTGAAGGACTTAATCGGGCGGAGATAAAAGGCTTTATTGAAAACCAACCTTATATAAAAGTCAAAATACAACAGTTTACTGATGATATGGCGGAAAAGAATGCTCAGATAGAAGCGTTAATGAGGACGCTGGTAAATCAGTTTGAGCAGTACGTACGCATGGGGAAAAAGATACCGCCGGAAACGGTAGTAACGGTGGTAGGTATTCAGGAACCGGGAAGGCTGGCTGATGTAATTTCCTCTCATTTAACTCTGCGTATAGAAGAAAAACAAAAAATTCTGGAAGCAATTGAAATCAAAGCACGTTTGACCTATCTGTGCGAGCTGCTGGCTAAAGAAATGGAAGTCCTGGAATTGGAACGTAAAATCAATATGCGGGTCCGCAAACAAATGGAAAAGACCCAGAAGGAATATTATCTGCGTGAACAAATGAAAGCTATCCAGAAGGAACTGGGAGAAAAAGATGAACATTTAACTGAAGTGGAAGAAATAAAAGAACGGATACTGGAGGCGGGGCTTCCTAAAGAAGCTGAGGAAAAGGCTTTTAAGGAATTGGAACGGTTGGAGAAAATGCCGCCTATGGTTGCGGAAGCGGTAGTGGTAAGAAATTATCTGGACTGGATACTATCTCTGCCCTGGTCGGCAGAAACCAAAGATCGACTGGATTTAAAAACGGCCGAAACTATACTTAATGAAGACCACTATGGGTTGGAAAAGCCCAAGGAAAGAATTCTGGAGTATTTAGCTATCAGAAAACTGGCCAAAAAAATGAAAGGGCCGATTTTATGCCTGGTCGGTCCTCCCGGGGTAGGCAAAACTTCACTGGGGAAATCGGTAGCCCGTTCCCTGGGGCGTAAGTTTGTCCGTATGTCTTTGGGAGGTATAAGGGATGAAGCGGAGATTCGCGGGCACCGCCGCACTTATGTCGGCTCAATGCCCGGACGGGTTTTACAGGGGATGAAGCAAGCCGGCTCAAGAAATCCTGTATTTTTATTTGACGAAATTGACAAGATGACTATGGATTTCAGAGGAGATCCTGCCTCTGCACTGCTCGAAGTCCTGGATCCGGAACAAAATTGTACTTTCAGTGATCATTATCTGGAGGTGCCTTTTGATTTATCCAAAGTTATGTTTATTACTACTGCCAACTCAATTTACAATATCCCCCGGCCGCTGCTCGACCGGATGGAGATTATTGAACTGGCTGGCTATACAGAGGAGGATAAGGTCCATATTGGGCAGGATTATCTGGTTCCCAAACAAATCAAAGAACATGGCCTGAAAGCAAATAACATTACTTTTTCTGAAGGAGCGATAAGAAAAATAATTCGCGAGTACACCAGAGAAGCCGGGGTCAGGAATCTGGAGCGGGAAATTGCATCGATTTGCCGCAAGGTAGCCCGTATGGTAGTGGAAGACAAAAACACCTACGTTAATGTGACCGGCAATAATATCAGCAAATATCTGGGGCCGGAACGTTTTCGCTACGGGGTGGCCGAAAAGGAAAGCCAGATAGGTGTAGCTACCGGTTTAGCCTGGACAGAAGCCGGCGGAGACATTTTATCTATCGAAGTGGCCCTGATAAAAGGCAAGGGAGTAGTTACTCTGACTGGAAAACTGGGTGATGTTATGAAGGAATCAGCCCAGGCGGCTTTGACTTATATCCGCTCTAAAACTGATGAACTGGGAATTCAAGAAGATATTCAGGAAAAACATGACGTCCATGTTCATGTACCGGAAGGTGCTATTCCCAAAGACGGACCTTCGGCAGGTATTACCCTGGCGGTTGCCCTGGCCTCAGCCATGAGCGGGATACCGGTCAGAAATGACGTGGCCATGACCGGAGAAATAACTTTGCGGGGAAGGGTGCTGCCAATCGGCGGAGTTAAAGAAAAAGTACTGGCAGCCCATCGGGCCGGAATAAAAACTATTATTCTGCCAGCTGAAAATAAAAAAGATTTAAATGAAGTACCCGGGAATGTAAGAAGAAAAATGCACTTTGTTTTAGTCAGCCATATGGATGAAGTATTAGCTGAAACATTGATCAAAACAGATTTACCTAACTAGATACTTAAGGTTAATTATGAAAACATGTCTTTTATGACATGTTTTTTGATAAAAAGGCTGTGAAAGAATATGTTGACAATAAAAAAAGCGGAATATATTGGTTCCTTTGTCGAGATGAAGCAGCTGCCCCCGGGGATATTGCCGGAAATAGCCATTGTCGGCAGATCCAATGTGGGGAAGTCTTCTCTGATCAACAAGACAGTCAATCGCAAAAAACTCGCCAAATCCAGTTCCACCCCGGGCAAAACCCAGACTATAAATTATTATCTGCTTAACGATGACCTTTATCTGGTGGATCTGCCCGGTTATGGTTATGCTAAAGCTGCCAAAACCCAAAGGCTTCAATGGCAGAAGATGATCGAAAAATATTTACGGGAACGACAGCAGTTACGGGGAGTTATTATATTGCTTGATATCCGCCATGAACCCAGTCAAAACGACATACAAATGAAAGACTGGCTCACTCAGCAACAAATACCCTTGTTAGTTATTGCTACCAAGGCTGACAAGGTTTCCCGCGGAGCCAGATCAAAACATATAAACACCATTCGCAAGGCATTAAATCTGTCAGCTGATATGACACCAATAAGTTTTTCAGCTGAAACCGGCGAAGGGACGGGTGAAGTCCTGGAGGCACTGGAAGAAATCACAGCTTTATAAACTTCACATTTGTATTATACGGTTCTGTATGTAGCATAGTATATCACGCATTTCATCAAATTCATCCGTTGCAGCCATAGCAATAAACCCATCCAATAAAGCAATTATTCTCTCTTTGCCATCTGACTCCATCAGTACTTGCTTGGGTGTCTGATCCTCCAAATCAACCATCGGAGTGGAAAGCCAGCGTTCAGTTTCCTGGTCTTTCATGATTAAAAACCATAAGCGGAGGTCACCTGGTGAAATGCTTCCCGCCAGCTTACTATGTATCATCTTCATTTCGACTTTACCGATGGAATCAAGTATAATCTTTTCCATGTCATCAATATCTTTTAGGAAATCAGCACTGAAGAGAGCGGATTCCTCGCCAATTGCTATACGGCAATAATGATCATTCGATGCGTTCGGCTTATACCAGTCAAAATCTTCTATTTGGAAAGCCAGGCTGTAATCAGATGAAAGTAGTCCAGCAAGTAAAGCTTCTTTTTCTGTGAGCGTAATGGGAATGCTGTATAGTTCCTGCAGACGAATTAAATTCTTATGATAAGCATGGTCGAAAAAGCCCAGGATTATTTCACCGTGAGTTTTTAACATTTCGGAAATTGAGCGTTTACTCAGATCTTGCCAATGTTTCACATGCTGGAGCAAGAAAAGCTCCTGGTCCTCTGTTGCCTGCAATACAAGAACCATGCCGGAAAAAATATTGTTATCCATTATGGTAACGACTCTTCCCAACAGGAGAATGCGGGGAATTATTTCTGTTTCCCAGGGTTCTTTAAGCAGGATCTCAAAATCCTTGCCACTGAACAAATCAGTAATTTGCAGGAGATTGTCCTTCGATGCTTTTACGCAGTAAACGGAAAGAAAGGACTTATTTAAAGAATGCAGCGTTTCTTTTAAGACCGGTGCTAAAAAAATATTCTGCTCTGCATAATCCTGGCCGATCGTTTTTCCCGCTTTGAATTCATAATCAAACCAGAGCCAATCAGAAAAAATTGCTTCGTAATCAGGTGCCATATTATTCTCATCGGTTGTAAAACGTAAAAAGGATTGCATAGCATCCCGCCTGGCTTTCTTAATGGCAGGGCTATAGTTCTCTTCAAGTTTTACTTTTAATTCCGTCATTAATTGGTTTGACTTTACCCATGGATCAGAGCTGAACTCTATCACTTCGGCCAGATCTGCGCAGCAGTTTTTATATTTTTTGCCGCTGCCGCAGGGGCAGGGGCTATTGCGGCCAATTTTTTTATTCATTTGAATCCTCCTGATACATTATTATCTATAATACACCATATCAGAAAAACGTCTTTAAACAAAATGCTATAATACATAAATTATGGAAATGATACTAAAAATCAAGATTAACTTGCTATAACCGGTCAATTTTAAGTACAATTTAGCTTATAAATAAGGTGCGGGATTGCGCCTTGATCTTAGGAGGTTTTTACATGACTGAAGGCAGTTTGATACCCAGTGTTTATGACCCGGGCAAGGTGGAGAAAAAGTGGTATGCTTTTTGGAAAGAAAACGGTTATTTTGCTCCGGAATGTGATTACGCAAAAAAACCCTTTTCAATCGTAATGCCGCCCCCTAATGTCACTGGCTCACTGCATTTAGGTCATGCACTGGATAATACTTTGCAGGATATATTGACCCGCTGGCGGCGGATGCAGGGTTATAATGCTTTGTGGCTGCCCGGGACTGATCATGCCGGAATAGCTACTCAGGCCAGGGTGGAGGAAGCCCTGGCCCAAGAAGGGCTTACCAAGCATGACCTGGGACGGGAAAAGTTTATTGAGCGGGTATGGGAGTGGAAAAACCTATACGGCAGCCGGATAACTGAACAGCTTAGCCTGATGGGTTCTTCCTGTGACTGGAGCCGGGAAAGATTTACCATGGATGAAGGGTGCTCCGGGGCTGTCCGGGAAGCCTTTGTCAACATGTACAATAAAGGCTTGATTTATAAAGGGGATTATATAATAAATTGGTGTCCCAAATGTAATACGGCTATCTCGGATATCGAAGTCGAGCATGCAGACAGTGATGGGCACCTGTGGCATATAAAATATACGCTTAAGGATTCAGATCAATATCTGGTCGTTGCCACTACCCGGCCGGAAACTATGTTAGGTGATACCGGGGTGGCAGTGCATCCTGATGATGAAAGATATCAGGACCTGATCGGCAGGGAAGTAATATTACCGCTGGTCAACCGGGTCATCCCGATTTTTGCTGATGAATATGTTGACCGGGCTTTCGGCACCGGGGCGGTAAAAGTAACCCCGGCGCATGATATTAATGATTTCGATATGGGTAACAGGCATGGCCTGGAAATAGTAAAAGTTATTGATAATAATGCATTAATGAATGAAAACGCCGGGAAATATAAAGGAATGGACCGTTATGAATGCCGCCGGCAGGTAATCCGTGATTTAACTGAGCAGGGATTGCTGCTTGAGACCGAGGAGCACAGGCATGCGGTAGGTCATTGCCAGAGGTGTGACACGGTAATTGAACCATTGATATCAGAGCAGTGGTTTGTAAAGATGAAACCTTTGGCGGAACCTGCCATCCGTAAAGTTTTAGACGGGGAAATCAGGTTTATTCCGGAAAGGTTTACTAAAATCTATATCAACTGGATGGAAAATATCCGCGATTGGTGCATATCCCGTCAGTTGTGGTGGGGGCATCGGATCCCGGTCTGGTATTGTGAAGACTGTGGGGAAGTCATTTGCAGCAAAACTGATCCGGACCAGTGTCCGGCCTGTAAGTCGGGTAATCTGCGCCAGGATGAAGATGTTCTGGATACCTGGTTCAGCAGTGCCTTGTGGCCTTTCTCAACTATGGGCTGGCCGGAGACAACTGATGACCTGGATTATTTTTATCCTACCAGTGTGCTGGTAACCGGCCGGGATATCATATTCTTCTGGGTGGCCAGGATGATTTTCTCCGGTATTGAACATACCGGTAAGGTACCTTTTCATGAAGTGAATATCCATGGCCTTATCCTGGACGGACAGGGGAGGAAGATGAGCAAATCCCTGGGCAATGGCATTGATCCTATTGAAGTTATCGATAAGTATGGGGCTGATACTTTAAGATTTTCCCTGATCACCGGAGTAACACCGGGCAATGATATCAGATTTTACTGGGATAAGGTTGAAAATACCAGAAACTTTGCCAATAAAATCTGGAATGCTTCACGGTTTGTGATGATGAATCTGGGCGGCTATGAGCCGATTGAAATCAGCGACCAGGAACTGACCCTTTCAGACCGCTGGATAATAGCCCGTCTGAATGAAAAAATCAATGATGTGACCTTGCTTTTGGAGAAATATGATTTAGGTGAAGCAGGTAAAAATTTATATGAATTCATCTGGGATGATTTCTGTGACTGGTATATTGAGCTGGCCAAACCTCGTTTGTTCGATCCGCAAAATTCCCGGGAAAAACTGGTTATACAAAATCTGCTGGATATGATCCTTAAAAATATTTTGCGGCTTTTGCACCCCTTTATGCCTTTTATCACCGAGGAAATTTATCAGAATCTGCCCGGGCATAACGAAACGATCATGCTGGACAAGTGGCCTGAACCGGTAGCTGCCCCCCAGGCAGATCAAGCTGCCCAAAAGATGCAGAGCATCATGAATATCATCAGAGCCATTCGCAATATACGCGCTGAGTTCAATATTAATCCCGGGCAATCCGTTAAAGTCCAATTATTGGTCAGGGAAACTGACCAGTTGACCATGCTGAATGATAATCAGGCTTATATAAAGCAGATGGCCAATGTTAGTGAATTTACTGCTGCCCGGCAATTTGACCGGGTCAAACAGGCCGTGTCAGCCATAACAGCCATAGCCGAAATCTATATTCCTTTGGAAGGGATCATAGATGTTGAGAAAGAACTGATCCGGCTGAATAAAGATTTACAGAATACCGTAAAGGATATCGAAAAATCTGAGGCCAAGTTAAACAATGAGCAGTTTTTATTAAGGGCGCCCCAGGAAGTTATTGAAAAAGAAAAAGCCAAGGTACAGGAAGGCAATATAAAGAAGGAAGGTATTGTCAAACGTCTGCAGATACTACAAGGTTAATCGAAGCATACCTCGGGAAGCTGCTGCTGCTGGGCACTAAACCAGGGCTTGATACTATTAAGGCATTGCTTAAGGAAATGGGCGATCCCCAGGAAGGATCAGCTTATATCCATGTTGCAGGGACTAATGGCAAGGGCTCGGTTTCCCTGATCATAGCCAACATACTGAATAAAGCCGGTTATAAGGTGGGGCGTTATACTTCGCCCCACCTTACTTCTTATTGTGAAAGATTTACGGTCAATAATGAACCGATAACTCCGGAAGAGCTAAAAAGTTACCTTGATTTTATCGATATTAAGATTCAGGCCATGCTGCAAAAAGGCATGCCCCACCCCACTGAATTCGAAGTCTTAACCGCAGCAGCGTTTCAGTTTTTTAGCGACAGAAAAGTGGATATTGCTGTTTTGGAAGTCGGCATGGGCGGTATATATGATTCAACCAATGTGATCATACCGCTGGCTGCGGTCATTACTTCCATAAGCTATGACCATACCGCTTTTTTGGGCAATACTATCGAAGAAATTGCCTTAAACAAGGCCGGTATCATAAAAAGCGGCGTGCCGGTAATAGTTGGCTCTATGGCTGAAGAAGCTTTAACAGTTATAAAAACTCAGGCGGAAATTTTAAAAAGCCCATTTGTTCCCAGTCAGACAGTTAAAGTGGAAGCAGCAGGTAATATTGGTTTAAAAGGGCAAATAATCAAATTTTCCGGGGCCTTGACTTCGCCGGAGGCGGTTTATTTTTCGCTGGCCGGCAAGTACCAGCGGGATAATCTGGCGGTGGCTTTGACCACGTTGACCTGCCTGACAGCTAAGGGGGATCAAATATCAGATAAAGCTATAAGGGAAGGTTTGAGCAGTTTAGTCATAAACGGACGTATGCAGGTATTGCATGAAAAACCTCTGGTCATTGCTGATGCTGCGCACAACCAGGCAGGGAGCCAGGCTTTAGCTGGTTCACTGGCAGAGATGCTGCCGGGGCGCAGTAAAGTGGCAGTCATCGGCATAGTTGATGATAAAGATGCCCGGGCTATGCTTATGTCATTGGGTGCCAATACCAAAGCGGTAGTTATTGCCAGGCCGGAAGGTGACCGGGGTAAAAACTGGGGCAGGGTTGCATTAATATGGCAGGAGCTATTTCCTGAAATTTATGTTTTGGCCGAGGAGGATATTCATCGGGCAATGACCAAAGGGCTGGATTTACTTAATGGAGATGATTATTTACTGGTGACCGGGTCTTTTTACGTCTTGCGTAAGGCCTGTCAGTATCATTTTTAGATAACCATGAACAACATTCTTTCCCAGTTGACAGACGGGTTAAGTAAAACCTGAGGGGGAAATTAAGAAGAATAATAGCAATTTTAATTTTTCTGGCAATAAAGCTTGCTATATAATAAAATAAAAGATAACCTGCTAATTATTGCTAATAATTTCACAGAGGGTTAGAATAATAGCGGAAATTGTATTAATTTAAAAGGAGCTGAGAGCTTGAAAGCTTATAAAATTCCTGAAGCAACAGTAATGAGGCTTTCTATTTACTCGCGATACCTCCATCAATTAATGGATGACGGCGTAAAATCTGTTTCATCAGATGAAATTGCCAGTGGAGTTGGCGTCAGTTCCGCCCAGGTCCGAAAAGATCTGGCCTATTTCGGGGAATTCGGTACCCGCGGAGTTGGCTACAAAGTTGAAGTGTTATACGGGCATCTGATGAAAATATTGGGATTGGATCGCAAATGGAGTGCTATCATAATTGGTGCAGGTAAACTTGGTTCAGCTCTTGCTCTATATCAGGGTTTTGCTGCCAGAGGTTTTAATGCGGCTGCCATACTGGATGTTTCTCAGGATAAAATAGGCCTCAAATTAGGTGAAATTGAAGTTGAACCATTAAATATGATGGCTCAGCGGATCAAGGAAAAAGATATTACTATTGGAATCGTTACGGTTCCGGCTTCAGCAGCCCAGGAAGTAACCGATAAACTGATCGAAGCAGGAGTTAAAGCAATTCTCAATTTCTCACCACGTGTAATCAAAGTACCCAGTAATATAATCCTCAGAAATGTTGACCTGTCAGTTAATTTGGAAGTACTCAGCTTTAATCTTAATTTCACGAAATAAAATATAAATCAATACAAGTTGAATACATAGGAAAAAGGGGGGATATGGTAAAGTCTTCCCCTTTTGAGTCCTGCCTTGTTTTTACTCTGCTGGAATGCTAGAATTTATACAAATATCTGTTACGGGGGAAGATTTTTGGTTTATAGAGGACGCAGTCCGGCAAACTGGCCGGTGCTTTTATTGTTGTTGGTAGTAGGCGGAATTATTGGCTCCGCATTAGGACAGTTGCTGGTAAAAATATGGCCGGTACTGAAAATACTTGGCGAGGTATACAGTGTAGGTTTGCCGGTATTTACCCTTGACCTTAAGGTGTTTACTTTTAGCCTGGGATTTATGTTGAATCTTAGTATTTTTACTATTCTGGGCTTTATTGTGGCATATTTAGCTTATAGAAAATTATAAAATGAGGCGGCAAATTGACAAAAATTATTTTAGCATCTGCCTCTCCCCGCAGAATAGAATTACTGAAAACCCTGGGGCTTGATTTTATCTGCATAAAGCCGGAAACAGAGGAACAATTCATAGCTGGTGAAACGGCCTGCCAGGCGGCGGAAAGATTGGCCGTACAAAAAGCAGATTCTATCAAGACACTGGATGAAGACAGCCTGATTATATCGGCGGATACGGTAGTGTTATGCGACGGTAAAATATTGGGCAAACCTGAAAATGAAGCAGAAGCCCGCACCATGCTGACTTTATTAAGCGGCAGAAGTCATAAAGTAATAACAGCAGTTTGTTTGAAAAACCATAGGGGCGAAATCGAGGTACAAAGTGAAATTACTGCAGTATTTTTCCGTAATCTTTCTCAAGAGGAGATAACGGGATACATTGCTACCGGGGAGCCTTTTGACAAAGCCGGCGGATATGGGATTCAGGGGAAAGGCGCAGTTTTAGTTGACCGTATCGAAGGCTGTTATTTTAATGTTGTCGGGCTGCCGCTGGGCAGACTCTATGATATGCTGAAAAAACAGAATGTTGAGGTGCTGGGGGTGTAGGTTGGTGAACGAGTATAGCGTGGCTATAAAGGACATGCCTGAAAGTATGCGCCCGAGAGAGAGGTTAATGGCCGGAGGCGAGCATAGTTTGAGTGACACCGAATTATTAGCCATAATAATCGGTAATGGAACTGCCAACTTAAGCGCTCTTGATCTGGCCCGGCATATTTTGGTCCAACATGGAAGCTTGCGTTATCTAAAAGAGACCAGCCTGGAAGAACTTATGGAGCATAAAGGTATTGGGCCTGCCAAAGCAGTTAATATAAAAGCAGCAATCGAAATAGGCAGAAGGATTTCTCTTGATGTAAGGAATAAAATTTCCATAAAATCTCCGGAAGATATTAAAAATATGGTAATGGAAGATATGCGCTATTTGGACCGCGAATATTTTCGGGTAATGTATCTGGACCGTAAGGGCGGCCTGATCAGTATGGAAAATGTTTCTATCGGCGGGCTGCACAGTGCCTTGGTTCATCCCCGGGAAGTTTTTAAACCGGCGATTAAAAAAAGCGCTGCTTCGGTAATACTTATCCATAATCATCCCAGCGGCGATCCAAGCCCCAGCCGGGAAGATCTGGATTTAACCAAAAGTTTGATTGAGGCCGGCAAGCATTTAGGCATTGAAGTCCTGGATCATATAGTCATCGGCGAATCTGCTTATTGCAGTATGAGAGGTCAACAATTAATTCAGTTTTAAGGAGGCAAATTATAAAGTGGTATTTGGAAAAGACTTGGGAATAGATTTAGGTACGGCTAATTCGCTGGTTTATCTTAAGGGCAAAGGTATTATACTAGTTGAGCCTTCAGTAGTGGCGATTCAGAATGATACCGGCAAAGTCCTGGCAGTGGGAGAAGAAGCTAAACAGATGATTGGCAGGACACCGGGCAATATAGTTGCGATCCGGCCGATGAAGGATGGCGTGATCGCTGATTTTGATATTACCCAGTCTATGCTGAAATACTTTATTACCAGGGCTTTAGGACAAAATAATCCTTTTATGAAGCCCCGGGTAGTAATATCTATCCCAACCGGGTGCACATCAGTAGAAGAAAGAGCGGTCAGAGAAGCAGCTTTACAGGCCGGGGCCAAAGAGGCCTTTTTACTGGAAGAACCAATGGCAGCGGCGATTGGTGCAGGATTGCCTGTGGATGAACCGACGGGAAATCTTATTGTAGATATCGGCGGCGGTACAACTGAAGTAGCAGTTATTTCACTGGGAGGCATAGTATCTGCCAAATCAGTGCGGGTAGCAGGGGACAGTATGGATGATGCTATCATTGCGCATTTGAAAAAGAATTATAATCTTTTAATAGGTGAACGAACCGCAGAAGATATTAAAATTTCGATCGGTTCTGCCTTATGGCAGGGCCCGGATGCATTTTATGAAGTGAGAGGACGGGATTTGGTTACCGGTCTGCCCAAAACTCTAAATATATCATCTGCCGAGATCCAATTGGCTTTAAAAGAAACTGTCTGGCAAATTGTTGAAGGAATAAAAGTATGCCTGGAAAAATCGCCCCCGGAATTAGCCTCGGATATAGTTGACCGGGGAATTATCATGGCTGGCGGCGGAGCACTGTTAAAAGGTCTGGACGTATTGATAAGTCAGGAAATCGATTTACCGGTTTATATATGTGAAGACCCGTTGGAAGCTGTCGCCAAAGGAACCGGAAAAGTACTGGAAAGAATTGAACTTTTAAAAAGAATAGTCGTTCCTGCCAAGAGATCATTTTAGTGGGAGAGAATTGTGCCTGGATTGTTTAAAAATAAGGTATTCTGGCTTTGTATTCTGGTTTTGATTATTACATTTACTTTGATCAGGGCTACTTCTTCGGAACGCGAAGATATAACTCTGGTTGAAAGAATGCTCAGGGAAGTTTATGCACCGCTGCAAAGTTCGGTAACAGAAATGCGCGATTATTTCAGCGGCCCCAGGAGTATCTTCAGTCAGAAAGCTGACCTGAACGAAAAGATAAGCGAACAGGAAGAAGAGATAGCCAAATTGAACCTGGAGAACCAGGTCTTAAGGGAATATGAAGCGGAAGTAAAAAGGCTTAGGGTACTATTTAATTTTAGTAGTAATAATCTGGATAAATACAGCTTAAGTGCAGCCCGGGTTATAGCCCGCAGTCCCGACAACTGGCTGGAGACGATCATTATTGATAAAGGGTCAGTTGACGGCATTAAAAAAGATATGCCGGTTATTACTCCTAAAGGGTTGGTAGGCAGGATAGGCAGTGTCAGTGAGCATGCCTCACAGGTCAACCTGATCACTGACCGTGAAATTGCAGTAGGAGCGACCTTGCAAAGGTCACGTAACACCAGTGGAATTGTGGAAGGAATGGTTGAAGGCAGTCTGCTTAAGATGATCAACATTCCTTATTATGCCTCGGTCAAACCCAATGACATGGTCATTACTTCCGGCCTTTCCGAAGTATTCCCGCCAGGAATTGATATCGGGGCAATTTATGAAGTGACTGAAGAACCAAACGGATTGCTGTTATCGGCAACAGTTATCCCCACGGTGGACTTTAACAAATTGGAAGAAGTTCTGGTGATAACTGATTACACACCGGTCACTGAAGCAGAATCAGTGCCGGAAGAGCCAATGGCAGAAGAGGAGTAATTCATTTGCGCTATTTAATGCATTTCCTGTTACCTTTTCTGGCAGTTTTTTTACAATCAACCGTATTTGGCTTTTACAGCATAAAGGGTACCTTACCGGATATGGTACTGGTCTTTGTGGTGTTTTTTTCTGTCATCAACGGTGCAGCCAAAGGAACTGTATACGGTTTTTTATGCGGTTTGCTGGAAGATTTATATTTAGGCCGGTTTATTGGAATAAATGCCATTTCCAAAGCTCTAACGGGTTTTTTAGTCGGCAAATTGCAGGGAGGGTTTTTTCGGGAGAATTTTTTTATAGGTGCCTTGGCAGTAGCCATCGGTACTCTGTTAAATGCTTTGATTTTATTGCTGTTAAGCCGTCTGGCATTTGCTTCTTTTCATATTGACAAACAATTTTTCACGGCGGTGTTCTATCAATTTATTTATAATGTTATTTTAGCAGCGCCGCTTTATGGATGGTATTACAGATCTTCGCGTGCCGGTCTGCTCAGATTGTCAAGGGAGAATTAAAATGAAAGCCACGCAGTTGAAGCACCGATTGAGCTTAATTAAATATATTGCTATAGGACTGTTGACAGTCTTGCTGGTTAAGCTGGCGGTGGTTCAATTATTTAATAATGACACCTACCAGACCCAGGCTAAAGAAAACAGCATTCGCCTGGTGGCGATAAAAGCTCCCCGCGGTGAGATATATGCCAGCAACGGTGAAGTGCTGGCTGCTAACGAGTTGGTTTATAATTTGAGTTTGAATTCCATGGGAATTGAGAATCAGGAGCAAATCATCAAACGTTTGACAGAAATCTTAAAGGATGATTACCCCGAGATCACTGCCGGGGTAATTGAGGAGAAATTGGATTTGCAGAAGTATCGGCTCTTTGAGTTGGTTACTATAATACGTGATATACCCTGGGAGCTGGTAGTCAAGTTGGAAGAAAACCGCCATGAATTACCTGGAGTTACTATTACCGTGGAACCTCTGCGTTACTACCCCCAGGGTTCGCTGGCGGGGCATGTTTTAGGCTACATCCATTCCATAAATCCGGATGAAGTTGCTGCTGCTCAGGAGGGGCTGGAATATGATATTAACAGCCTGATAGGCAAATCGGGGATCGAAAAACAATATGAATCATATTTACGGGGGGTGGATGGTGCCCGCCAGGTTGAAGTTGATGCCAAAGGCCATCCGATCCAGGAATTGGTGACTTTAGAACCCCAGTCGGGGGATAATTTATACCTTACAATTGATATGGAGCTGCAGCAGGTTTTGCAGAAAAGTATGGAAAAAGTGTTATTGCAGCTGCAAACCGAATACCCTAAAGCCAAGGTCGGCTCAGCAGTAGTCATCAATGTTAAGACCGGCGAAATATTGGCTATGCATAGTGCTCCGGATATGTATCCTGATGACTGGAAAGGTAATATCAGCGGTAGCCGGGCAGCCTATTATTATCCCCAGGGAGACTATGATCCGATGGAACCTGGGGCAGCCATGAACCGGGCTATTCAAGTGACCTATCCGCCCGGTTCCACCTTTAAACCGATAACCGGCATGGCTGCTTTGGAAAAAGGTGTTGTCGATACCTTAAACGAGTATATTACCTGTACGGGCAATTATTGGATTGCTCCTTATATCAGGTGCTGGCAGGTCCATGGCAATGTCAACTATTATTCAGCAATGGCCGGTTCCTGTAATACTTATTTTCAGGAGATGGGAAGACGGGCCGGTAAAGATGAAATAAACAGGGTAGCTAAAGAGTTCGGCCTGGGAAGCAAAACCGGCATCGATATTCCTCATGAAGTCAGCGGGCTTCTGCCTACGCCCGAATGGAAAAAAGAACTCAACGCTGCACTGACAGATAAGAAATATAATACTTTGCGGGCTGAGCTGGAAGAAAAGTATGACAGTCTGGAGGCAGCAGCTGCCGATGAAAAACAATTGGAGAAACTGGCCCAAAAGAAAAAGAACGAGCAAGCCATACTAGAGGCGCAATACAAGATAGATTATAACTTTAATACCAACTGGCAGGCTTTCGATACCTTTAACATGTCTATCGGCCAGGGCAACAATAATTTCACCGTTTTACAGCTGGCTGATTATGTGGCGGCCATAGCGAACGGCGGCAACCTGATGCAGCCTCATCTGGTCAGTAGAATAACTGACAGCAAAGGAAATTTAATTAAAGAATTCAAACCCCGGGTAATCAGGAAAACTGACGTATCCAGCCTTACTATAGCTGAAACTAAAAGAGCCATGTTGGCAGTAACGCAACCGGAGGGAACTGCCCATTATCTTTTTGCTGATTTCCCGGAGAATGTTGCAGTAGGAGCGAAAACCGGGACTGCACAGACCGGCCGGGTCGGTGATAATATTATGAAGGAGTTCCATGGTACTTTTATAGCTTTTGCTCCCTATGATGATCCGCAGATCGCTTTTGCCGGTATTATAGAATACGGACAAAGCGGCAGCGGCTCGGCAGGTTATGTGGCCCGGGACGTTTTTGAACATTACTTTGGAATAAAAGATCATCTGAACGAGGAAACAGTAAGCGATTTGTCGATTCGGTATGGCGAATAATGCCATAATTTTTTTTATGGAAACGACCTTAAAAGAGGGGAAAATTAAAATTCCCCGCTTTTTTTTTGTTTTTCATCAAAGGTAAAAAATGTAAATTATAGAATGTAATTCTAAGACGGTAGTGACAGGAGGTTGTTAAGTGGTTAATATAGCCTTGGAAAACGTTGGCAGCGAGATATTGATTGAATTAAAAGCTGCGGGAAATTTTGATGAGTTAAAGACGGGCCTGACCCGAAAAATCAGTATGATGGAAGACTATAGGTTGGGGAATGAGGTAATTGTAGATATAGGCAATTATGAACTGACCGCTAAACAAATCAGAGACCTGGAAGACTTGCTGTTGGATTATGGTTTTCATTTGAAAGACCTGATATCTGCAGGAGGGCTAAGAGATGAAGAAAATTCGGAACTTGCTGATGCTGAAACAGGCAATGTTTTATCAATGATGCCGGCGTACGACAATACTGTAATGATTTGCAGACATCTGCGCTCCGGCCAAAAGGTCTTTGCGGAGGGGAATATAGTTGTTTTAGGTGACATTAACCCCGGAGCAGAAGTAATTGCCGGCGGCAATATTCTAGTGATGGGGTCAATTAAAGGTATGGCTCATGCTGGCGCATTTGGTGATGAATCAGCATTGATTGCGGCTTATCGGTTAAAACCAACTCAGCTTCGCATTGCCAGTCATATTACCCGTCCCCCGGATGGGGAGGTAATTGAAATGGAGATACCGGAACTGGCACGGATCAAGATGGGCAAAGTAGTTATTGAGAAGTTAAAAATTTGATGGGAGGCTAAGGAATGAAAAGTAAAGTATTAGTTATCACTTCAGGAAAGGGTGGGGTCGGTAAGACTACGACTACGGCAAACCTGGGCACTGCACTGGCTATGATGGGTAAAAGCGTGGTTATGGTTGATACTGATATTGGACTGCGCAATCTGGATGTGGTATTGGGACTGGAAAATCGTATTGTTTTCGATATTGTCGATATAGTAAATGGCAGTTGTAAATTGCGGCAAGCTTTAATTAAGGACAAAAGATTTGACAGTCTGTTCCTGTTGCCGGCGGCGCAAACCAAGGATAAAAATGCTGTTACTCCTCATCAGATGAAAAATCTGACTAATGAGCTGCGTAAGGATTTTGATTTTATTCTGGTCGACTGCCCGGCCGGCATTGAGCAGGGTTTTCGCAATGCTATTGCCGGAGCTGACAATGCTATAGTGGTAGCAACTCCGGAAATATCTTCGGTACGGGATGCAGACCGTATTGTAGGGCTTTTGGAAGCAGCCGGGTTACATGATTCGCGTTTGATTATTAACCGGCTGCGTAGCCGGATGGTCAAAAATGGAGATATGATGGATGTGGATGACATTATAGATATTCTGTCCATAAATCTTTTGGGTGTAGTTCCTGAAGATGAGTCGATCGTAATTTCCACTAACCGGGGTGAGCCTGCAGTTATGGAAACAGCATCACGGGCCGGTGCAGCCTATAAAAAAATTGCCCGTCGATTAACTGGGGAAGAAGTGCCATTATTCACATTGGATGATGAAAGAATCCTGGATAAATTCCGCAGATTATTGAAAATTGCCAGGTAAAAGGAGGTAGAGATTTTGTTAGATATTTTATACAAAATTTTTAGCCGGGATAACAACAGCAGCAAAAATATTGCCCGGGAAAGATTGCGCCTGGTATTGATTCATGACCGGGCTACCATATCACCCGATGTTTTGCTGTTGCTTAAAGAAGATCTGATAAAAGTTATCCGTGAATACCTGGAAATAGATGAGGAAGCACTGCTGGTGAACCTGGAAAATGATAAGGAATCAGTAGCTCTGGTAGCCAATATACCTGTCAAAGGTTTAAGAAGAGCAGTAAATACATGATAATGAGCTTGTATTAAGGAGGTGATAAGGGCTATTATAAGAACCCGGGCATTTGCCCCGGGTTTTAATATCGGCAGCAGACTTTTGAAAACATAATGGATTTCCAGAATAAAATCCCTCAATAAATAATGAAGAGGGATTTTTTATTCGGTCTTATGATAATATCTGCTATCATTAGTTTATTATTATAAACGGATACGTTATAAAGCACGGAGGAGCAATCTTTGGAACTGAAAAGATTAAAATTCATTGATAAATCATTTGTAATAATTTTGCTGGTGATTATTGGCTTTGGACTTATCATACTTGACAGTGCTACCAACTCATTAACCAGTAATCCTGATTATTACATTAAAAAGCAGATAGTAAATGTGGCAGTTGGCCTTGTATTAGGTATTTTGGTGATATTTTTTGATTATACGCAATTTCGCCGTTACAGTAAGCTGATATATTTTGTATCACTGCTGTTATTGGTGGCAGTGCTGCTTTTCGGCGAAGAGGCAAAGGGGAGTGCGCGGGCAATCAGCATTGCCGGGCTTCCAAGCCTGCAGCCGGCTGAGTTTGCCAAAGTTTTCATCATTGTTGCTTTCGCTGATTTTTTGATCAAAAGACAGGAACAGCTTAATACTATAAAACAGCTTTTGCCATGTTTTGTTTACATGGGATTACCGGTCTTTTTGATCTTGCTGCAGCCGGATTTAGGGACTGCTTTGGTTTTTGTTGCCATAACGGTTGTTATGCTTTATATAGCCGGGGCTGATGCCCGGCTTTTGACCCGGTTGATTGCTGCCGGTGTTTTGATAACAGCCATATTGCTTTTTTTGCATTTCCAGTTTGGTATGTGGCTGCCGTTGGAGGATTATCAGATCAAACGCCTGACAGTATTTGTAAATCCTTATGAAGACGGACAGGGCGGCCGAGGATTAGGGTGGAATACTATTCAGTCACTGGTAGCAATAGGTTCAGGCGGCTTTAGCGGTAAAGGCCTCTTTGCCGGCACCCAGGTACAGCTGAATTTTTTGCCCGAGCATCATACTGATTTTATTTACGCTGTAATTGGCGAGGAATTAGGTTTTATAGGTGCGGCACTGCTTATTGTGCTTTATGGTATACTGCTGGTCAGAGCTGCACGTATTAGTTTCGATGCCAAAGACCTTTATGGCACATTAATAATTATGGGCATCTCAGCCATGTGGTTATTCCATATATTTGAAAATATTGGGATGTCGATCGGATTGATGCCAATAACCGGTATCCCTCTGCCTTTTATAAGTTATGGCGGCAGTTCAATGATGGCTAATCTGATAGCGGTAGGCTTTATCTTAAGTATCAATATCCGCGGCAAAGGGTTGATCTTTTAATAGAAAAAACCCGCTCAGACCGTCAAAAAAGGCTAATATCAACGTTGACCTAGTAAGCCCGCTTAATCGACGTACCTCATGTACGCCTCAATCTCGGGCTTCCTGGTCGCCTTGCTCTTAACCTTTTTTGCTCGCTCTGGCATGGCGCCGACTTTATCGACACCCTCTGATCGGGTTTTTAAAAAATCAGCTTATTTAAAGTAAGAGAGTTTATTGGCTAAAATTGCTTCAGCATCTTTTACCATCGATTGAATCAATTCAGCGCAGGTGGTGACTTCCTTAATTAAACCAATGGATTGGCCTACCATTAAGGCGGCCGCATTCACATCCCCCTCGACCCAGGCCTGCTTGGATTTTTGTCCCGACAGCAGAGCAATTATCTGCCCTATATCTCCGCCTTTTTCTTCAAGCTCAAGTACACGGCTGGCAAGATCATTCTTTAAGGCGCGGCCTTGCAAGCCTATCGATTTGCAGATCAAAGTGGTATCGTTCTCCTGGCGGTCAATAAGTTCCTGCCATATGTTGGGGTGAACGGCACATTCTTTGGTAGCGATAAAACGGGTTGCCATTAAAACCCCTTCTGCTCCCAAAGCCAGAGCGGCAGCGAAGTTACGCCCGTCAACAATGCCGCCGGTTGAAATGACCGGGATGTTGACACTTTCTGCTATACGGGGCAATAAGACCATAGTGGTAACGTCGTCATTTAAAGGATGGCCGCCTTCTTCAATACCGGCAGCGATTACGGCATCATAACCGAAGCGTTCAATGTTTTTGGCATGTCTTACTGCACCTACTTTATGCATAACTTTAACATCGGCCTTATGCAGCATGTCCAGGTATTTGACCGCTGGTTTGCCTGATACTTCAATTGCTGCGATTTTTTCTTCGGCACAAACCTTGAAGAAATCATCATAGATCTCATCTGTGAAACGCATAGAGGGCAATAAAGTTATGTTCACGCCGATTGGTTTGCTGGTCAACTTACGGGTTTGGTGAATGGCGGTTCTTAAGTCTTCACCGGAATCGTAATTACAGGCAGTGATATTGCCTAAACCTCCAGCATTTGATATAGCTGCGCATAATTCGGGTACTGCCAGCCATAACATACCACCGCAAATAATTGGGTACTCGATACCGAATAACTCCGTAATCCTTGTTTTCATGCGTTAACCCCCTGAAATATTTTTTATAATAATATATTACATGATTAGAATATCAAATACAAAACTTATTATTTCTTATAATCAGTTAATAATCCCGCTTTTATTCATAAAAAAAAACCTATCGATATATATTTAATTAATCAGGCAATAAATTTTAAAAACATATTCTTAAATATTGAGGTGATGGACATGTTGGGAAGTTTCAGAATCAGGATGCTGGCAGTAATAATTATAATCTTTCTGGTTGGAATCTGTATCGAGAGCAGCCAAAGCAGCAAAAAAATTGTAGAACCAGTTATTAGATATGTGCTTAAAGATTATGGCTTCGATAAGAAATTAAGCCTTTTTATCGAAAACATGAACCCGGCATCTGATAAAACGGTACCGGTCAATAGTTCTTCAATTCTGCAGCTTCCCTGTAAGTTCTCAGCAGTTGAACGAAATTACGGTTGGTACTATAACGAGGAGCAGGAAAAACAGGAATTTTTACCGGGTGTATATCTGAAAGTTGAAAACAATACTGCAGTTAAACCTATTATGGCAGGACAGATCGAGGAAATTGGCAAGAATGAAGAAGGCCGAACCGTTATGATCAAACATAACGACGAGTGCTATTCATTATATGGCGGGCTTAAAGAAGTTTTGGTCGAGCAAAATTCACAGGTTGATAATAATTCTGTGTTAGGCAAAAGCGGGAATTTATTATATCTGGAAATCAGAAACAACGACGGGCCGGTAAACCCGTATAATTTAATAAATGTTCCAACATGAGATTTGCAAGGATTGCCGGGATAGATATAAAAGTCAATCTTTTATTTCTTTTTATAGCACTTGTTTATGGTCTGCTTGGTTTGTTACCGGAGATCATAATAATATTTGCTTCAGTTATCATTCATGAAGCAGCCCATACCATAATTGGCTTTTTGCTGGGCATTAAAGTAGCGGAAATCGAAATGTTCCCTTTTGGAGGGCAGGCTAAGATAGAAAGTTTTCATGGTCTGGAACCGGATAAGGAAATATATACAGCCATGGCTGGCCCACTTTGTTCGCTGTCTTTGGCGGCGCTTTTTTATTTTCTGCCGCTGGCCCCCGCCACTGAGTATCTTAAAATGTTGATCAATCTGAATCTGCTTTTAGGCCTGTTTAATTTACTGCCATTTCTTCCCCTGGACGGAGGGAGGGTTTTAAGAGCAGTACTTTCCAAATCGATCGGCTTTAAAAAAGCTACCAGAACAGCAGCGCGGTTGGGAAAAATTGCCGGCGTATTAATGTTGTCAGGAGGAATTTACCTGGCCTGGTTTTACTTAAGCGGCGCCAATCTGGTCGTAGTAGGCATCATGCTTTTCTGGTCTGCAAACCAGGAGGGGAAACTGTTAATGTATTCGTTTATGCGGTTTCTGGTGAAAAAGAAAAGCGAGTTATCAGTCAAAGGCTTTTTACCGGCACGACAGATGGTGTGTGCTCCGGAAACCAAAATAAAAAATATCCTGGAGGAAACTGTGCCATCTTATTATATGCTGGCAATAGTTATCGATAAAAATCACGGAGTACTAGGTATCTTAAGTGAGGCTGAAATGATCGAACAACTGCTGGAGCGAGGGCCGGCAGCTAAAGTGAATGACTGCCTGCCCTGATTTCATTCGTTAAGTTTAAGAGGATTTTTTTGTGGTAATATATTATAGTACCTGACAAGCAATGATTTTTGTTAATATGCGGAGGCAAAATGAAAGACAAGCTAATAAGAGAAATATTGCCCCTGGTAGCTAAACCGGTCAGATATACAGGCAATGAGCTTAATATGATAAAAAAGTCCTGGTCAGATAGTAAATGCAGGATGGTTTTGGCTTTCCCGGATGTTTATGAAGTTGGCATGTCTCATGTGGGGAGCAAAATACTGTATGGCCTGATAAACGAGAAAACGGATCATTTATTGGAGAGAAGCTTTGCACCATGGCCGGATATGGAAGCTTTGCTGCGCAGCAAGCAATTACCGCTCTATTCCCTGGAGAGTTTTAAACCACTGGGTGATTTTGAGGTAGTAGGATTTTCCCTGCAATATGAATTATCAATTACCAATTGTATCAATATGATGGATATGGCAGGTATTCCTGTATGTTCAAAAGACCGGGGAGAAAATGCACCTATTGTAATTGCCGGGGGCCCGGTAGCTTTTAATCCTGAACCATTTGCAGATTTTTTTGATGCCTTTTTAATTGGCGATGGGGAGGAAGTATTACCGGAATTTCTGGATCTGTGCTTTGCTACCCGTAATCAGCCCAGGGCTGAGCGGTTGCTGGCTATGGCAAAAATTACCGGGGTTTACATTCCTGCTCTTTATCAGGCGAAGTATCTGGAAAATGGTTTCTTCAAGGAATTAGTACCGCTTAACGCAGGAGTACCGGCCCGGATTCGCAAACGGGTAGTAACTGACTTTGACCAGGCATATTTTCCTGCCAAACCGATTGTGCCTTATATGAATTTAATTCATGACCGGGCAGTACTGGAAGTAATGCGGGGGTGTCAGCGGGGATGCCGCTTTTGCCATGCAGGAATAGTATACCGCCCGGTTAGGGAAAAAAAGGTGTCAACATTACGGCGGCAGGCAGAAGAGCAAATCAAAAGCAGCGGTTATGAGGAGGTCTCTTTATCTTCTTTAAGCTCGTTGGATTATTCCGGAATAAAAAGCCTGGTCAAAAAGCTGGTTGAAGATTACGGGAGCTGCGGCATTGGAGTTTCCCTGCCTTCACTGCGGGTAGATGCATTTTCTGTGGATTTGGCCAATGAAGTACAAAAGGTCCGCAAAACTACTTTAACTTTAGCTCCTGAAGCCGGAACGCAAAGGATGCGTAATATAATCAATAAGAATATTACTGAAGAACAGCTGATGGAAGCGGTTCAGGCAGCTTTTAAGTCCGGTTGGAATGCTGTAAAGCTCTATTTTATGTTCGGTTTGCCTTATGAAAAGGAAGAAGACCTGGGGGGCATAATAAGAATGCTTAAGGAGGTAAAAGCGACCGGGAACCGTTATTCACGCCGCCCGGTGGGAATAAAGGCAGGTATAGCCAATTATGTTCCCAAAGCGCATACTCCCTTCCAGTGGCACCGGCAGAACAGTCCAGAGGAATTTGAAAATAAACGGCAGTTCCTGCTGAAAGCCAAGGGCAAAGATAAGAGCATCAAGCTTGATTTTCATGACAGCCGGACTTCTTATCTGGAAGGGGTAATTGCCCGGGGCGACCGGAGACTGGCACCGGCTATCTTAAAAGCCTGGCAATATGGCTGCAAGTTTGATGGCTGGACGGAATATTTCCAGTTTGATAAATGGTGTGAAGCTTTGGCGGACAGTAAAATTGACCCTGAATTTTATACCTTGAGAGATAGAGAGAAGAACGAAGTATTTCCCTGGGATTTTATCGATATCGGTGTCAGCAGGGACTTTTTATGGCGGGAATATGAAATGGCTGTGCAGGAAAAGGCAACTTTTGACTGCCGCCAGGATGGCTGCAATGACTGCGGCATTTGCAGTGAGTTCGGCATCAGTATGGAAATTGAGGAGGATGTGCAGTGAAGGTCAGATGCGAATACTGTGCAGGTCCGGAGCTAAAGTTCCTGTCTAATCTGGATATGATGCATATGATGGAAAGAGCCTTGCGCCGCGCAGAAATTCCTTATGCACTAAGTGAAGGATTCAATCCTCATATAAAATTGTCGATGGGTACGGTCTTACCGGTGGGCTTGTGGGGAAAAAACGAATATTTCGATTTGGAACTTACAAAAAATGTTGCTCCTGAATGGTTTGTGATGCAGTTGAACTCAGTATTGCCGGCCTATATAAAAATCAATCGCATGATTGAAATTGACAGTAAGGAACCTGCCCTGATGAAGACGGTCAATGCTGCTGGTTATTCTTTTGTAGTAAAAGGAGTCAGCCAGTCCGAATTGCAGCAGCAACTGGATAATTTAATTAAGATGCCGGTTTTTTTAGTAAAAAGCCGCGGCAAAAAAAAGGATGTTGACAAGGATTTAAAGCCAGGCATTTATAAAATTGAGGTGAAAGGACAGGAAGATTCTGTTATCATAAATTTGACGGTCGCAATTGGTGAACCGGTCAATATAAGGTTTGATGAGCTAAAGGACCTGCTTTTAAGTGCAGGCATCAGGGAAGAAAACCTGACTGATGTATACCGGAAAGCTAATTATATAAAAATCGAAGAGAATTATTTTACTCCTCTGGAAAAGGTGGTTTAATTGGCAAGAGAATTAATAGCCGAGGTGTACCCCTGGGAATCACGGGTAGCAATTGTTGAAGACGGCAGATTGGCTGAAGTGTTTTGGGCAGACGAAAACGAAAATATCGGTAATATATATAAAGGCAGGGTAAAAGATATTTTACCAGGTCTGTCCTGCGCTTTTATCGATATCGGACTTAATAAAAACGCTTTTATATTTGCAGGCGATATCGTTATTCCGGGAGTAAAAAAAGGAGCGAATGCTTTTAGTTCGCTTAAGACCGGACAAGATATACTGGTACAGGTAAAAAAGGAGGCTTTTTCAGAAAAAGGTGCACGAGTCACAGGCAATGTATCAATACCGGGGCATTTATTAGTTTTACTGCCTTATCAGAACGAAGTATCCATCTCCAGAAAAATTATTGATGATTTAAGGCGGGACAGTCTGCGGGAATTAATGGAAAATAACCGCCCTGCCAATATCGGTATTATTTTACGCACTGCCTGTCTGGAAGCGGAAGACAGCGAAATATTGGCAGAGTTTAATGAATTATTGCAGAGTTGGGAAGAAATCAAACAAAGATATGAAGTAGTAAAAGCCCCCAATTTGCTCTATGAAGATATAGATGTCCTGGAGAGGACCTTGCGTGATTATTTGGATAGTGATACTTCCCGGGTAGTCATAAACAATTTGCGCTTAAAAGATAAAATTACCAGCTATATGCGCAACAAAAATGTCCACTACGGATTTACTGTACAATATGATGAAGGGGACCTTTTTGAAAAATACAACCTGGAAAAAGATATAAAACGTTCGCTGAAGCGTAAAGTCTGGCTCAAAAACGGCGGATATCTTATATTCGATGCGGCGGAAGCGATGACAATAATCGATGTAAACAGCGGTAAATATACCGGTATTGATAATTTTGAAGATACGGTCTTTAAACTTAACCTGGAGGCGGCAGCAGAAATACCGCGGCAGTTGCGCTTAAGAAGTATTGGCGGGATAGTCCTGATCGATTTCGTCGATATGAGGGATAAGCAAAATCAGGAGATGGTGATCAATGCTTTTAAAAAAGAAATGGAAAAAGATAAAGCCCATACCAGAATAGTTGGTATGACCGGATTAGGCTTTTTAGAGATGACCCGTAAGAAATCACGCTATGGAGTTTCAGAATTTTTTACTGATGAGTGTCAGCACTGTAATGGCCGGGGCCGGACTATAAACCTTTTTGCCCTGGCTTGTGAAGTAAAAAGGAAACTGTCAAATCTAAGCTATGTGGAGAATGGATTGCTTGTTTGTGAGGCTCATCCTGAATTCCTCCAGTACCTGCAAAATGACGAAAATAATTTAAACTATATCCGTAAAAGAACTAATAAGGAAATCAGGCTGCAGGAAAACAATGAGATGCCGGTAGGTGAATACAATATCTATACTGCGGATCAATAATTGATAATTCTTTAATGGGGGGGAGATTTATATGTCAGCCATAAAAATTGCTTCTGAAGTCTATTGGGTAGGAGTGCAGGACCCGCAGCTAAAGCTGTTTGATACAATAATGGAGTTGACTAATGGCACCAGTTACAATGCCTATTTGATAAAAGGAGAAAAGCATACTGCAGTTATTGATACGGTGAAAGCAACGTTTGCCGGGGAATATCTGGACAACCTGGCAGAAGTTATCGACTTGCAGCAGATAGAATACCTGGTAGTACAGCATGCCGAACCTGACCATGCCGGGTCCATCGAAATGCTGCTTGACATGGTTCCGGGACTTACTATAGTAACTAATTATACTGCCTATACTTTTATAAAGAATATTGTTAACCGGGAATTTAAAGTAAAGTTTGTAGCGCATGATGATGAATTGGACCTGGGGGGCAAAAAGTTAAGATTTATTGGGGCTCCGTTGTTGCACTGGCCGGAAACTTTCTATAGCTGCCTGGAAGCAGAGGCGATACTTTTCAGTTCCGATACCTTTGGCAGCCACTTTTCCGATGACCGATTGTTCAGTGATCTGATCGGCACCGATTTCCTGCCCGATTTCAAGTATTATTATGATATGATCCTGGGGCATTTCAAAAAATACCTCTGGAATGCATTAAAGCGGATAAATGCTTTGGACTTAAAAATGATTTGCCCGTCCCACGGACCAATTTTCAGAGATGACCTTGATCATTTTATAGATTTATATCATACCTGGACATTTAAGCCTAAAACGGAAGAAAAACCACGGATAGTCATTGCTTACGCCAGTGCTTACGGCTATACGGAGAGGATAAAAAACGCTGTTAAAACCGGACTGGAATCAGAAGGGCAGTTTATTGTTGCAGATTATGACCTTACCCGGGTAGCATCGGCAGAAATACTTGCAGCGGTTAATGATTGTGCCGGCCTATTGATCGGCTCTCCGACTATTAATAAAGATGCTGTTAAATCGGTATGGGATCTGCTCGGCTCTTTATCACCCGTTGATACCAATGGAATTATTGCTTCCGCCTTCGGGTCCTATGGATGGAGCGGGGAAGCGGTACCAAATATAATCCAGCGGATGCGTATGCTGCGGATGAGGATCATGCCAGGGCTCAGGATCCAATTCAACCCTGCTCCGGAACAGCTTGAACAAGCCCGGCAATTTGGCATTGATTTTGCTAAAGCGGTATCAAGTGCGGATGAAAACCTGGAGGAAGTTCTTGCTTACCAGCGGCAGGTAAACCCACTTAACCCTTTTAGTTTCAACGCGGGGAATTACCGGCGCAAATATGAGAATGAGGACATAATTGTCTACTGGAACCCGGAACAGTGCACCCATGATACCAACTGTTTTGTCAGTCTTCCTAAGGTGTTTGCCCCGGAAAAAACACCCTGGGTAAATGTGAATGGGGACAGTGCTGAGAGTATTATGAAGACTATTGATGCTTGTCCCTCCGGAGCACTCAAGTATGATATAAAACCTGGCGCCTCAGTTCCGCCGGGGCTTAAGAAAGGCCCGGGATGGACCGGATATTATGAAAATAAATAATTTTTTGAGTCTCTTGCCTGGATATGAACAACAAAGATGTCTTGACTTGGGGAATTATTTGTGTTAATTTCATATATGGTCGCACACTTTGTAACCGCACAGTTCGGGTTATAAATGGCAGGATGCCTACCTGGGAACTGGCGAGTCTGAAATTGTGGAGGTGCATATGATGTATGCAGTAATGAAAACTGGCGGAAAACAATACAAGGTAAGTGAAGGGAGTATTCTTAAGGTAGAAAAACTGGAGGCTGAAGCTGGTGACAAAATTACCTTTGAAGAAATCCTTTTTCTTACTGATGGCGAAGGCAATGTTAAAGTAGGGGATCCTACCGTAAGTGAGGCAAAAGTTTTTGCCGAAGTTATTGAACAGGGTCGTGACAAGAAAGTCGTTGTTTACAAGTATAAGAAAAGAAAGAATTATCACAAGAAACAAGGACACCGGCAGCCGTTTACCAAAATAAGAATTGAAAAGATTGAAGGCTGATTCGATAATTTTTTAAACAGCAACAAAGGAAATCAGGAGGGTGTTAACATGGCTCATAAAAAAGGTGTTGGCAGTTCCAGGAACGGAAGAGACAGCCACTCTAAAAGACTTGGAGTTAAGAAATATGACGGGCAGGTTGTCAGAGCAGGCAATATACTGGTCAGACAAAGAGGAACTAAAATTCATCCCGGCAACAATGTTATGATTGGCGGCGATGATACTTTGTTTGCTGTGATCGACGGCAAAGTAAAGTTTGAAAGAATGGGCAAAGATAAGAAGCAGGTAAGTGTTTACGCAGTAGAAGCAAGCGCAATTATGTAATCAAATAGTATGATTTAACTGACCCCTGGAATATTTCAGGGGTTTTTGTTATATTAGGAAATAAATGGAGGTGCGTTGGGTGGAAGCTGCAAGAACAGTTGCTTTGCTCAGAAAAATGAGACATGATTTTGGCAATCATCTGCAGGTCATAAGCGGTTATCTGGAGCTAAACCATCCTGAAAAAGTTCAGCAGTATGTGGATAAGCTTATACTTGATTCCAGAGCGGAACGTACGGTTTTTGAAGTTGCCGAAGGAGAAACTGCCCTCTATTTATTTGAACAAATGTTAGCAGCCCGCGATTATGGTATAAGATTATTATATAGAAAGGTTGAATTATCTTCGCCAGAACCTTTGATTCAGGCTAATGAACCTTTGAATACATTGAAACTGCTGAAAAATAATAAAATGGATGATTTAACTGCTGAAGTTGTAATCGGCATGAATTTGGAACAAGATATATATATTGAATGTTATTCAGAAACATTTGCCGTAAATCCACAGCGATTGATGATCAGGAAGTGAAATAATGTTTGTTGATTATGCCAAAATAAATGTAAAAGCAGGTGACGGAGGCAATGGAGTAGTGGCTTTCCGGCGAGAGAAGTATGTGCCGATGGGAGGGCCTTCCGGTGGAGACGGAGGACGCGGCGGCAGCATAGTTATTAAAGCCGATGAAGGACTTAGTACTTTGATGGACTTTAAATACCGGCGTCATTTTAAGGGGGAACGGGGACAACACGGACAAGGGAAAAACATGCATGGTGCCGGGGGCGAAGATACCATTATCCGGGTGCCGCCCGGAACTGTTATAAAAGATGATGAAAGTGAAGAGGTAATTGCCGATCTTACGAGACCCGGCCAGGAGGTAATTGTGGCCAAAGGGGGCAGAGGCGGCAAAGGCAATGCCCGCTTTGCTACAGCCATTAACAAAGCTCCCTCTTTGGCGGAAAGAGGTGAACCGGGGGAAGAAAAATGGATCCGGTTGGAATTAAAGCTTTTAGCCGATGTCGGATTGGTAGGGTATCCAAATGCCGGCAAGTCAACCTTGATTTCTCAAGTTTCCGCCGCCAAGCCTAAAATAGCTGATTATCCTTTTACAACTTTAGTACCCAATCTGGGAGTTGTTCGGTTAAAAGGCGGGGAATCATTTGTATTGGCAGATATCCCGGGCCTCATTGAAGGTGCCAATGAAGGAGCAGGACTGGGCCACCGGTTTTTACGGCATATTGAAAGAACCAGGGTGCTTATTTATGTTCTGGATGCGGCCCAGACAGAAGACAGAAATGTTTTGGAAGATTATAATACTCTTGGCACGGAATTGGAAAAATTCCACCCGGATTTAGCCAGAAAGCCTTTTTTAATTGCTGCCAATAAAATGGACATTCCAGAAGCAGAGCAAAATATTGTTGGGTTACAGGAGAAATTCGGTGATAAATTAATGCTGATCTCAGCTGCCACCGGTCAGGGAACCGCAGAATTGATGGCCCGGGCTTATGAGTTGCTGACCAGCATACCAGCAGCGGAAACTGTTACAGGCGACGAAGTGGTACAGCGCAGGTTTAATGAGGAGCCAGCCTTTGTAATCGAAATAGTTGACGGTGTTTTCGAAGTCAGCGGCAAAAGGATCGAAAAATTAGCGGCTATGACCAATTTTGACAGTGAGGAAGGCTTACAGCGCTTTCAAAGAACAATAAACCGTATGGGACTGGAAGATGCATTGCGTGAGCAGGGCATTCAGGCCGGTCAGACGGTGAGAATAAAAGACCTGGAATTTGATTACAGCGAATAGATAAATCGAGGTGGAACAGGTGGTAACACGAAAAGATTTGCAAAAATGCCAGCGGATCGTAGTAAAAGTCGGTACCAGCACTTTGACTTATGCCAATGGAAAGTTAAACCTTAACCGAATGGAAAGGCTGGTCAGGGAATTAGCGGATTTACATAATGCCGGTAAAGAAGTAATTCTGGTCAGTTCCGGCGCTATCGGGGTTGGAGCAGAGAGGATGGGCATTAAGGCAGCACCGCGTACCATACCGGAGAAACAAGCTTTGGCGGCAATCGGGCAGGGTGCACTTTTACATATGTATGAAAAATTATTTGCCGAATACAGCAAGATCGTAGCCCAGGTATTACTGACCCGCGATGACTTTACAGAGAGAATGCGTTATCTTAATGCTACCAATGCTCTGTTAGCTATCCTTGCTATGCAGGTTATTCCAATTATCAATGAAAATGATACTGTAGTAGTGGAGGAAATCAAATTTGGTGATAATGATACTTTATCAGCCCTGGTGGCAGGTATAACTGATGCTGACCTGTTGATTATACTCTCTGATGTTGACGGGCTGTGTGACAGTGATCCACGGCTTAACAGCGCTGCGGTCCTGCAAAACGAAGTTATGGAAATAACTGCGGAAATGGAGAACAGTGCCGGAACCAAAGGCAGCAGCTTCTCCAGCGGCGGTATGGCAACCAAGCTGAAAGCTGCCGGTATGTGTATGGCAACAGGTGTACCCATGGTCATTGCCAATAATAATCTAGAAAATGTTATCCGTAAAATAGTAAACGGTAAGGATATCGGAACTCTTTTTGTGCCGCGGGAGGAGAAAATGCAGGCGCGCAAACGCTGGATAGCTTTTGGGTCTGTTACTCACGGCAAACTTACCATTGACGAGGGGGCTTTAACAGCGCTGGTAAAAAGGGGCAAGAGCCTGCTGCCTTCCGGCATTATAAAAGTTGAGGAAGACTTTGACCGGGGCGAGGTAGTATCAGTTATTACTGCTGATGGTCATGAAATAGCCAGAGGCATGGTCAATTACAGTGCCGATGAAATAAAATTGATTGCCGGCCATAAATCGGCAGATATAGGTAAAATTTTGGCAGCTAAAGATTACGACGAAGTGATCCATCGCAACAACCTTTGGGTAAAGTAATATTGTGACAGGGAGAGATGACAAGTGAGTGGTTACGGGCAGAATTATCTGATTGAGCAGGGTAAAATGGCCAGACAGGCCGCCCGCATCCTAGCCGTGGCAGACACCAAGCAAAAAAATAATGCTCTGATAAAAATGTCGGACAGTCTGGAAAAAGCCGGTGATGAAATTATTGCCGCCAACAGCATCGATTTAAAATCCGGGCAGGAAATGGGATTATCGGCAGCTTTGCTGGAAAGGCTGAGCCTTGATAAAGGTCGGGTGGCAGCTATGGCCGAAGGTCTGAGGGAAATAAGTTTGCTGCCGGATCCGGTAGGAGAAGTACTGGAAATAAACCGCCGGCCCAATGGTCTGGAAGTAGGCAGAATCCGCACGCCTATCGGGGTAATAGGGATTATTTATGAATCCCGGCCCAATGTTACTGCAGATGCGGCAGGTTTATGCTTAAAGTCAGGTAACGCAATTTTACTCAGGGGCGGGGAAGAAGCCCTTAATTCCAATCGTGTCATTGCCCGGGTCATTGCCGAAGCAGCCATGGCATCAGGCCTGCCTGTCGGGACCATTCAACTGGTTGACAGTCCTGACCGGCAATTAGTCATACAAATGATGCAGATGAATGATTATCTGGATTGTCTGATTCCCCGGGGAGGCTTGGGACTTAAAAAAACCGTGATGGCTAACGCATCGGTTCCTTATATTATGACCGGGATGGGCAATTGCCATGTTTATGTTGACCAGTATGCCGATTTGAATAAAGCCCGGCCAATTGTGATCAATGCCAAAGTCCAGCGGCCTTCGGTATGTAATGCTATTGAAAATTTGCTGGTGCATGAAAGTATAGCTGCAGAATTTCTGCCGCTGATAGCTGAAGAATTAAAGCAAGCAGGAGTAGAAATACGGGGCTGCCCTGCCAGCAAAGCTATTGTCCCGTGGGTAAAGGATGCTGTTGAAGCAGACTGGGATGAAGAATACCTGGATTTAATTATTGCGGTCAAAGTAGTCAGGGATTTGGACGAAGCTATTGACCATATTAATACACATGGAACCGGGCACAGTGAAGCAATCATCAGCGAAAGCTATACTAATGTCCGCCGTTTTATGAATGCTGTCGATGCCGCGGCAGTTTATGCCAATGCTTCAACACGTTTTACCGATGGCAACGAATTCGGTTTCGGCGCCGAAATGGGTATCAGCACGCAAAAACTGCATGCCCGCGGTCCTATGGGCCTGCGTGAACTAACCACCACCAAATTTATTATATACGGTGACGGGCAAATACGCTGATAAGAAAAAACCAACAGCATCCTAAAACGTATTGCTGAAGATATATTATAGTATCCTCTTGAGGGCATACTTAATAATAAAAACACGGGGGTCTTTCCCCCGTGTTTGTTCTGGAATAAAAGTATATTGATCGATGTGCCACAAATTATGACTACTCAATTATTTCAAAACTATAGCCAGCCAGTTTTTCCTGGTTTTCGCTGCTTAAAACATAGTCCCTGTCCAAAGGGGTCCGGTTAACTGTACTGCCGCATAATTCAGTGGACAGATAGCGCAGGCCGTTATCATTGATTATGGTTACGATCCGTTTTAAATGCGGGTACTTTGCGGCCAGTTTTATAGCAGCGGCAACATTGCAGCCGGAAGAAATACCGCAAAAGATTCCTTCCCGTCTGGCCAGCTCCTGGGCTGTTTGGATCGATTCATCGGATGACACTAAAATCATGCCATCAATATAATCTAAATCTAAAATAGGAGGAATCAGCCCGTCAGCTATGCCTTGAATTTTATGATGGCCAATTTTGCCATAAGCCAGAATAGGTGACTCGGCAGGCTCCGAGACGAATACTTTAACAGCCGGGTTCTTTTCTTTAAGATATTTGGCATTGCCGGTAACAGTGCCGCCAGTTCCCTGGCACATTATAAAAGCATCTATACTGCCGCCAGTCTGCTGCCAGATTTCCGGGGCGGTATTCTCTATATGGGCCAGCAGGTTTTCCTGCCGATAGAATTGTCCTATCTCGAATATCATATTTCCATATTCAGCTTTTAATTTTTCAACTTCCTCAAGCACCAGATCCACATCAGTTTCAGCTCCGGGAGTCAGTACCAGCCGGGCACCATAGGCCTGGATAGTTTTTTTCCTCTCTTCGCTCATGCCTTCGGGCATTACTATAATGACCGGGTAGCCCTTGGCAGCTCCGACCATGGCCGTAGCAATTCCTGTATTGCCGGTAGTTCCTTCCAGCAAAGTCATGCCAGGTTTCAAATCCCCTCTTTGTTCAGCTTTTTCAACGATCGAATAAACCACCCGATCTTTCAGGCTGCCGCTGGGATTCGTGTACTCCAGCTTTACACATATTTCTGCTGGAATGTCTTTACCGATCTTATTTAACCTTATCAAAGGAGTCAGGCCGATCGATTCCAGAACATTATCATAAATATTCTGGTTTCTGCTCCAATTCATTTAACATTCCCCCCCCTTAAAATAATTGAATTCTCATAAAGGCCAATCAGCCTTAAATCGCAAAGCTCTTTTAAATTTTACTTCTTCATATATTGGAACTGCGGCAAAAAAATCCGGCTTTATTTCGGTTGCTTCTTTAAATAGTTTAAGTAATTGCTGGAAGAATGGTTGGCGATTATCCTTGTCTCTTAAAGTTAAACTGTTTTGCGCTAATTTTTGTGCAATTATAAGATTCAAATTATTCTCATAATCAGTAAGTTTGGCAAAAAAATCTTTCCAGGGCTTCAAATTCTCTTCTGTTTCCCAGTGGATGCCCGGGCAAACAAAATGGCGGCAGATAGATTCCCGCTGTAATTGCTCCAGCCGGCAGCCGCCTGTTTTGCTATGAAACTGACATCGATAAGAATCTCCCTCCGGAGTATTGTTAACAGTGATCGAATAATCCAATACTGTTAAACCAGGCTGACTTAATATATATCTGAGCAGGTCGGGTTGATTTTCCAACAGATAAGCAAAATCGCAAGGATAAAAGACCGGAGAATAATGACCACAGCAACCTTTATCGTCTTCGCGCGGACATTCGCGGCATAAATCGACTTCTATATAACTCCTGAGGCCATGATTATGAAAAATCATGGCTATTTCTTTATCCATGGTTAATAATCCTGCTCGTTAGACTTTCTTATTAATTATAGAGGTTTTACCTGCAGGTTGAAAGGATATTAGCCATGTTTTTATGTATTAAGCAAAAAGGGGGCAAGAAGTTATTTTTTTTGAAAAGCGGCATTGAATTTAAAACCTTTTATGCAGTTACTCCAATTTGGCATTTATTTGCCATTGTAGTACAATTTACATGAGTTTCAAACTGATGAGTGCTTATATAAAAAGGTGGGCTAAAGTTTTGCGGGAAGCAATAGGAATCCTGGGCGGCACATTTGATCCGGTTCACTATGGCCATTTAATGGCAGCTGAATTTGCCTGCAGTGAATTTAAATTAACTAAAGTGCTCCTGATGTTATCTGCCCGGCCGCCTCATAAAAGAGAAGAATCAATTCTGGACCTGAAACATAGGCTCCGGATGCTTGAACTGGCTGCCAAAGATAATGATTGCTTGCAGGTCTCCGACCTTGAGTTAAACCGTCCAGGACATTCCTTTACTGTTGATACGGTCAGGTATTTGCGTAAGCATTGGCCGGATAAGGAAATTTATTTCATCATGGGTTCAGATGTTCTATTTACAATAGATACATGGAAAGATGCTGATGAATTATTCCGCTTGTGCAAATTTATTGTCGTTACCCGCCCTGGTTACAGACTTGAAAAAGACCATCCCCAATATAGCAGACTGCCTGCTGCGTTGTGGGATAACCTGTTTTATCTGGAGATACCCGGTTTTGATTTTTCCTCTACCGATATCAGAAAGCGGGTGAGCCAGGGGAAAACCATAAAATATCTGTTGCCGCCTGCCGTTGAACAATATATCGGAGACCATGATTTATATCAGAAATTGGGAGACGAGAATGTTGACGAAAAATGATATTATGCGTGTAGTTCAGAAGCAATTGTCACCTGAATTATTCAGACATGTTTCCCAGGTGGCTCAAACTGCGGAAACAATGGCTGAATTGTACCAGGAGAACCGGGAAAAAGCTTATCTGGCCGGTATCCTGCATGATTATGCCAAAGAAAAGCCGGTGGCAGAACTTTTAACCATTGCCGGAGAAAATGGCTTGCTGGTTGACGATGTATTCAGGCAAGTGCCTTTTTTGCTGCATGCACCGGTCGGAGCTTGCTTAATTAAAAAGGAACTGGGAATTGATGATGAAGCAATATTAAATGCCATCAGCAATCATACTTTGGGAAGACCTTTCATGACCCGGCTGGAAAAGATAATTTTTTTAGCGGATATGATTGAACCGGATCGAAATTTTCCTGAAGTTGAAAAATTAAGAAGCCTTTCCCGGCAAGACCTTGACCGAGCCATGCTTGCAGCTTTGGATTCCACACTTGAGTATTGTCTGCAGCAAAAACGGATAATTCATCCGCAGACCATTGCAACCAGAAATTATTTTCTGCTGCTTTAAAAAACCAAAGAGTTTAAAAAATAAACCACCTGCAGGAGATAAGAAGGATATGAAGCAGATATATTAGAAATACTTAGATTATAAATCTGTTAAATATTATTAAGTCAGCAAATTTTTATTATTTTATATTATTAAGGAGGGTGTTATTTGCTCAAAGATGACAAGCTGGTACAAATCATTGCTGATGCCTGTTTAGATGAAAAAGCTCAGGATGTTCTTATTTTACATGTAAGTGACTTAACTGTTATTGCTGATTATTTTATCATTGCATCGGGTAAAAGCACTATTCAGGTCAAAAGCATAGTGGATTATGTGGAGGCAATGCTGGCGGAATTCGACATCAGTCCAATTCGCCGGGAAGGACACCAGGAAGGCGTCTGGGTGGTTTTGGATTATGGTTCGATTATTTTACATGTCTTCAGAGATAAGGAAAGAGAATATTACGGCCTGGAAAACCTTTGGGGCGATGCCCGCCAGGTTGAGATTGAGACTGTGTAATATGCCTGAAACAAAAAAACCGGTCAGTATGTGCTGACCGGTTCAGACCGTTAAAAAAAGCGAATCTCTTTGTTACTTTACAAGCCCCGCTCAATCGACGTTATACTCAGGGACATTCCCCGTTTTACGGGGTGTGTCCCTGTTCCTTAGTTACGCCTCAATCGTGGGGCTTGCTCGTGCCTCGACCTTCACTTTTTTCATCGGTCTGCCAACTTCTTTGACAAACTGACCGGTTAGCATTTACTAACTGGTCAGTTATTGTTAAAATCATCAGACTTTCAGTTATATTAAAATTATTCAACCACAATATTTATTAATTTGTTGGGCACGACCACAATTTTTACAATTTTCTTGAGATCTGTCAATGCTTTAATTTTAGGATGATCAAGGGCTATTTGCTCCAAATCTTCCCGGGCAGTATTTATTGGCACTTTTAATCGCTCTTTTACTTTACCGCTTATTTGTATAACAATTTCCACTTCATCCAGTATTAATGCTTCCGGATCGTACTTGGGCCATGGTTCCAGATAAATGCTGGTCCGGCGGCCGGTTTGCTGCCATAATTCTTCACAGATATGCGGTGAAAAAGGACTTAACAGAATGAGTAAATTTTCAACTGCCAGCTTTATCAAAGCTTTATTTTTTTCCTGAACCTCCCGGTAGCTGTTTAACTGGTTGCTCAGTTCCATGATGGCACTTATGGCTGTGTTAAAGTTGAAGCGTTCTTTAATATCTTCACTTACTTTTTTTATGGTAGCATGAATTTTATAATACAGGTCTTTATCCTTTTGGTTAAAAGCAGCAGGGTTTACACATTCAACTGATCCGCTGAACTCAGGTGCATACTCCTGTACCAGTCTCCAGATCCGGTTTAAGAAACGATAACAACCTTCCACGCCCTGGTCACTCCACTCCAGATCCCGTTCCGGGGGTGAAGCGAAAAGTATGAAGAGTCTAGCTGTATCAGCGCCGTAATATCTGATTATTTCTTCCGGGCTCACGACATTTCCTTTGGATTTTGACATTTTTGAGCCGTCTTTAAGCACCATGCCCTGAGTAAGCAAATTGGAAAAAGGTTCCTGACAGTCGATCATATTGATATCATATAAAAATTTGGTGAAGAAACGGGCATACATCAGATGTAAAATAGCATGTTCGACACCGCCTATATATTGATCGACCGGCATCCAGTAGTTAACTTTGTCAGGGTCAAAAGGCATATCTTTCAAGTCAGGACTGCAATAGCGGTTAAAGTACCAGGAAGAACATACGAAAGTATCCATTGTGTCAGTTTCCCGCCGCGCTTCGCCTCCGCACACCGGACAGGCGGTTTTATAAAAACTTTCCACATAGTTTAACGGTGACTCACCGGTAATCTTAAAATTAACATCTTCCGGTAAAAGTACCGGCAAATCTTCGTAGGGTACAGGAACAGGACCGCATTGAGGACAATAAACCATGGGAATTGGTGCTCCCCAATATCTCTGCCGTGAAATCAACCAGTCGCGTAAGCGATAGTTGATGGTAGCGCTGCCAATGTTATTGGACTCCATAAACGCGGTTATTTTCTGTTTGCCTGCTTCTACTGACAGGTCGTCAAAGGCACCGCTGTTGATCATGTAACCGTCGCCAGTATAAGCTGTGTCGCAAGATTCGTTTGTTTCAGGTTCAAAGCTTTTAATAACTGGCCGTATAGGAAGGTCATATTTTTTTGCAAACTCAAAGTCGCGCTGATCATGGGCAGGAACGGCCATGATCGCTCCAGTACCGTAATCCATTAAAACATAATTGGCTATCCAGATCGGTACTTTTTCATTATTCATTGGATTTATCGCATAAGCACCGGTGAATACGCCGGTTTTTTCCAGCTCCGCGCTGGACCGGTCTACATCGCTGACAAATTTGACCTGATTGACGAATTCAGTTACTGCTTCTTCCTGGGGCAAATCTTTGGAGATAACCGATACCAACGGATGCTCGGGAGCTAAAACCATGTAAGTAACACCGAATACGGTATCAGGACGAGTGGTAAAAACCGTAAGCTTTTCATCGCTGCCTTCTATGGGCATGGAAAATTGACAGCCTTCACTGCGGCCAATCCAGTTTTTTTGCATGATCTTGACTTTTTCCGGCCAGCCGGACAGTTCCTCCAGGTCATCCAACAATCTCTGGGCGTAATCGGTTATTTTGAAAAACCACTGTTCGAGTTTTTTCTTGTCAACTTTAGTTTCACAACGCTCACAGGCACCTTCCACCACTTGTTCATTAGCCAGTACTGTCTGGCATGAAGGGCACCAGTTGACGGCGGCTGACTTCTTGTAGGCCAGACCATTATCATAGAGCTTAAGAAACATCCATTGGGTAAATTTATAGTAGTCAGGGAGGCAGGTAGCTATTTCCCGGTCCCAGTCATAGCTTATGCCAAGAGTCTTAAGCTGCTGTTTCATCGTATCAATATTGGACAAGGTCCATTTGGCCGGATGGATTCCATGCTTGATAGCAGCATTTTCAGCGGGCAGGCCAAAAGAGTCCCAACCCATGGGATGCAGAACATTAAAACCGTTCATGGCCTTGAAACGGGCAATAACATCGCCAATGGCATAATTACGGACATGTCCCATGTGCAAATTCCCTGATGGATAGGGAAACATCTCTAATGCATAATATTTTGGCTTTGCAGGATCCTCTGAAATTTTATAGAAATTATTTTTCTCCCAGTATTCCTGCCATTTCTTTTCAATTCGATTCGGGTCGTATTTAGTTTCCATAACGGCCTCCTGATAATGAAAATAAAAAACACCCTGATCCCCTGTAGGGACGAGAGTGCAAGTTCCCGCGGTACCACCCTGTTTGACAAATAAATGGTGGAGCTAGTGGGATTCGAACCCACGACCTCTTGAATGCCATTCAAGCGCGCTCCCAACTGCGCCATAGCCCCATATAAATGCCCACTTCTTTATTTTAACGGAATTACCGTCCCGAACTACTTATCGTTCGGAAAGCTTATCGGCGAGTTCGACCAGCGTTTGTTACTTTTCACCAACTGTAACTCTCTTTTAATTACCAGTTTACTACTCCGATTCAACGCCTTTAATTATGCAATTAACAATAGAAATTATATGTCAAGCAAAAGGTAAAGTCAATACTGACTATTGACATACTGAGTTATCAACGACTACGCAGCCAACCTGGAGGCGGGCGGAACTGGTGATCGAAATAGCGCATCCGAGGTTCCGGGATGAATTGATAATAGAGGCGAAACACATGAATATATGGCGCCATACCAATAAGAAATAAATGGAGGCTTTAAGCCTCCATTTAAGACTGTCAAAAAAAGCGAATCTCATGGTTACATCACAAGCCCCGCTCTATCACCATACCTCGGTACGCCTCAATCGTGGGGCTTGCTCTTTTCCTCGACCTTCACTTTTTCTCTTTAAGTCTGCCAACTTATTTGACAAGCTGATTTTTCTCATTTAATACTTTAACTGTCCAGAATAAAGAGCAATCTCATTATCTAAAAAAATCGTCTTTATAAGCTTTAAATAGCTCTGGTCCACAAAGATGCCATAGCCGGACCGCCGCCCACGCATAACGAGGCACCGCCTATGGTTTTACCCTGCTTTTCAAGTTCGTAATACAGCGAAACTATAATCCTTAAAGCAGTACAGCCAACCGGATGTCCCAGAGCGATACCGGAACCATTAAGATTACATTTATTCATATCCAGTTCCAGCCCAAACTCTTCTTTGAGCATGCGTCCCACACCCAGGAATTGAGCGGCAAAAGCTTCATTGATCTCCCAGTATTCAATATCTTCGAATTTTAAACCAGCCTGTTTGAGACACTTGGGAATTGCCACGGCCGGACCCAATCCCATTACCTTTGGATCTACTCCTTCGGTACAGATGCCAATCAATTTCATGAGGGGGTTAAGACCTAATTCCTGAGCTTTGCTTTTGGACATTACTATTACAGCTGCTGCTGCATCATTAAGGCCTGAGGCGTTGGCGGCAGTTACTACACCGCCTTTTTTAAAAGCAGAAGGCAGTTTGCCCATGCTTTCCAGACTGGCATCAGGAATCATGTGTTCATCAGTTTCATACAGAGTAACACCTTTTTTAGTCTTGATTTCTACGGGAACGATTTCACGCTTGAAAGTTCCATCCTGGACTGCACGGGTCGCGCGTTGATGACTCGCAAGAGCCAGTTCATCGCATTCTTCACGGGTAATGCCATACTTTTCAGCAATATTTTCTGCTGTTATACCCATGTGTCCGGGAACCAAACTGTCAAACAGGCCGTCATGGATCATGGCATCTTCAATAGTGCCTTGATTCATCCTGTATCCCATGCGGGCTTTTGGAAGCATATATGGTGCATTGGTCATGCTTTCAGTTCCTACAACCAGGGCAACCTGAGTTTTCCCCAGCATTATGTTATTACAGGCAATTTCCAGAGCACGCATACCTGAAGCACAGTTCTGATTGACGTTGCTGGCGCCGCTTCTGAAGGGAAGGCCAAGAGCCATTCCGACCTGGCGGGCTGGCAGTGAACCCTGCATATGAGGAAAAACTTCACCCATTACTATTTCATCGATTATATCCGCTGATATTCCTGCCCGGTCAATGGCACCTTTACCTGCAGTAACAGCCAACTGTACGGCGGAAATATCCTTCAAACTGCCCATGAATTTACCGATGGCAGTCCGGCAGGCGCTTACTATTACAACATCCTGCAAAATTTGACACTCCTCTCTCAATATATATAATTATTTATTTCAGGGAGGGAGACACTAATCTTAACATCAGTGATCAAATATTTTCGCTATCACTCCTTTCTGGATTTGCCTTAAATCATAACATAGTTTGGTAATATACGGAATATTTAAATCTGAAATTTAAAGAAAAGAAAAACTCGAATTGTATTATTGACAACAAAGAACCGCCCTATGGCGGTTCTTTTTAAAGTAATGATTATTGTAAGCAAATCTGTAAGCGGAGTTCTGTATTAAACAGCCATCTATCTTGAATGCCAGTTGCCTGACATTTCCAGCGACCTAACCCGGGAACGAAGCGGGCCGCCTCATGTTCCTCTATTTGGTCTTGCTCCGGATGGGGTTTACCGAGCCATTTAGTTGCCTAAATGCTGGTGAGCTCTTACCTCACCTTTCCACCCTTACCTCAAAAGAGGCGGTATATCTCTGTGGCACTAGCCTTAGGGTTGCCCCCACTGGACGTTATCCAGCATCCTGCCCTGCGGAGCTCCGACTTTCCTCAGGTAAAAAATACCCGCGGCTGTCTGATCTGCTTACTTGTTTATTATAACTTATCGGGCAGATATTATAAAGAGGCAGATATTTGCAGGCTGTTTTAAGAAAGGTCTTTAAAATTAATGTTTTTTTAGCAGGAAATATGGTATTGATAGAGAATAGATACTAAAAAAGCAAAACAGGGAGAAACGGGTGAAGGGTATTAATTTTTGTTTCCTTGTTATTGCAGCTGTAAAAGAATAAAATAATAAGCAGGAAGAACGAAGAGGGGGTGAAAAGGTGTTAGCAGTTTTCGGTTCTGGTGAAGCGCAAAGTTTAACTACGAATTTAATTTATATTGGGGGAATATTGCTTGCAATATATATATTTATTAAGTTTTGTGGTTGGGCAAAAGGTTTTAAACTGTCAGGTTCAGTAAAGAAAGTTATTTTTATCTTAACAGGCGTAGCTCTGGTAGTATGCAACGTTTTATATTCAATGGGAAATGCAGGCGTAAAAGAAGGCGACTGGAGCGGTGCCTTTACAGCACTTGCCGTAGCGATGGCATGGGTATTTGTTTTTGCTTTTGCCTTGATGGCAGAGAATAAACAGGAATAGGAAAATCACAAGAGGCGGCTTGAGGCCGCCTTTATTTTTTTATAGTATAATAATTATATTAAGTTTGCATAAAAGCTCATACAAAAATTACTCCAGGTGATTCAAATATCAAGCCCGGGGAAAAAGAGGAGCGGAAAAATGCAGGAAATCCAAATCAATATAATTGGACCTGATGGAGGAAAAACTGTTTGCTGGTCTCTGACCGGCAAAAACCTTCGGGAAGTAATAGCAATCAGTAATCAGGATCCGGGTGGTTCTTGCGGTGGACGGGGTATTTGCGGCAAATGCAAGGTCAGGGTCAGAGGAGAAGTAAGCCCTTTGACTGCCCAGGAAAGTGAATTTTTATTGCCCGAGGAATTAAAACTGGGGCTCAGGCTTGCATGCTTCTGCACCATACAAGGCCCGCTCGATGTTTACCTCGATTATGCTCCGTCACATGAAATCAAACCGTTGAAAAAATCAAGGAATTATCAGTTCAAACCGCTGGTTAAAACGGAGACCTTTTTTATAAAAGGACTGGAGAAGTCAGAACCGGTACCGCTTCTAAAACGAATAACCAATGCACTCCCGGGATTTGCAGTTAAAATTACCCCCAAAAATATAAATGAATTAGCCAAACTGGACAGAGAGGGGAGGCCATCCCTGGAACTAAAGGCCTTGGTTTTTGATCAGCAAGTGGTTAAATATGTGGGGCGGGAAAAACGAAATGCCTATGGGATAGCTTTGGATATCGGCACTACCACACTGTTTGCCTTGTTGGTAAGTCTCGAAAACGGGGAAACCGTTCAGGCTGCTTCAGCAACTAACATGCAAAGGGTCTATGGCAGTGATATAATATCCCGCATCAGCTATTGCCTGGAAAAAGAAGGCGGGCTGGAAGAACTGCATATGATTCTGGTTAATAATATCAATAACCTGATAGCCGAGCTTTTACAACAAAACGCGCTTGCCTCAGATGACTTGGTTAAGCTTACTGTGGTTGGAAATCCTGTGATGCTGCATCTGTTCCTGGGAATAAGCGTAAAAGGTTTCGCATCAGCCCCTTATTCGGGGTTATTTGCTGATGTGATGCATTTGGAAGCCTCAGCAGTTGGGATCGAAGCTCACAAGAACGCAGATTTGATCATTTTACCGCAAATCGGCGGTTTCGTTGGTGCTGATACCATTGCCTGCTTATTGAATATATCTCCGCAGATGAGGAGATTTTTACTGATTGATATTGGTACCAACGGAGAAATAGTACTGGCTGACGGTAAAAAACTTTGGGCAGCATCAGCGGCTGCCGGTCCAGCGTTTGAAGGCGGCAGGATAAGCAGCGGCATGCGCGCCGGACCAGGTGCGGTAGATAAGGTTTTTTACGGAGATGATGGCAAAATCGGTTTCAATATTATTGGAAACGAAATGATAAAGGGGGTTTGCGGATCGGGCATAATTGACCTGGCAGCAGTTTTGCGCCGGGGACGATACATTGATGAATTCGGCATCATTGATCAGGAAGGCAGCTACAATGACAATATTAAGCTGCAAAATGTAAGTGACGGTTTACAGCTTGCTGTAACCGATACGGTTACCGGCGGCAAGTTAACCATAACTCAGCAGGATATCAGGGAAGTACAGCTAGCTAAATCAGCTATAAGAACCGGGATCGACATTTTGCTTATGCAGGCCGGGTTAAATGTTCAGGATCTGGAAGCTGTCTATTTGGCAGGAGCTTTTGGCAATGTTCTGCAAGCAGAAAGCTGTATTGATATCGGCCTGGTTCCGCCGGTCAGCCGCGATAAAATCATTAATATTGGTAACGCTGCCGCAGAAGGTGCCTTGAAGGCCTTATTATCAGACGCCGCTTTGGCTGAGGCCGGTGTCTGGCAGTCAAGGATCAGTTATGTTGAATTAGCCGGTCATAAAGATTTTCAGGAGATGTTTATAAAAAATATAAATTTTGGCTGATTATTGAAGGACGGTTCAAACAATGCTTATTTAATATCGGAGGTTATTCATGTAAAAAATTATAAACATGCAAGGGGGATATAAGATGAAACTGGAAGGGAAAGTTGCAATAATAACCGGCGGAGGAACCGGAATCGGCAAAGCGGCTGCTATTTCTCTGGCGGCGGAAGGAGCAAAAGTATTAGTAACCGGACGCCGGGCTCAGCCGTTGGAAGAAACTGCAGCGGAGATCAAAGCTGCTGGCGGCATAGCTTTGGCTTTTTCAGGAGATGTGACCAAAACTGAAGATCTGATAAGCATGCGGGATACGGTCAAAGAAAACTGGGGGCGCCTGGACGTCCTTATTAACAATGCCGGTTCCGGAATTCGCAAACCTTTTATGCAGACTACTCTGGAAGAATTGGATTACATATATCAGATCGACCTTAGAAGCGTATTTAATGTTACCCAGGTTATGCTGCCGCTTATGCAGGAAAGCGGTGGCGGCAGCATAATAAATATTGCTTCTATTTTAGGTGTTCTGGGCAGCAAAGATTCCAGTGCCTATTGTGCCATGAAGGGAGGAGTAGTTCAGCTGACCAAAGCCCTGGCAGCTGAGTTGGGTCCCTTGGTACGGGTAAATTGTATATGCCCCTCTCACATAGTGACGCCTATGCTGCAACCGATGATGGATTATCTTGAGACAACCGGCAAAACCGACAAGCTGAACAAGTTATTTCCCATGAAACGGGTAGGATATCCGGAGGACATGACCGGCAGTATATTATTCTTTGCCTCTGATGATTCCGCCTGGCTTACGGGCAATATATTCATGGTGGACGGCGGATTGTCCTGTTACTGCTAAAGGGTCATAAAAATATGAAGTCCTGTCAACAGCTATTTGGATGATAGTTGTGACAGGATTTCTCTTTTTCTAATAAAACTTTAACCGTAAGGCGGGTTTTTAGTATTTATTTTATGGTTAAGTTATTTATTATCAGGCCGGTTATCAGCTTGGGATAAAAATATGTTGATTTTTGCGGCATTTTATCATGGGCTTCGGCAACATTAACAATTTCCTGCACCTTAGTCGCATTGATTAAAAAGCCTAATTGATATTGCTTGGTGTCAACTTTATCTTTCACCCATTCTTCACTGCGGCTGTAAGCCAGGTTTTCCTGACTGCGGCGTTCTGCTTCACCTATACCCAGCATCTGGTCAAGGATAAGATTATCCAAAACAGCTACATCGAGACTTTTCCAGGCATCAGAATTTTGCTCTGGCAGCAAGCTGAAAGCTTTCTCCTCGTCTTTTAAGCTTAGCAAATAAAAGCTTTCTCCATTATACATAACGAACGCATGCTGATTTTGACCACGCACTGCCAAATCATGCATTATAAAAATCAAATCGCTTTGAGCAGGATACTTATCTACATCAAAAAGAGCTGTTAATTGCTTTACAAAAACAGCAAAATCAAAGTTATCGACATGACCCACTACGCGATGGGTTGGTAAAACTACCAGTCCTTCATCATATAAATTGACCAGAGTAGTCATTACATAGTCATAGTCAGCGATTCCTTGTTCAGCCATTTGTTTGGCATATTCCAAAGCTGTTTCATAACGATGATGGCCGTCAGCTATATAAATTTTTTTATCTGACATAATTTCAACTATCCGGTTAATTATATCAGCGTTGTCAATTACCCAGATACGGTGGATCTCATTGGCTTCATCCACTATTTCGATGTCAGGGTGTCGTCCCTTAGCCTCAGTTAAAAGCAGGTTATCAATTAGTTTTGGCTGATCGGCATATAAAGCAAAAATTGAACTGAAATTAGACTTAGTAGCGTGCATCAGCTGTAAACGGTCGGCTTTAGGTTTGGATAAGGTTTCTTCATGGGGCAAAATGTTGCCTTTTTCATAAGGTTCTACTTTAACCCCGGCTACAAAACCATTGCGCTGTTTTTTTTGACCTTTAAACATAAATTCCTGCTGGTACAAGTAAAGTGCAGGTTTAACATCATTTTTAAGAGTTTCGTCTTCCATCCATTTGGCAAGATACTGTGCAGCTCTGGTATATCGGTTATTATCAGCAGTATCCTGAGGAAAAGTAAGACCCAACTCCAGGCGGATAATATTGGCGGGATGATTGGCATAATATCTGGCTTGGGCAACATCGTCTATTATATCATAAGGCGGAGTGACTACATCAGCCAAATTGGCTGTTTTATCAGGATTATAACGTAAACCTTTAAATGGTATTATTCTGGTCATTAAATCAAAAAACCCCTTTCAGTACATATTAATGCATAAAATTTTAGTATAATCTATGACTTAATGCAATTCATTTTAAGTTATAACTCATTGCTTTATAAGTACAAAAGTGTTTAAATTGTTTATTATATAAATTACAAAGGAGCTATTTTTTTGTTAAACGATTATCATATTCATGCTCTGGCCCATGGAGAGTATAAATATACTTATGAATGGTTGCAGCTGTTTATAGAAAAAGCCCGGCAGCAGCAATTAAATGAAATAGGTTTTGCTGAACATGATGAATTCAGACATTTAATAGATTTTGCATTAGTGAGTCAGCTGAAGGAACGCTTCCCCGATATAAAAATAAAGATGGGCCTGGAATTGGATTATTTACCCGGCAGGGAAGATGAGATCAATAAAATTAAAGCAGAGCATGATTGGGACTATTTGATAGGTTCGGTTCATTTTATAGAAGGTTGGGCTTTTGACCACCCGGATCACAAAGGTAGATTTACCACCGATGATATCGATGAAATCTACTTTAATTATTTTAAACTGGTCGGTAAAGCGGTGGAAGCAAACTGTTTTGATATCGTGGGGCATTTCGATCTGGTCAAGATCTGGGGATACAGACCCACGCGGAACCAGCTCCTGCATTATGTCCAGCCGGTACTGGAATCAGTAAAGGATGCTGGTATTGCTGTTGAAATCAATACCAGCGGGCTCAGAAAGCCGGTCAGAGAAATATATCCGGCAATGGAAATTATTAATAAAATGAAGTCTATGAATATTCCAATTTTGTTTGGCTCAGATGCCCATCATCCGGAGCAGGTAGGAATGGACATTAAAGAGGCGGCATTAATTGCTCAAAGAGCAGGTTATAATGAAATGGTAAGCTTTTCACAACGAAAAGCAATGAGATTACAAATTGAGTTTTAAAAGGCAGGGAAAAGAGCTTGGGTAGTATTGCATTGCTGATTATTGCTCTGGGAATCATACTGGCCGGGGCAGAGATTTTTGTAAACGGTGTCGAATGGCTGGGAAAAAGACTGGACTTATCAGAAGGGGCGGTAGGAAGTGTACTGGCAGCGGTAGGCACTGCTCTGCCGGAAACAATAATCCCGATCATTGCTATTGTATTCAGTCATGGACAGGAAGGTCATGATATTGGTATTGGGGCTATTCTGGGAGCACCGCTGATGCTGGCTACGTTAGCTATGTTTATATCAGGAATTGCAGTTTTTATATTTAAAAACCGCCGGGATCATGGAACCAAAGTGTTGGCAGATTACTCTACTATGTCCAGAGACTTAAGCTTTTTTGTGATAATGTATACCTCTGCAATTCTTGCCGGCGTGATACCCGCTGGATTCAGATGGGTGCAGATATTAATAGCAGTTATTTTAGCTTTATCGTATTGCTGGTATGTTTATGCAATGGTCAGCGAAGAGAGAGATGTGTCAGCTGACCATGACCTGCCATCCTGCTATTTTGACCGGGAAAAAGCCAGGTTACCGATGATTTGCCTGCAGGTTGTTTTTGCCTTGATATTAATTGTTTTAGGTGCCAATTTGTTCGTGGACTCAGTAAAAGCAGTTGCTATGATTTATGCAGTACCAGTATTTGTCCTGGCGATTATAATAACTCCGATTGCAACAGAATTACCGGAGAAATTTAACAGCGTGATTTGGATATCCAGGGAAAAAGACACCCTTGCATTAGGCAACATTACTGGAGCAATGGTATTCCAAAGTTCACTTATCCCGGCCATGGGTATTTTGCTTACTGACTGGCAACTTACTTCCAGTGCACTATTGTCAGCATTATTGGCCTTACTTTCCGCAGGATTAATTCTTTTTGAATTAAAAACTAAAAAACATATCAGCGCTTTGTACCTTTTAAGCGGAGGATTATTTTACGCTATTTTCCTGTTTGCTGTTTTTTCAGGATTTATCAGATAATTATTTTTTATTGAATCAAAAAGCATAGAATTAAAGGAAATTCATTAATGCCAATTAAATATAAAAAAACAAAAGACCGGTGTCAATTCCGGTCTTTATGCTTCTAAATGTCTATTTATAAAATTTTAACTGGCTTTTGTTAATGTCAAAGGACGCATAGATTTTTTCTTATTATATTGTTTATAGGCATATTCCCATTTTACTTCTTCGGTTGCCCGTTTATTAACTAAAAAATGGTGCAATTGTTTGTGCCTTTCCCGGGCATGCTTTTCAACGATGACCAGGGCCACATATAAACAGGCAAACAATCCGCATTTGGCAATCAGATAAACTGCGCTGTATAGTAAAAAAGTTTGTTGAGCATCTGTCATTTTGTTTCCCCCTTTCTAATTTACAGTCACTTTAAAATTCTTCTAAATAGACCTTCTGGAAAACATAAAGAATGCTTAATGTACCGAATGCCAGTGTTAAAATCAGTGCCGCTGCCGCTAATAACCAAATCATTTAGGTCCCCCCCTCATATATCACAAAATGTTAACATGTGATGTTATGATAATAATAACATCACAAAAATATTCAAACAAATCTGAAAATAAATGAAAGAAAGAGCATAATGAAGAAATGACAGAATATTTCGATCAAATCTTTTTAAATGGCAAAAAAAAATAATCTGGATTTTTCCATCCAGATTATTTTTATATTCAACAACTTATTAAATTAGGATTCTTCTTCATCTTCAGCTATTAACTGACCGCCTTTTCCCTCGAATTGAGTACGCCAATCCTGCAGGTATTCTTCGATTAGTTTTCTTACTAATCTTGATTTAGTTGTAGCCTGGTCAGCACAGGCGAATCGAAGTGCTCGATCTACATCTTCAGGAACTACAACTGAAATGTATTTCATTCCTGCTACCTCCCTTCAAATAGAATTTTCCGTACAATATCTTGTATATATTGTAGTATTTCCTGGGTAACTATACAATTAGCTTGTTACATTTTGCACTAAACCTTGTGCGCTTAGCATTTTCAATGGTTTATTAAGTCAGAGTTTGTAATAGTTATCACAATAACTAGTTATAAATTAGGATGCAAATAAGGTAATAACATGATAAATACGGCATTTAACATGTTAAGATAAATGCAAAACCCGCAAATCCCATTTAATTATAAGAGTTTAATAATAGATAAACCGGAAAATATGCAGATTATTCTTTAAAAAGATCATTACAAGCGGCATATAACAAGATATAGAAATATAATATTCACAAAATATGAAGTTAAATTTATAGATATATGTTTGCGCTGCATATTATTGGCTATTTATCCAAATAGTATTTAACAATATTAGTTGAAGGGGTTTAAGTTTTCCATTCTTGACGAGATAAATAAATACTGCTAGCTTAGATATATTAAATATCAGGCAGGAGAGTTAAGTTCATGAATGAGGAAATAGTTTATAATATTGCCCATCAATTAGCCGAGGCTATTAAAGAAAGTCGGGTTTTTAATGACTACATAAAAGTACAAAAGTTGATTGAAGAACGTCCGGAACTTAAGGTGAGAATTCGTGCTTTTCGAGAAAAACAGACGAAAATTAATAACAAGCAATTTGCTGGCGAGGAGATACCGGCGGACCTGATAAAAGAAATCAGCCTTGAATTTGCCAAGTTGAACATTAATAAAGAAGCAGCTGATTTTTTTCAGGCGGAGGCGGATTTTATCAAAATGTTCAATGAGGTTCAGGAAATAATTCGCAATGAAATTAGTGCTGGTTTCATTGAACAATAATCTTCAGGTGATTAAAATAATCAATGCAATTAGTTGGGGAGGAGTGCAGAAATGAAAAAGCTTTCAATATTTTTGCTCAGTATGGTTTTATTATTTACTTTGATTTTTACAGGCTGCGATAAAGAGGTTGATAAAGTCGGGGAAGTAAATGGACAACCTATAACTGCTGAAGAATATGAATCGCATTTGAGCTTCCTTAAATATTATTATGAAATTCAGACAGGAGCAAAATTGGATGAAGAAAAAGACCAAACTGCAATCGACGCCTTGAAAAAACAAACTTTTGATGATTTAGTACTGAAAAAAATATTGGAGCAACAGGCTGAGAAAGAAAATATTATTATCACAGAAAAGGAAATAGATGAAGAGGTTAATAAAGCCAAAGCCACTCACGGAGAAGAGAGCTACAAAGAAATCCTTGATGAAATGGGTATGAGTGAAAAACAATTGCGGGAACAGATCAAAACCGAGAAAATATACTCGGCATTGAAGGAAATAGTTACCGCTGACTCAACTGTTACGGCGGCAGAGGTGAAGCAATATTACGAAGAAAATAAAGATCAGTATGCAGATAAAGGTGGGATGGAAATAGCCCATATTTTAGTGGATACTGAGGAGAAAGCTCTGGAAATATTGGCTAAACTAGAACAAGGAGACGATTTTGCCAGCCTGGCCAAGGAATTTTCCTCCTGCCCCAGCAGTGCTCAGGGAGGGGATTTAGGCTTAATAAATGAGGACAGCGAGTATGTTGCTGAATTTAAAGAAGCGGCATTAAAATTGAAGCCGGGGGAAATAACCAAAGAACCGGTCAAGAGTGAATTTGGCTATCATATTATTAAAGCCGGAGCATTACATGAAGCAAGGACGATCCCATTTACTGAAGTTGAAAATGAAGTAAAGGCGCAGCTATTGGAGGATAAAAAAACCGAGGTTTTTTATAATTACTTGCAGGATCTGAATAAAAAAGCTGATATAGTTGATTTGCGTGCGGATAAAGCGGATAAAAGTGAATCCGGCGCCGAAAATGAAAATAAATAAAGTAAGTTAAGCTGTCTGCAGAAGGCAGCTTTTTATTTTGCCAACAGACTAAAATATATGTATTCATTGTTATTGTATTGGCAGCAGTAGATGCAAATACATCATGATGCAGAAGCCGCTAATGGGTTAAGTACTGCCTGCGATAGTGAGGAACGATGATTTCAGGCAGGATAAAATAGAAAAACCAGTGAAATATATAATAAGTTACTTTTTAATGGGACAAAATCTTCTAACCGGAGGAAACAGGATGTTAGATAAAAATGTCTTTAGTAAGGTTTTAGACGAAGCTCTGAAAAGAGGCGGCGACTTTGCAGAGATTTATGTAGAAGAAAAAACCATCAGTAATATATACTTTGATGACAACAAAATTGAAAGTATAAACAGCGGCAGGGAAAAAGGTGCGGGGATAAGGGTCATTAAAGATGGCAGTACGGCCTATGTTTATACTAACGATCTATCAACCGAAAGCTTGCTGGACGCGGCATCAGCAGCTAATCACGCTGCTGGTTCCCGAAAAACTATAAACAGGCCAGAGATAGCATTGAATCTTAAAAGCATTGACGATCAGCTGAATCTTCATCCCGGGCAATTATCATTTGCTGATAAAATTGAGCATATTTTATCAGCAAATAAGATAGCTCGTGATTACAGTAAAGAGATACGCCAGGTAACCATAACTTTGGGCGATGTTCGCAAGAATGTCCAGATAGCCAACAGTGACGGAGAATTAGTGGAGGATGAAAGGTCGCGGGTCAGAATGACCGTAAATACAGTAGCGGCCCAAGGGAATGTTGTGCAAACCGGTTATGAATCAGCAGGTGAAATTGGCGGCTGGGAGCTTCTTCAAAAGGTTTCCCTTGATGATATGGCACTTAAAGCTGCCAGTCTGGCTGTAAATATGCTCACTGCCCAACCGGCGCCGGCCGGGAAAATGTCGGTTGTAATGTCATCAACAGCAGGCGGAACTTTGGTTCACGAAGCTTGTGGTCACGGACTAGAGGCCGATTTGGTTCAAAAAGGTTTATCAATTTATAAAGATAACCGGGGCAGGAAAGTTGCAGCGCCCGGCGTAAATATAATTGATGATGCTACCATCGAGGGCCAATATGGTTCTTATAAATTCGATGACGAAGGTATTCGTGCCCAGCGAAAAGTTTTAATTGAAAATGGCGAACTGCGTGGTTATATGTATGACCGTTTAACAGCAAAAAAGGACGGTACTGAATCAACCGGCAACGGCCGGCGGGAATCATACCAGCATAAACCGATACCACGTATGTCAAATACTTTGATCGGTCCGGGTTCGGAAGAGCCGGAGCTAATTATAAAATCTACTGCCCACGGCCTCCTGGTTAAGAAAATGGGGGGCGGGCAGGTTAATACTACCAACGGCGATTTTGTTTTCGAGGTTCAGGAAGCCTATCTGATTGAAAATGGCGAAATTACAGCGCCGGTAAAGGGAGCGATTCTGACCGGGAACGGACCGGAAGTATTGAAAAACATTGACAGCATCGGCAATGATCTTGGCTTTGGCATTGGTACCTGCGGCAAAGACGGACAGGGTGTAGCGGTCGGCGATGCTCAGCCTACAATACGAATAAAACAACTGACTGTCGGTGGGACCATGATGGCAGATGGGCCCCGGATTAAGCGAATCAGGCGGAAATAGGAGGAACTATGAACGAAGAACGCTTAAAAGAAGCCGGTATTATTGCTTTGGAGGCCGGCCTTCGCCAAGGAGTTCATGCCGAAGTGTATCTCATGGCCAGCCGTCAGTTAAGCATAGAAGTGGCAGATAATGTAGTTGAAACTCTGAAAGAATCGGACGAAACCGGCCTGGGAATAAGACTGATAAATGGTGACAAATTAGGATTTGCCTACACCAGTGACTTATCAGCCCAGGCTATTTTGGATGCAGTTGACGATGCTTACCACATAACCACTTACACATATGCTGATAAATATAATATATTGCCGCCGGGTTTATATGAGTATCAGACTATGGAGCTTTATGATAAAGAGATCAAAACAACCCCGGTGGAAGCCAAAATCGAACTGGCACGGCAGGCGGAAAAAGCTGCACGGGAGGCTGACAACCGAATAACTATTATTGAAAGAGCCGGTTATGAAGATGCGGAATATATTTCACTAATAATGAATACCAACGGAATGTATGCCAGCGGACAGGGCAATTTCAGCGGAGTTTATATTTATTTGGCGGCCGAAGAAAAGGGAGATGCCCAGACAGGTTTTGCCATGCATATGAGCAAATGGTTTAAAGATTTAAAGCCACAGGAAGTTGGCAGAGAAGCAGCGGTCAGGGCAACCCGCAGCCTTAATGCACGCAGTATTTCCTCAGCTATCCTTCCCTGCATAATGGAACCTTATGTAGTTACCCAATTTTTAAGTATTTTGTCCCGTATGGTCAATGCGGAAGCGGTTCAGAAGGGAAAATCATTACTGGCTGGTAAATTGGGGCAAAAGGTTGCTTCAGCATGCGTTACCCTGGTCGATGATGCAACCAGGATAGATGGAACCGGCAGTTTCCCTTTTGATGGGGAAGGAGTCCCTACCCGCTGTAACCAGGTGATCGCAAAAGGGATCCTGCAAAATTATCTGTATGATACTTATACTGCCGCCAAAGATGGTGTCTCCTCGACTGGCAATGCCCAAAGAGGATCATTCCGCTCTCTGCCCACAGTTGGTACATCAAACTTTATGGTTTTGCCTGGTAACAACAGTACTGAAGCATTGATTGCCGATATCGGCAAAGGATTTTATATTACCGAAGTAATGGGGATGCATACCGTTAATCCTGTTTCAGGAGATTTTTCAGTAGGGGCTGCAGGCATAATGATTGAAAATGGCGGTCTGACTTTTCCGGTACATGGAGTGACAATTGCCGGTAATATAGTCGATTTTCTGCAAAATATTGATGCGGTCGGCAGCGAAATGCGTTTTTATGGCAGTAAAGCTGCACCTTCCATTCGGTTGAAAAGTTTAAGCATTGGCGGCGAATAATAAAGGGGGGCAGACAATGGCAAATAAAATCCTGATCATCAATGGTCCTAATCTTAATTTATTAGGTGTAAGAGAACCGAATTTATACGGTATTCAATCTCTTGATGAAATTAATGCCGGTTTATGTGAGATTGCTGCCGAAAACGGAGTTGAACTGGAATTTTTCCAGTCTAATTCAGAAGGCGCCATAATTGACAGAATCCATTCAGCATATGGCGAGGCCAGCTTTATAATTATTAATGCCGGTGCGCTTACTCACAGCAGCATCGCTGTTCACGATGCTTTAAAAGCGGTAAATATACCGGTAATTGAAGTACATATGACCAACATATATGCGCGCGAAGATTTTCGCCGCAAGTCATTTATCTCGCCGGTTGCAACCGGCGGCATATTTGGCCTGGGGCCGGCTGGATATAAAATGGCTTTGCAAGCGGCGATAAATATGTTAAATAATAAAAAGTAAATATAAATCAGGCGGAATAATATGAGGTGTTGATTATCAAAAATAGAATTGAAAAATTAAGGGAAGGCTTGCAGGCGAGGAAGATAGAAGCCTTTTTAGCAAGCAAGCCCGAAAATATAAGATATTTATCCGGTTTTACCGGCGGAGAGGATGCCAGGCTTTTTATCACCGCCCAAAATAAATATATCATCAGCGATTCCCGTTACCGGGAACAGATTTTAAGGCAGTGCCCTGATTGGGAACTGATTGAAGAGAAAAATTTTGAAGGCAGCAAGTTTAACTTGTTGACTGCTGAATTTGCTAATATAGGTTTTGAAAGCCAGGCAGTAAGTTATGATACTTTTTGTATATTAAAGTCGTCTCTTCAACCTGAGTTGATACCATTGACCGATATAGTGGAAGCTGCCAGGATCGTTAAAGATGAAGCAGAATTAAATCTGATCAGGCAGGCTGCGGCTATCGGAGACCAGGTATTTAAAGAAATTATAAGCCAAATCAGGGCGGGTATAAGCGAAAAGGAAATTGCCGCTCAGATAGATTATTTGCTGCGGAAAAAGGGCTGCGATAAAGAAGCTTTTGCTACAATTGTAGTTGCGGGAGAAAATGCTGCTTTGCCCCATGGGAGCCCAGGCCCTAAACGAATTACGGCAGGCGAAATGATTACTATGGATTTCGGAGGTTTTTATCAGGGTTATCTGGCCGATATGACCAGAACCATAGCAGTGGGGGAAATGACTGGCGATTATTATGATAAATATATGGCAGTCCTGGAAGCACAGCAATTGGGAGTTTCAATTGTCAAAGCCGGTATCTGCTGCAAGGATTTGGACCAGGCAGTAAGGAACCGTCTGCACTCATTTGGCCTGGACGAATACTTTTTGCATAGTACTGGCCATGGAGTTGGTCTTCAAGTACATGAAATGCCAGCCGTTTCTGCAAAAAGCGATACGATATTACAGCCGGGGATGGTAATAACCGTTGAACCTGGTATTTATATAAAAGGGTGGGGAGGAATTAGAATAGAAGATACCGTAATAGTAAAAGAAAATGGCTGCGAAATTGTAACTCATGCAGATAAAAATTTTATACTGAATTAATGGAGGGATGAAATGATTTCTGTAAATGATTTCAAAACTGGCGTAACGATCGAAATGGATGGACAGGCTTTTCAGGTAGTAGATTTCCAACATGTAAAACCAGGTAAAGGAGCAGCATTTGTAAGAGCCAAACTTAAGAATGTAAAATCCGGTTCTGTGGTGGAAAAGACTTTCCGGGCCGGGGAAAAAGTAGCCCGCGCTCATCTGGATAAACGGGACATGCAATTTCTGTACAAAGACAGTGACGGCTATAATTTTATGGATAATGAAAGTTATGACCAAATTAGTATCAGCGCTGAAGCCCTTGGGGATGGAGCTAAATGGTTGCTGGAAAACATGAACATTGAGGTGCTGCTTTTCCAGGGAAATATTATCGGGATTGAACTGCCTAATTTTGTTGAGATGACAGTAATTGAGACTGAACCGGGTGTAAAAGGCGATACGGCAACCGGAGCTACCAAACTTGCCAAACTGGAAACCGGAGCAGCAGTCCAGGTGCCGCTGTTTATCAATGAAGGTGACCGCTTAAGAATTGATACCCGTACTGGTCAATACATGGAAAGAGCCTGATTATAAATCAATTTCAGATAAAAATAAAAATCGATCATCAGTTTAAAATTCTCCTTTTTAGAAATAATAATTTTAAATTTGATTATTATCGCAAAGGAGGATTTTTTATGTCAGCAGATATATCTGAGAAAATCAGTTATCTTCAGGGTCTAAGTGAAGGACTGAATATAAGTGAGGCCAGCCCTCATGGAAAAATTATCTCGGGCATATTAGCCGTGCTTGACGAAATAGCTGAAGCAGTGACAAATATGCAGTGTGAATTTGAAGACTTCAAGGAATACGTGGAAAGCATTGACGATGATTTGTTTGACCTGGAGGAGAATTTTTTGAATGATGATGAATTTGTTGAGATGCAATGTCAGCATTGCGGGGGAGAAATATATTTTGAGTCGCGCCTGTTAAATGATGATCAGGAAGACCGGCTGGAAATAATTTGTCCCCATTGCAATGAAGTGATTTTCATAAATGACGGTTCATTTGATCAAGAATTTACCTATTTTCCTGATGAAATGGAAGATAGCAGTACCAACGAACATCCTTAACAAATTGTGATATAAAAATATTCACGGGAACAGTTTTGGCAACAGCAGGAAACTGTTCCCGTTACTTTTTCTGCCAAAACTTTATTTTGCAGTTTACCTTAATCCTCCTGCAGCATGTGGTTAGATGGAATATTTTCCACTTAACTCCAATATATAAATAAAGCAAGGGGGTGTGCGGATGACTGGTGATAAAGAATTGGTTAAAAGACAAATACTCCCTTATTTATCGCTACCTGTAAAGAACATTATTTTACAGTTAAACGAACGCTTTTTCAATTCATTGGAGGAAATACGTCTGCGTTCAGGACAACCGCTGGTTATGAAAATCGGTGACAAAGATTATGCCGTCAATCTTAATGGAGAATTGGTAAAAAGCCTGGAGAACGTTTACGTGGTAACCAGTGAAGATATTTATCGTACCATCGCTTCCATAAGTGATAACTCACTGTATGCTTTTGAAGAAGAAATCAGACGGGGATTCATAACCGTGCCGGGCGGACACCGGGCAGGATTGGCAGGGCAGGTAGTAGTCGAGGGGAGTCAGGTCAGGACAATAAAAGAATTTTCCGGCATCTGCCTGCGGATTGCCAGGGAGGTAAAAAACTGCGCCGGTTCGGTGATAAGCAATGTGATTCCTGGTGGCAGTCGAATCCTTAATACGCTCATTATTTCTCCGCCCCGCTGCGGGAAAACTACTTTCCTGCGTGATATCACCCGGATCATATCTTCATCCGGCCAGCGTAATGTTGTGGTAGTTGATGAACGCTCTGAAATTGCCGGATGTTATCGTGGCATTCCCCAACTGGACGTGGGACCGCGAACTGATGTATTGGATGCCTGTCCTAAAGCTCTGGGCATGATTATGGCGGTACGTGCGTTGTCACCCCAGGTGATAGTAACAGATGAAGTCGGCAGGATTGAAGACGCCGAGGCTATTCTGGAATGCATAAATGCCGGAGTGGCAGTAATAACCTCGGTTCATGCCGGCAGCTTGCGGGAATTAAGCAGAAGGCCGGTAATGAATAAATTGCTTGAGCAAAATATATTTCAATTGGGGATCGTGTTATCAAGGGGTAAAGGGCCGGGGACAGTGGAAGAACTGATAAGGTGGGATTGACATGGGTATAAAAACCCTGGGGATATGTATGGTTATAGCCGGTTTTGGCATGTGGGGTCTGTTAGGAGCCCGGCGCCAGGATAAACGTGTTCAGCAGTTAAAAAACCTGCGAATGGCTATAGGTTTTCTGGAAAAAGAAATATTTTATATGCAAACCCCTTTATCCCTGGCAATGAGCCGGGCGGGACAGTTTTGTGACTATACAGTATCTGGATTGTTTAAAGAATGTGCGGGAAATTTAGAAAAAAAGTCCGGCATCACCGGATACGAAGCGTGGCAAAGCGGGCTGGAAAAACTTAAACAAGAGTCGGAACTGAAACCGATTGACCTGGAATTATTAAAATCAGTGGGACCACAATTAGGTGTTTCAGACCGCGCAGAACAGCAAAAGTTTTTTACCTTGATTCATGAAGAATTAAAACTGTTGGAAGAAACAGCATACCGGGAGGCAGAAGCGGGACGGAAAATATGGTCTTATGGGGGATTTATACTGGGAGCAGCGATAGTCATTCTGCTTTTATAAATTATGCAATCGAGGTAATAGTAAAGGAGGCAAAGCTGATGATGAATATTGATATTATTTTTCGCATTGCCGGAATTGGGATACTGATTTCCATTCTATCCATTGTACTGAAACAGGCTAAAAAAGAAGAACAGGCAGAAATGCTTACTTTGGCAGGAGTTATAGTTGTGCTTATTATAGTGGTGCAGCTGATGAGTCAATTATTTACCGTAGTCCGCTCAGTATTTAATCTTTAATAACCATCATAATATTTGGGGTTAATCAGGAGGAGAGATAGTTTTGGAAATAGCTCAGATTGTGGGATTAGCCCTTTTAACGACGATATTTTTACTTATATTGCGCCAGGAAAAACCGGTAATGGCAGTCTTGCTCAGTATTGCTTTTGCCGTTGTTGTTTTCGTCTTTCTAATGGAGAAAATGGCTTCCATAGTTGAAGTATTGAAAGAGCTGACCCGCCGTGCCGAAATCAATTATTTTTTCCTTACTACGATTCTGAAAATATTGGGGGTGGCTTATTTAGCTGAATTCGCTGCTTCAATTTGTATTGATGCCGGAGAGCAGGCCGTAGCAAAAAAAGTTGAATTCGCAGCCAAGATAATTATCGGGGTTCTGGCCATACCTATTATTGCAGCTATTTTAGAATCCCTGCTGGAATTGATGCCTGGTTAGACAATGCTTAGTGTATATGAAATTAAAAGAAACATGGGTGTTAAGCTATGAAAACCATCGGTAAGATCTTATTGCTTGGTATATTTCTGTTTATTTTGCCGGTGCCGCTGATGGCAGGAGATGAAAGCAGTGCTGATAGTTCGGGTTTAGCGGAAAAAACTATGACCGAAATTGATTTTTCTGTGCTGGAAGAATACAAGCACAATTTGGATTCCGAGCTGAGCGACTATTTGGAAAGCAAGTCAGTAAAAGAATGGCTCTCAGATTTTCAGCAGGGTAAATGGGAATTTGACATTAAGGAAGTCAGCGAAAATGTAATAAAATATTTTTTCAAAGAAATCACAGCAAATTCAGGCCTGCTGGGTAAATTACTGATATTGTCTGTGGTAGCAGCTTTGATTAACAACCTGCAAACCTCGTTTTCTTCAGGGATAGCCCGTATATCTTATCTGGCTTGTTTTCTGGCTTTGAGTGCTATTGCAGTAACATCATTCAAGGTAGTCTTACAGATAGGTCAACAGGCTATTGACAATATGGTTACCTTTATGATGGGAATGTTGCCCCAGATGTTGATGCTGGTAGCGGCTTTAGGCAATATTAATTCTGCCGCAATTCTTTTTCCGCTGTTAATGACTACTGCCGCCGCCTTTGCCAATGCGGTCAAGAATATAGTTTTTCCGTTGATCATCTTATCAGCAATCTTAAGTATAGCCAATCAAATGTCGGATACTTTAAAAGTTGAACGAATGGCGAAATTTTTCGGGCAGATGGCACAATTGTCGCTGGGCTTATTCTTAACGATTTTTGTGGGACTGATTACATTAAGAACATTATATGCTTCAGCTCTTGATAAAGTAGCTTTAAGAACCACGAAATTTATTACTGACAATACCATTCCGGTAGTTGGAAAAATGTTTTCCGACACTATAGAGGTAGCAGCAGGTTACATAGTTATGATCAAACAGGCTTTAGGGATATTTGGGGTAATTATAATCCTGGGCATGCTGATTTTCCCCTTGATGAAAATAGCTGCTATTGCGCTTATTTACAAAGTTACCGCCGCAGTGGCGGAACCTATGGGTGATACGAAAACGGCAGTGATTTTGGAAACTATGGGCAGTCATATACTGCTGATGTTAGCAGCGGTGGCTTCGGCAGGGATGATGTTTTTTGTAATGATTTCAATTGTTGTGGCTATGACCAGCCAGTTTGGCTTGCCGTAAGAATTTGTATGAACAAAAGAGGCGATTAGTCTGGATACTTTGGCGGAAATTGTTAAGACAGTTTTAGTTATAATTATTGTTGCCAGTTTATTGGAAATGCTTTTGCCGGAAAGCAGCCTTAAACCCTTTGTCAGTTTTACTATGGGCTTGTTTGTGCTGATTGCCATATTAAACCCGGTATTGAATTTTGCTTTTAAAGACCGGGAATTTGCAATAAATCTCTGGGATTATAAATATGATCAGGCCCTGGAAGAGGAAATGCTTGACAAGGGGATGGATATCAACCAACAAGTCATACAAAGCAACGATCAACAGATTCAGGAAAAACTGCAGGGGCAAATCAGTGCAATGACTTCACTGGTACCGGGAGTACAGGAAGTTGATGCCCGGATCAAAAAGGGAGAAGCGGGGACAGCGGACAAATTCATGTTATTGGTCCGAGTGGAAAAAAATGAAACAGATGATGACAGCAAAGATGTTGAAGTTTTCGGCAGCGGCGCGGAGAAGAAACTGCGCCAGGAAGAACAGGAACGCATCAAAGAAAAAATTTTATTGCTGATAGACAACATGTATGGAATCAAGGCTGGCCTGATAGAAATTAAATTTGAGGGGGGAGACAGTTAATGCTGGAAGAATGGGTGAAAAAACTTACAGGAAATAAAGCGGAGACAAGTGCATTCCTTAAGAGCAAAAAAAGCAGATATATAATTATCATAGCAATATGTTTGGGCTTATTGGCCTTGGTATGGGATACATCCCCGGGAGTTGACAGCAATCAGGCCGTGAATGAAACAGCGCAGCCAATAATAAACAGCAATAGCGTAAAGGAGCAATTGACCCGGGAACTTGGCAGTATTCTCAGTCAGATTGAGGGGGCAGGCCAAGTTAAGGTAAGTATTACCCTGGCTTCTGACGGAGAAAAAAGTTATGCCAGCAACATTACAGAGGAAAAAAGCGATATCGAAGAAACTGATTCCCAAGGGGGAAAAAAGCAATCAGCTGAAAATAAAAGTACCAGAGAATTAGCTGTTTCATCGGGGAATCCGCTGCTGATCGAAAGTAAATTTCCTCAGGTAACAGGAGTATTGGTAGTGGCAGAGGGGGCAAAAGATCCGGCGGTTAAAGAGAAACTTGCTGCAGCTACAGCAACACTTTTGGATATACCAGCTCATAAAGTAAGTATAATGCCGGGCCAGGGAGGTGATTTATAATGTTTCTTAACCTGAAAAAGATCGGGTTGCTCATTTTAACAGCAGGAATAATTATTTTAGCGGTTTTTATATTCCGGCCTGACAGCGACAATGATAATATAGTACCATCCGAACATGAGGAGCGTAATGATCAGATTGTCGATAAAAATGTACTTTTAGAAAGTGAAACATTAAACGCCGGTAATTTCTTCGCTGAATACCGTCTGGAAAGAGAAAGGGTACGCGGCCGGCAAATTGAGATGCTTACGGAAGTATTGAATAACTCCTTGCTTAAAGAAGCTCAGCCGGAAGCAGCCTTGCGACTGGTTCAAATATCAACGGATATGGAGAAGGAACTGCAGACGGAGGGAGTTATCAAATCAAAAGGTTTTGATGACTGCGTAGCAATCATACAAGCTGAAACTGCATTGATAGTAATCCGGGAGGATAATACAAGCCGGGGAAATGAAGAAGATATTATGGAGATAGCGGAAAGGATTACCGGATATGGTGTGGACAAAATATCCATAATATTCCGAGAACAGTAATGATAATTGTATACTATTATACAAAAATATAAACATTGTAAAATTGGGACATTGTTTCTATAATGTGTTTTAAAGTTAAGTAAACGTACTCAGGCCATAGGCCTGAGTATAATTATATAAAAGTGAAAATGTTTGCCGCTTCAGATTTTACAGTATTCATAGCTTTAACTAGGAGGACAAAATGAGCAGAATCAAAATAACTGATACCAGTCTGCGGGATGCGCACCAAAGTTTATGGGCTACCAGAATGACCACTGAAGATATATTGCCGGTTTTATATAAGCTCGATAATGCCGGCTATCATTCCCTGGAAGTATGGGGAGGGGCCACTTTTGATGTATGTCTGCGCTATCTCAAGGAAGACCCATGGGAAAGACTCCGGGCAATCCGCCGGGAGGTCAAAAAAACCAGACTGCAGATGCTTTTAAGAGGTCAGTCATTATTAGGTTATTCCCATTATCCCGATGATATTGTTATAAAGTTTATAGAAAAATCCGCCGAAAACGGCATAGAAGTTTTCCGCGTTTTTGATGCCTTAAACGACTTGCGTAATTTAAAAGTTCCTATGGAAGCAGTGAAAAAAACCGGCCAGCATGTTCAGGCTTGTGTTGTCTATACGATCAGCCCGGTTCATACTTTAAAACATTTTGTTGATACAGCTGAAAGATTAAGAGATATGGGGGCTGATTCGATATGCATAAAAGATATGGCGGGACTGTTGTCACCATATGTTTCTTACGAATTGGTCAAAGCTTTAAAAGAAAATATCGATCTGCCGGTTCAGCTGCATACGCATTATATAGGAGGAATGGCAATTGCTACGCTTCTGAAAGCTGCTGAAGCGGGGGTTGATATAATTGATACAGCAGCTGTTCCGCTGGCTTTTGGATCTTCTCAGCCACCGGTAGAAACAATTGTCCGGGCTTTGCAGGATTCTGAACGGAATACCGAGATGGATCTCAGCAGCTTGTTTGAGATTGCTGATTATTTTGAAAAGATAAGAAAGCAAAAGGGGTTTGAACGGGGTGTAACACGTATAGCTGACATGAAGGTATTTGACCACCAGATTCCCGGCGGCATGATTACCAATCTATATTCCCAGCTTGAGGAACAAAAGGCTTTGGACCGCCTGGATGATGTTTTGCACGAAACCCCGAAAGTCAGAAAAGATATGGGCTATCCGCCCCTGGTGACACCCACCAGTCAAATAGTTGGTATTCAGGCAGTTATGAATGTACTGACCGGGGAAAGATACAAGATGTGCCCCGGAGAGGTAAAGGATTATGTCAGGGGCCTTTATGGCAAACCGCCGGCGGAAATAAGTGAAGAAATCAAGCAAAAAATAATTGGTGATCAGGAGGTTATAACCGTTCGCCCGGCAGATCTGCTGCCTCCCGCCTGGGAAAAATGTAAGCAGGAAGCAGAACAATATGCGGAATCTGAAGAGGATGTCTTGTCTTATGCCCTGTTTCCTCAGGTGGCTTTAAAGTACTTTGAATATCGGCAGCAAAAAGGGAATAATCAACAAACGCCAGTAACTTCGACGGGAAAAACCATTGCTGATAAAAAACCGTCCGCGGCTAACCGGCAGGCAATCAATAATAATGAGAGAACTGTCCTGAAGGGAGAGGAAGAAATGAATCTGGCAGATATTAAAGAGCTGATTTTGTTACTTGACAGTACTTCGGTAGCAGAAATTAATTTGCAGAGCAATGATTACAGTCTGATCCTGAAAAAATCTGCCGAACCTGCAGAAAATAATGATACGGTAAAAGCCGCCAGCCATATGGCTCTAACTGATAATGATGCTCTGGGCCCAAGAGCAATCCCGCATAAAGTCAACTGTTTCGAAGTAACTGCCCCTATTGTAGGTACTTTTTATGAAGCATCGTCTCCAGAGGCACCAACATTCGTACAACTGGGCGACCAGGTTAAGAGCGGGCAGATATTGTGTATAGTGGAAGCTATGAAGCTGATGAATGAAATAAAAGCTGGAGTTGACGGCAAAGTTGTGGAAATAGCAGTTGAAAATGGTCAGGCAGTCGAATATGGTCAGACCTTGTTCCTGATTGAAACAGAATAGGGGTGATCGTTTGTTTGGAAAAGTATTAATTGCTAACCGCGGAGAGATTGCGGTCAGGGTAATCAGAGCATGCAAGGAATCAGGGATAAAAACCGTAGCTGTCTACTCCAAACCGGATGCCAGCAGTTTACATGTGCAAATGGCAGATGAAGCCGTGTGCATAGGAGAAGCTTCAGCCCGTTTAAGTTATTTGAATATACCCAATATTATTTCTGCTGCTAAAAACAGCAATGCGGATGCGGTTCACCCTGGTTATGGCTTTTTAGCAGAAAATGCATACTTTGCTGATCTTTGCGGAACTTATGATATTAAATTTATTGGCCCTAAGGCCGAAGTAATCCAACTGATGGGAGATAAAATCAGGGCCCGGGAAATAGCTGAAAAGGCTGGCGTTCCTCTGGTACCTGGCAGTGAGGGCAATGTTACAAGTTATAAGCAGGCTATAAAAATTGCCGGCGAAATAGGTTATCCGCTGATGATCAAAGCTGCGGCCGGCGGCGGCGGCAAAGGAATGCGACTCGCTCAAAACGAAACTGAGTTGAAAAATGCTCTGGATATGGCCAGGATGGAAGCGAAAGCTGCTTTCGGCAATGATGAAGTATATATGGAAAAATATATTGAAGAACCCCGTCATATTGAATTTCAAATTTTAGGTGATGAACATGGCAATCTGATTCATTTGGGAGAACGGGATTGTTCTTTGCAAAGACGCAATCAAAAACTGCTGGAAGAAGCACCCTCCTCATTTTTGAACGAAGAACTGCGGCAGAAGATGGGGCAGCTTGCGGTTAAGGCGGCAAAGGCGGCCAATTATTACAGCGCCGGAACAGTCGAATTTTTAGTGGATAAACATAAAAACTTTTATTTTATTGAAATGAATACGCGTATTCAGGTTGAACATCCCGTCACCGAGATGATAACCGGGATCGATATTGTTAAAGAACAGATAAAGATTGCAGCCGGGGAAAAGCTTACTATAAAGCAGGAAGATGTAAAAATTAACGGCTGGGCGATCGAGTGCCGTATTAATGCAGAAAATCCTGATAATGCTTTTTCACCTGCGCCTGGGCAGATAGGCCGTTATATAATACCCGGAGGGCCGGGTGTCAGGGTTGATTCGGCGGCGTATGACCATTATACAATATTGCCTTATTATGATTCTATGATTGGAAAGCTCATAGTTTGGGGAAACAACCGCGAAGAAGCCATTTTAAGGATGAAAAGAGCCCTGCAGGAATATAAAGTGGAAAATGTGGCTACTACCATACCATTCCATTTAAGAGTTATCGATAATGCTTTTTTCCAAAAGGGCGAGATCTATACAAATTTTATCCAGCGGCGGATGAGTGATAACCAATGATAGTAAGATGCATATAATTTGATACTCAGGCTTTCATTTGATACAATGAATAATATAATTTATGGGAGGTGTAATAACATGGAAGTAACCAAACCAGAAATAAATAATGAATTAGGAGCAATCAGAATTGCTGATGAAGTAGTAGCAACAGTTGCCGGATTAGCAGCCTCTGAGGTCGAAGGCGTAGCTTCAATGAGCGGCGGATGGGGTACTGACCTGGTAGAAAAATTGGGCAGAAAGAATTTCGGCAAAGGTATCCGGGTTGAAGTAATTGATGAAGAGACTAAGATTGATATATTTTTAGTAATTGACTATGGTTATCAAATCCCGAAGGTCGCAGAAGAGGTACAGAAAGAAGTCAAGCAGGCGGTGGAAACCATGACCGGGCTCAAAGTTTCCTCAGTAAATGTGCATATAGTATCAGTAATACTTAAAAAAAGTGAAGCACAGGAAGCAGCAGCAGGGGAAGAATTAAAAGAATATTAGGAAAGCCTGTGACCCCCTGCAAAGCAGGGGGTTAGCTTTATGACAAATCAGGAAGAGGTGAGAAAATGACCGGTGCATGGCGGGTTGTTTTATTCTTTTACAGTCTTTTATTGGCAGCAGCGGGTGCCTTGGCTTTAGTATTAGCAATGGGGAGAACTGAATTTACAGATTATTTTACTATGTTAATGTCAAATTCCCAAAACAGGCTTGTCATAGCTTCAGTAGCTGCTATATTACTGGCTGCGGCGATCGTAACTTTATTTTATTCACTGAAGTCCGGTAAATCCGAACCAAAAGCTACAACAGTTATAGTTAATGAAGGTATTGACGGACAAGTGTCGATGACTATTCCGGCAATCAAAGTTATTATCATGAAAGCAGTTAAAAAAGTTGAAGGTATAAAGGAGATCAAAGCTACCGTCAACAGCAAGCCGGAAGGTCTGGATGTTCTTTTGCATACCATGATTAATCCTGATTACAATGTTCCGGAAATGAGTGAAAGGATTCAAACGGCTGTAAGACAGCAACTGGAGGCAACCGGCGGACTCAAGGTATCCAGCATCAGGGTATTGATTGACGACTTAGGCTCGGCCGCCAGACAGTCCGGGCATTAAGGAGGCATCGGCATGTTGGAAAGATTTTTGAATTTGATTTGGGAAGAGCACCGCGGCAAGACTATTGGTGTGGTAATTGGTCTTGTGGCAGCAGTTTTATTTTTAGCTTTTGGCTTTTGGCGTACTTTATTTATAATCATCTGTATTGTATTAGGATATATAATCGGTAAACGGATTGATGAGGATAAGAATTTTGACCAATGGGTAAAGAAAATATTCAGAGATAGTTAATCCTGCTGGAAGGAAGATATATTTGAGCAGAAGAAAAGCACGGGAAATTGCTTTTAAAGTTGTTTTTCAAGTTGACCAGGTTGAAGCTGATCCCCGGCAAGCTTTCGATTATTTGATTGCGGACCAGAAATTAAATACGGAAGATCGCGAATTTTCCTGGCAATTGATTGAAGGATGCCTGGAAAATATAATTTTAATTGATGAAAAACTGGCGTTGTATTCCAATGATTGGGCTATTGACCGAATGTTATCAGTAGACCGTAATATAATGCGTATCGCCAGTTTCGAAATTCTTTTTGACCAGCCTCAACAATCAGTAATAGCAATTGATGAAGCTATCGAGATAGCAAAAAAATACGGCGATAAAAATTCTGCCAGTTTTGTTAATGCGATTTTAGACCGGGTTTTAAGCGAAAATGAGTCGGCCGGGAATTGAACTTTATGACAAAAATGATTTTAAAAAAGGAAAGGTATATTGTTGGGTGCCTTTCCTTTTATAAATTTATAAATGTGGGTATGGGATTATGAAAGAGTATTTTACGGTAAGTGAATTAAATGATTATATCAGCTGTTTGTTGGCAAGCGATATTACCCTTGGCGATTGCTGGCTTAAAGGAGAAATTTCCGGCTACAAACTTTATCAGCAATCCGGACATATGTACTTTAACCTGAAGGACCATGATGCTGTGATCAGCAGTGTAATGTTCAAGAGTCGGGCGCAAAAACTGCGCTTTATCCCTAAAGACGGAGCAGAGGTCCTGGCCCGGGGCACCGTATCGATTTTTTCCAAACAGGGCAAATACCAATTTTATGTGCAGGAAATGCAGTTATATGGAGTAGGCGATTTGTATTGGCAGCTCGAACAGCTAAAGGAAAAGCTGCAGGCCAAAGGATATTTTGCTGCCGAACATAAAAAGCCACTTCCCCAAACAGTAAAAAGGCTGGGAATCGTTTCATCTCAGGACGGCGCAGCTTTAAGGGATATTTTGAAAGTACTCCGTCACCGGGCAGGAAATTCGGAGATTATAATCGCCCATACTGCTGTTCAGGGAACAGAGGCCCCGGAGGAAATAGCTGCCGCCATCAGCAGATTGAATACATTGGGCGATGTGGACGTAATAATAGTCGCCCGGGGCGGCGGTTCCCTGGAAGACCTGATGGCTTTTAACAGTGAAAAAGTGGTTGAAGCGGTATATAATTCAAAGGTGCCGATAATATCGGGAGTCGGACATGAAGTCGATACTACTTTGATAGATTTTGCTGCAGACATACGGGCCGCAACACCTACTCAGGCAGCCCAGCTGGCAGTTCCCGACAATGCTTTACTGCTTCAAGGGGTCATAAAATGTCAACAGCGTCTGTTTCAGATAATGCAGCGAAGATTACTTAATCGCAGCGAGCAGTTGGACCGGATAATGATGCAGAGGGTATGGCAGCAACCTGAAAGCCTGCTGAAAAGCAAAAAATTGCTTTTGAGAGATTTGGACAGCCAGTTGAAAAATAATATGAAGAATTATTATAGAGATAAGTCATTGCGTTTTGTGGTGGCCATGACCGCACTTGATAGTCTGAGCCCTCTGAAGGTAATTAAGAGAGGTTATGCAATTGTCCAGCAAGACGATAAAATATTGCGTGATATTGAAAACCTGCAAATCGGTGAGTTGGTAACTATAAATTTATGGCAAAATCGCTTACAGGCTCAAATCTTAAAAAAGGAGAAAATAACTTATGGAGATTAAATTTGAGACTGCCCTGCTTAAATTGGAAAAGATCGTCCAGTCACTGGAAAACGAAGAATTGGAACTGGAAGAATCTATCAAGCTTTTTGAAGAAGGAATAAAACTGTCCCTTTATTGTCAGCAGGAATTGGAACGGGCAGATGGCAGGATACAGCAGTTACTGGAGAATATGCAGGGAGAGTTGGAATTAGCTGAGGTTGAAATAAATGAATAAGACTGAGAATAGTTTAACAGCTGAAGAAATGCAAATCTTTAATGAATTGATGAAGCAGCGAAAAGCCTTTGCCGAGGACAACTTAAAAAAATGCCTGGATAAACTCTGGGCTGAAAATCAGATTATCCATAAAGCTATGACCTATGCAATTTATAATGGAGGAAAAAGAATCAGACCGATCCTGGTATTTGAAGGAGCGGCAATAGCTGGAGCAGACCGGCAGAAAGTCGCACCGGCAGCCTGTGCCATGGAAATGATCCATTGCTATTCTCTGGTACATGATGATTTGCCAGCTATGGATGATGACGACTTTAGACGGGGCAAACCTGCCTGCCATAAAGTATTCGGTGAAGATATTGCGATTTTAGCTGGTGATGCTTTACTGACCGGGGCATTTGAAGTTCTGGCAGCGCTGCCCTGTAAAAATGAAGATGAAAGATTAAGGCTGCTACAGGTAATCGGTGAAATTGCTGCTGCTGCAGGAAGCGCAGGTATGGTCAGCGGCCAGGTCATTGATCTGAAGTCCGAAGGGCAACAGATAGATCATGTTGCTTTGCAGAACCTGCATTACCTTAAAACGGGAAAATTATTTCTGGCTTCATTAAGGGCTGGCGCCATTCTTGGGGGACTGGAACCGACGGGGCTGCAAAAGCTAACCGAATATGTAGAAAATTTTGGCCTGGCATTTCAGATAACTGATGATATTCTTGATGTGGTTGGGGATGAACTGGAAATCGGCAAACCCATTGGCAGTGATGAGAAAAATCTTAAAACTACTTACCCCAGTTTATTTGGTTTGGATAAAGCACGGCAACTGGCCGAGGAGACTGTACGAGTCTGCATTGATAGTCTTGAAGGTTTTGGGGCTGAGGCAGATTTTCTGCGTTATCTGGCTGGCTATTTATTAAGCCGCAGCAGTTAAGATAAGTTAAAATATGTAACTGGACTTATTTTAATGTTATGATACAATATATAGTCGGAAAGTAATCTGGCAAAAGGTTGCAGTATTCTAGTCAGTTCTGTCAGTTTCGAAGACGGGCCTAAAAATCCGTTGAGGGCACATCGATGAAGCTCCTGGTTTTGGCTTTTGACGCCCAGTTGAGGGTCGTTGCTGGGAGATGAGAATATGAGGGCAATCCGCAATGGCATGCGGGCAAGACCCTTATATTTGTGGAGGCTCAGCAGGGTAAAAACCCTGATGGGAAAACCTGCATTTGGTAGAAGCTGGGTGCAGTGTAGCCTGCCTTGAGTGGTGGCGGCGAATAAGCTTTGTGAGCCCTAAAACCCCGGCCAGGGTTTTTGTGGTTCGCTTTGAAACCGGTTACTGCAAAAGAGGCTAGAAATTGATGTGAGCTGCAGAGGAAAACTCCTAGACTGTGTACGGTATCAGTATAGTTTAATGAGGATTAAAGTGTGTCCTTAGTGGTAATCCAGTATGGTATTTGGCGACGATACTGAGCAGGCATAAAGGGAAACCGCCCTTTTGGCAACAATCGGGAGACCTGCTGGGAAAACCTTCTGGACCTATGGCGCAGCGTTTACTCGTTAGACAACCTTTTGCCAGAGATATAGTATCCACTGGGAGGTACCATTTTAATTGCACAGCTTTTTTAATAAGGCTAATCTGATAGCTGGATTATTAGTTGGTTTTGTTACTTTTTTAATAGCCTTGTTAATGAGTCTTGGGTCAGAAGCCTTAGTCAGAGCAGTAAATAATGTTTTTATAGCCATTATTTTACTGCTATTTGTTATTTCTTTAGGTATTTTTTTTGATATTCTAGGTACTGCTGCTACGGCCGCACAATTAGCACCTTATAATGCCCGGGCAGCTAAAAAAATATTTGGCGCCAAACAGGCAGTCAGAATTAAAAGCAATGCTCATAAAGTAGCCAATTATTTTAATGATGTCATTGGGGACATATCTGGTACTTTAAGTGGTGCAATCGGTGCGGGTATTGTGGTAAGCTTAGTTAATCAGTTCAGTGTTTTAGACATAGTTTTATTAAGCGGAGTTATGACCAGTTTAATTGCTGCCCTTACCGTGGGGGGAAAAGCAATAGGCAAAAGCTTTGCTATTAAAAATGCCAACAATATAATTTTTAAACTGGGTGTTGTATTGGCTTATTGGGAAAAATATACTCATACTGAGTTATTCAAATAAACAAAAGGTTGAGCTAAGGATGAGAGAAATATTAGAATTAATTGAAAAGCCTCAGGATATAAAAAAATTAAGTATAACTGAATTGTATATTCTGGCTGATGAAATCCGCAGATTGTTGGTAAACAGTGTAGCGGAATGCGGAGGCCATTTAGCTGCCAATCTGGGGGTAGTTGAACTGACTATTGCTCTGCATTATATATTTGATTCCCCGCAGGATAAAATTATCTGGGACGTAGGGCATCAGAGCTATATTCATAAAATCCTGACCGGACGCCGGGAACAAATGAAATCACTGCGGAAATTCGGCGGCATAAGCGGCTTTCCCAAAGTTGAAGAATCAGAACATGATGCATATAATACCGGGCATGCAAGTACATCGATTTCAGCGGCCTTAGGCATGGCTATTGCCCGGGATATAAAAGGGGAAAAAAATTCGGTTGTAGCTTGCATTGGCGATGGAGCACTTACCGGCGGAGTTGCTTTTGAAGCCTTAAATCATGCCGGGCAGGAAGGGCGCGACCTGATCGTTTTGCTGAATGACAATGAAATGTCAATATCCAGAAATGTCGGTGCCATGTCAAGTTATCTGAACCGCCTGAGAACGGATCCTTCTTATTCACGTACCAAGGAGGAGATTGAAACAGCATTACATAAAATACCAGGTATTGGACCTAATATAGCTAAAGCCGCGCTGCGCTTTAAAGATATGGTCAAGTACATGATGGTACCGGGCAAAATATTTGAGGAGTTGGGGTTTACCTATATCGGACCGGTTAACGGTCACGATTTATCTGAATTAAACAAAGTTCTGGGCAATGCCCGCAAAATGAAGGGCCCGATTTTAATTCATGTTATAACCCAAAAAGGCAAAGGTTATGAACCAGCCTTAAAAAATCCCCATATATTCCATGGTATCGGGCCTTTTGACATTGAAACCGGCAGCCCTTTCAAGAAAGCCATCAAGACTTATACTGAGGTTTTTGGTGATTTTATGATAAAGCAGGCCAACGAAGATGAAAGATTAGTTGCAATTACTGCGGCTATGGCTGACGGAACCGGTCTGGCAAAATTTGCCCGCCGTTATCCGGAACGATTTTTTGATGTGGGTATATGTGAGCAGCACGCGGTCACTATGGCGGCTGGAATGGCCAGGGCAGGCTTGAGGCCGGTGGTAGCTATTTATTCTTCTTTTCTCCAGCGCTCCTATGACCAGCTTGTTCAGGATATAGCCCTGCAGAACCTGCCGGTAGTAATCGCGGTGGATCGGGCAGGACTGGTCGGCGAAGACGGACCCACCCATCACGGAGTATTTGATCTGGCATTTATAAGAAGCATACCTAATTTTACTTTCATGGCCCCTGCCAACGAAAATGAATTGGCGAACATGCTTTATACCGCTTGTCAGCTTGATGGTCCGGTGGCCATAAGATATCCCCGGGGAGTCGGCGACGGCACCCCGGTAAATGAAAAACCGGAATTGCTGACTCCTGGCAAAGGCGAGACAGTAACAAAAGGCGACGACCTGACTATAATTGCCATAGGCCGGGGAGTATCTTTGGGAAAAGAAGTACGGGAAAGATTATCTGAGCAGGGCATTAATAGCTGCCTGGTCAATGCCCGGTTTATAAAACCTCTGGATAAAGAACTTATTAAAGAATCAGCGGTAAAAAATCCGCGGTTGGTAACAATTGAAGACGGATGTCTGGCAGGCGGATTTGGCAGTGCCGTCATCGAAATGTTAAATGATGAGAATGTTACTGCTGATGTATTGCGCTTCGGATTTAACGATGAATTTGTCGAACACGGCAAAGCTGAATTGCTGTTTGATTATTTGAATATGGATGCTCAATCAGTGGCAGAAAGAATAATTTCTCACTGGCCAGCTTTGCTTAAACAGAAAAAAGTTGTGGGGTTATATAAGATTGGGGAAAATTAGGTTAGACATTCTGCTGCATCAGCAGGGATTAGCTCCCAGCCGTGAAAAAGCCCGGGCCATGATTCTGGCCGGTGAAGTAACCGTCAACGGTACAATGTATGACAAACCAGGAACTAATATTGATGAAAATGGGATTATTGAAATAAAATCTTCCCGCCCTCCATATGTCAGCCGGGGCGGGTTAAAACTGGAGAAAGCCATTAAGGTTTTTGCCGTGGATTTTACCAACAAGACTGTATGGGATGTGGGAGCCTCAACCGGCGGTTATACTGATTGCGCCCTTAAACACGGCGCACGCAAAGTTTTTGCCTTGGATGTTGGTTATGGACAGCTGGATTGGACTTTGCGCAATGACCCGCGGGTAGTTAATATTGAAAGAACCAATATCCGCTACTTTGATCCGGAGCTGCTGGGAGAGATAGTTGATATCGTAACGATAGATGTAGCATTTATATCTACGGCCAAAGTATTCCCGGTTATAAACGCCGGACTAAAGGATGACGGGCAGGTAATATCACTTATAAAACCACAATTTGAAGCTGGCCGGGATAAAGTTGGGAAAAAAGGTGTAGTAAAAGATAAAGGGGTACATAAGCAGGTACTGCTCAATTGTATAAAAAGCGCCCACCAGGCAGGATTATTTTGCACAAACTTAACCTGGTCGCCTATCAAAGGACCTCAGGGGAATATTGAGTATTTTATACTGTTAAACAAAGAGCAGGGAAACCTGCAAGGGTTGGAAGCGGAGATAGAACAAACAGTTGAAACGGCACATCAGCAGTTGGAGGTTTAATTATGCAGGTACTGTTAGTTAACAACCATTATAAAGAATCCACTGAATTTATGGCCGAAAAAATTGCAGTCAGATTAAGAGAGCTTAAGGCAGATGTCTTGATCGACAATGGTTCAACTGATTTAAGCAGCCAAATTCCTGATAAACTTGACCTGATCATCGTCCTGGGCGGAGACGGGACTATTTTGCGTGCTTCCAGACAGTATGCCTTAAAACAAACCCCGGTTTTAGGTATCAATATGGGAACGGTCGGCTTTTTGAGCCATATTGAAGCAGCGGAGCTAAATGGTTATCTTGAAGCTCTGATCAACGGAAAATATACTCTTGACAAACGGATGATATCAGAGGTCGATATTGTAGAAAACGATCATCTTATTGCTTCTGTGCACTGTCTTAACGAAGTGGCAATAAAAGCTAAAGAACTCCATATGATTAGCTTTGATATCAATATTGATGAACAGAAGTTAAATACCATCAAGGGTGACGGAGTAATTATTGCAACTCCCACGGGTTCCACGGCCTATAATCTGTCAGCAGGCGGGCCGGTGCTCGACCCGGATATGAAGGCATTTATCATTACGCCGGTAGCAGCCTATAAACTGAATACCCCCAGCATAGTAGTCAGTGCTGATAAAATTATTACGGTTACTCCGATAAAATGTGCCGGAGCCATTATAGGCATGGACGGACAAGTAGTGTACGATTTTAAGGAAAATTACCGGATAATAATTAAACAGGCTAATATAACTTTGAATCTGGTCAATTTTAAAAAGCATCAGTTTTTTTATAAAGTTGACAATAAATCAGGAAGATAAGAGACTGCAAAAGGGTGAAAATGGTTTTAAAAAACGCTGTTAGTATCAGCCGGCAAATAATCAGCCAGGCAGTTGCCCAGGCTGATACAGTAGTTGATGCAACCTGCGGACAAGGGAATGATACGCTTTTACTGGCCCAGTTGGTAGGCCCGCTCGGCTTGGTATATAGTTTTGATATTCAGGAACCAGCCTTACAAGCGGCGCAAAATCTACTGGATGCCAATAATTTGACCCAGAGGGTCAAGTTTATCCATGATGATCATGCGAAAATCAGAGATCATATAGATAAGAAAATAAATGCCGCCATGTTTAATCTTGGCTATCTGCCCGGCGGCAATCATCTGATCACTACCAAACCAGATACGACCATTAAAGCTGTCAGTGAAACTTTAAATTTATTGGTGCCAGGCGGGGCGGTGACCATAGTTGCATACCCCGGCCATCAGGCAGGAGCAAGGGAGCTTAAGGAACTGCAGGATTATTTGGGCCAGATACCCCAACAGCAATTTGATATTATTGAAGTGACCTTTTTGAATCAAATAAATCAACCCCCGGAGTTGATTGTTGTGCAAAAGATAAAGGAGGCACTATGAAAACTCAAAGGCAGTCGGCAATCATGGATATCCTGAATAAGGAACGCATAAAAACCCAGGAAGAGCTTTGCGAGTCTTTAAAAAGCCGCGGATATGATGTTACCCAGGCTACAGTTTCCAGGGATATTAAAGAAATGCAGCTGCACAGGATAGCTGACAGCGACGGCTATCATTATACACTGCCAGCCAGCCAGTCTTCCCATGGTATTAATGAGCGCCGCAGGAGGATGTTTCAGGACCTGGTTGCCCATATCGATTTCAGTGAGAACATTATAGTGCTTAAAACGCTCACGGGTGCTGCCCAGTCAGTAGCCTCATTGATCGATGCTATCGGTAATGAACAGATATTGGGTACGGTTGCCGGAGATGATACGATTCTGGTAATCGTGAAACAGAAGCGGATGGTTAAGCAAGTATTACAAGAGTTTAAAAGCTTGATCAGGAAATAATCTTATTTTAACCTGGCGGTGGAGCCGGCTTATTTACCTGCCGGTAAAAATCCGCTTAAAGGTCAGGAAGAATATCGTTTACCAGCCTTTATTAATTGAACCGGTAAGGGGAGGTGAGCAGCGGATGGTTTAAACCGGCCATTCCGGATAAGTATGTTGCAGGAAATATACATAAAAAACTTTGTGCTGATAGATGAATTGCGGATGGAGTTTTATCATGGTTTAAATGTATTAACCGGTGAAACAGGAGCAGGCAAATCAATTGTAATTGATGCCCTGGGTCTGATTATCGGCGGACGGATCAATAACGATTTCATTCGGGATGAGAATCAGAAAGCTATTGTGGAGGCGGTATTTACTCTCGAAGATAACCTGGAAACGCAAAATTATTTGCGGGAGAACCGGCTGCTTGATGAGGAAGACAACAATTTGATCATCTGCCGGGAAATCAGCCCTTCAGGGCGCAACACATCGCACATTAACGGACGTAATATATCGCTTGCCCAACTGCGGGAGTTGGCAACGTTTCTGGTAGATATGCACCTTCAACATGACCATCTTAATATTTTGCGTCCGGCTATGTTCATCCATTATGTCGATAAGTTTATAGAAAATGATGATATATCGGATCCTATTGCTGCGGTTTACCAACAGTTAAACAGCAAAAAACAGCAGCTTCAGCTTTTAAATATTGACGAACAGACCAGATTGCAGCAGGTCGACCTGCTTAATTTCCAGATCGATGAAATAGAAAAAGTCCAATTGCAGCCTGGCGAAGAAGAAACGCTGTCAGCCTTGCGCAACCGCATTAAAAACGCTAAAAAACTTGCGGAAGATGCGGGGCATTTGGTACAGATAATGTATACTGGCGAAGAAACGGGTAATATATTTGATTTATTGGGACAGACAATAGATATAATCGGCAAAAACCAGGATGAAGATTTTTTTGCTGCACTGCTGGCTGACTGTGAAAATATGTACTATTCAGTGCAGAATATGGCTCAGGAAATCATAAAATATCAGGAGTCCCTTGACTTTGAACCGGAGCAGTTGGAAGCAATTGAAGACCGGCTGCATGTTATTAATCGCTTAAAGGCAAAATACGGAAAAGATATAAATGAAGTGCTGCTTTTTTTAAACCAGGCCCGACAGGAATTGCAGGTTATCAATAATGTTGCGCAAACCCGGCAGGATTATGAGAAAGATATAGAAAAACTTGAGGAAGAATATGATCGATTAGCCGTCCGCTTAACAGAGGAAAGAAAAAAAGCGGCGGCAATTTTACAGACTAAAGTTCTGCAGGAACTGATACAGTTAAATATGCCGGATTTACAGTTCGCTGTTGCCCTGACTGGCAGTAAACAACCTGCTTTAAATGGCCGGGATGAAGTTCAGTTTCTTTTTTCCCCCAATGCCGGCGAATCGCTGCGTCCTTTGGAAAAGATAGCATCGGGCGGGGAAATGTCCAGATTTGTTTTAGCTTTGAAAAAAGCCCTGGCCAGTATATACAAAGTGCCAACCCTGATTTTTGATGAAATTGATGTTGGAGTTGGAGGGACAGCTCTTACGGCTATGGCTTTAAAAATAGGAGAATTATCCAAAACCCATCAGGTCATTTTAGTGACTCACGCTCCCCAGGTGGCAAGTTATGCAGATAATCATTATTTGATCAGCAAGCAGACCAGCGATAATCGAACTGTCACCTCAGTCAAAAAACTGCATAAAACAGAAAAAATTCATGAATTGGCCAGGATGTTGGCAGGACAGGAGTATTCTGCCATTACTCTGGAACATGCCAAGGAAATGATGGAATCAGCAGGAAAAGCCTAAATATCGATTCAGTATAGTTTTTCACTTCCCGGAGACAATATTAAGTATCAAGTCGGCGGGAAGTGATTTATTTTGAGTAAATATCGTCCTTGTATAGGTATAATTCTGGTAATACTTTTTTTATCTTTATGTATGACCCCGCAAGCCAAGAATGTTTTGAGTTTACCTGAATATCAGAGAATGGTAGTAGGTGAATCAAGTAATATAAGTTTAAGCCTGCCTGATATTTTAGCTGGGAAGATCAATCTGGAAATCAAGAATCCTGCCAGCAGCGTCCTTGCCTTTCCTTACGAGCCGCCTGTAACCGTAAATAAAGAAGCCTCCGGATTTAAAATTATTGCCCTTAAACCGGGCAAAGCCGAAATGCAGTTAAAGCTGTGGGGATATATTCCACTCAAATCAATTGAGGTTGAATCAATAGCCAATCAGCGTGTAGTCGTAGGCGGACATTCGATCGGTGTTTTATTGCAGTCGAAAGGGATCATGGTAGTCGGTTTTGCTCCCATAATAAGTACTGAAGGAGAAAAAGTATACCCGGCCCGTGATCAGGGACTGGAAATAGGCGATTTGATAATGAAAGCAAATGATAAAAAAATTGAATCGGAAAATGATTTAGCCCGCATCATTGATGAAAGCGGCGAAAAAGCAGTAATGTTGGAAATTAAACGCAGCGGCAAAATGATTGCTGCGCAGGTACCAACTGTCTATTGCCCGGAAACCAACCGCCGTCGTATCGGGCTTTATGTCCGGGATGGAATAACCGGAGTCGGAACGCTTACTTTCTGGGATCCCAATACTGGATATTATGCAGCTTTGGGTCATATCATAATTGATGCCGATACCAAGAAAGGCATTAATGTTTTAAAGGGGAAAATAGTCAGTGCTTCAATTCAAACGGTTAAAGCAGGACAGCCAGGGAAACCAGGGGAAAAAATCGGCGTATTCAGTGATGAAAGCTCTTTATCCGGCAACATTATTAAAAACAGTTATAATGGTATTTATGGCAAAACAACCGGTAAAATAGTAAATCCAAAAGCAAATTATCCACTTGAAGTGGGCTATGCCCATCAGGTAGTTCCAGGAAAAGCTCAAATTTTTACGGTAGTAAATGGAGATGAAATAGAGAAATTTGAGGTTAATATAGAAAAGATCTATCCCGGCAGGGAAAATGGCAAAGGTATGGTAATCAGGGTCACTGATCCGAGGCTTTTAAATTTGACTGGAGGGATTATTCAAGGAATGAGCGGCAGCCCGATAGTTCAAAATAACAGGATTATCGGAGCCATCACCCATGTATTTTTGAATGACCCCAGCAGGGGTTACGGAATTTTTATGGATAATATGCTGTCGGAAATACCAGGATATAAAAACCCGGCAGAGAATTTTTCGACAAATTAATTCGCAGTCTTTTTTTACTAATTGGTTTATTTTCGGCATTAAAAAAATATATGGTTTATATTTACTCATTTTATTTTCTGGGTTTATGGTAAATAATGGAACTGCCTGTAATTTGATAGATTAATTTGACTTAAAAAAAAAGCAGGAAATAATTGGCGCACCGTCGAAAATCGATTTAGAAATAAATAAATTTTATGCCAACGAGAGGAGGATTAAGTTGTATAGTAATTCAAACCAGATTGGTGTCGTAGTTGCTGATGATAATAAAGAGTTTTGCTGCATTTTAAGTGATTATTTCAGTAATGAGCCTGATTTCAACATAATTGCTGAATGCGCAAACGGCATGGAAGTATTGGACGTTATTGAAAGCAATAATCCGGAGGTTCTTATTCTCGATCTGATTATGCCCTATATGGACGGTATAGGAGTGATGGAGAGAATCAATGAACTGGAATTGGAGAAGAAACCTAAGATTATAGTTTTAACTGCTTTTGGTCAGGAGACTATTACTCAAAGGGCAATGCAGTTAGGAGCCGATTATTATATTTTAAAACCTTTTAATCTGGATGTCCTGGGAGACAGAGTTAAACAGATAGTCAGGGATAACAACGAACGCACGGAAAAAACACGCAGTTCCATGATTTCCGTAAGAACTCAGGCAAATTCCCCCAGAAACCTGGAAGTTGAAGTTACCAAAGTAATTCATGAAATCGGAGTACCCGCTCATGTGAAAGGCTACCAATATTTACGTGATGCAATTATTCTGGTAACTGAGGAAATAAACTATCTGGGAGCAGTAACCAAAGAATTATATCCAACTATTGCTCAAAAATATGATACAACTGCCAGTCGTGTTGAAAGAGCTATCAGGCATGCTATTGAACTGGCATGGGACCGGGGCGATATTGACAAGATAAACAAAGTTTTTGGCTATACCGTCAACGGGGAAAAAGGCAAACCGACTAATTCTGAATTTATTGCTATCATTGCCGATCGTTTAAGACTGGAAGGCAAAGCTGGCTAAGTCTGACTTTTGCAAAGAACCGATCAATTGCATAACCTTATAACTACTGATACCTCTTATTTGTTGGTTTTTAAACCAATAAATAAGGGGTATTTATTATTAAACTATAAGAGATAATACTTTATCTGCTATAATAATCAAATTAACGAGAGGAGTCGAGTGGTGAATATTATTAAAGCCAATCTCCTATTGCTGCTCACTGCTGCTATTTGGGGAGTCGCTTTTACAGCACAAAGGGCGGGCATGGAGTTCGTAGGCCCCTTTACATTTAACGGGGTGAGATTCCTGCTGGGCAGTTTATCGTTGCTTCCGCTGTTGGTCTTTTTCGGCCGTGATAAGCAGTTGACTGCCAATAGATCAAATGCGCTGATTACCGGTGTGTTGGCTGGTACAGTGCTGTTTGCAGCCGCTTCTCTTCAACAGATAGGTATGATTACTACTACAGCAGGCAAGGCTGCTTTTATAACCAGCTTGTACATAGTGCTGGTACCTATAATTGGCAAGTTCCTGGGGCAAACTACCGGTAAGGGGACCTGGATGGGATGTATTATCGCCGCGGCCGGCTTATATTTTCTCTGTATTAAAGAGGCGGCATCTATCCAGCTTGGGGATCTGCTGGTACTTATTGGTGCTTTTTTGTGGGCAATTCATATACTTGTCATTGGGTATTTTTCTCCCCGGGTCGATGTATTGAAGTTATCATTTGTTCAGTTCATGACTTGTTCAGTCTTGAGTTCGGTAATAGCGGCAATAACGGAGGAAGTCATTTTAAGCAGCCTGGTTAAAGCAGCAGTTCCAATTCTCTATGGAGGAATTTGTTCAGTTGGGATTGCTTACACCCTCCAGGCAGTGGGACAGAAACATGCACAACCTGCCCATGCTGCTATTATTCTCAGTATGGAGGCAGTTTTTGCCGCAATCGGAGGATTTCTGTTGCTGGGAGAAAAACTGGGGACGCGGGAAATGTTAGGATGTTTGCTGATGCTGTCCGGTATGCTGATATCACAATTGCATGGATTACGGATACATAAAAAAGAATCAGTAAGCCAGATTGGCAATTGATATGAACGAAACAACGAGAGTTCATTTATGCAGAATATAAACACAATCAAAAATACATGACATCACGCCGTCAAGAGAAGCCTTCGGCTGGCTTAAGTTTTTATTTGCTGCATGATGTGGTAAGATATATCTTGAAAATAATACTGTTCCAAATGGAGTGAAATATGTCTATCAAAGGAAGAGCCCGCATGGATCGCCGCACCAAAAACCTGGTGCAGCGTCTCAAGAAAAATGATATCGCGATTATCGACCATGATGATATTGATGAGGTGGCGGCAAACTCCATAATCGATATCAGGCCGCAGGCAGTGATCAATGCACAGACTTCCATAACCGGACGCTATCATGCCAAAGGTGCTTTTAAGATATTAAACGCCGGCATACCGATTCTTGACGAAGTCGGCGATGAAATTTTCGGTATGGTTAAAGAAGGAGTCTTACTTGAAATCAGGGATAACCAGGTATTTTGGGGAAACCGTAAGGTCGCCGAAGGGAACTGGCTGACTTTTGAAGATGTTCAGGATAAATTAAGACAAGCTAATGCTAACAGCCAGCTGGAACTGGAACACTTTGTTGAAAATACCCTGGAATATGCGAAAAAAGAAAAAGATATTTTACTGGGCAACCTGCAGGTGCCTCAATTAAAGACTAACATGTTAAACCGGCATGTCCTGCTGGTAGTCCGGGGCAGCAGCTATAAAGAAGATTTGCGCACCATAAGCGCATATATTCAGGAAGAAAAACCGGTTTTAATAGGCGTTGACGGCGGGGCCGATGCTTTGCTGGAGTTTGGTTTAAAGCCGGATATAATTGTTGGAGATATGGACAGTGTATCTGATGAGGCGCTTAAAAGCGGGGCGGAAATAATAGTTCATGCTTATGCCGACAGAAGAGCGCCGGGCATGGAGCGAATTGAAACCATGGGAATAAAAGCCGAAATATTCCCAATGCCGGGTACCAGCGAAGATGTTGCCATGATATTGGCATGGGAATATGGTGCCAGTTTGATTGTAGCAGTTGGGACTCATTCCAATATGGTTGACTTTATGGAAAAAGGACGCAAAGGAATGGGCAGTACTTTTCTGGTAAGATTAAAAGTCGGTTCTATCTTAGTCGATGCCCGTGGAGTAAGCCAATTATACAAGCAAAATCTGCAGACTAAATATTTAGCCCAACTCTTCCTGGCGGCATTGGTGCCAATTATTATGATTCTGGCAATTTCGCCGGCGACCAAACCGTTTTTCCGGTTATTTGTTTTACAGTTAAAGTTACTTTTTAATTTTTAATTACCGAGGTGCATTTATAATGATCGATCTTCGCTACCATATTGCTTCTATAGTAGCAATATTTCTGGCCCTGGCCATGGGGATATTAATCGGCAGCACAGTTGTGGGTGATAATTTGATGGTGGAACAACAAAAGAAAATGATTGACCGCCTGGAAGAACAATTTTATGCTTTGCGGGAAAGTGAAGATATATTGACAGCGGAAAACCAGCGGCAGAGTAAAATAATCAGCAATTATGAAAACTACAGTCAGACTCTTTTGCCTCCTTTAGTCAAAGGACAATTGCAGGATATGCAAATTGGAGTAGTGATCAGTGGTGACAATGACCTGCCAGCAGGGATGATCAATGCTCTTGCCAGTGCAGGTGCCAATATTGTTTCCAAAACTGTTGTCCTGTCCGGGTTAAGCTTACATGACCAGGAAGTAAACAGACGGATTAAAGACTTTTATGGACTGGAAGACAACACCAGCCCGGATATATTACGTCAATATATTGCCGGCAGTGTAGCGGCAGTTATTCAGAATCAGAGCGACCCGGAAGTTATTGAATTCCTACAGCAAAATAATCTTATCAAATTCAGCGGCGCCAATCAGACTCCGCTGGCCGGGGTAATAATTTTAGGCGGAGCCAATGATTATTCGTTTTATTTCGTTGATTCTTTTGATACTGCCTTAATTGATGAACTTAATACCAATAAAGTAAAAGTATATGGCGTGGAACAGTATCAGGCAGTCTATTCCTATATGGAAAAATACGGACAAAAAGACATAACTACCGTTGACAATATCGAGCTGAGCCTGGGACAGATCTCCCTGGTTTTTGCCATGGCAGGCGAACCTGGGAATTATGGAATGAAAGCTACGGCGAAAAAACTGATGCCGACATTACCAGTTGAAGGGATTTGGGGGCAAAAGCAGTAAAATGAAATCAATAACAGTTGTAATTCCCGCTTTTAATGAAGAAAAAGCTATACAAGCAACTGTAAAGGCTGTACAAAAGCTGGATTATATAAGTGAAATCCTGGTGGTGGATGATGGCTCAACTGATGAAACGGCAGCCCTGGCAGAACAGGCAGGTGCAAGAGTTTTAAAGCTGCGTCCCAATCGCGGCAAAGGCGGAGCGATGAATGCTGCTCTGCAATATATTGATACTGATATCGTTGCCTTTATTGATGCTGACCTGGGGGGATGTGCTGAACAGGTAGGTTTGATTTTAAAACCGATCATAAATGAAGAGGCAGATTTAGCTATTGCTGCTTTTCCTCCTGCCCAAAAAAAAGGTGGATTTGGGCTGGTGAAAAATACTGCCCGGCGGGCTATAAAAAAAGCCGGACAAATTGAAGTTATTTCGCCGTTAAGCGGGCAAAGAGCCATGACCAGGAAAGTTTTAATGGCAGTAACTCCTTTCCGTGAGGCGTACGGGGTGGAATTAGGCATGACATTAAGGGCTTTGCAAAAAGGCTTTAAATTGGTTGAAGTGCCGACCACCATGACTCATAATGAAACCGGACGTGATTTAAAAGGATTTATGCATCGCGGCCGCCAGTTTATTGATGTAATAAAAGTGATCATAGCAGAATCAGGGGGTAAAAAGCAGTGAATAATGCGCTCGCGGTTTTGGCAGCTTTTATTGCCGGGATACTGGTTGAAGCGATAGTTTTGCATTTTATAATCAGCATGTTAAGAGAAACCAATGCGGTGCGGAAAAATTATTTGAATATCGATATTCCTGTCAGCGCGGGCATCAGTTTCCCCTTTACCCTGATAATCGTATATATTTTGTTGGCTTTGCCGGGATGGTACGACAGTTCGTACCATTTATTCATTCTGGCTGCAGTTGCCATATCATTCCTGGGCTTTATTGATGACATGCTGGGGCAAAGAGATGCTTTGGGATTTAAAGGCCATTTTGGGGCTTTGTTTAAAGGACGACTGACTACCGGCGGGCTTAAAGCACTGGGCGGAGGCATGCTGGCTTTCTTTATCGCTTTTTCCCTGAAGGGAAGCTGGCCGGAAATTATTTTGAATACTTTTATAATCGCATTGGCTGCCAACCTGATGAATCTTTTTGATTTAAGACCGGGAAGGGCAGTGAAAGCTTATTTGCTTTTTCTGCTGGTGATTATTATTATAGCGCTGGGAAGGGTTGAATGGATGTTAATTGCCCCCTTGACCGGAGCTGTATTTTATTATGCCAAAGATGACCTTAAAGCCGGAGTTATGATGGGAGATGCAGGTTCCAATGTGCTGGGGATGGCCTTGGGATATTTCAGTGTAATCAGCTTATCGCTGCCGGTAAGGCTGGGCGTGCTGGTATTTCTGCTGGGCATCCACCTTTATACGGAAAAGTATTCTTTGACCACCACTATAGAAAATAATCAGCTTTTAAAGCGTTTGGATGATCTGGGAAGGAGCAGGCAAAATGGTTAACCGAGAACGTCTAATAAATAAATTTATGGAAATGGTGGCAATTAGCTCAGTTTCCGGGCAGGAACATGAATTCCGGGATTATATCCGGACTGAATTTGCCAGGCGCGGTTGCAGTGTGGAAGAAGATGAAGCGGGAAAAGCTTGTACCGGGACTTCAGGGAACCTAATAATTAAAAAACCCGGCACTAAAGATATGCCGCCGCTGCTTTTTGCGGCTCATATGGACACTGTCGAACCGGGCAGAAATATTAACGCTGTAATTGAAAACAATGAAGTGATAAAGAGTGCCGGGGGGACTATTTTAGGAGCAGATGACAAAGCAGCGATAGCGGCTTTGCTGGAAAGCATTGATGTGATGAGCGAAAACAGACTGGAATGCCCGCCTCTGGAAATATTACTTACGGTCAGTGAAGAGCAGGGCCTGAAAGGTGCCAAACAATTCGACTTCAGCAGCTTAAATGCGCAGATCGGCTACACCCTTGATGGCGGCGGCAGCCCGGGCACGGTTATTATCAAGTCTCCCTGTCAGAATGAAATAGAATATATAGCTTATGGGAAAGCTGCTCATGCAGGTATTGAGCCGGAAAACGGGCTTAATGCTATAAAACTGGCCGCGGCTGCTATGGCGAAAATGCCCGGCGGACGCATCGATGAAGAGACAACATGTAATTTCGGGGTTATCAGCGGCGGCCAGGCCCGCAATATAGTACCTGATTATTGTTTGATCCGGGGCGAGGCCCGGAGCCTTAAAAGAACCAAGCTGGATGAGCTTACCCAATCCCTGCAGGATATTTTTATAAGCAGTGTAATGGCTGGCGGCGGCCGGGCTGAGGTCAATGTAAGCTTTTTGTATCCGGAAACCAGTCTTGATGAAGGTGACAGGGTGATCAAACTGGCAGTCAAAGCAATAGAAAACATCGGTCTGCCGCTTAAAATGACTGAAACAGGCGGGGGAAGTGATGCCAGCATTATCAATCAGCATATTGCCTGCGCCAATCTGGGTATCGGCATGCAGGATGTGCATACCACCGAGGAAAATATATTGATCAGTGATTTAGTTGATGATGTCAGGTTGATCCTGGCTATAACAGATGAATATTACAATTCATAAAACCGGGGGACTAATATGCTGGAATTAAAAAAAGCCACCATAGTTGAAGAAATATTTTCCCGGCCGGATATCGCCGGCTATTGGGCGATAGTTGACGGAGCAAAGGAAAAATGTATTGCCTATACCGGTTTGACCGCCCCCTTGCTGCCTGGTGATCAGGTAATTTTAAATACTACCGCGGTAACATTAAAACTGGGCTCCGGCGGTTATCATTTTGTGCTGGCCAATTTAAGTCACCCTAAGCATGCTGTTAAACCCGGCGGACACATAATGAAAATGCGTTATACGCCCCTGCAGATAAAAGTACTGAGCGCAGAAGAACCTGGCAGCCCCTTCCATGAACAGCTTTTGGCGGCGGAATCCCTGGGAAAGACACCGGTGCTGGCAGTTACTCTGCATTCGATGCTGGCTCCTTTATGCCTGAAGTTAAAAGAAGAAAATTTAAAAATTGCTTATATAATGACAGATGGAGCAGCACTTCCTATAGCTTTCAGCGAAACCGTCGAATGGCTGAAAAACGAACAACTGCTGAGCGGGACCGTTACTATTGGCCATGCTTTCGGCGGGGATATAGAAGCAGTTAACATTTATTCCGGGTTGCTGGCAGCGAAAGTTGCCTTTAAGCCGGATGTAATTATCGCAGGCATGGGGCCGGGGATCGTAGGAACAAGCACCAAATGGGGATTTACTGGTATTGAACAGGGAGAGATATTAAATGCCGCAGAAGCACTGGAAGGTATACCAATAGCCGTGCCTCGCATCAGTTTTGCCGATAAAAGGCAGCGCCATCAAGGACTCAGTCATCATACCCTGACAGTCCTGGCCAAAGTGTGCCGGGTAAGAGCCACAGTCCCCCTGCCGCAATTGGAAGGGGACAAGACTGCTTTCATACTTAGACAGTTACAGCGGGAAGATTTACTGGATAAACATTTCTGCTGTCTGGAAACCATTGATAATGGCATTAAATATATGGCAACGAGTCAGCACCAGATCACAACTATGGGACGGGGAGCTGATGAAGATCCGGACTTTTTCTTGGGATTAGCAGCAGCAGCCCAGGCAGCCTGCAGGGTTTTAAAGGGTGAAAAACTTAATCGGGTCAACTGGTCTTAAATGTTCATATAGTTTAACGGGTGTGAAGAAAAATATAATCGAGCAGGGTCATTTCCCCCGGCCAATCGCGGAAAAGTTTTTCTAAATCTTTGACTTTGCCGATTAGGGTCAATCCTTGTTTGCGAATTGTTAAATTCATCCATATCACCTCGGTTTTAAGTCTATGCTTAAAAGCCATAAAATATTCAGCAGAGGAGCGTGTTCAATGGAATTATTTGAGAAAACGATCGATTCTAAAGATATTTATCAGGGAAGAATAATAAACCTTAGAATAGACCGGGTCGTTCTTCCGGACGGCAGCGAAAGTACCCGGGAAATTGTGGAGCACACAGGAGCAGTTGCTATAGTTGCCATAGATGAGAACAAGAATATTTGGATGGTCAAACAATACCGCAAGGCAGTGGAAGAAATTTTAATGGAAATACCGGCCGGCACCCTGGAGAAAGGGGAGGACCCGCTGGAATGTGCCAAACGGGAACTGGCCGAAGAAACAGGCCTGACGGCAAAAAACTGGCATAGTATTTTGTCTTATTACAGTGCTCCCGGATTTGTGACGGAAAAATTACATTTGTTTTTAGCTACTGACTTTACTGAGGGCGATATGCATCCTGACCGGGATGAGTTTTTGTATACGGTCAAGCTGCCTTTAGCTGAGGCTTATAATGCAATATTCACCGGCCAGATAAAAGACGGAAAAAGCATCATAGGCATTCAGTATGCCTGTAAATTGCTTACGGAGAGATAAAATTGCAGCAGATATATGCCGATTTACATATTCATATTGGCAATGCCGGAGGCAAACCGGTTAAAATAACCGCCTCCCGGCAGCTTGATTTGAAAACGGTTTTATACCGGGATGCCAAAACCAAAGGTCTTGATGCCATTGGAATAATCGATGCCGCCTGTACCAATGTCCTGGCAGAAATCGAGACTATGCTGAGAGAGGGTGAACTGCAGGAACTGCCTGCAGGTGGGTTCCTTGCCCGCAATGGCGTTTTGCTGATGGCGGGGGCAGAAATCGAAAGCCAGGAAGGGGTACATAGTCTAATATATGTGCCGGGTCTGGAACAATTAAAAACATTGCATAAATATCTTAAGACCCGGGTAAAAAATATGACTTTGTCAACCCAGAGAGCCCGGGTGAGTATCGGAGAATTGATCAATTTAACCAGACTGACAGAAGGCATTTTCTGCCCGGCTCATGCTTTTACTCCATTTAAAGGGATATACGGCAGTTGGACCGATAAACTGCGGCCCCGTTTAGGGTTGAATACTGACCAGATATATACCCTGGAACTGGGGTTGAGTGCGGATACTTCCATGGCGGATATGCTGAAAGAAACCAGATCTTTTACCTATTTATCCAATTCCGATGCCCATTCATCGGCTAATATTGCCCGGGAATACAATTTATTGCGACTGGGAGCAAAAAACTTTACCGAGCTTAAGTTGGCACTGCTAAATAAAGCGGGACGCAAAGTCCTGGCCAACTACGGAATGGATCCTTTATTAGGCAAATACCATCGCTCTTTTTGCAATGACTGCCATCTTATTGCTTCTGAACTGCCGCAGGTAAACACTTGTCACGCTTGCGGATACAAAAACATGGTTAAAGGAGTTCTGGACCGGATCGCTGAAATAAGGGATTATGAGGAACCCCATCATCCCGCCGGGAGGCCGCCTTATTATTACCGGGTTCCCTTAAGAGCTTTGCCGGGAGCAGGACCTAAAACGATTGAAAAACTGCTGACCTACTATGATAATGAAATTGAAATCCTGGAAAGAGCAGATATACAGATAATCGCCAAACTGGCCGGGGCAGTTGTTGCCCGGCAAATCGAAAAGATGCGCAGCGGGCGGATGACAATAAGCCCGGGCGGAGGTGGGTATTATGGAAAAGTTACCAAAGATAGTTTTGACTGCTGATGCCAGCGGGGCCCAGCAGGCAGCCCGGGAAGGCATGCTGGTCATGATAATTGATATAATCGATATGTCCACCAGCCTGGAAAGTGCTATTGACGCCGGAGCATTGGCTGTTTATGGTGCCAGCCCTGATCATACCCGCGCTCCGGTTGAAACAGCGCCGGAGAAAGTAGGCATGGAAGCTGCGCGCCTGGCTAAGGCCAATGGCACTAATATCATACTTATTGCTGAACCCAGAGCCGGCAGTGACGAGGAAAGGCTGGCCCGCTGCCAAAAACTGATCAAAGGCATAGAAAGGGAGCAAGCCGTTATTGAAAGAGTGCTCCCCAATCTGGGGGCGGAAATATACAAACTGGCTGATTTTACGAACCGGGTGGCAGTAGCAGTTTCAGATACCGGAGGGGTTGCTTATGATGCGGCTTATTTATTTACCCCGCAGGTATATACCGGAACTGTAGCCCGCAGCATGAAAAAAAGGGGTATGGAGCCAGCTCTGGCAGCAACGCAAAGGATATGGCAGCATTATAATGAAACAGATAGCGGCATCGCTATAGTTGCCGCCAGCAGCAACTCCCAGGAAGATGTACTGGCTGCACAATTCATTTATGATTTAATATTGTCCGGTTTTATGGATAAAAAATGGCAAGGATAGGTACAATATTTAACCGGTTTATATAATCGGCCATCACCGCCCGGGAAAATATGATAAAAATAATAAAAACCGCTCTGCACGCAGAGCGGTCAGACCGTCAAAAAAAGCGAATCTCATTGTTACATCACAAGCCCCGCTCAGTCGCCGTACCTCAGTACGCCTCAATCGTGGGGCTTGCTCGTGCCTCGATCTTCACTTTTTTTATTCGGTCTGCCAACTTATTTGACAAACTAACCGCTCTGCACGCAGAGCGGTTTTTTATCTTATACCCAGCAGTATGCCGCCACGGCAGACAATATGTTTTCAGGCATGTTTAATACAGTAAGTTTAATACTGCAACAGATACAGCTGCAGGTGCTTTTTTTGCATAAAGAAGAATGAATTTAAATATCTTTTTATATGACTTTACTGCAATCAGTGATACAAATTATCAATAATCATAAATATTTTTAGTTATTAATACTTCAGCGGTTTATCCAGCAATATAAGTTTTAAAGGAGCCTTGATATGGGTTTTAAGTACCGGATAAAACAACACTTAATAGAAAACCGCTGGCAGTATGCCGTAATTATCCTGCTGCTTATACTGGGGATTATAGCAGGAAATTATCAGGTGGCATATCTGGAAACAGGAGTTAAAAGTAATCTGTTGGAAACTATCGATAATTATTTGCGTGGACAGCAGGCTGATTATGGCAGCAGTTTTGTTTTCTGGACGGGTGTATTTGTCAATCAGCTGAAAACAGTATTGGTAATATGGTTTTTAGGTTTGACGGTTCTTGGTTTGCCTTTGATTTTAGCCCTGGTTTTTGTCCGGGGATTTTCACTGGGGTTTACGATCGGGTTTTTGATACATGAAAAAGCCGGGGCCGGAGTTGTAATGACTCTGTTATCAATAATACCGCAAAATTTGATTTATATACCTTTGATTGCAGTCTGGTCAGTAATGGCTATGAATTTTTCCATTTATCTGGTGCGGGGAAGACATACGGCCCAGGTATCATTGAGCCGGTCACTGGCAATATATACCGGCATGCTGATCGTTTGCATCCTGATCGTCATGGCCGGTTCTTTGATCGAAGCTTATTTGTCGCCCTGGTTATTAAGTCTGATGTTATAAGTTTTGGAGGTGAAAATTTGTTTATTGTAATTCATAACTGGAAGAGAAGAGTATTAAATGTAATAACCATTATCGCTTTATTGATTGCTTTTGCTTTTGCAGCCCCGCTGCTGGCCGGTAAATTATCTCAGCAAATTCCTGTATTCAGTGACTGGTTTGCCGAGGAACATCCCAGCGGCAATCCCATGCGGGTAGAAAATAATGATGCTTCCGGCCAGAAGTTTGATCTAGTTATCGATCAGATGGTTATTAAAATGCAGGATTTTTATAAAGACGATGCAGAAGAAAAAGCGCATCCATAAAACTTGCTGCCAGGGGTTTTCGCTTTTCAGTCTTCATGTTTACTGGTAAAATATATCAGAAGATGATTATTATCAATAACAGGAGATAAAAAGTGGAAACATATATAGAAGCCTTTATGAACTATTTGAATTATGAAAAAGGCTTGTCAGCTAATACCCGGGCCGCTTACCGAAGGGATTTGGAAAAGCTGCAGCATTTTCTGCAGGAGAAATTCTCAGTCAGTGAACCGGCGGATATTACCCGGGAACATATAACGGCATATCTGAGCTGGCAGTTGGACAAGGGAGCAGAATATTCTTCCATGGCCCGCAGCCTTTCCAGTATAAGGACTTTTTACCGCTTCCTGTTCCTGGAAGGGTATACCAGAAAAAATCCTACCGAAAATATTGAAACACCTAAAATTAAACGAAAGCTGCCGGAGGTTTTGTCGATCGATGAAGTTGACAAACTGATGGAAGAGCCGAAAGTAACCGCACCCCTGGGAATAAGAGACCGGGCGATGCTGGAGTTGTTATATGGCACCGGGGTCAGAGTTTCAGAACTGCTGGATCTGCTGCTCGATGATATCAATACTACTGCTGGGTTCCTGCGCTGCATCGGCAAAGGGCGCAAAGAAAGGATCCTGCCCGTTAACCAGACTTCAATATACTGGATTCAAAATTACCTGACCAAGTCGCGCAATTTCATAGCCAAATATCCTCTGGAACGGACTCTTTTTTTAAATGCCCGGGGCAGACGAATGAGCCGCCAGGGTTTTTTTAAGATACTGGCCAGTTATGCTGCCAAAGCCCAGATCGGCAAAGAAGTGACCCCTCATACATTAAGACATTCCTTTGCCACCCATCTGCTGGAAAACGGTGCTGATTTGCGGGCAGTGCAGGAATTATTGGGACATGCTGACATATCGACTACCCAGATTTATACTCATTTGACCAAAACCCATTTAAGGGAAGTATTTCAGATGTATCATCCCCGGGCTTAATTTTCGATCAATCAAGGAGGGAAATATGAAACGCAGAAGTATTTTAATAATTTTGGACAGTCTGGGAGTTGGCAGTGCGGCTGATTGCCATTTGTATGGTGACCAGGGCTGTAATACCCTGCAAAATACAGCTAACGCCGTTAAAGGCCTTAAACTGCCGCATTTGGCACAACTGGGTCTGGGCAATATCCTCGATGTAAATGGTGTTCCGCCGGCAGATGCACCTAATGGATGTTACGGTAAAATGAGCGAAAAATCTGCCGGCAAAGATACTACTACCGGGCATTGGGAGATGATGGGCATCATTTTGTCCCGGCCTTTTCCGCTGTACCCGGCCGGCTTTCCGCCGCAGATAATAAGCGCTTTTGAAGAGGCTGTCGGACGAAAAACATTAGGGAATAAAGCTGCATCAGGCACAGTAATCATTGAAGAACTGGGCAGGGAACATATCAAGACCGGGTATCCGATCGTCTACACTTCTGCTGACAGTGTTTTTCAAATCGCTGCCCACGAAGAAATAATTCCCCTTCAGGAGCTTTACGAAATGTGCCGTAAAGCAAGGGCGATCATGGTTGGTGAACATGGAGTAGGAAGGATAATAGCCCGGCCCTTCATTGGGACCCCTGGTGCATTTACCAGAACTCCTCATCGGCATGACTTCTCTTTGGAGCCATCGGCCAATCTGCTCGATTACATTATTCAAGCCGGGCAAAAAGTGATCGGTATCGGCAAAATCAAGGATATTTTTGCGGGACGGGGTGTCAGTGAATCTTTTACAACAGAAAATAACGATGATGGGATCGATAAAATACTGAATGCTCTGAAGGGAGATTTTGCCGGCCTGATTTTTGCTAACCTGATCGATTTTGACCAGCTTTACGGGCACCGTAATGACGCAGCCGGTTATGCTGCAGCGTTGGAAAGGTTTGATATGCGCCTGCCGCAAATTACCAGGCAACTGGGGGAAAACGATTTGCTGATTATTTCTGCAGACCATGGCTGTGACCCGACTACTGAAGGGACTGACCATACCCGGGAATATGTGCCGCTATTGGTTTACGGGCCTGGCTTTAAGCAGGGGGTCGATTTAGGCTTGAGAGAAACTTTTGCTGATGCAGGTGCGACGATTGCTGAACACCTCAATATCAGCAGTTATGATTTAACCGGAAAAAGTTTTTACACGGAACTGAGGCAGAAATAATGAACGTTATTGATATAATCAGGCGCAAACGAGATGGATATGAGCTGAGCCGGGAGGAAATTCAGGGACTGGTGAGAGGCATCAGCAGCAATGAGATACCTGACTACCAGTTGGCAGCCTGGGCTATGGCAGTATATTTTAAGTCTATGAGTATCAGGGAAACTGCGGATTTGACCATGGCAATGGCTGCTTCCGGTGAAGTCATGGACCTATCGCCAATTGACGGTATCAAGGTTGACAAACACAGCACCGGCGGAGTAGGGGATAAAACTACCCTGGTCGTAATGCCGCTGGCAGCAGCGGCAGGTGTACCGGTTGCCAAGATGTCAGGACGCGGTCTGGGCCATACTGGAGGAACGATCGATAAATTTGAATCTATCCCTGGTTTTCAGGTGGCAAGAGAGTATTGCCAGTTTATTGATCAGGTAAATACGATTCAGGCTGCCATCGTTTCCCAGACCGGAAACCTGGTGCCGGCCGACAAAAGGTTGTATGCCTTAAGAGATGTAACGGCAACTATCGACAGCATCCCCCTTATCGCTTCCAGTGTAATGAGCAAAAAAATTGCCTGCGGTGCCCAGGGAATAGTGCTGGATGTCAAAACCGGCGAAGGCGCGTTTATGCAGGATTTGGCGGGAGCACGGAATCTGGCCCGGGCTATGGTTGACATCGGCAGGGAGGCCGGCCGTCAGGTAGTGGCCTTGATCACTGACATGAGCCAGCCTTTGGGAAATGCGGTTGGCAACAGCCTGGAAGTAATTGAAGCCGTTGATACGCTAAAGGGGAATGGCCCCGAAGATTTAACCTCCTTATCGATCGAGATTGCCGCCTATATGGTTTTGATCGGACGCCAAGCTGTGAGTATCGAAGCAGCACGGGAAAAGGTGCAGAAAATATTAAAATCCGGCCAGGGTCTGGAAAAATTTCTGGCTATAGTCGAAGCCCAAGGGGGCAAGATCGACCTTAAAGAATGTGATTATGGCTTAGGCACGGCACCGCATTTAATTGAAGTTAAAACCGGGCAGAGCGGGTATTTGCAGAAAATGAACGCCTTAAACATCGGAAAGGCTGCTATGCTTTTGGGAGCCGGCCGGGAGAAAATAGGTGCCGCCATAGATTATACCGTGGGTATAAAATTACTCCATAAACCGGGTGATTACATACAAAAGGGTGATACAGTGGCCGTTATGCATGCGAAAGACAAGAATTTTGCTGCTGCCGAAGAGCTGATCAAAAATTCACTGTATTGGAGCAATGTACCTGTTAAAAAAGAAGTGCTGGTTATAGACACGATTATTTGAAAGCGGCAGTATGAAATAAGGAACAGTTGACCTTTCCCCGGCCATCTCAATTCATTCCATCCATGATTATTTCCCGGTACCTATTTTAACTA